>NZ_CP082249.1:2601503-3251879 GCF_019879105.1 Natrinema sp. SYSU A 869 | reverse complement strand
TGGGTCGTCGCTCACTTCCACTACGTGATGGTCTCCGGCGTCACCGCGCTGTTCGGTGGCCTCTACTACTGGTGGCCCAAGATTACCGGGAAGATGTACTCCGAGCTACTCGGGAAGCTCAGCTTCGCGGTCTACTTCCTCGGCTTCAACCTGCTGTACTTCCCGATGTTCCTCGCGTGGGAGACGCCGCGTCGTGTCTTCCACTTCAGTACGGAGCTCACGCTCTACCACCGGATGGCGACCGTCGGGGCGTTCGTCCTCGGAACGGGGGTCCTGCTCACGTTCATCACGCTCGGCAAGAGTCTCGTCTCCGGTCCGGACGCGCCAGACAACCCGTGGACGTACTCGCGGACCGCCGAGTGGGCAATTCCCTCGCCGCCGCCGCTCGAGAACTGGCCCGACCGACCCAGCTACGCCAGCGGCAAGCTCAAGTTTGTCGATGACGCCGCGGCCGCGACTGACGGCGGTGTCGCACAGGAAGCGTCCGGTGCGACGGCCGCGAGCCACGAAGAGGAACACGCCGACCACGCCAGCATCTGGCCGCTCGGCATCGGTGCCGCGACCTTCACGTTCTTCCTCGGACTCAGCGGTATCACGCCGTACGTCTTCTCGTTTGTCGAGTCTCACATCCACAGCGACGTCGGTAGCTTCGTGACCCTGGACTCAGCACCCGCACAGAACGTCATCTACCCGGTCCTCGTGGTACTCGGACTGGGGATGCTCGCGGTCACGCTGTTCCAGTTCGGTCGCGAGCAGTTCGACGCACCCGAGATGGCTGTCGCCGAACGCTGGCCGTTCGGCGGCATCAGCAACGAGAAGATGGGCGTCTGGGTCTTCCTGGCCTCAGACGTCGTCGTCTTCGGTGCTGCAATCGGCGCGTACGTGTTCATGCGCATCCACATGGGATGGGGCAACTGGCACCTCGATTCGATCACCATGGCCGGCCTGTTCAACACGTACGTCCTGCTGACCTCGAGTTTCACGGTCATCCTCGCACACGTGATGGCCGAACGCGAGAACAAGAAGGGGCTGCTCGGCGCACTGAGCGTGACGGTCCTACTCGGACTCGTGTTCATGGGCGTCAAGGCCTTCGAGTACAGCAGCAAGTTCGCCGACGGTCACTACTGGTTCAGCGGGATTGAGTACTCGATTTACTTCGTGACCACCGGCCTGCACGCGCTGCACGTCTTCCTCGGGCTGTTGATCGCGCTGTTCATGATCTACCGCGTTGTCTCGATCGACGCCTACCTCGAGGACCACATGCCGGTGGAGTTCTTCGGGCTCTACTGGCACTTCGTCGACATCGTGTGGGTCTTCCTGTTCCCACTGTTCTACCTCATGTAGCGGCCGTCGCTACACGGGATTCCGTTTTTGTTCGGTTTTACGCTGATCCCTACCGATAGCAGCGGGTAGCGGACCGATGCCGGTTCCGTTCGACCGACAACGATGATGGCCACTGTCCCGTACTGCGACGGGGCGACACGAGTTTGACAACTGCGACCGATCGATCGTCCTATCATGGCCACGCAGTGACGACGGCAGAACTGCTCGAGCCGGAACGGTCGAGGAACACCGCACCGAAGCCCGTCTTTCCCCCGCACAGACTCGAGGAGCGGCTCCTACGTCGAGTCGGCGTGGGTCTCGAGCTGGCGCTCCGTTGCGGTCTCGTCCGCACTCGCGGGAACGCTCGCTTCCTCGAGCCGAACCACGACCTCGACGGTCGTCCCGATCGTTGGAAAGTCGTCGACGACGATCGAGTCGGCGGCTTCCGTCGTAGCGTCGCCGATACCTGTACCGAGCGCGGGTGGGGCGAAAATAGACACGAGCAGGAGACAGGCGACGACTCCGACGACGAGGGTAGGTACTGTTCCGAGACGGCTTGACGCTATGATACGCTCACTGTGAGTCGTGAAATAAAGAGGTCCTAGAGCGGACTATGTTGGAGAACGGATAGTCGGCCGTGATTGGCCGTTCCTAGCCGTCGGGAGCGTTACGTAAGACAGCCTTAGCCTGCCCAGACTAGCGCGTAAATGAACGTAAACAGGAAGTAGACGAGAAACACAGAGATGGCCGCCTTGAAGTGGAACGTGAACAGGTCGTACTCCTCGTCGTCGCGTTCCTCGTCGAAGGCCTCGCGCTCGGCGTCGGAACACTCTTCGGCGTGATCGACACCGATGTGGAACGTCACGTATCGCTCGGCTTGGAACGGCCGGCCACAGTACGGACAGGTCGCAGCGGGCGTCTCGTCCGCGGGCACGTCGTACTCACGTTTGAGCGCTCGATCGGTCGCCATTCGGTCGACCGTTGTGGTGGCGCGAGGAAGTGTTTGCCGGTTCAGGCCGCAAGCGATGATCGAGGTCCCGTCAGCTCGGGACGTAGGGCGGGCTCATCGTCCCCTGCGAGACGAGATAGAGGCTTACCATGGTAAAGAAGACCATGACGATAATGAGTGGATACTGGCTCCTGATTGCCTGGAGTTTGCCGGGGAACAGGTCAAAGGAAACGGTGTGGGCGACCCACACCGCAAGGACGTGACCCAGCAGGATGCCGGCGATCTCGACGTAGCCGAACCAGCCCGGCAGCGCGTATCGAGTCGGGTTCGGTGGGGGGTTCAACGGCATCGCCAGGGCATCGAGTAATGACGGCCACAGCGATATCCCGAACCCGACGTAGTGTGCAAGGTGATAGCCGGCGGCGATGGCGAGCAGCGGCGCAGCGAGTCTGTACCCGAGGTACTGACGGGAGAGGTACGTCTCGGCTCGCTCACGGGTCCGATCGATGGCGACCCAGTACACCTTCCAGAACAGAGCGAAGCCACCCACGAGTAAGAGGAGATAGACTAACACCGGCGGGAATCCGATTCTGACCAGCGCTTCGATGGTCCAGACGCCCGCCGGCGTGACGATGAACCCGCTGTAGGTCAGTTCCCAGACCAGCGCGAGCACGAACGCCACGAGCGACGTGTCGGTAATCAGATCCGGCTCGCTCAACCGCGAGCCGGGATATCGGAGCTCCAACCCGTCGTCGGTTCGCTGGATCGGTGCGACGGCTCCGTAGAGTCGGAACCACAGCGAGAGGGGATCCCCGCGTCGGAACCACGTCTCCGGTGAAAACACGACCGCACTCGAGATCGTAAACAGCGAGTACATCACGAGCACGGATAACAGCGCGCGCGGCGACGACGTCAGGGGTGCGACCACCTCGAGCCAGACGAAGGTCAACAGCGCGACGACAGCGGGCCAGGAGCCGTACGAGGACGGATAGGACTCGTAGCCGTTGGGTAGTGCCTCGGCGATCCGTCGCCAAGGGTTGAGTGCCGGCCACGGGTTTCCGACTGTATATGCGACAATCGTCAGCAACGCGCGCCCACCGGCGAACGTCACCAAGACAGCCGCGCTGATCAGTCCAATGTTCGGCCCGCCGATACCGGCCGCAAAGACGAGTGCGAGTCCGAGGAGCCCGATCACGCCAAACAGGAGCGATCCCGCGGTCAGCAGCCGGTCGAGG
This sequence comes from Natrinema sp. SYSU A 869, assembly GCF_019879105.1. Classification (NCBI taxonomy): domain Archaea; kingdom Methanobacteriati; phylum Methanobacteriota; class Halobacteria; order Halobacteriales; family Natrialbaceae; genus Natrinema; species Natrinema sp. SYSU A 869. The sequence goes on along the minus strand of NZ_CP082249.1, from coordinate 3,248,372 downwards.
GTCGGCTCGAACGCGTGGTCGTGATAGGAACCGATCATATCGCGGTCGGTGACGAGCATCGTCAGCAGGGCCGAGGCACCGACTGCGCCGCCGCCCGTCGCGAGATAGAGCCACGTCGGGACGCTCACGTCACCGCCGCCGCCAGTGAGGCCGGCAGCGACGTTACTCGCGGTGACGACGCCGGCACCCGCCATGAGGGAGACGAGGATGAATCCGAGGACGATACCGGTTCGGCGAGCGAGAGCCGACCGTTTACTCATTGACGCCGATTCGTACTGGCGACCCATCTACGTATCGCTTCCACACCGGTTCCTGTCGGACGTTCGTATGAGGAAGGTATAAGTATCCGTCACCCACATTCCCCACTAATGGCGAGTATACGGACGTACACCCTCATTTACGTGGCATTGATACTGCTAGCAACAGGGAAGTTCGTCTTCTTCCACTTCCCCGAGATATTCAACTATCAACTGGCAGTGGGTGGTACGATGATCCTGGCGGTGATCAAGGTATCGCTGATCGCCGGCTACTTCCAACACCTGAAAGACGAACCACGGTCGATCACCTATCTGATGCTCACTGCGGTATTTATGGTGTTCCTGCTGACCCTCGCCGCGGGGTACTCGATCCAGTAATCTGCCTCGAGAATTCGACCCTCTCGCAGATCAAATATACACGTTTCTCGCCGTCTTCCGGCACCCCACAGCGTCAGCTCTCTCAGCGATCCGCTGACCCCGATCATTCGCCGCGTCGTTCAGTCTTCGCCAAACGGTCGTCCCCACTATAGCGAGCGAAAGCGACCGCCGATCGGCTGCTCATTACACTCCGCTGAGGACGATATGCCGTCTATACGCACGTAGTGACCGACCGTCGGCTCATCGAACGAGCGCCCGTGAACCGTTCCTTGAGGACCTGTTGCTGTCAAGCGTGACCGTCACTCCGCCGGTGTCAGCGTCGTACGTCGTGGCCCGAACCGAGACGGTATCCTCGTGGTGTTCGCTGTCCGATTACTACCCTCCCAGTTCAGCGCTGTCGTCAGTGCTGCTGAACAGGTGGTCTTGGAGACGTTTCCGTACGCCTTCTGCAGTCCGTACGGATCCCTATGTACGAGCGATTCGGTCGACCGATCAACTGGACCCGAGACGGACGCCTCGTAAACTCGTTCGACTGATGGATCGACGTGCGCTTTTCGGTACTGGTTGTTTTAAACGGAGTTCGTTCACAGGACGGTCACCCTCTGCATCGGAGTCGGAAGGTCTACGGCCAGCGATTTCGGTTACGAAATCAGGCTGACAGTTCGAACGTATTCCGGTCAGGTGGATCCACATATCATCGTGGATCGCAATCGATGATGCAGCAGCTTCCGGATACGATGAACAGAAAGAAAACGAGAACGAGTCGTTATTCGCTGCCGAACATCTGACAGATTGCTGTGCCACCTCCGCGATACGGGCGCTACGGCTACCCGTGTTCGTCCCCTTCGTCAACTGTTTCGTCGGGTGGTAATCGGTCAATTTCAATTCGGAACTCCTCAAGCGACCGAACGGTGTTGAGAAATGTGTGAGGATCGACCGGTTTCTCGACGCAGGATCCCTTGAAGTTGGATGGCGATCGCGGATCAGTGGTACGTACAGGCGAAGGAATTGCCATAGCACCGTGGTGAGAGAATGTAGTAGATAACCCCTCGTCCGGGATCACGACGCTGATGGCTGCGTTACGCTCGTTGATTGTCTCGTACGCTTTGATGCGTGGATTCGCTTTCGAAACCCGGCTGCCATTCATGAGCGGTGTTTCTCTATTATCACTGGTTCTCGTATAGATGTCCATACGCGTCAAAAATACGCACATACTGAGCACTATTTCGTCAGAATATAACAACTCCAGAAAAAGAACAGCGTGTTTCGCGGAGCCAGTTTTGCGCTAGTATTTCAGTATCAGTGTTTCTTTGTACCGTCTTCGTCTTTCCCCTTGCGTTTCTTCCGCTTCTTACCGTGGTCTTTTCGCCGTCCTTTGCTGTTTTTATCCTGATAATCTTTCTTCCGACGGTCCTTCTTCCGACGATCCTTCTTTCGGCGCCCCTTCTTCCGATGGTCTCCATCATCCTCCACGTCGAACAAATCAAGCTCTTCTATCTCCTCGTCCACCTCTCGCTTGGTTTCTCTTATCTCCTCGTCCACTTGCTGCTGGATCTGATCTCCAAGATCCTCTGGTTCGTCGTCATCGTCGTGATACTGTTTGCCTTTGCGGTGCTCTTTCTGCTTCCTGTCCCTGCGTTTCTTACCGTTGTGTTTCTTTTTCCGGTGGTGGTGTTTCTTCTTCTCCTTTTTCTTGCCGTTTTCATACTCATCGTTTTCACCTGCCGACGCTGTTCCGGCAAGTCCAACTGTACCGAGACTACACACCCCGATAGCTTGAAGGATACTTCTCCGATTGTGCATTCAGATCATGGGTAGACCGCTACCCGGATCACCAGTATATTTCGGATGTTGTTAACGCCACACACCGTTACGTACTGTTACGCGCGTCAATTGGATGTTTGAGACGCTCCCCGACGGGAATACCCGACCGGACAACTGGGAATACATCAACTGTGAATTATGGTCTCATATGGTATGAACGAGAGATCTTCTTGGTTCTCGCGGTCGGTTTCAACCCATCGGGTCTCATCCCATTCGAGGAGGCATGCGTCGTGATCTCAGTACTGACAAGACGGTCAGCGAGATCCAGGAACTGCTCGTCCATGAACACCCTGCCATCGACGTACACTGTCTCAGGGGCGGGCCCGGTCGCGTCCGAATCGAAAGCAGCTAGCGTCGTCTGTCGCGTCCGTACGAGCACGACATCAGCTTCGGGATCTCGCCACTTCGCACGACAGACACGATTACAGAACATCCGTGTCCGATCGTTGCCAGCACCGAAGCCTATCGAGATGACCGATCGAACAGCATTCGTCGGCTTGAGGCCGGCTCTATAGTGGTCGCAGCCGTCGTCAGTCATTGTCGCCGGCCACATAGACGATGCCACAGTGGCCGCGACAATGCTGCATGTTCTTGTCGTCGGTCGTCACCGGGAACGTCTCGTGTTCACACCGGGGGCAGCCTGCTCGAGTTATCGGTCCAGCACCCGTAGTGGTCGGGCACGATGCTCCAGTACGATAGCTGAGTGTTGCTCGAGATTACGGAGCGCTGCTGCTCGATTTCATCGAGATGCTCAGCAGCGTGTTCGTCGGGCTCGGCCTCTGGCACGTCGCACAGTCCGCTTCGTGGCCGCATCGTCGCCAGCGCCATGCTATGACGCCGCTGGGCACGTAATCGATGACACTCCCCGGTTGTTCATGCTCACAGTTGGGGCACCACTGCATCTCATCGCTGTAGTTCGGCACTGGTCGAACACGGGCCGATCCGAGTCACGATCGCGTCATCGGCTCGAGCCCGGAGTCACTCTTGATGAGGGTGGTGAGACCGATGCCAGAGCACTGTGAGAGTGCTTCTTGTGCTAACGTGTCCAATTTCTTCGGCTCGAGAAGATTCCTGCCATGAAGCCGTCGAGAGGGGCTGACTACCACTGGTATTTTGACAGCTGCTGGTAGCGGTCATACGCGACCACCTCTAACCAGTAGCGAACGCTCGCTACTATGGACTGATCCTGCGTGAAAAATGGGGGCGTGAAGCGCCCGAAAACAGAGTATCGCTATTCCGAGCCGAACATCTGGCGCATCATCGGATGCATTTCCATCATCTGCTCCTCGGCGATCTCCTCGTACAGCTTGTACGTAATGGAGACGGCCAGTAGCAGCCCGGTTCCACTGACACTACCGATGGTACCGAGCATGTTCGCACAGACGGCCAGCAGGCCGACCAGCGCGCCGCCGATGACGGTCACTTGCGGGATGTACCGCTCCATGACCTTCTCGATGACGCCGACGTTCTGTCGGAAGCCGGGGATCTGCATCCCGGAGTTCTGGATCTGTTGTGCCGTCGATTCCGGACCCATGTCGGTGGTTTCCACCCAGAAGATGGCGAAGACCGCGCCACCGACGACCATGAAGGTGACGTCGATGCCGATCCGCATCATTACCTGCCACCACTCCTGGGTGACACCGGACGTCCACCACATCCATTCCTCCCGGGAGTAGATCGGGGCCACGTAGTAGAAGAACCCACTGACAGGATTACCCTGTTGTGAGTAGGTTCCAAGCCAGCCGGGCATGCTACCCAACTGACTGTTCAGGATCTGCCCGATGAACTGGACGTTCGCCTGCACTGCACGAACGAGGATCATGGGCAGGACGCTCGCGTAGATGAGCTTCACGGGGAAGCGCCCGCGAGCACCCTTGACCCGGGCGTGGCTGAGCGGGATCTCGACGCGAACTGACTCCGCGTAGACGACGATCCCGAAGATCAGCAGCGTCGTCACCAGCCCGATGAGGTTCCCCTCGGAGACTAACAGGGCGTAGAGCCCCTCACCGGAAGCAATCGATCCGATATCGATCTGGCCGGTCAGAATCTCATACCAGCTATAGAAGAACCCTGCTGAGTTAGGCTGGATGAAACCAGTGACTAGACGCTGGCTCACGCCGGCGATGATGAACAGACCGATCCCGCTGCCGACGCCCCACTTGCTGACGACCTCGTCCATGTAGAGGATGAGGATCCCGCCAACGAGGATCTGGGCGAACATCAGGACCTGAATCTGTGTTGCAGTGAGTGCGATCCCACCGAGTTGCAGCGATGTCTGGACGGGCAGGAAGCCCCCTCCCGGCGGACCGGAGAACACCATCGGGAGCCCGGTCAAGATGACCATCAGGATGACCAGCAGCTTCTGGAGGCCCTGATAGAGGACCTGGTCCCGGGGATCGTCCGTGTCGAGTCCGAGTAGGTTCGCACCGCCGAGCAACTGTAAGACGATGCTCGCGGTGACGATCGGACCGATACCGACCTGCAGGACTGATCCGTGTGCTCCGCCGAGGATCGCACGGAACTCCCCGAAGAGGTCGCTCGCCCCGCCGGCCTGATACCCGAGCATCGTGATGCTCGTCAGGAAGAAGTACAACATCAGGATGCCGGCCGACCACATCAGCTTGCGCTTGAAGGGAACGTGTCCCTCCGGACGGCGCACTGCTGGCATCCGCGTGAGGACCGGTTCAGCGGCTTCCTTCCATCCCATATATTATTCCTCGTCCTGTTCAGCGTCGGCTTCTGCCTCGTCGTCCTCCTGGCCTCGCTCCGAGATGACTGCCTCGCCGCCGGCAGCCTCGAGTTTCTCCTCGGCCGCATCGGAGAACGCGTCCGCCGTTATCTCGAGCGAATTCCGGACCTGACCGGAACCAAGAACCTTGACGATGTCGACCTCGTGGCCGTCCTCGACGATGTCGCGTGCGTCGAGTCGGTAGCCGTCGTCGGTCTCCTCGGCGAGGTCGTCAGCGACGTAGAGGATCGCGTCCTCGTCTAGCTTCTGGACATCGATCTCCGCGACATCATCGCGGATGTCGTGAGGTCGCTTGAAGCCGTGTTTGCCCTTCGGTTCGTAGTTGTGGAACTCGTGTTTGCTGCGCCCGGCACGGCCGCGGCCACCACGGTGGCCCGCACCGCGTCGGTTCTTGTGGGAACCGCCGCTGTGGGTTCGCGATCCGCGCTGGCGTCGTTTTTTGCTCGTCATGGTTATCGCATCGATTCTAGGAGGTCGTTAATCTCCCCTGTTGTATGTTTTCCGAGTTGGCCGCCCTCGACGGTCGGCTTTTTGATACCGTCGTGACCCCCCGCGGTGGGTGGAGTCGAAGCGTCGGTGACAGTCCCTCGTCACGAAGTGTCGTCTCCTCTGCGAGGAGTGCCTCGGCCAGCTCACCGAAGTCATCGTACTCGGTGTTGTCGGCCAGCCATTCCTCGTCAACGTCGGACTGGTCTCCCTCGAGGGCTCCGCTCGCTTCGCGAGCAGGGTCTCGAGCACATCGGCGTCGGGCTCTCCGACGGCGACGTAGTCGTTGACCTTCGCGATCATCCCCTCGTACGCGTCGGTCTCGGGGACGAGTGCGCAGTGGTTGACGTTGTGGATGTTGAGCATCGACAGGGTGTCCTGGACGTCTTCCTGTCGATTCACTTCGCCGCGGATCTGAACGATCGCTTTCATTGGTCAGCCACCTCGGCTTCGTCTCGGTTTCGGTTGCTCCGCCGTTGCGGATGACGCGACTGAGAAGCGTTCTCGAGCGCGTTGTATGTCGCTTTCGCGAGGTTGACCGTCGTTCGAGTGTTGCCGTGGCTCTTCGTCCAGGCGTTCTCGATGCCGGCCAGTTCGAGGACGTGACGGACGGTGTCGCTGGCGGCCAGCCCTAGCCCTTCGGGGGCGGGGATGACTTCGACCTCGACGGAACCGGCTTTGCCGGTCGTCCGTCGGGTCATCGAGTGTGGCCGGTCCGAGCGGTCCTCCCAGGAACCCGAACCGCGCGGGACCTGGATCATGTTCAGTTTCGCGATACCGATCGCCTTCTGGATGGCAGAGCCGACCTGATCGTCTCGGCCTTCGGCGTAGCCGATGAACCCATCGCGGTCGCCGACAGCGACGACGCAGCGGAACTTCACGCGTCGTCCGGAGTCGGTCATCCGCTGGACCATATTGATGTCCAGCACTTCGTCTTCCATTCCGGGCAGGAGCTGGTCGACGAGTTCGGGTTCCTTCAGCGGGAGGCCAGAGTTGAGGGCGGCTTCCATCGTCTCGATTTCGCCCTCCTGGACCTTTCTGCCGAGACGGGTGACTGGCTGCCAACCGCCGTCGTTGTAGTTGTTTCCACTCATTCGAGAATCGCCTCTCGTACGTCGTCGAAGTGTTCGGGGAGATCAGTCGCGTCGAACTCGCCGCTGTACAGCGGCTCGTCGAGCTGCTCGGCGTACTCGGCGATATGCTCGCCGCGCGTACGCGACCAGTCCGCAAGCACGCTGTCATTGTGCGGGATCTCGAGGCCGGCGTCGATCGCGCCCTCCTGTATTGCGAACACCTTGTTGCCGGGCGTGGCCGTGTTGAGGCCGATGTCGAGGACCGCTTCCTCGAGACCGGCTTCGATGGCCCGTTGGCCGGCCAGCAGGCCGGTCAGATACGCCGCGGAAATGTTGCTCGTGGGTGCGTCCCAGCCGTACTCCGCCAGATCGCTCGAGTGTGCACTCGCAAGCGTCTCGTCTCCCTGAGGTCCGGGAGTGATCAGCTGCGCCGTAGTATGCTTGTTGCTCTTGCGAGCAACCAGGCGGGGCTTCCCCGATTTCAGCAGGCGCAACCTCTGGTGGTAGTCCGTCCGGACCTCACGGCGACGCCGCATCGGCACTTTGTATCGTGGTCCTGTCGCCATTATTGGTCACCGTAGTTTTCGTCGATATAGTTCATCAGGTATCGGACGCTACGGAACTCTCCACCGCCAGCCTTCTTGTAGAGCTCGCGGTACTGCGTGGGCGTCAACTCGCCCTTGTCGCGGAGGTCACGTAGCTTCCGGCGCTGTGCGCGAATCTTGTTCTGCCATTCGTCCTTCTCGTCCTGGCGTGCGCCCTTCTTGCCGCGGCGCTTGCCCTGGCCGTTCTGGTGGCCGTAGGAACGTTTTGCATTGCGCTCGCGGGCGCGGCCACGGGAGTTGCCCGAGGCATCATCTGCCTGAATGCGCCCGTCGTCGACGAGCTCGCGGATCTCGTCGCGCGTGATCGCTTCGGCGATGTCGCCCTGCGCGTCCGGATCGAACCAGACGCGATTTTTGCCGACGTCGAGGACGTCAGCGGCGAGTCGCTTCTGTGCTGAGAGATCAGTCATTTGATTCCACCTCGACTTCCTCGTAAGTCGGGTTCAGGACGCGAACGCCCTGCTCTTCGGCGAGTTCCTCGATCCGCTCGCGCTTTCGCGCACCGACAGCGGATGCGATCCGAACCGCCTCTTGGTCACCGTCGACGCCCTCGAGATCGTCCGTGTTCTCGACGTAGACTTCCTCGAAGCCGCTGGGGTGTTTGCCACGGACTTCCGTCGGCGTGCGGTAGCCGGCCTCGACTTTCGGGCCCTTGCCTTTGACACCGCGGCGCTGCTTGGACAGCTGACCGCGAGGTCGACGCCAGGATTCCGGCGTCCGCTTTTTCTTGTGGTAGTCCTGCCGCTTGAACTGCGGTTTCCCCTCACTCTGCCGGCGGTTGAGGAGTCGCTCCTCCGTCTCAGAGAGGTCGGGCGTCTTCTCGGTCAGCCCGCGGGGCTGCAGTTCCGTCTCGACGTCTTCGTCGGGTTCCGCTTCCTCCTCGACGCTTTCGTCTTCGATCTCGGCCTCGGTCTCTTCGGTGACCTCGAGGTCACCGACATCGGCCTTGATACGGGCGGCGAGTGCGTTCCCGACGCCGTCGGCTTCGGCGAGGTCGTCCTGATCTGCCTCTTTGATGTCCTGGATGGACTCGAAGCCAGCATCGCGCAGTGCGTCCGCTTTGCTCGCACCGACGCCGCTGATGTCCTCGAGCTCCTGGGGTTCGTCGTTCGATTGGTCGTCTGCCATCTATCAGGCACCTCCTTTGGCGGGTTTGTTGGTGATGTAGACCCCGTCCTGGAAGACGCGGGTGTCCTTGCCGCTGACCTTCGTCAGCTGCTCGATGTCTGCCGCCGTCTGCCCGACATCCTCCTTGCTGGGTCCGGACAGGACGAGCTGCTCGTCGTCGACGGTCACGTCGGTCTCACCGTGGATAGTTGTTCGTCGCGGTGCCTTTTCGCCGAGGAAGTTCTCGATGACGACCTCGTCGCCTTCCACGCGGACCTGCATCGGGAAGTGAGAGTAGAAGACTTCCATCTCGTACTCCCAGCCCTCGGTCACGCCGTGGACGGCGTTGCGGATGTGGCTCTCGAAGGTGCCGACGGTCGAATTCGTCTTCGCGTCCTCGGCACCACTCTCGATTACCACCTGATCGTCGTCGGATTCGACGGTCACGTTGGGGTACCAGAGGCGGCGCGTAACAGCGCCGTCCGGGCCCTCAACGGTGACGTCGAAGCGATCGACCTCGACGGTTACGTTCTCGGGGATTTGCAGTTCGACTCGCATGATTAGTAGACGTATGCGATCACCTGGCCCCCAATACCCTGCTCGCGCGCCTCGTAGTGGCTCATGATGCCACTGCTCGTCGTGACGACGAGGGCTCCGAAGTCTCGAGCGGGGAGATAGCGCTTCTCCCATTTCTCGAAGTCTTCAGCGCCAACGGCGTAGCGGGGCTTGATGGGGCCGCACTCGTTGATCGCTCCTTTCAATTCGATCTCGAACTGACCGGCTTTGCCGTCATCGACGTACTCGAAGCCGTCGATGTACCCGCGGTCGTAGAAGACCTCGAGTACGCTGCCGATTTCGTTCGAGGCGGGCGTTACCTCGTGGGTAAGATGACCCACACTCTCGGCGTTATCGAGTCCCGAGAGCGCGTTGCTGAGTGGATCGTTTCCGGTCATGTTATCGGTACTTCCTGAATCCCATGTCGCGGGCGATCTCGCGGAAGCACTGTCGGCAGAGGTTGATGTCGTATTTTCCGACAAGCCCCTGCTCGCGGCCACAGCGCTGACAGGACTCGATCTGTCCCGTTCGCTTCGCCGCGTGCTCGCCCGTGTGGTCGTTTTCTTCTGTTTCGCTTTCACTCATCGTCTGCACCCTCTACGTTCACGTCGAAGTTCGCCTCGAGGAAGCCGATTGCGTCCTCGGGAGTCAGTCGGTGCTTCGACGGGATCGACCGGGTGGCCTTGTCGCGCTTGGCGATACGGTAGCCCGGACGCACTAGGTTGACGGTGACGTCCAGCCCGAAGATCCCGATGCTCGGGTCGTATTCCTGGCTCGGGAAGTCGGTGTGTTCCGCGACACCGAAGCTGAAGTTCCCCGTGTTGTCGAACTGCGCCGCGGAGATCTCCGTCAGCGGCAGCGCCTTTTCAAGGAATTCGTAGGCGTCGTCGTCGCGAAGGGTGACCTTCGCGCCGATCGGATCGCCCTGACGGATCCCGAAGTCGGGTTCGGTTCGCTTGGCCTGAGTCCGGACACTCTCCTGACCCGTGACCGCTTCGATGATGTCCTCGGCTTTGCCGAGTTCGCGACCACCTTGGCCGACGCCCATGTGGACGACGACTTTCTCGACGCGCGGTTCGCGCATTTCGTGGAAGTCGCCGGATTCGGCTTCACTCATCGTCCGCACCTCCAGTGAAGTTCTCGTCGATGACGACGACGTACTCTTCGACAGTTTCGAAGCCGCCGTCGTCCGTCGAGACGCCGACGCTGTTCGAACCGCTGCCCGGCGTGATGTCGATCGCGTCGATCTCGCCGACCTTGCCGCCGTGGTTGCCACGGATGGCCGTCACGAGTGCGCCTTCCTCGTGGGGGAAGTGCGCGACAACGGACTTGTCGTCGTTGTCGATGACGATCGAATCCTTTGGATCGTACTCGTCGTCGACGATGACGTTCGTGCCGTCGTGCAGCGTCAGCTGGGTGTCGCCACCCGAGACTTGCTGTTTGTTCACGATCTTACCGAGGCGGCTCTGGGCCGATTCCTCGTCGATCTCGGTCAGTGCGAGTCGACCGCCCTCGTCGGGGAAGACGCGGTAGTACTCCCCGCGACCCGGGAAGGCAACGATGTCGAACATACCGATCGGGCGCTGTTCGTCGTTAATTGCGTCCCCGTTGATGAGGATCGAATCCTCAGAGAGGGCATATCGCGCTTCCTTGCGCGAGTCCACGTAGCCGAGCACGTCCCGCAGGAGGACGACGAGTGGCACGCCGTCTTCGCCGTGGGGACCGGCGTCGGCCTTGACCGTGAAGGTCTCGGTCTTTCGCTCGACCGGCCAGGACTTCGGTACCGAAAGTCGTTTCTGGTGTTTCGTCATTCGCTATCACCTTCGAGACGCGCCTCGCGACGCTCGTCCTCGAGGTCAAGCTCCGTGATTCGGACGTTCGAGGGTTCGAGCGGCCGCGGCACTTCCTCGCCATCGGCCGTCTCAACGGTCACGTCCTCGACGTGGATGGTCCCATCCTCGAGGATCGCGCGGATGACCTCGCCGTCGTCGCCGGCGTGGTCGCCGCGCATGACCTCGACCGTGTCGCCCGTGTTAACACGGGTTCGACGGGTGTCGTACTCCTCGCGGAGCTCGTCGGACAGCGTCGCGTGCAGCTGCTTCTGTCGCTCGTGCAGCGGCGCGTTTCTTGTCTGCGTTCGCTGTTTATGTGGTTGTTCAGTCATATCTATACGATCATCGTCGCCGTACTGGCGATTGCTCCGAAGCGCTCTGCGACTTCGCGGGCGATCGGCCCCTTGATCTCCGTGCCGCGGGGCTCTTCGTTTTCGTCGATGATGACCGCCGCGTTGTCCTCGAACTTGAGCCGCGTGCCGTCAGGCCGGCGGATCGCTTTCCGCTGGCGGACGACGACGGCCTCGAGGACCTGTCGGCGCATCTCCGGGGTACCTTTGGTGACCGAGACGGTCACCTTGTCACCGATCCCCGCCTTCGGCTGGCGGTTCTTGGTGCCGTGGTAGCCCGCGACGCTGATGACCTTCAGCTCACGTGCGCCGGTGTTGTCGGCACACGTGACCAGGGATCCCTTCTTCAGGCCCTGCGTGACGTCGGCTTTCATTGCCTCCATCACTGATCACCCTCGTCTGCGGCCGCGGCGAGGTCCTCATCGGAGAGCTCCGGCTCAGGCTCGGCCTGACTCGTGAGCTCTGCGAGGTCCTCGGCAGTCGCTTCTTCGGTTACTTCGACGACCACGTGCGATTTCGTCTTCGACAGTGGTCGGGTCTCTGCGATCTTGACCGTGTCACCGACCGAGAGCGGCTCGAGCACGCCCGGTACGTGTGCCGGGATGCGCGAGCGTCGTTTCATGTGTCGGTCGTACTTCGGGACCGCCACATCGTACTCTCGCTCGACGACTACGGTCTTGTCCATGTCCGTCGAGACGACTGTCCCCTCGAGGATCTGACCTCGAACGGAGAGCTCGCCGTAGAACGGACACTTCTCGTAGTCGTATTCCTCCGGGTTCTCTGGTTCCGGAGGGGTTTCAACGTCTAGTCCTATTGCCATGGTGAGTCACCACTCGTTTCCGTGCGTCGGGCGGGTCGTGAGAGCAGCCGCGATCCATCGACCGTAACGTAGGCTACATCCTCGCCGGCAGCGTCGCGGTGGTCCCGTGAGAGACCATCGCTACGACAGCTGGCGGCATCGCCGCCAGCTCGGTCCGACTCGTCCGATTCATCGGTCGAGTTGGGTTGAGTGTCGGCCAGTTTGGACGCAGTCCCCGACCCCTTCGCGAGGTCGGCGGCGTCATCTGTAATCGCGAACTCGAACGTCGAGCCCGATTTCGGCACCATCACGACCCGAGACTCGCCGTCAGTCCGGACTTCTATCGACAGGGTCTTCGTCGTCTCGATGACGACGCGACCCTCCAGACCCACTCGCGAGGAGTCGTCGCTCTCGACGACTCGGACGGGGAGTCCGTTGAGTTCGTGTCGCGGCAGCGTCTCGGGTGTCAGTGCCATTGGTGTGGTTGTGTTATTCGGCGTCCGCTTCGACTTCGTCATCCAGGTCGCCTTCCTCGCGCTGGATCGTCTTGATCCGCGCGATGGTGCGACCCAGTTCGCCGATACGGCCCGGATTCTCCGGGGCCCCACCGGCCGCGAGGACGGACTTCGCGTTCAGCAGCTCGGTCTCGAGCTCCTCGAGTTCCTCCTGCCGTTCAGGAGGCGTCATGTCGCGGATCTCTTCGACGTGGATGATCGCCATCAGGCGTCACCTCCCTCGTCTGCGTCTGCTTCGTCCGCTTCGGTGTCCGCGTCCTCGTCTTCCATCTCCTCGACGAGTTCCTCGGCTTCCGCTTCGACGTCTTCCTCGAGCTCTTCGAGCTCTTCCTCGACGTCTTCGTCGCCGTCGGGGACCTCAACGTCCTCGAACTCCTCGTCGGCGTCAGCCTCGACCTCTTCTTCGATGACCTCCTCGACGACGTCCTCGTCGAGGTCGGCCTCGGCGTCGGATTCGGCGGCTTCCTCAGCCGCAGCGTCGGCATCCGCTTCGGCGGCCTCGGCCTCCTCGGGTTCGCCCTCGAGGAGCTCCTCGACGCCGCCTTCCTCGTTGACTTCGACGGCGTCCGGAACGACCTCTTCCGGATCCATGTCTTCGCTGACTTCGAAGTCGTCGGGCAGCTCGGCACCCGGCGGGATGATCTTGACGTCGACACCGATGGTGCCGAGTTTCATGACCGCGACGCCCTGGCCGTGGTCGACGACCGTCTCGGCGGGCTCGCCGTTGTGCTTGATGTAGCCGCGGTTGAACTTCTCAACGCGCGATCGTGCGCCGGTGACCTTCCCTGAAAGGACGATCTCCGCGCCGAGCGCGCCGGCTTCCATGATCCGGTCGATCGTCGTGTGACCGGCCTTCCGGAAGTACCAGCCACGCTCGAGTGCGTTGGCCAGTCGGTCCGCGACGATCCGTGCGTTGAGGTCGGGTTCTTCGACCTCTTGGACGTCGATCTGGGGGTCCTCGAGGTTGAATCGGTCCTCGAGGGCCGTCGTGACCTTCCGAATGTTCTCGCCGCCTTTGCCGATGACCATCCCGGGCTTTTCGGCCTTGAGGACGATTTGGGTTCCCATCGGCGTCTTGGCGACGTCCATACCACCGTAGCCTGCACGGCCGAGTTCTTCCTGGAAGAACTCGTCGATCTGGGACCGCTGAAGGCCGTTTTCGATGAATTGGTGTTCGTCAGCCATTAGCTATCACCTGCTTCGTCCTCGTCGACTTCTTCGACGATAATCTCGACGTCGACCTGCGGCGTGTTCCAAGAGGACGCACGCCCCATCGCGCGCGGCTTGCGGCCCACGGACTCGCCGACCTTGTGGGCGGCGACGTGGGCGATCTCCATGGATTGGCCGTCGAAGCCCTGATGATCTGCGTTGGCTTCAACGTTCTCGAGCAGATCGAGGAACTCCTTGGAGACCTTCTCCGGGTACTTGCCGGCGTCCCAGCCGTCGATGTCGGAACGGTGTCCGGCACCGGCGTTGTGGGACTTAAAGGGCACCGACTGGTTCTCGTCGATGACGTCCTGCAGGTACGCCTGGGCCTCCGCAACGGTTCGGCCCTTGAGTTCGCGTGCGACCTCCTTGCTGTGCTTGTTGCTCATATGACGCTCCCGAAGCATGGCTTTCGCCGTGGCGTCGGGATCCGCGTCGACTGAGTAGTTGATTCCCATGCGTGGATCACTTCAGTGGGACGAACTTCGACGATCGGGTCGCGCCGATACCGGCCTGTCCGTGCTCGACGGAGGTCCGTGTCAGCTGGAACTCGCCGAGATAGTGGCCGATCATTTCGGGCTCAACGCGAACGCGCTCGAACGCCTGTCCGTTGTAGACCTCGAAGGTCATGCCAACGAACTCCGGCAGGATCGGCATATCCCGCAGGTGGGTTCGAATCGGATCGTTCGCCGTCTCCTCTTCGCCCTTCTCGCGGGCCTCCTCGAGAAGCTTCTCCTTCTCGACGGAGAGACCGCGCTGGATACTTCGCCGCTGACGTGCGGGGAGCAGTTCCACGACCTCGTCGAGCTCTAGTGCCTGCAGCTCCTCGAGCGTGTGGCCGCGGTAGGTGAATTCACCTTCACGGCCGGTTCGGTACTCCTGACTCATTTGTTGCCACCTCGACCGGTGCTCCGGGAGGCAATGTCACCGACCTTCCGTCCCGGCGGGGCGTCCCGCGAGACGGACTTGGGTTTGCCGGGGTGTTGCCGGCCGCCACCACCGAACGGGTGGTCGACGGCGTTCATGGCGACACCGCGGACGCGAGGCCACTTGGTGCCCCGGGCCTTCATCTTGTGATACTTGTTCCCTGCCTTGACGAACGGCTTCTCCGTCCGGCCACCGCCGGCGACGACGCCGATAGTGGCTCGACACTGCGGATCGAGGCGCTTGACCTCGCCGCTGGGAAGCTGAATGACCGCCGCCTTGCGGTCGTGGGTGATCAGGTCAGCGTTCGTTCCCGAGGCGCGGGCGAATCGACCGCCGTCGCCAGGGTTCGACTCGACGTTACAGACCGGCACTCCTTCGGGAATCTCCCCGAGCGGGAGCGTGTTGCCGGGCTTGATCTCCGCGGAAACACCGACCTGTAGCTCCTCGCCGACGGTGATGCCTTCGGGAGCGAGGATCAGGCGCTGATCGCCATCCTCGAACTCGACGGCAGCGATCGGCGCGGATCGGGCCGGGTCGTGTTCGATGTCGACGACCGTCCCGCGGACGATGTTGTCATCTTCCTCTTTCTTGTGTTCGAGGTCCGCCTTGTATCGGTGCGACGGGGCGCGGAATGTGGAGGTCCCGCGACCGCGTCGTTGTCCTTGAATGCGTCGTCCCATTCTCAGAACACCCCGATTCGCGAAGCGACTTCTTGTGCGTCGTCCTCCTCGGAGAGGCGGACGATCGCTTTCTTTTTACCCTTCATCGTTACCTGCGTGTTGACGTTCTCGACCGAGATCTCGAAGCGCTCTTCGACCTCGTCCCGAATCTCAGGCTTGGTCGCGTCCGGGTTGACGACGAACTGGAGCTTGTTCTCGAAGTCCATGTCGTTCATCGCCTTCTCCGTGACGAGCGGGTGTTCGATGGCCGAGCTCATCGGTCGGCCACCTCCTCGAGTGCGCTCTCGGTCCAGACGGTGAGTCGTCCCGGCTGTGCGCCGGGAGCGAGATCCTCCGCGTTAACCTCCGCGGCCGTCGTCACGTCCGCACCGGCGAGGTTCCGGGCCGCTCGCGATGGGCCGGTCTCGCTGGACGTGACGAAGAGGATCGACGTCGGCGTCTTGTACTTGCGGCCACGGGCTTTCCCCTGACCGGAGCGGACGCTGCGACCCTCGTCGGCGCGTTCGATGTCGTCCGCGAGGCCGGCTGCCTCGAGGAATTCGACGACCTCTTTCGTCTTGTGGAGGCCCTCGAACTCGTCGTCGATGACGACGGGAGTCTCGACGTCCTCGTCGAACTCGTGGCCGCGCTCGGCGACGAGTTCGGCGTCGGTCGTCGCAGCGATCGCGCTGCGGACGGCCAGTTTCTTTGCTTTCGTGTTGATCGATTCGGACTGGTCTTTCTCGGCTTTCGGCGGGTGTGCCTTGCGTCCCTTGACGGCCTGGGGAACGCGGCGAGCGCGACCCTCCTGTCGTGGGACGTGGGCCATACCGCGGCCGCTACCGAACGATTCGGCCGGCGTTCGAAGGCCGGCGAACTCGTCGGCACCGTAGTCCTGTTTTCGGTTTGCCTGCGCGGCGCGCACGGCGCGGCCGATCAAGTCCGGGCGGTACTGGGTCTCGAAGACCGCCGGGAGCTCGACCGTGCCCGCGTCGTCGCCGTCCAGGTTTCGTACTGTTGCGTCCATGTGTTATCCCTGGTTGGATGCGGTGGAGACGTAGCGCACCTCGGGATCGAGGCGCGGCTGGTCTCCGGGTCGGATCGCCGGGCGGAAGCGTACGAGACGCTGCTGTGGCCCGGGGAGCGAGCCCTTGATCAACGCGTGTGGTCCGTCGACTTCGCCGTAATTGACGAAGCCGCCGTCGACCGTCGCGTCTGCGCCGTCGCCGATGTCGACGAGGCGCTTGTTCAGTTCCGTCCGCTGATGGTAGCCCATCTGGCCCTGCTGCGGGACCGTCGAGCGGACGCGGGACGGGTTCCAGGGGCCGAGGTTGCCAATGCGGCGACGCCAGCCCTGCCGGGCGTGTTTGCCCTTGCGTTTCTGGACGCCCCATCGCTTGACGGGGCCTTGGGTCCCTTTGCCTTTCGTGACGCCGCTCGCGTCGACGTACTCGCCGGCGCGGAACACGTCGTTCATGACGTGTTCGCCACCGTCCTCGATGATCTCGAGGGCGAAGTCGACGCGGTCGTCGACGGAGCCGCCGCCGACGCGCGTTTCCATCACGTCCGGTTTCTTCTTGGGCACCGAGGGAATGTCCCCCGGAACCGTGTGGGTGATGACGCGGACGTCATCGACGCGACCCTCCTCGTGGAGGCCACGGAGCTCGTCCGTGGCAGCGTCGGTGTCGTGCTCGTCACCGGGAAGGTCCAGAACGCGATCGAGTTCAGGAACGAACTCGTCGGTCCAGACCTCGGTTATCGGCTTCATACCGTACGGCGTGTCTTCGTACGCTCGCAGTGCGACGGCGCGCATCGGCGGCGTCTCCACGATCGTCACAGGGACGGTCTCTTCCATCCCTTCGGTCGGCGAGTTCGCTTTATCGTCGACCATGACGACGTGGGTCATGCCGGCCTTATAGCCCGCGAAGCCCTGGAGCGTCGGCTGTCCGTCGTCGTCCGGCCACGAATTGAAGCGTGGGACCTCGCTGGTCGCACGCTTTCGTGGACCGAACCCGAGTGAGCCTTTGCGTGGTGTATTTGCTTGTGGCATTCTATCACTCTCTCAGTGAGAGGGGAGCGAGCGTCGCGAACAGAGCCTCCTCCGTTCGCACGACCTCGCTTCCCTGATCCGGAACCGTGTTTAGCCAGAGGTCGAACCCCGGATCGGCAGTGGGTTCGACTCCGTTATCGGCCGCGCCATCTTGTCCGGATGCCGCTTCGATGGCCGATTCCTCGATTCCGAGGATAGCCGGCAGCCCTCTCTCGGGCGCGCCGAAGGCGACGGTCATCCCGTCGTGCTGGACGCGTCCGGCCAACGTCTTGAGCCGCCCGACGGTGAGATGCTCACCGAATCGGGAGGCCGCGATACGAACGCCGGCATCCTCACGGCCGAGTGCTGCCTGCAGGTCCGTCTGCTCGATCGAAAGCCCCGGAAGGGGATCATCGATGAGCTTCGCCCGGACCGGTCGTCGCGAAGAGATCCTGACGGTCACGCGCTCCCCCTCTTCGACCGCCATTTTCGGCGGTACGTTGAGGGAGATTGGGTGTTGCAGTCCGCAATTGACCCGGACGCGCCCTTCAGGTCCGACCTCGGTCACGATTCCTTGTCTTGACGACCCCGAACCGGTAGATTCGGAGCCGGTCTGTGACATGGCGCGGAGCGGCGGCAAGACGCCCGCGTACTCCAGTTCGTCCCGCATCCCCCATGCCTCGTTGCGGAGGTATGGGGGCGTTGCGGCGTACCGCAACACGGTTTGTACGAACCCACCGTCGAACTGCCCGGTTTCTCCATCCCGATCGGGATAGACGACCAGGCGATCTGCCCGGAAGATCGTCGCCGCGCGGGCGACATATCCGAGCTTTCGGGTTGCCTCGCGTTTGTCTTCGGCTTCCCGACTGATCGACGACGGCACGAGTACGCTGACAGTCATGCCGAGACGCTTCGACGCCGCGTCACTAGACTGTAGCGATATATTGCGGAGAGGGTCTTAAAAGAATAGCGGATTCGATCCCGGCTGTCAACGCCTCTCACCCCCGAATTCATGCCGAACAGACACACACTCACTCGCGGTAACTAATCACAGGCGGCCTGCGAGAAGAAACGGACGATATCGCCTCTACACGGGGTGGTCTGTCGACTCGATTACTCGAGAATCGGCATGCTGCGGCATGCCGATGCCGGATCGATTCGCAACCCTTATACACCTATCCGGCAGTAGGTATGAGTGCAGCAGGGCGCTGGTAGTGTAGTGGTATCACGTGACCTTGCCATGGTCACAACCTGGGTTCAAATCCCAGCCAGCGCATTTTTCGATACTCAATACCGACGAGCGAAGCGAGGAGTTTGAGTATCGAAAAATCGTTCGGATTTGAACGAGAGAAGTCGCAGCCAGCGAGGGATCAGAGATCCCTCGAGCAGTCGGCGCGCAGCGCCGACGACCGCGAGCGAACGGCGTGAGCGAGCTGGGTCGTCTTCGCGTTGTTCAAACTCCCAGCCAGCGCACTTCTACGGCGAACAATTTCGGCGAGCACCGCATAGCGTGTGCACGCCAGTCGTGTAGTCGTCTCCTCGAGCCGTATCGGTGACCTCGAATCAGCGGCTGTGACTCCGAATCCGTCACCAACTGCGAGCATCGAATCGAGTCGCTCGGACGAGGTCGCGGCGAGCGTCTCGCTCGAGGTTCGTCATTTATAAATATATGTGGTGCTATCGTCCAGTTACACTCGAGACAGAGTGTCTGATGGTGCAGTGCTGATCGAGCGCGCTGGTAGTGTAGTGGTATCACGTGACCTTGCCATGGTCACAACCTGGGTTCAAATCCCAGCCAGCGCATTTTTCGATACTCAATACCGACGAGCGAAGCGAGGGGTTCGAGTATCGAAAAATCGTTCGGGTTTGAATCAGGTCAGTCGCGTGCAGCGAAATCGTTCGAAAGACGCTTCTCGTCTTTCGTGACTGAGCGAATCGGAGCTAAGCGGGAGCGAAGTCGTTCGAGACGGCTCCGCCGTCTCGTGATGACGAAAGGTGCGTTTGCACCTTTCGAACCACTCCCGCGAGGTCAGCGGGACTACGTCCTGCCAGAATTCGCGAGGTCGTCGGCGCTTCGCGCCGACTGCAAGCGATTCCGGAGGAATCGCCCTGTCCGCGAAGCCGACGGCTTCGTTTGATGACGAGAGACCTTTGGTCTCTCGAACTATGAGCACGTCTGGACGTAGTTCAAATCCCAGCCAGCGCACTTCTCTGAATACAAATCGCGAGCGTTGCATCGCAACACCGCGAATGAAAATCGTCTCGAGTCAGGATGCGACCCGTGACTGCTGATCGACGAACACCGGTTCGCCTCGAGGCGCTGCTCTAGTCGATGGTGACGACGTCCGGCCCGCTCTCGGACTCGCCGCCCTCGTCGGCGAGATCTTCGATGGCGAGTTTCAGGTTCCACTTATTGGCCTTCCAGAAGGCGTCGAAGACGACGCCGAGGACGGGGATGGAGCCGATGACGGTGTCGACACCGATGTTTGCGAGCATGCGAAGCAGCGTCGATTGGGAGACACCCAGTCGGGCGGATTCGACGACGAGATACAGCGAGACGGCCGCGGCAGCGGTGTCGCCGGCCCCCGGGAGGATCCCGACGATCGGGTCGAGCCCGACTTTGAAGTCTGTTCCTGGAACCCGGACCCCTTCGTCGAGGGTATGCGCGACGACGCGCATGCGCTTGATCGCCGCCTCGTCGACGGCGGCGGGGAGGTCGTCCGTAAGCGCCTCGAGTTCCGAACTGGTGTCGTTTGAACTGGTAGCCATACTGCTCGATTAGGCGCGTGCGTGGATAAGCCCGCGGACGGCCGTGGCAAGCGGTTAACTGATCGGTCACCGCTCGATTCGGTGCACCTCGAGATCCGCTGAGCAAGAGCACCGAACAGTGGGGCAGCAATCACCGGTTGCGTCGCAAAAGATCGTATTATCCTGAGTGTCTCCGGCGGTGACCCACCGAAAGATGAAATGAACGATCGTGAACGACTGCGCAATCGGCGTTTTTCGAATAGAGTCATACTCCCTTTTACTTCACATATGAATACTGTTTTCGGCGACGAGTGGCTTTTATACGTGGATAACTACAGTCTAATACACGATTGAACGATCAGATCTAGCAATGCAGACGGAACTCTCACCCGCAGACGGCACGGACGATCTCCAGTACGACCAGCCCAACGACCGCTACGTCTTCCACCACGACACCGACGGGACCGCGACGATCACGACGACGATCGTCCACGCACTCGCGTCGATCGCGGACACCGACGTCTCACAGGGGGAGTTCTCCCTGTACGATAGCGTCGATCCAGACGCGCTCGACCGCATCTTTAGCAAGAAGGCGGACGGGACCGAGCGTACGGGTGGGCACATCGCTTTCACCGCCCTAGAACACGAGGTGTACGTCTATGCGAACGGCGACGTCATCATCTACCCGCCCGCGGAGACGCCCCGGACGCCGACCACGAACTGACGACGAATCGCTCACTCACCGCTCGCAGTCGCCCTGATCGTTTTTCCGCGCCCGATTCACGGCTGACATGCGAGCGACGCGATCGTTCGATCCCGCGAGTCGTGCTGGCCCGCCGGAAAGGCGGTCCAGATGACACGGATTTAGGTCCCTGCCACACGTCGGCAACCGCTATGACGGTAGTTGCGCTCCTAAGCGTCGCACCGGTAATAGAGGATAGCATGGCCGGCGAGGTCGCGAAAGCGGTCGATGCGCTCGAGGAATACGATGTTTCCTACGAGACGAACCCGATGGGGACGGTGATCGAAGCCGAGACGACCGACGAACTCTTTGCAGCCGCGCAGGCGGCCCACGACGCCGTCGATGCCGATCGAGTGAGCACGGTTCTGAAGATCGACGACAAACGGACGCGGGACGTCGACGCGTCGGAGAAAGTCGCGGTCGTCGAGGAACATCTCGGCCGGCCGGCAACGAACCGCGACGAGTAACGGACACGACGCTCGCGGGCATACTCGTCTTGGGAGTTTCCTGAGGCAGACGGGGCAAGTCTCACCCCGCCGGAACCCATTCGTCCGATATGGAACAAACTACACTTGCAGTCACCGACATGTCCAGTGACGACTGTGAACGGACCGTGACCGAAGCGCTCGAGGCGCTCGAGGGAGTCGCAGCGGCGCGCGCGGATCGGGAGATCGACGAGGTACGAGTCGACGGTCGACACGGCGTCGCTGGTAGGGACCATCGAAGACGCGGGCTATACTGTCGGCGAGTAGGGAGATGACCCATGTCAGACACCGGTCAGACACCAACGGACAAACGGTTTTACTACGGAGACTGAATCATGGGTCATGGAAAGTCTTAATCGAATGGCGATCGAGCTGGTCGACGAGGCCCTCGATTACGCTGAAGAGTTGAATATCGGGGGCTATGACCTCGAGAACGACGCAACTGTACTGGACTTCGGACTCGAGTTCGACGGCGGAATCGAGGCCGCGCTGCTACTGACCGAGATCCAGACGGCGGGGATGGCGACGCCGAGCTACGAACTGGGCGAACTCGGCGACGCGTCGATCCCCTTCGTCGAGTTGTCGACGGATCAGCCGGCGCTCTCGCTGCTGTGTTCTCAGAAGGCGGGCTGGGAGGTACTGACGGAAGACTTCGAAGGTCTCGGAAGCGGTCCCGCCCGGGCGCTGGTGGCCGAAGAGGATGAGTTCCGCCGCATCGGCTACACCGACGCATTCGATCTGACGGCACTGGCGATCGAGACGGACGCGGATCCAACCGAATCCGTGGCCGAGCACGTCGCCGAACGCGCCGAGGTCGAGACGAGCAGCGTCTTCCTGCTGGCCTATCCGACCGCGAGCCTCGTCGGCAGTATTACGAACGCCGCCCGCGCTGCAGAACTCGCGACGTTCCGCCTCTCCGAACTCGGCTACGATCCCCTCGACATCGTCTCGGCGACGGGCCGCGCACCGGTCGCCCCCGTCGCGGGCGACGAACGGACGGCTATCGCCCGGACGAACGATGCGATCGCGTACGGCGGGCAAGCGCATCTCACCGTCCGGGAGGACGCCGATATCTTCGATTCGGTCCCGTCGACGGCCGCCGAGGATCACGGCCGGCCGTTCGGCGAGGTCTTCGACGACCTCGACTGGGACTTTTCGGAGGTCCCGTCGGATCTCTTCGCGCCCGCCTCGGTGACGATCGACGTAATCGGCGGCCCGACGTACGTCCACGGCGAAACGGACGAGGAACTGCTTGTCGACTCCTTCAACCTGTAGTCGTGCAGTTCAAGCCCGTTCCCGAACCGCCCACGGACCGCACACTCCTCGCGACGGTCTGTCGAACCCTCCCCGCGACCGCCAGCGACGTCGACGACTGCTGTCAACATCTTATCGACGAGACACCCCTCGAGACGCGGCGACGTGGCTCACTTTTCTGCGCGCGCTCGAGGTCGCGTACCGATTCGGACACACCGGACGACCTCGAGCAAGACGAACTCGAGCGAGCCGACGGCTCGCTGACTGCCAACGAGGTCGCTGCTGCGATCCAGAGTGAGCGACAGCAGTCCGGCGACTGGCGACGACGCTCGAACCGGGACGAGAAAGCCCAGCGCGAACGGGTTGAACGACTCCTCGAGTGGGCTGTTCTACTCGGGCTCGCGGAGAAACCGGGAGATGGCTACCGGGCCGCTCCCGCACGCGGGTAACGCGGAAAGAGAATTTATTTGTCGGCAAGGTGGCCGGGATTCCAGTCGCCGTCGAATTCCTTGTGAGTAAACGGCGTGGCGTCCTCGCCGGCGTAGGTGGCGACGAGCTGGCCGTCACCCTCGAGGTGATACTTGTAGGTCGTCAGTCCCTCGAGACCGACGGGGCCGCGGGCGTGGATCTTGCCCGTACTGATCCCGACTTCGGCACCGAGACCGAACCGGTAGCCGTCGGCAAAGCGCGTCGAGGCGTTGTGGAAGACGCTCGCGGAGTCGAGACTCCGCATGAAGGTGCTCGCGCGGTCGGCGTCCTCGGTCACGATCGATTCGGTGTGCTTTGAGCCGTGGGCGGTGATGTGATCGATCGCGGTCTCGATCGAGTCGACGATCCGGATCGAAACGATGAGATCGCCGTACTCGGTGTCCCAGTCCGCGTCGGTCGCGGCCGGCACGTCGATGATTTCTTGCGTGGCCTCGTCGCCGCGGATCTCGACGTCGGCGGTCTCGTAGCGGTCCGCGATCGACGGCAGGAACTCCGCGGCGACGTCCTCGTGGACCAGTAGGGTCTCAACGGCGTTGCAGACCGCCGGATACTGGACCTTGGCGTCGAAAGCGATGTCCTCCGCCATCGAGAGGTCGGCCGCGTCGTCGACGTAGACGTGACAGATCCCCTCCGTGTGGCCGAGGACGGGAATGCTCGTGTTGTCCTGAATGTAGCTCACGAACTCGGAGCTTCCCCGCGGCATGAGGAGGTCGATCGCGTCGTCCATCTCGAGGAGAGCGTCGACGTCCTCACGGGCTTCGATATGCTGGGCCCAGCCGTCGGGGATGCCGGCCTCGGACGCGGCGTCCTCGATGATCTCGAAGAGGATTCGATTCGAGTGCAGCGCCTCGCTGCCGCCCTTGAGGATTACCGCGTTCCCCGATTTCAGGCCGAGCGCGGCGATCTGGACGAGCGCGTCGGGCCGGGACTCGAAGACCGTCCCGACGACGCCGATCGGCACGGCGACCTTGTAGAGTTCGAGGTCCTCGTCGAGCTCCCGTGCGGAAAGCGTCTTCTCGAGCGGGTCGTCCTGGTCGGCGACGCTGCGGACCATCTCGGCGATGCTCTCGATTTTCGACTCCGAGAGCTTCAGCCGGTCGACCAGCGCCTGCGTGTACTCGCCTGCCTCGAGCAGTCGTTCGCCTTCCTCGACGTCCCTCTCGTTTTCCGCGAGGATCTCGTCGGTGCGGGCTTCGATCGCGTCGGCGATCTCTCGAAGCGCTCGCCTCCGCTCTTCGTCGGACAGTTTCGCGAGCTCTAAGGCCGCGCTCTGTGCCTCCTCGACGTCGTCTTCGATGTCGGTTTCAGTCATCGCTCACACCGTTGATGGGGACGAATATGGTGCCCACGGGCTTGGCAGTAGCGATCTTCTCGAGGATGTCGGGCTCGGTAGACTTCGCGATGAAGGCTGGCACCCCGTGCTCGCTGACGTCACGTGCGCCCTCGACTTTCGTCTGGATGCCGCCGAACCCGTCGGACGTGCTCTCGGAGATGATCTCCTGGACCGTGTCGTAGTTCGTGCCGACCGCTTCGATGCGATCGGCGTCGGGATCGTGTTTCGGGTTGCCGGTGTAGACGCCGCCGACGTCGGTCAGCGTGACGAGCAGGTTGGCGTCGACGCCCATCGTCGCCGCCGCCGAGAGCATGTCGTTGTCGCCGATCCGGATCTCCTCGGTCGCGACGGCGTCATTCTCGTTGATGATCGGGACGACGCCCCAGTCCAGCAGCGTCTCGACCGTGTTCCGGAAGTTCGTGAACCGCTCGGGGTTCTCGAGGTCGTGCTGGGTAAGGAGGAGTTGGGCCACCTTCCGATCGTACCGCCCGAAGCTCTCGGTGTAACGGTGCATGAGGTGGCTCTGTCCGACCGTCGAGAGGGCCTGCGATTCCTCGACGGTCTCGTTGGCCTGCTCGATCCGGCCGGTACCGGCCCCGATTGCGCCCGACGAGACGAGGATGACTTCCTTGTCGCGTTCGAGGAGGTCCTCGATGTCGTCAACGAGTTTGTTGAGTTTCTCGTCGTCCAGATTGGAGTCCTCGTCGGTCAGGGAGTTCGTCCCGGCCTTGACGATCACGCGGTCGGCGTTGGCCGCGAGCTGTCGTGCCTCTGTGACGGCCGACTCCTCGAGTCCCTTATGCATCGTCCTCACTGTCGAATTCGTTCGCGAGTTCTGTCGAGCGTTCTTTGGCCGCGGCCACTGCCTCGGCGACGTCCGCCTCGGCGTCGCTGTCCCAGAGGACTTCCATGCCTTCGATGGTCGTCCCATTGGGTGAACAGACGGCGTCGATCAGTTCCTCGACGCTCCGGTCCGACCGGAGGACGGTCTCGGCCGCACCTTTGAACGTCTGTGCGGCCAGCGTCTCGGCGTCGTCGGGCTCGAGCCCGCCCTCGACGCCCGCGTCGGCCATCGCCTGGATGAGATAGAAGACGAAGGCGGGGCCGCTCCCGTTGACCGCGGTCGCGATGTCCATTTTCTCCTCGTCGATCTCGGCGAACTCGCCGACGTCGTCGAGCAGTGTCCGCACCTCATCAGTGATGCCCTCGGTGGTCACGGCCGCCGCCATATCGCCCGTCTCGGCCGCGAGGTTGGGCATGATTCGGACGACGTTCGCGTCGGTCCGCGCTTCGACGTAGTCGGTGGAGACGCCCGCAGCGATAGAGAGCAGCGTCTGCTCCGGCGAGAGATCGAGATCATCCAGCACCGCGCCGACGATGTCCGGTTTCACCGCGACGATAACTACGTTCGACTCGGTCGCTTCCGACACGTCCGTCGTCGTGTGGTCGACGTAGTCGGCGACCGACTCGAGTGCGTCGGGATCGAGGTCACACGCGGTCACCGTGTGATTCCCCGATCGATGGAGTCCCTTTATCAGGGCACTCCCCATATTTCCACAACCGATAACGCTCGTCTGTACCATCTTGTCCTAGCCGAGGAACCGAGGTGGACATACCAACTTTGGTTTCGATCGGACCAGTGGGCTCGAGTCGTTCCACCGGATTTCGATATGAGTAGCCGTGATACATCGATTTGCCGCCCGTTTCGCGTCCCGAACTGTCG
This sequence comes from Natrinema sp. SYSU A 869, assembly GCF_019879105.1. Lineage (NCBI taxonomy): Archaea > Methanobacteriati > Methanobacteriota > Halobacteria > Halobacteriales > Natrialbaceae > Natrinema > Natrinema sp. SYSU A 869. Next base: position 3,222,247 of record NZ_CP082249.1, on the reverse strand, counting down.
ATACGACGGAAGGATGGCTACTACTCTGTCTTGGCACTCGAGGGTTGATCAAACGAATCCGAGGACCACGGACGTGATCGTCTCGACGATCGTCTCCCAGACTGAAACGCCCGCAACTATCTGCAACACCGTATCGAGTCCGAAAAAGAGGAAGAGCCCCGCACCGGCGAGGTGGGCCAGCCTGGCATCGAATCGGTGGGAGAACATGTGGAAGAAGTAGGCATTAGCCGCGCTCACGGGAACGATCGCGAGCATTTCGCCGGCCCAGATCGCTGGGTGAGCGCCGTACTGCACGGCGAGCCCGATGGTAACGAGTTGGGTCTTGTCGCCGAACTCCCCGACGGCCATCAGGGCGAAGATGGGAACGAACCCGCGGAGATACGGCGGAACGTCGTACCCGAAGACCGAGATATCGATCGCGTCGGCCGTCGCCGTGCCGCCGTTCGTCGCGGCCGGCCGCTGACTTGTCTCGGGTGCCGACCTGATGAGTAGCGCCGCGAAGAGCAAGAACAGTCCCGCCGTGATCGCATCGAGATATACGGTCGGGAGGATGCCCTGAATCGCCGCACCGAAGGCTATCTCGAGGGCCGTCCATCCGGCGAAGGCGCTCCCCGCGGCGGCGACCACGATCCAGGGGTTGAATCGAGTCGCGAGACCCGCGATGATGAACTGTACCTTCTCGCCGGGGAGCACCGTTAGCTGCAGGACGAACGCGGCGACAAGGACCTCGAGCCAGCCAGTCATGCGTACCGAGCGGTGGAAGAGCGCAGTTGCTCAATAACGCCACCAATCATACCGTGGTTTAGCCTCGTCTAATGTATACCTGTTATGGATCAAACCGGATGAGAGTGGACGTTCGAAACGGTGACCGAACGAGCGGTGGTCGTTTGGCTGTATCGACGGCGAAACCGAGCCCGAACCGTCGGGAATCTCAGTACACTCCGATGGTGTACGAGCGGTGACACTGGTCGCTCCGGGAGAGAACCGGCTCGAGCGGAACGTGACTGAAGGTGGTCACCCCATCGGGGACACGTCGGTAACTGTACCGACACCCTTGCTGCGACCCTCACGGAAGACAAACTTCTGACCCTCTTCGACGAGGTACGGGCGGAACTTGAACCGGACGGTGCTCTTGCCCGTATCGCCCGGGAGGAGGCGACCGTTCTCGGGATAGAAGGCTGCGGCTTCACCGATCGTCTCGAGGTGGACGACGGGCTCGTATCCCTCGCCGATCCGAGTGGGATGGTTGAGCACCATGACTTCGGCTTCGAACTCTCGGACGGGTTCGGGGTCGGCATCCCGGGGGAGCAAGACCATGCCGCGCTCGATCGCACTCTCCTTGATGCCTTTAAGCGCGATACCGACGATCCGACCCGCCTGCGCTGTGTCGACCCGGTGGTAGTGCATCTCGATCGAACGGACTTCGACCTCTTGGAAGCGACCGTCCGTCATCGGGCCGATCAGGAGTTTGTCGCCGGCCTCGACCTCGCCGGCCATCACCGTCCCCGAGGCGACCGCACCGACGCCGGTGACCGAGTAGCTGCGGTCGACGTACATCCGGAACTCGCCGGTGTCCTGTGACGTCTTCGGAAGCCGGTCGAACAGTTCGTCCAGCGTCTCGAGGCCGTCCATCGTGATCGCGCTGGTTTCGACGATCGGAACGACTCGCTCGCTGACCTCTTCGATCGCGGCGTCGACGCCATGACGGCTGACCCGCAGCGGCGACTTGTCGACCTCTCGAAGGAGTCGTTCGACCTCGCGTTCGACCTCCTCGATGCGCTCCTCATCGACGGTGTCGGTCTTCGTGATCGCGACGATCGTCGGGAGGTCGGTGGCGAGCAGGACCCCGAGGTGTTCTCGCGTCGTCCGGGTCGGCCCGTCGTCGGCGGCGACGACCAGCAGTCCGTAGTCGAGTTTCTGGCCGACGAGGCCGCGGATCGTCGTCCGGAGCCACGGCTCGTGGCCGACGGTGTCGACGAAGGAGACGAGCCGGTCGGCCTCCTGGACGACTTCGGCGCGGTCGGCCTTGCGGTTCGGATTCCGCACTCGAACTGGTCCATCGTCGTCGTCGAAGCCGTAGACGGCGTAGGACAGGTCGGCCGAGAGGCCGCGCTCGACCTCGTGGGGCTGCACGTCGAGGAACGCGCGGGTTGCACCGTCTCCGTCGTCGGGCTTGCCGGTTACGAGCGAGCCGACGAGTGTACTCTTCCCGTGGTCGACGTGGCCCGCCGTCCCGACGACAACGTGTTCGTCGTCCGTCTCGAGGACGCCGCCCTCACGAACCTGTGCGACCCCCACCAATCCTCCGTTTATTCCCCAGGTCTGGACGTCTTCGATATGGGCGTCGGCCTCCTCGGCGAGGAGGGAGAGGACGTCCATCGTTTCGGAGAAGGTGTCAGGATCGATTCCGGCGAGACCGCCGTCGTCGGTAACGCCGACCACGTACGTTGCCTCGCCATCGCCCGAGAGGAGTCGATGTCGGAGTTGCGCGGCTAGGCTCTCCCGCCGTCCACCCTCGAGGTGGACGTCTCGTGACAGTCGTTCCTTGAACTCGACGTTGCCACCGTCCTGTTCGCCACGGTCCAGGGCTCGCTCGAGGAGAGCCCGGTCACGGCTCATACCCCCTGGTAGTTGGGCACATGGCAAAAGCCTTCCTGTGCATTGACAATAATTGTCATGGCATTGCTATGCATCGATGCGAAAGCGAGGATTTGAACCCCCTCTATAGCCGCAATATTGAGTTATACACTACCGCACAATCGAACTATTGGAGGGACTGTCGCCCCGCTGGTACAGCGATAGTAGCCACTGAAACGATTTACACGCTGATCGCACAGCTGTCATGCGATCAGGTGTGCAGTGACTTTCAGTGGCTCCGATAGTGATCGCGTCGAGAGGGCAGCGCCGGAGAGCGTGAGTGCCTGCCGGTGACTCGTTCGGGTGGGTTCGAACAGACGACAACTGTGTCGAGTGAGACGCTCTCTCCTCCTATACCATACTCGATGGGGACCCACCGTCGACGCATTCCGGGGCCGCTTTCAAGACGCTCGAGACCCTACGAGTAGTATGAGTGTTAGCGGCCTCTGTCAGATCTGTGAATCCCGTCCCGCACAGGAACGGTGTTCCAACTGCGGCACGCTTGCGTGCGAGGTCCACTTCAAGGAGACCATGGACCTGTGTGCCGACTGCGCCTCGCAGGCTCAGCCGGATCCCGGGAACGATGACGTGGAGATCAACCGGTTCTAATCGACGACCACGAATGAACTCGATATCGTGACCTCGATTCGCGACCTGCTCAGCGAGTCAGTCGGCGTCGGAGAGCGGTTTCGTTGCCGACTCGAGGAGCGCGAGGGAACCCTCGTCGCCGAGCATCCGAACGACACCAGTCCGATGGACATCGCCGTCGTCGAGGGGCTGGACCGGCTCGCGGAGCGCCCGCCAGCGGAGCCGGTCACGGTCGAAATCGTCGGCCGAGTCGTCGACGGTCGGATCGCGGGACGGGTAGTCGATCGCGAGAGCGTCGACGGAAACGAACACGAGTAACCGTAACCGCCGGCTGACAAGGTATCAGTTCAGTCAGTCAGCGTTTTATTCGCGATACCGATTCAACCGCTTTTTCAGCCGCTTCGCCGCCTGGCCGCTGGCCGCCGCGAACTCCTCACCGTCGTCTTCCCCTGCGAAAATGATCCCGCGCGAGGAATTGACCAGCCCGACGCCGTCGGCCAGTCCGTACTCGACGGCTGCCTCGGCGTCGCCGCCCTGTGCACCGATTCCGGGGACGAGGAAGGGGAGGTCCGGTACCTGCTCGCGCAGTTCCTCGAGTTCCGCGGGCTGGGTCGCGCCGACGACGAGCCCGACGTTGTCGTTCTCGTTCCAGAGGTCTGCCAGCGCCGCGACGCGCTCGTAGACCGGTTCGCCCGTCTCGAGTTCGAGGTCCTGAATGTCGGCCCCGCCCGGGTTCGAGGTCCGACAGAGGACGAAGATGCCGGCCTCCTCGTCAGCCAGAAACGGCTGCAGGGAATCCCGGCCCATGTAGGGGTTGACGGTGATCGCGTCGGCTTTCTCGAGCAACTGTGCGTACTGCCGGGTCGTGTTGCCGATATCTGCGCGCTTGGCATCTAACAGGACCGGTACGTCCTTCCCGTGGGCGTAGGCGATGGTCTCCTCCAGAGCGGCCCAGCCGTCGGGGTCCTCGTAGAAGGCCGCGTTCGGCTTGAAAACGGCGGCGTGTTCGTGGGTCTCGTCGATGATGCGGCGGTTGAACGCCCACCGCGGGAGGTCGTACTCTTGGAGGTGATCTGGAATGCGCGACGGATCGGGATCGAGCCCGACCGAGACGACGCTGTCGACCGTTCGGATGCGGTCGTGCAGGCGGTCGAAGAAGTTCATGGCGGAACTGGCCACGCAATGGTCGAAAAGGTTGCTATCCGGTTGGCCGACCGGAGCGGACGACTCGTCGACAGTGCCGGTTGGCCCGATGCCGTAAGCCCGTCGTGTGCTACGTTATACCGGGTCGTTCCAAATATTTTAGACATCAGCTACTTCGTTCATGTACTAGTGTATCACTGTATGACGATTCGACAAAGCGCAGCGTCGTTCTCGCGTCGACTTCGGGACCAGGTTCGGTCGACGCTGACGGACGAAACGGGAATGGTGGGCAACGAGACTGCCCAGGGTGACCACGGGGAAGCGGAGTGCGTCTCGAATTCGTTCGGCAATCTCTTTCACTGCTCGCGGTGTGGCGACGTGTATATCGCTACCGAGAAACGCATCTGTTCGGAGTGTGACGAAGAGGTCGAACAGGTCCGATCGACGCTGGCGTGCAACGGTCCCTGATACCTCGCGTCCTGTGCTCGCTCGCGTCGTGTTCGCGCTCTCAATTCTCGTTACACCTCAAGGACTTCGATCAGGTTCCCCTCGGGATCGCGCAGAAACATGATCGTGGTGCCGCTCTCAGTCGTTCGCGGCTCGCTGATTGTCGGCACGTTCTCTGGAAGGCTCTCGGCGAAGATCTCGAGGTCGTCGACCGAGAAGCCGACGTGTGACGCGCCCGGTTGATTGAGCCCCGCCGCCGGGGAGCCTCGGGCTTCAGGGTCGTACTCGACGAGTTCGATCCGGGTTCTGTCCGCCTCGAGGTGTGCGAAATCGGCACTCGCACCCTCGACACCGACAGCGTCGGCGAAGGCCTCGCCGCCGACGCTGAACTGATCGATGACCGAGAGATCGAGCACGTCTCGGTAGAACGCGAGCGTCTCCTCGAGATCGGCGACGGTGATACCGATGTGGTGTGCACTGAGATCTGTCATTAGTCGGATCATACGAGCGCACCGGAAAAACGCTTCCGTCTGCGCCGTCCGCGCAGTCGGGCGGCAGTGAGTCCGTCAACCGACGGCGAGGGTGATCCACTCGAGTCGTTACTCCGAAGACAGCTCTGGCAGTCCGGCTTCGATCTCATCACGTCGGTCTTCCAGCCACTCGGGGAGGACGAGGCGCTCGCCGAGCGACTCGAGGTCTTCGTCGACCGTGTACCCCGGTTCCGTCGTGGCGAACTCGAAGAGGACCCCGCCGTGTTCGCGGACGTAGACCGACTCGAACCACTTGCGGTCGATGATCTCGGTCGGCCGGAGTCCCTGCCCCTGGAGCACGTCGCGCCACTCGGGCTGGTCGTCGGCGGTCGTTCGAAACGCCACGTGGTGGACGGTGCCGGCACCGGGCTGTCCACGGGGGCCTGTGGCTTCTCGCAGATGTCGACGACGTATCCCAGGTCGCCGTCACTCTCGTACCGCTGGCGGCTGCCGTCCGCATCGGTTTCGCTGTACCCCATCGTCTGCAGGACTTCCGCGGTCGGGCCGGCCGTCGCCAGTGACAGCGTCACGCCGAAGAAGCCCCGAATCGCGTGCTCGTCCGGAACCGGCCCCTCGGGCGGATCACCCGCGGGTGCATCGGATCGAGCAACGAACTCGAGCGGGAGCCCGTCCGGATCCTCAAACGAGATGACGGTGTCGCCGAACCGTTCGGTGGGCTCCTCGGCGTCGACGCCGGCGTCTGCCAACCGGTCGGTCCAGAACTCGACCGCCCCGTCTGGGATCAGGAACGCAACTGCGCTAGCCTGTCCGGTGCCGACCTGTCCGGGACGGGCGTCGGTGTACGGAAAGAACGTCATGCTCGTCCCCGGACTCCCGCTGTGGTCGCCGTAGAACAGGTGGTAGACCGAGACATCATCCTGATTGACGCTTCGTTTCACCAGACGGAGCCCGAGTGTCTCGGTGTAGAACTCGAGGTTACGGCGGGGATCGCTGCCGATGGCGGTCACGTGGTGGATGCCGGGAATGTCCGCGGGCATACGCAGGTGTATGCGATTCGCGCTGAATAATCCCGGGTACGGGGTGGTACGGGACGGGACTCGGCGGACGGAAGACCGGGTCAGCGGATCAGTTCCCGTCGAGGAACTCGCGAAGCCGGTCGCCGTAGGCGTCCGGTCGGTCGGCCATGACCCAGTGGGTTGCGTCGTCCAGCCCGACGAGTTCGGCGTCGTCGATGTCGTCTGCCAGTCGCTCGGCGTAGGAGATTGCCTGGAACTCGTCGTCGGCACCCCACAGCAGGAGTGTCCGGGCCGAAATGTTGCTCGGGTCGATCTCGGTCGTGTGGCTCGTGTTCGTTCCGATCGCGTTTCGCGAGAGCGAGACAACCGCTTCCTCGGAGTCCCACGGGGCGAGCATTCCCTCGATGAACGCCTCGTCGGGCTCGCCGGTCAGGGTATCCCGGAAGAGCCCCTCGAGCAACTCCTGCAGATCGTCGGCGCTCATCCCATCGATCGTCGACGGCAGCCCGAGGTCGACGATCGTCTCGATCGGCCACGAGTCGTAACTGACTGCGTTCGAGAGCACGAGGGTCTCGACCGCATCGGGATTGTGTGCGGCGTAGCGAAGCCCCACACCGCCGCCGAGGTCATGCCCGACGAACGAGAGCGTCTCGAGGCCCAGTTCCGCGACTAACTCGTCGATCATCACCTCTTGGGCTCGTATCGAGCGGTCGAAACCGTCGTGCATCGCGGAGTTCCCGTAGCCGACCATGTCCGGCGCGATCACGCGATAGTCGTCCGACAGCGGCGGTGCGACCTCGCGCCAGAGGAACGACGAGGTCGGGATGCCGTGGCAAAGAGCACCGGCTCCCCGTCGCCGTCGTCGTAGTAGGCGACCTCAAGGTCATGTTCGTCGACAGTGACGGTCGCTGTCTCCTGATTCTCGGCCCATGTCTCGTACTCCATACCGTGTCGCGCTGCCACGCCGACGCCGAAAGAGGTTTCATCGGTTGGAATACTGACTGTTTCACAGAATCGGGCTCGAGGACCGTCGGCGAGACGAGCGTTCCGGTCGGCTCTATTACGAACTGGGTTCTCGAGCGGACGGGTCCGCAAACCGGTTGCCGTTGAGGGAGTAAACGTGTTGTCTGGCGTCCGCAAAGGAGATTTGCGAGTCGACGAGGTCGTGTTCCTCGAGTTGCTTCAGCGCGTAGCGGACAGTTCGGGCGGGGAGCATCGTCTCCTCGGCGAGACGGGACTGTGTGAGGCTGCCTTCGTGGGCGAGGACCGTTAGCACGAGTTTGGCGCTCGGCGGGGTCTCGTCGACGACGTCGGGAGCGGTTTCCGCGGTGAGAACGACCTGATCACTCATGTATCGGTCCTCTCGCCGCGAACTGTCTTTAATGATACCCTGCGATGTATCGATCGTGCACACCCGCCGTTAGCGACTAGTACTCGTTCGAAAAAGCCCCTATACAGCCAACGAGTAGCTACTCGCCGAACGGGTTTTCGTAATCGTTCTGGATGAAGTACCGAACCCAGTTGCCGTAGGTTCGGTCGGTGGGATTGTCCGCGACCTGTTCGTACCGGACCGTCCCCTCCTCGTCGACGACGTAGACGCCCGCGATACCGGTAAGGCCGTGGCTCGTCTCCTCAGTCCCGCTGTATCGGTTGGCCACCTCACCGTCCGGATCAGCCTGGAGTTGGATCTCGAGGTCGTAGCGGTCGCGCATCTCAGTGAGTCGCGGCAGGGTATCGGTCACGACCGGCAGGATATCGACGTTCTCGTTGAACCAGAGGTCGTAGGAGATCTGACTGAACGTCTGGAGCTGTTCCGCACAGAAGCTACACCAGTGGCCGCGGTTGATGATGACGATAGCTGGCCCTTCTTCGAGGCGGTCCGAGAGCGAGACCTCGTCACCGGCGGTGCTCGGAAGTGTGAAGTCGGGCGCTCGCTTGCCTTCTAATCCCATACGCCGACGAAGGTCCACAGTGGGGTATGTCTGCGAGCTGAATGTGGAAGCAATGGGTGGCGGATACCGGGGCCCACACGGATACTTTGGGACTGCGCGGTGGAGGAAGGCCCCATGACGGACGATTCGACCGACCAGCGGGAGTACGATGTCGTTGTAATCGGCGGCGGACCGGCGGGACTGACCGCCGGGCTCTACACCACCAGACTCGGCCACTCGACGGCCGTCATCGAGCGCGGCGGCGGCCGCGCGGCGATGATGCAGGACGTCCACAATCTCGTCGGCGTCACGGAGGACACGAGCGGAAATGAGTTCCTCGAGACGGGGCGCGAGCAACTCGTCGCCTACGGCTGCGACGTGATCCGCGAGTTCGTCTCCTCGGCCGGCGAGACGGACGACGGCCGGGTTCGCATCTGCGGCACCGACGCGGATTACGTTGCGGACTGCGTCGTCCTCGCGACGGGGTTCGACGATGTCCATCCCGACCCGCCGCTGCCGCGAACCGGCCGCGGGCTCCACTACTGTCTGCACTGCGACGCGTACATGTTCGTTGACGAGCCGGTCTACGTGATGGGCAGCAGCGAGAGCGCGGCCCACGTCGCCGCGATCATGCTCAACTTCACCGACGACGTAGATCTGCTGACGCGGGGTGACGAACCCGAGTGGAGCGACGAAACCGCGACGATGCTCGAGGATCATCCCATCGATATCGTCCGCGAGGAGGTTACCGGCGTCCGGAACGGCGAGGACGGCTGGCTCGAGGCACTCGAGTTCGCCGACGGGACCGAGCGAGAGTATCGGGGCGGGTTCGGAATGTACGGCTCCGAGTATCACAACGGGCTGGCGGCAAATCTGGGCTGCGAGATCAACGACGACGGGACGATCGCAGTCGACGATCACGGCCGAACGAGCGTCGACGGTATCTACGCGGTCGGCGACGTCACGCCGGGACACAATCAGGTCCCGATCGCGCTCGGCGAGGGCGCGAAAGCAGGCATCGCGATCCACTGGGAGCTGCGGGAGTTCCCCCGCGAACTCGAGGAGACCGAAACGGCAGGCCCCATCAGGGACGAGCAAGTGCCGGGGATTCCGGACGAGTTGCTCGAGCAAGCCGTTGAGTTCCACACCTACGACTGACCGAGCCGCTCGACGGACTGTCTCACCGTCGAGAGATCAATCGGCCTCGAGTTCGTCCGCGAGGTCGTGGAAGCTCTCGATCGTCAGATCGGGATCCATCTCGTACGGTCCCCAGAGGGTGTCCTGGCGGTTTATCCAGACGCCCTGCATCCCGGCGTGGATCCCGCCGGGCACGTCCCACCAGCCCGCCGCTACGAACGCGATCTCCTCGATCGGCGTCCCGATCCGGTCGGCGGCGTGGCGGTACAGCTCGGATTCGGGTTTGAACTGCTCGACCTCGTCAGCGCTGACCGTGTCTTCGATCAAATCGCCGATATCGGCGTACTCGAGCAGCGACTTGAGCATCTCCTCGTTGCCGTTCGAGACGATATAGCAGTCGTAACCCGCGTCGCGAAGCCGTTCAATGCCGTCGTGAACGTCGTCGAAGACCGGCAGGTCGTGGTACGTCGAAAGGATCTCCTCGCGCTCGTCCTCGTCGATGTCAACGCCACACGTCTCGAGGGCGTATCGCAGCGCGTGCCGGTTCATCTCGTAGAACGAGTCGTACTCCTCGATGGCATTGCCAACCATCGCGTAGGACAGCGACCGCTCGCGCCAGAGCTTCGCGACGAGTTCGGGATCGTATTCGTCGAGATGCTCCGAGAGGGGCTCGGCGACGGCGGAGACGTCCACGAGCGTCCCATAGGAGTCGAACGCGATCGTCTCGACCGCGTCGGGGTCGAACGACATAGCTCGGCCTACCGCGCCGCTGTCGAAATAGTTTGGCCCGGCACCGAATCTCCTCGAACGCAGTGCTTTCGGCGCTCGCGGACGGCGATGCGGGCCGGACCGCTTGCTGGCACGAAACTGATAGAGCGTGCCGTGGACGCCGCAGTATGGATCCAAGTACACAGCTGTACGAGCAGGATGCGACGGGCTGGCAGCGCGGCATGTACGAGGACGTCAAGACGACACTTCGCGCACCGATCGTCAACTGGTTCTTCCGGACGCTGACGGCCAACGAGCCCGTCTTCGCGCGGTACATGTGGGGGCAACTCAAACCGCTCTTCCAGACGCGCGCGTTCGGGGACTACACCGTCTCGTACCGAGACACCGTGCTCTCCGCGCTCGAGGACGGATCTCCGGACCTGCCGCGCTACCGGCGCGACGACCTCGACGTCCGACCGGCCGAGTGGCGCGAACTCCGGGGGCAGCTCGCGACGTTCGACATCGTCGCACCGCGACTCGCGCTCACGTTTGCGGTCTGTGACCGAGCGATGAACGACGGCCCGCTCGAGTCCGATCCGGACGACGCGGCGTCGATGGCACCGCTTCCGCCGTGGCTCGACCGCGACCGCGGTCGATCCGTGACGATGATCGACGACGACGGCGTTCCCAATGACCTCTCGGACGCTATCGACGGTATCCGAGAGTTTCACGGCCTCGAGGGCGGGCTACCGAGCATCTACCGCTGTCTCGCACAGTGGCCGGGGTATCTCGATCTGGCGTGGACTGACCTTGAGCCGATTCTCGAAAGTGCGGCGTTCGAACGCGGGTGTGACGACGCCGACGCGGTCGTCGACGCACACCTCGAGAAGCTTCCGTACGTGCCTCGGCTCTCGCCGACGGCGCTCGCGGATCAGGGGTTCGACAAGTCGACGGTTGAGGAGCTGCAAGAATTCGTTCGATCGTTCAACCGAGGTGCCATCGAAACGGTTCTCACGGCCATCTTCGTCTACGCGGCGACGCTCGACGCTGCCGGCGAGCGATCGCTCTAGGACGGCGCTCGAGCACCCTCAATCGATCACCGCCCGCACCTGGAGGTACTCGACGCGGATCGCGTTGTCCCCGAACCAGTCCTCGAGCGCCGCGACCGCGTCCCGGCGGAGCGCGGCCCGCGAGTCGTCATCGTCCATCCGCTGAAGGACGGGCGAGAGCGGGCCGGACTCCTCGGCGAACTCGCGCCAGAAGTGATGGGGCGTGGCGTACCGGAACTCGAGCAGCCGGCGCTGGAACGAGCAGTCGGTGACATCGGCGAACTGCTCGCGGACGAAGTCGGGGTCGCCCCACTGAAGATGCGACCACGGGTCGCTGGGTGAGTCAGCGACGTGGTCGGTCAGGACCTCGGTGAGGTCCCCGACGACGCCGTTGGGCGACCACGCGGTGAAACAGACCCGGCCACCGGGTTTGGTCACACGGCGGAGTTCCGCACCGGCGCGGGTCGAGTCCGGCGCGAACACGTGGCCGAAGTTCGAAAGGACGACGTCGAACGCATCGTCCGCAGCGGGGAGCGTCTCGGCGTCGCCGGTGACCCAACCGATATCGTCGTAGCCGGCGAGGGTCGCGTTCTCGCGGGCGAGCTCGAGCATGTCGTGGGCGAGGTCGAGGCCGACGACCGCTGCGCCCGCACTGCGGGCTGTCAGCGCAGCGTTGCCCGTCCCGCAGCCGACGTCGAGGACGCGGTTGCCCGGATCGATGCCCGCGACGTTGACCAGCCGCGCGATGGCGGGCAACATGTTCGGTGCCATCGCGGGATACCGGCCGGCCGACCAGACGTGTCTCGCCGATCGATCGTCGGGCTCGGTTGGATCATTCATACCACGGTATCGGCTCGCCACGGACAAAAATCGGCGGTCGCTGTGAGGCGAGGGAGAAGTGTTCGGAGCGTGTCGTGGTAGCGGCGAGCGGTTGCTTTTGTGGCGTAGCGCGCTAGTCTTTACCACGATGGAGACCGCACGAGAGCAGTTCGCTGTCGGCGGAATGAGCTGTTCGTTCTGTGCCGAGAGCATTCGGAAGGCGTACGACCGGACCGACGGCGTGGCGGACGTGGACGTGAGCCTCGCCCACGAGGGGGTCCTCGTCCAGTACGACGAGGTGACGGTAAGCGAGGTCGAGTTGAAGGATACCCTGCGGGACCTCGGCTATACGATCCGCGATCCGGACAAGCAAATGCGGTTCCGAGAACAACAGGCGGAACTCGAGTCGGGCAAACGTAGACTCGTCCTCACCGGCGGTGCGTCCGTCGTCGCTGCCGCGCTGATGCTCTGGATGATCGTCGTGCGGGGACGGTTCGAGTCGGGATCACTGTCGATGGACCTCGTAACACTGGGCCTCGCGCTGGGGACGATGTTCGTCCCGGGTCGCTACATCCTCGAGAAGGCCTACCACAGCCTTCGTCGCGGTATCTTCAACCAGCACGTCCTCCTCGAGGCTGGCGCGTTCGCCGGGTTGCTCGGTGGGCTCCTCGGTCTGACCGTCTTCCCCGATTTCCCGACCGTCCACTTCTTCGCCGTCGCCGTCTTCATCACGACCTACCACGTCCTCTCGGAGTACACCAGCCTGCTCGTTCGCACCCGCGCGTCGCAGGCGGTGCAGGACCTGCTCGATCTCAGGCCGGACACCGCTCGTCGCGTCGCGGACGACGGCACCGTCGAGGAGGTCGCAGTCGACGACCTCGAGGTGGGCGATCGCGTTCGGATCAAGCCCGGCGAAAGCATCCCCGTTGACGGCGTCGTCCTCGAAGGGGAGTCGGCCGTCGACGAGTCGGTGGCGACCGGCGAGTCGATCCCCGCGGAGAAGGGGCTGGGTGACGACGTGATCGGCGGGAGCGTCACCCAAACCGGGACGCTCCTCGTCGAGGTGACGGCGACCGGATCGGACGCGTTCCTGAATCGGGTCGCCCGCGAGGTCGAGGAGGCCCGCGCAATGAAACCCAGTATCGTACAGCTCGCCGACCGCGTCCTCCGGTACTTCGTTCCCGGTGTGCTCACCGTCGCCGCGCTCTCCTTTTGCTTCTGGCTCGTCGTTCCCGCCGTCTGGCCGGGCGGTCCGTTCGGTGCAGGGCCGAACGTACAGCGCGGCACGTTCGCCGCGCTCGCGGTCCTCGTGCTCGGCTACCCCTGTGCGCTCGGGATGGCGACCCCGCTGGCGCTCATCCGCGGCGGCGGCGCGGCGGCGAATCGAGGCATCCTGTTTCGATCGGGCGACGCATTCCAGCTCTTCCCCGACGTCGATCGCGTCGTCCTCGACAAGACCGGTACGATCACGGTCGGCGAGCCCGCAGTCGCCGAGATCGTGTCACTCACAGACGGGAGCAACAAGGAAGGTGTCCTCGCCACAGCCGCGAGCGCGGAAGCGTTCAGCGAACACCCGCTCGCCGACGCCGTCCTCGAGCGCGCAGACCACTGCGGAGTGACGTACGAGGATCCGGACACCTTCGACTCCGCGACCGGCAAGGGGGTCCGCGCCTCGGTCGACGGCGAGGAGGTTCTGATCGGGAAACCGGATTGGCTCGATGTCGAGGGCGTCGGCGTTTCGGGAGCTAGTGACGAAATCGAGCGCCTCCAGCATCGCGGACTCACGGTGTCCGGCGTCGCACGCGACGGAGTGCTGATCGGCCTCGTCGGTATCGGTGACGAGATCAAGGACGACGCCGGCGCGACCGTTCGGCGGCTGTTCGCGGCGGACGTCACGCCCGTGATGATTACCGGTGACGGCGAACGGACGGCCGAAGCGGTCGCCGAAGACGTCGGTATCAACCGCGTGATGGCTGACGTCCTCCCCGGCGAGAAGCGCGACGAGGTCGGTCGCCTGCAAGCGGCGGGCCACCGTGTGGCGATGGTCGGCGATGGCATCAACGACGCGCCGGCGCTCACGCAGGCAGATATCGGCATCGCGATCGGTGCCGGGACGGACATCGCGATCGAATCCGCCGATGTCGTCCTTATGGGCGAGCGGTTGGGCGGAGTAATAGATGCCTATGAGATCGGGCTGGAGAGTTACCGGAAAACGAAACAGAACCTGGTCGCCGCGTTCGCGTTCAACGGCGTCGGCGTCGCCGCAGCCACGACGGGACTCGTCCATCCGGTGGTCGCGATGATCGCGATGGTCCTATCGGTCACCGCCGTCCTCGCCAACAGTTTCGCCGGTCAGTTGCTCTCGGGTGCGGACCTCGACGCGGACGGTTCCGTTCGGGACGACCGATCGGCGGAGATATCGACTGACGAGCCTTCAGCAACGGAAGCGACGGTACCGGCGAGGAACCTCGAGAAGTGATCGGCGTCGTTACGCGGTTCCGGGGACTTCGTAGCCGGCCTCCCGAATGGCCGCGTGGAGGTCGTCCTCCGTGATGCCCTCGTCGACGACGACCTCGACGCGCTCGTTCTCGTGATCGGCCTCGACTCGAGAGACCTCCTCGAGGGTCGTCAGAGCGCTTTCGATGGTGCGTTCGCAGCCATCACAGGACATGCCGCTGACGGAGATTGTCTGTCGTTCCATATCGGAGGGTTGCCGCTCGAACCAAAAGACGATTCTGCCGACGACGACCGCGAGCGGTGCCCTCGTGTTCATGTGGGAGTCCCCGGACAACATTTTGGGAACCGCGGCCGTCTCTCGTCCCATGGCGCACACAGCAGTGATCGCCGGCGTCGGTCCCGGTCTCGGAGAATCGCTTGCCCGGAAATTCGTCGACGAAGGCTGTCAGGTAGGACTGTTCGCTCGGTCGACGGACTACCTCGAGGAACTGAAATCCGATCTGGGCGACGATGCACTCGCTGTCCCGACGGATATCACGGATCCCGAGGCAGTCGAGGCGGGCTTCCGGGCGGTTCGCGACGCGTTCGGCCCCGCGGATATCCTCGTCAATCACGCCAGTGGCGGTTCCTGGACGGGACTGCAGGGGATTTCACCGGACCAGTTCGAACGGGCGTGGCGGACATCGGCTTACGGGTCCCTGCTGTGTTCACAGGAGGCCGTCGACGATATGCTCGACGACGATGGCGGAACGATCATCTTTACTGGCGCAACGTCGGCGGTCCGCGGCCGCGGCGGTGCACTCGGATTCAGCGCGGCCAAGTTCGCGGTTCGCGGGATGGCCGAGTCGATGGCCCGCGAACTCGGTCCCGACGGTATTCACGTCGCCCACGTCGTGATCGACGGCCAGATCGAAACCCCGGAGGTCCGGGAATTACAGCCCGACCGCGACGAGGACGACTACCTCGACCCAGACGCGATCGCCGACTCATACTGGCACCTCGTCACCCAGGACCGGTCGGCATGGACACTCGAGTTAGACGTTCGACCCCATGTCGAGGAGTTCTGACCCGAAATCGAAGTCAACTCTCGTCGAGCGTTGCCGGACCACCGACAGGAGCGACTGTCCTGTAGACGAGCGCTTATTTCCCACGGGGCCGATGGATCGGTATGACACGCGTCGCGTTGATCGCCCACGACGAGAAGAAGCCGGATCTCATCGAGTTCGCACAGGCCCACGAGGACCAATTGCGAGCGTACGACCTGATTGCGACCGGCACGACCGGAAAACGGCTGATAGACGAGACCAGCCTCGATATCGAGCGCAAGGAGTCGGGACCGCTCGGCGGCGACCTGATGATCGGTTCGGAGGTCGCGGAAGAGAAACTCAATGGTGTGGTCTTCCTCCGAGATCCGTTGCGAGCCCAGCCCCACGAGCCCGACATCTCGGCGCTGCTACGGATCTGTGACGTCCACGATACGGCGCTCGCGACGAACCTCGCTTCCGCGGAGTTTCTCATCGAGGGGCTGGCAGAGTAGACTGCTGCCCGTCAGCGAGATGAGTCTCGACGAACGGGGACGGGACGGAATCCCGCAGCCGGCTGACGACTGAGCGGATGCGGCAGGCCACTCGGAAGGGATAGCTTCAACCGGCTCGAGCACCCTGACACACCTATGCCACAAGCGGTCGTCTTCGATCTCGATTACACGCTCGCCGTCCCCCGACGGGATCGAGCGACCATCCTCGAGGAGGCCACGACCGCAACGGGTGCGCCCTCGCTGACGCGCGAGTCGTACCTCGAAGCACACCGACGAAATCTCACTAGTGAAACGCGCGAGCCGATTTTCGCCGACCTGCTCAAAGACAGCGAAAGCGACGCCGACCCGGCTGCCGTCGCGACGGCCTACCGCGAGACGATTTCCGAGGACCTCGAGCCGCTACCGGGCGTCGAGGCCATGCTCGCCGGCCTGCATGGCAAGTATCGGGTCGGCCTGCTCACCAACGGCCCCGTCCGCGCCCAGCGGGACAAACTCGAGACGCTGGGCTGGACGGATGCCTTCGACGCCGCGCTCGTAACGGGCGAACTCGAGGCTGGCAAACCCGATCCGCGGGCGTTCGAGGCAATCGTCGGCGAACTCGGCGTTGACCCCGCCGATGCGGTCTATGTCGGCGACGAGATCGAAGCCGACGTTCGGGGCGCAACCGAGGCCGGACTGCGAGCGATTCAGGTGCTGCTCGAGGACGGACCCGGACCCGATCCCCGCGCCGTCGCCCACGTCGAGCAGACCGAGATCGCGGCTCTGCTTCCGGAGATCGTCGCGGATCTCGAGTGAAACGAACGCCCGTTGATAGCCGCCTCATCCGGAGCGGACAGTCTCTTCCTGCTACGCATCCTAGAGGCGAGGCTGACTCAGTCGTTCAATAATCCACGAGTGTCTCGAGAGGCGATGCAAAAGGGAAATCGTCTCTCACTTCCATTCAGACAAACACAATGTATATACTTTTGACATTAGAGAAATGATCAATAAATCATGCCTTCCAACGGCTTTCTCACTCCGTTTCGTCGAGATCTCTTGTTGGCGGTCGTTGCGCTTGTTTTTCTCGCCACTCCCGTCGGAGTCTCGGCAACGAACATTTCGGAGACGACGTACACGTACGAGCGCGCGGAAGTCATCGTTGACGACGAGGACGGGATCACGTATGCTGGCGACCCGCGGTTGAAGCTGTTTAACACACACCTGAGCGAGGATATCGGTTGTTCGGTCCCTCAGGATATCCGGTTGTGCGCGTTCGAGCGACAACTCGTCGCAAACGCCACGATCCCGACCGAGGTGTACACGAGTAATCCGTCTCTCCCGTCTCCCGCGTTTGACATAGGTATCGACCGATATCGGTACGTTCAGAGTAACGGGTCCGTCTACGAGCCGACCTATGCTGCGAATCGGACGGTTCAAAACGAGAACGGACTATATCGGGTCGATCTGACACTCGAGTCGGCCTCGGCGACGGACGCGCTCCGCGATGTCTCGATAGATGCCACGACCGAGAACGTCGATGCCCCGTCGGTCGTCGTCGAAGCCGCCAGACAAGGGACCGCTTCCGCGGACCACGAGGCTGAGATTCCACAGACACCGGTTCGCGTCGACGATGACACGTATTACCGCGTCTATCGGACCGATCGAAACGAGCCCGCACCGCTGGGTCCGTTCTACGGTATCGTTCTCTCGCTGTTCGGTCCGATAATCGGTCTCTCTCTCATCTATCGTCTCTCCCATCGTATCGAGATCTCGTACGTCGGTGAAGAAGGGCCGTAGACGCTGCTAGACCTTTGCTCGCCGGCTCGTACAGACCTCGAACGTGTCTATGCCGCGGTTCGCCAGTGACTCACAGTGAGCTAGCGCGTGCCACCGCACGTCGATTACCCACCCCGTACGTTCCGCGATTACGACTCAGTTTCCTCGAGCCGCTGGCTCACGGTCTGTAACACGTCCGTCGCTCGCTTGACCTCGGCTCCACTCTCGACAAAGACGAGCGTTTTCGGCGGCTGCGTCGCCTTCGGACGCACTCGGAGGCCGATGTCCGACGCCGTCTCGGCCGCTGCGTCCTGACCCGCCTCGAACTCGAGGTGGGCCCTGTCGTCGTGGATGAACGCGCGAGCGATCCGCTCGTCGCGGCGGGTGACGTCATAAGCGCGAGCGCCGTCGGCCGTCGGCTCGACGTCTCGATCGGCGTTAGTGACGGCAAAGCGTGCGAGTTCGCCGTCCTCACGGCCGTCGATTTCGCTCGAGAGAAGTTCAGCAATCCGGCGACCGTCGGTGATCCGGTCCTCGACCATACCCGTGGGTCGGGTCGGCGGGATTAGTCGTCTTCGGTGTCGAGCACGGCTGCCCGGGCGATCGGTGCAAGATCATCGACAGTGATCCCTTCGCGACGGGCATAGATCACTGCAGCGGCCTCGATCGTCAGCCCGAGTTCCTGTTGGACGGTATTGATCGCACCGACCGCCTCGTGTTTCTCCATGCCCTCGGCGACCAGCGAATCGAGGACGCGTTCGAATGCCGAGCGTTCTTGCAGGAGGTCCTCCTCGGGGACGAAATCTTCCGGGACCGTCACCTCGGCGGGGTCGAACGTGACCGCGAGACCGTCGTCGCCGCGCTCGAGGAGTCCCTCGCCCGTAGCGACATCGATCAGCCGCTTGGCCTGATCGGGGGAGAACCAGTCCCGATCGAGCGAGAGGGCGACGACGAACTCGTTTTCCTTGAGGCGACGGGTGCCGTTCTGGATGAACGGGGCGGCGACCGCGACGCGGAGACTCATCGGAGAGGATTTGCTCGAGCGGTGAGAAACGATGGCGGTTCCGACCGACCTGCGGCCGGGACGGTGCCATCCGGCGATCAGTCGGAGGCGCGACCGCCGCCGTTGCGATCGGCTCGGGACGGCGGCGGGAACTCGCCGGCGCTCGGCTCAGGGGTTTCGGGGAGGACACAGCGGTCGGGTTCGCGGTTGACATGACGGTACTGGTTCGGCGCGTTCGCGAGCGGATGGGCAGGATTCTGATCGCTATCGATCCGTGCGGCCCGTACCTCGTCGAACCCGCTGAGTCGGGCCCGAATCCCGCGCCAGTGATACTCCGTCGCGGTCGGGACGGAGACGGGACGCGGCGATTTTCCGTCCGGATGCTTCGTCGCGAGGATGGCGCTGTTGACGTTACTAGCGAGCGCGTCGTGGTCGATGAGGACGCCGACGGCGGCGTCTCGCGGCGCTCGCGCTGCGAGGACGTCGAGTCCAAGGTGGAGGGCTCGATACTCCGCAACATTGTTGTCCGGCGGCGTATCCGTGGTCGCGACGCGTGCGACGCGGGTGCCGTCGCGCGTTTCGATAACGGCACCCAGCCCGCCGCCCGTTCCCCGGAAGGACCCGTCGGTAGCGACGTAGAAGTCACGGTGATGGGTTCGAGGGGGGTGGGCGATGTGAGGCGTGGGCGACTCGTCGAACAGATCCCGCAGTGCGGACCGGCCGTGAGCGGCCATGGGAGTTTGTAGGCCGGTTACCTACTTAATCATGTCGTCCGTGATAACAAATGCCAATATAGTCCAGGGGAGCGGTCCGTACGACACAGTCTCATTCCAGAGTTATTCACTTGGAACGAACCGTCAAAGCAGCCAACTAAAACGACGTACATCCGTAAAGCAGGGTATATAGCGCCCGAATAAGCGGCGCAGTGAAATTGGGGACGCGGCCGAGCGTTCAGGACCCAATCTGTGTTGGCAGCAGGAGTAATACCACTGGGTACATTGAAAAAGTATGAATCAGACGAACGCCGACCGGATGGAAGCAGCCTGTTCCCTTCTCGCGGAGTCCGAACGGCGATTTCTGCTCTACCAGCTCGCGGATGATCGGACCGCGAACCTCGAGGATCTCATCAGGCAGGTCGCGGTCTGGGAGCTCGATGCCCACGCCAAAACGATCGACAAGGAGGTGAGACAGCGTATCTATGTCTCGCTCGTCCACAACCACCTGCCGCGACTCGAGGACTACGACATCATCGAGTACGACCTGCGGAGCGGCGATATCGTGCTCGCGGAGGGGTTCGACGACATCAAACCGCTACTCGAGCAGTTCAGACAGACCGAAGAGAAACCCGAGATTCGCGAACGACCCCCACTCTGAGCCGTTCGACTGATACGGACTCAGCTGCCAAATCCTTCCACTCCCCTCCCCCCTCCTTTTGACGAGCGAATCGGCAGCTTGCTCGACGCTGTAGTCATTTCGAACCGAAATGCATAGGATATCCCCATCGAGAGAGCTACCGTGAGCCGGTATCGAAACCTCGCGCTCTTCCTGGTGCTCGCAACGCTATGGGGATCCGCCTTCGTCGCGATCAGTGCCGGCCTCTCCTATATCCCGCCGGTTCTGTTTGCGGCACTGCGCTACGATATCGCCGGTCTCCTGATGCTCGGCTACGCGGTGTATGCCGTCGATAACTGGCTGCCCCGCGGCCAAGTCGAGTGGACACAGGTCGCCGTCGGTGCCGTCCTCTTAATCGCGGCCTACCACGCGTTTCTGTTTGTCGGACAGCAAAACACGACGGCCGCGGCGGCGGCGATCCTGGTGAGTCTCTCGCCCGTCCTGAGCACCGGGTTCGCGCGGCTGCTGGTCCCCTCGGACGCACTCTCGCCGGTCGGCATCGTCGGCATCGTCGTCGGCCTCGGAGGCGTCGCTGTCATTGTCCAGCCCGACCCGGCCAATCTTCTGGCTACCGACGCAGTGGCGAAGGGCCTCGTCTTCTGTGCCGCGGCGGCGTTCGCACTCGGTAGCGTCCTCACTCGTCGACTCGACGCCTCGCTCCCGATCGAGACGATGGAGGCCTGGTCGATGCTCGGCGGCGCGGTCGTCATGCACCTCGTGAGCCTCGCGATCGGCGAACCGCTCGAGCCGGCTGCATGGATCCGCCCTGAGGCGATCGGCGCGCTTGCCTACCTGTCGCTGGGCGCGAGCGCGATCGGTTTCCTCATCTATTTCGACCTGCTCGAGCGACTAGGTGCCGTCGAGATCAACATGGTCTCCTATGTCGCACCGATCGTCACCGCGGTCGTCGGCTGGCTCTATCTCCGCGAAGTCGTCAATACCGAGACGTTCGCCGGGTTCGGCCTCATCGCAATCGGTTTTCTCCTCGTCAAGCGGCGGGCGATCCGACGGGAATTCAGCCACGTCCAGTCGCGTGGCTCAAGCGAGTAATCTGCGCCGCTACCGGCGATGTGAGTGGCCGACGTAGAGCGCGAGGAGGTTGCCGATGAGCAAGCCAAGAAACAGAATGCCGTCGAGCGAGGACGAGAGTCCGGTCGCGAGCAGGGGGAGGTACAGAATCGGCATGGCGATCGCCACCCAGAACCCCGCGGCGCGGATCGGGGTCGCGAGCCCCGGTGCTGCGCGCTCGAGCGCGCCGTGATCGTCGTCGCGGTAGTCGTTCGGCGGATTCGAATCGGCGGACCGCTGATCGGAGAGGGAGGGAGGACTCACCATCGAACTCACTGAGAGTGGTTCCTTGACGGCGACGACGCAAATACCGGGTCCACCGTTTCGATAGATTACGGTGAATTCAGCGGAATCGGACGACTGAACAATCTATTTACTCCGGGAAAACAGTTGTTTGGCCCGCGAATCACGACAGTACCGATCGACGAATTCGAATCGGAGACCCGTTCTCAGCTTTAAATACGAAGGCCGGGCAACGCTCGCCATGAGCGACATCGACCGGATCGAACAGCGGTTGGCCGCCGTCGAACACGTAGTCGTCGACGGCGACGTCAAACTATAGTAACAACTGAAACTATTTACGCGCCGATCGCACAGCCGTCGTGCGATCAGGCGTGCAGTGATTTTCAGTGGCTACTATAGACGAACTCGCCGACATCGCGTCCGTCGCCGACGACCTCGAGGAATTCACCGCGCGGCTCGATGCACACGAGCGCCGCATCGCAGATCTCGAGGGGCGGGTCGACGCGCTCAGCGGGTTCATCGGTAGTGTCAAATCGGTCAACGACGACATCGAACGTCGCGCTGATGTCGCGGTCGCCGCCGTCGGTCGCCTCGAACACCGGCTCGATGAACTCGAGCAAGCCGTCGACGGAACCGACGTCGATGGGCTCGCTCTGACACCGCCCCGAGACGATGAGGGCACGGCTGACGACCGGACGGACGTGCCGGGGATGGACATGCCGGGGGCGAACGGGCCAGCCACCCGGACCGATCGCGAGTCGACCGGGCCGTCGGACGCGTCGATCACTGCGACCGAACCGACTAGCGGTCCGCCTCTCGTGGAACACACCGTCTCGGAAATCGTTTCCCCAACCACCGACGGGAACGGCGACCCCGGCGAGAGTCAGCCGAATCCGGTCGCTGACCGTCCACCGATCTGGACCGCGTCGATGGCTCCCGGTTCCGAGACCGAGTCATCGCAGGACGTACTCGAGCGTCGGCTCGCCGACTCAGCCGATTCCGGAGCAGTCGATTCCGACTCAGTTGATCGGGATCAATCGGCCGATGGCACTTCCTCGAGCGAGGCGGCAATGGCGACAGATGAGCCTCGCGAGTGGGCTCACGGCTCCGACGGCGACGATGGGTCGACCGAGGGCGTGTTGCAATCACTTCGCGCACGACTACCGTGATTCGGTACGTCGTCGCGGTCGTGCTCACGATTGCACTCATCGCGCTCGCTGTCCCGGCGATCGAGCGGGGGGCATCGATGAACAGCCAGCGGCAGGTCGAGACGAGTATCGCGGCGATCGACGATGCGGCGACGTCTCTCACCGAAACCGAGGAAACCCCGCCCGACGACCATCCTGCACCCCGGCGAGTCGTCGACGTGACGCTGCCGCAGCGCTCGCTCACGACCGAGTCCGTCGATCACTTCGAGATCACGCCTCGAGAGAGCTACAGTTCCGTTCGGTACGTCCTCGCGGACGGAACGACGCGGGAGGCGGCGATCGGGGAACGCATCGTCTGGAACGACCCCGCTGCCACCGAATCGGTCGAACTCGGTGGGGTCGGCACGACGCGACTGGCCCTGACCCTGCGATCCGACGTGAACGGTGACCCCGTCGTCGTTGCGAGCCGTGTGTGAGTTTAAATCGGATGCCGCTGCCAGCAACGGTATGTCACAGGACGGGACCGGACGCATTCGATCGGTCATCGACGATTTCGGCGGGCGTGACTACTTCGGTCGAGCCGGCCGTGGCGTCGGCCGCCTCTTCGATCGGACCGACGACTCAGCGTCGGCGTGTCGCTGTCGAACGTCCTTCGAGGGCAAGACTCTCGTCCTCGATGCGGCCGACTGCGACGGTGCTCTCGGTGCCGCAAGCGCCTGCCGGCGAACGGTGGTCGACACGCTCACCGACCGCGATGCGGAACGGATCGTCGTCCGCTCGAACGGGCTCGAGTATCGGTACGCCGACCCCGGCGTCGCTCTCCTCGGATCGGCCGGTCGATTCGTCGCACTGCTCGGCGATCGCGTCGGTCGCGTCGGACCCAGTCTTGTTGAGAACAACCGCTGCGACCGGTGTCTCGAGGTCGAGCGCGAGCTGTCTCGTGTGCAGTGCGTCGGCGAGTGCTGACTCGACCGGCGTCGACCGTCAACTGTGCGCTCTCGAGTTGCCGACCGACATCACGTGCCAGCCCGGCGGGGCAGTCGATGACGACGCGGCCGTACTCCCGCTCGATCCGCTCGATGACTCGCAGAAACGCTGTCAGGTCCGCCGCGCGGGCACCAGAGAGCGTCCGCCCGGACGGAAGAAAGCGGACCGGTCCGTGCTGGTTGATCGCCTCGAGTGGCTCGGCCTGGCCGGCCAGTACGTCATGCAGGGTCGGCCCGTGACCACGCGGGAGGTCCGGGGTCGCGAGGTCGCCGTCGATGACGACTGCGTCAAGTTCGTGTCCGAGATTTACGGCGATCGTCGATTTGCCGACGCCGCCTTTCCCACCACTGACGGCGACGATCATCGCTGCCGTCCGAGGATGTTGAGCGTCGGTCGCCAGTTGGGCAGTGACGCGAGTACGTCAGTCGTCGCCGCGGACTGGTCGCTCGAAACGCGGCGTGTCTCGGTCACTTCGAGCGGCGGATCCGCGGGGTCGGACGGTACTGACGGACTCGCGAAGCCGACGCCGCGACATTGTGTGGGCTTGACAACACCTTCCCAGCGCCCGTCAGTCCACTCGGGGGCCGGATGCTGTTCGCGGTCCGGGGACCAGAGTGGACCGTCGATGCGACTTTCGATACGGACGAGTTGAGGCGTCGTCAGGGCGTTCGCAACGGTCGCCGAAATTAGCGTTACGCCCTCGGTACGGTCCGTCTCCCAGTCAAGTTCGATCACGGCCGGTTTGGCCGCCCGATACCGTAAAAACGTCATCACTACCGGCGGGTCCGATGACCATGCGCTGTTCGACTACTCGTTTCGGTCGTCGACATCGGGCCCGCCGTCGGTTTCGATATCGAACGTACTGGAGAGGTCCTCGGCCGAAGACTCGAGCACTACGGTCTCCCCGGCGGTCATCGAGTCACCGATATCGACGGCGATGTCCGCAAGGTCGACTGCGGGCGGAAAGAGGAGGTCGACGCGGCTTCCGAAGGCGATGTGGCCGATACGGTCGCCGCGATCGATGTCGTCGCCACGTTCGGCGTAGGGATGGATGCGGCGGGCGAACGCGCCGGCGATCAGTGTTACTTCGGCGTCCGAGTCCGGTTCGTCGGGGTGTGCAGTCGGGGTCTCGTCCGCGGTCCTCGTCTCGCTGTCCGTTGCGACCGGTTCCCCGCCGTCGTCCGCGATCGTCGCTGCCTCGTCTCCGTCTGATGGGAGATTGGGAGACTCGGTCTCGAGGCGGACGTGGACGCGTTCGTTGCGGTCGGACTCCTTCGAGAATGCGGGTCGGTTCGCGCCGGAGACGTGTTCGACGTCGGTGACGCGGCCGGCGAAGGGGGCGCGGACGACGTGGACGTGCCAGACGTTCATGAAGACACCGAGCCGGACCCGGTTGCCCTCCTCGCGGAGGACGGAGACGTTTCCATCGGCCGGCGAGACGACGCCCGTCGGCGGCGGGGAGCGTTCGGGGTCGCGAAAGAAGGCGAGGGTGGCGGCGCCGACTGCGAGGGCGACGAGGCTCGCGGTGACGCTGATAATGATGGCAAACGGGGCAGCGAGCAGCGGAAGGATAGCATACTTCCAGGCCCCCGGCGCGAAGTTCATGGACGAATTGACGGGATCGAATCGTATGGCCGTTACGGATCGATCACTCGGACGGTCACTCGGAGCCGCTCGCGTATCGAACGATCCAGTGAGCGCGGAATACGGTTTGACGATGACCGCACTCAGTGGCAATCGCTCGCTAGGCGGCTGGAATGGGGATAGGCTGGACGTACTGTCGCGATAGAGAGGCCATACACCCGTAACAGACGTTCTGGAAGGCGATGGACGATAGGTAACGGGGTTCGATTCGACCGAACCGTCGTCACAGGGTGATCGTTTGTCACCGCGGAGCGTTCGTCCCTCTCTGCGTTTTCCCGTCGCTACATATTCGAAGATACCGTTGGTGGCCGAGAATAACAATGGGCCTCTTCGTGTCGCAAGCGGTCGCCAGCGATGAAACGACGAACATATCTCGGCGTTGCCGCGGCGGCCGTGCTCGCGGGCTGTTCGAGCACCGAAGAGGCAGAGGACGAGTCCCCGGAGAACGGGAGCAGCGAGGCCGGAACCGACGACGAAGCTGAGTCGGGCGACGGGGCGAGAGCCAACGCGTTCGACGACTTCGAGAACCTCGACGAGTGGGAAGAACGGATTGGTTCCCTCTCGGCGGATGCCGATCGATCGTATACCGGGTCCCAATCCGCGAGACTCGAGGCAGAGGACGGAGACGATCAGGTCAGAATTGTTCGGGAACTGTCCGAGCCCCGCGATCTCTCGGGGACCCGACCGGGGCTCGCGATGGCGACGGAGGAGGAGGCCGATGTCGTCGTCCAGGTGATCGACGAGGACGGCGACCGGCTCGAGTTCCGACAGCGAACGCACGCCGGAACGCCGCTCGTGCAGTGTAACTTCGGGATCAGCGATATCGACGGCGACCCGGATCTCAGTGCCGTGAGCGAAATCCAACTCCTCCGCTGGACGGGCGAGGATGACAAAGGGTCGGTGTGGGTCGACGACCTCCAATTCGTCGACGCGCCGGAGACCGGACAGGTCATGCTCCAGTTCGATGGCGGCTACGAATCGGACTATACGCGTGCACTGCCGATCCTCGAGGAATACGACTATCCCGCAGTATCGTTCATTATGACGGGTCGGATCCGCGATGACGACGGCGACGAGGGCGACCACCTCGTTCGCGATCAGCTGACGGCACTCGCCGACGCTGGGTGGACGATCGGGAGTCACTCGGCACACGGGGCCGACCTCACCAATCTCTCGGCGGATCGCGACCCCGAGACGGAAGTCGGCGACGCCGTGGAGTGGCTCGAGGACGAGGGTTCGAAGAGGGCGCACAGTACTTCTCGTACCCGTACGGTCGGTACGACGGGGACGTGCTCGAGGCCGTCACGACGCACCACGACCTCGCGTTCGCCGGTCGCTATCCGTCCCAGGGGGCCGCCACGAACCCGCACCTCTGCTCGCGGGTTACCGGTCTCGACGCCAACGAGGCGCGTTCGATACTCGAACTCACCGCCGAAATGGGCGGCGTCACGTCGCTTGCCTTCGGTGAACTCGATGACGACGCCGAGTCGGTACTCGAGGAGACGGTCGGTCATCTCGACGAGCTCGAATCGGCCGGCGAACTCGAGGTGATCCTTCCGGCGGACGTCGAAGACGCGGTCGTTCGCTGACCGGCGGCCTCGTCCCGCCGTTCGAGCCGTCGACTGCGTTACCGCGAGCCGTCGGCCGGGATCGTGACGGTGAACGTCGATCCCTCACCGGGTTCAGAGTCAACCTGAATGCGGCCGTCGTGGCTCTCGAGGATGCGGCAACAGAGCGCGAGCCCAATGCCAGTTCCGTCGTACTCCTCGCGGTTGTGCAGTCGCTAGAACACGCGGAACAGCGCTCCTGATCGTCAGGATCGATACCGATCCCCTCGTCCGCGACCGAGATCTCCCAGTTCTTGCCGTTGCGCTCGGCATCGATGTGCACTCGCGGCGGGTCGCCCTGGATCTCGAGCAATGACTCGGCAGTAATCTCGGCGTCGGCCCCCTCGATCATCACCTGCAGATCAGTCAGGACGTCCTCGAGGACGGCGTTGAGACGGGTTCGAACGGATCGCCCTGCGAGTCGATCCAGGAGTACTCGAGGAGGCCGTCAATCATGTCGCGCATGCGGTCCGCGCCGTCGACGGCGTAGTCGATGAACTCCCGGCCGTCCGCATCGAGTTCGTCTGCGTACTGGCTCTCGATGAGTTGCAGGTAACTCGAGACCATCCGCAGGGGCTCTTGGAGGTCGTGAGACGCGGCGTAGGCGAACTGCTCGAGGCGTTCGTTCGAGGCTTCGAGTTCGGCGACGGCCTCGGTGCATCAGTCCCAGAACGACTGGGTCCGCGCGTACTCTCGCTCTTTCGAGAGGATATCACGGTAGAACTCGGCTTCGTCCTCCCGGAGCTTGTTGATGATCCGGGCGGCGTTGTGGGGACCGACCCCGCGGGCGGCCATGGCGATCACGGCCTGCTTCCCGTGGCTCTGGACGAGACTCGCGGCTCGGAACGCGCGTTCGGTCATCTGCTGTTGCTCCTCGTCTTTCTCCTGAGATCGGACCGCCTGCACGACCTCGTCGGCCCATGGGTTCAGGGAGGCGACCCGGGTCGACCCGCACTCGGGACACTCGGGCTGGTCGGGCACCCGCTTGACCACCGTCTTCACCTTCCACTCCTTACAGTGGGTACACAGCAGGATGACGCGGTCGTCCTGTATCCGCTCCTTGACCGTCTTGATGACGCTCGCGTCGGCATTTTCCGGCGCGAGTAGTTCCTTGCCTCCCGACGAGCGACCGCCCAGCCCGATCGGCGTCCGCCCGCGGTGGGTCACCAGCTCAAGCTCGCCCGACTGGAGCCCCTCGAGCACCGCACTCGCGCGCTCGATATCGAGGTCCTCGTGGAACACCTCCCGAATCGCCTCCTCGTACATCGGCGTGTCCTCGAGCGCCGAGAGCAACCGGTCGTTCGAGATCCGTCCCGACCCATTGCTCTGCCAGCGCTTGAGCGCACCGAACTTCGCGGAGACCTGTGCGAGCCGGAACGCTAAGGCGTCGGAGCGCTTGAGCCCGAGTTCGACGATCGCCTCGACGTGGTCGGGGTCAGTCTCCTCGAGCACCTCGATCACTTCGCTGGTCGCGATCGAGTTCGGCACCTCGAGTTCGATCCGGTAGGGATCCGTCTCGAGCCCGACGGACGAGCCCGCACGCTGGCCGAGCAGTGCAGAGAGGATCCGGCCGAGCGTCTCGTTGGCCATGTGGCCGAAGGGGGCGTTGAGCACGATCGTTCGCCCCTGTCGCTCGAGCACCAGTCGATCGGCCGTCGGCATCGGCGACTCGCTATCGATCTGGGCCTTGAGTTGCGTGCAGGCCTCGGTCAGCGTGTACTCGTCGGACGGGTAGCGATGGGCGAGTTCGCGGCCGACCGCAGCGGCGTCGGCTCCGGTACTAAGCTGGGGCTCCGCGACGGCGCGGATCTCGCCGACCTCCCCTGCGACCGCGGCGGGAACCGGGATCTCCTGTCCGATCCACGACGGCACCTCGCCGGCGGGGTCCTCGATCGGGCTGACCTTGACCCGAGCGTCCTCGTCGTCGATTTCGGCGATCCGCCACATCTCGCCGCGCTGAATGAACACCTCGCCCGGCTGGGCGAAGTTGACGACGAACCGCTCGTCCAGGGTCCCGATCTGGCCCCCGAGGCGATGTCGTGGACCTCGTAGGTCTCCTCGTCGGGGATCATCGAGAGATTGGCGTAAACGTACTGCCAGGTGCCGCCGGTAGTTTCGATGCGATCTTCGGCCTCGTCGAACCAGAGGATCCGGTTCCGGTCCAGTTCCGAGATTATTTCGCGGACAGTCGCCTCAGGGACGTTCCGGAACGGGTACGATCGCGTGACGGTCTCGACGGCTTCGTCGACGTACGTATCTCCGCGGCTCTGGACGATCGCCGGTAACTGATTCGCGACCACGTCCAGACTGCCTTCGTGGATCGCTGCCGGCTCGACCTCGCCATCGCGGGCTCGTCGTGCGATCGACAGCGCCTCGAACGTGTCGTCCGGTCGCGTCGTGACGATCGTGCCACTCGAGACCTCGTCCTGACGGTGGCCCGCGCGGCCGATCCGCTGGAGCAGTCGGGTGACCTGCCGCGGGCTCTTATACTGGATCACGTGATCGACCTGTCCGACGTCGATCCCGAGCTCCATCGAAGAGGTACAGAGCAGGCCGTCGAGGTCGCCGGCTTTGAACCGGTCCTCGACGTCGATCCGGGCCTCCTTCGAGAGCGAGCCGTGATGGACGCCGATCGGCAGGTCGAGTTCCTTGAACCGCGAGCCTAACGCCTCCGCCGTCTGGCGCGTGTTGACAAAGATCAGCGTCGACTCGTTCGTCTCGACCAGGTCCCGAATCAGCCGGACGTGACTGGCCGTGTCGGCTTCGGTCATCAGTTCGCCCGCTAACTGCTCGTCTTCCGCTGTGATCTCAGGCTTGCGGACCGTCACGTCGACGTTGCTCCCGACGTCGATTTCCCGGATCTCACAGGGTCGACCGCCCGTGAGGAACTGGCCGACCTCACCCGGATCGCCGACGGTCGCCGAGAGGCCGATCCGCTGGAACCGCCCCGCGAGGTCGTGGAGCCGCTCGAGGCCGATCGCGAGCTGTGCGCCGCGCTTCGAGGCGGCGAGTTCATGGACCTCGTCGATCACGACGTGGGAGACGTCCGCCAGAGCCTCGCGCAGCCGTTTGCCGGTAAGCATCGCCTGGACGGTCTCGGGCGTCGTGACCAGCACGTCCGGCGGGTCTTCGGCCTGTTTGCCGCGCTGATACTGGGTCGTATCACCGTGGCGGACGTCGACCTCGAGATCTAAGTACTCACCCCACCACTCGAGGCGCTCGCGCATGTCGCGATTGAGCGCTCGCAGCGGGGTAATGTATAGCGCGCCGAACCCCTCCGGCGGGCCCTCACCTGCCACGAGATGGTCGAAGACGGGTAACATCGCCGTCTCGGTCTTGCCACTCCCGGTGGGCGCGATCACGAGCGTGTTCTCACCGGCCGACAGCGGCGGAATCGCCAGTCGCTGTGGTGCCGTCGGCCGGGAAAACCCGCGCTCGGAGAGCGCCCCGCGAACCGTCGTTCCGAGGTGCGTAAACGCCGCGACGTCCCCGTCAGTCATCGAAACGCGCTAGGATCGAACGCCGGATAAGGGCCACGTTTCCGGTGAATTCGATGGGGATCGCTCGAGTCGGCGTCGGCGATCACGGCAATCGACCGACGCGGCGGCCGAGGGTCGGTTCACTCCGCAAAGTCGTCGCTCTCACTCTCGGAGTCGGTAGTCTCGTCCTTGGAGTCCGCGTCGGTGTCGATATCGGTGTCGACGAGGTCCTCAGCGACGTCTTCGTCGACCGCCATCTCGCCCGGCTCCGCCGGTTCGCCCTGCACGTCGGGCTCGGCACGCTCGGCGATCTCCTCGTCCGAGCGCTCGTCGGTGTAGTCGGCGTTCGTCTCCGTTTCGTCGATCACATCGCCATCGGGTTCGTCCGTCTCCGTCGGCGACTCGATATCGGGCTCGCGTTCCGATTCATCGCTTCGCGGTCCGTCGATGGATATCTGCGTAATATCGTCGGGGACGGTGCCACCGGCTCGATTCCGAATCGTGTCGATCGAGCGATCGCCCGGAACGGCGTCCACGGCTCGGCTCTGGATGTCGTCGGGAACGGCGTCGTCCAGATTGTCCCGAACTTCGTCGACGGACTGGACGGGCACGTCGTCCCGCGAGCCCAGTACTCGCAACGCGGCGTAGGTGAACGCGAGCAGGCCGGCCGCAGTGAGGAGGTGTCTGCCGAACCGTCTCCTACGCGAGGCGACAGCTGTCGATCCCGATCCGGACACCGCGGTTGATCGCTCGCGGGCGGGTGTTCGAAGTTGCATCACGACATATACGGGTGCAACCGGCAAGTGGGTTCGGGGTGCGAAAGCCGGCACCGATCCCAACCCCGAGGCGACTGGTTGGCGGTCAGGCCTCGAGGTGTTCGATGCGGGCGTAGCGGCCCGCTCGCCAGCCAGCGACGATCGCGACGACCGTGCCGACGACGAGTGCGAGCGCAAAGCCGCCGAGATAGACCTCGAGCGGTGTCTGCAAGAGGTTCTCGAAGCCAAGCACTGAGGCCGAGAACCGGTTCAGTCCGAGCACGGCCAGCGGCGTCGCCGCGAGGCCGGCAAGTCCACCGACCAGGCCGATAACGAGCCCCTGTGCGCCGATCGTGCCGGCGAGGACTCGCCGGGACAGGCCGATCGCACGGAGTGCTGCGAGTTGCTCGCGCTGCTGATGGGCCACGAGCGCGAACAGGTTCGCCGTCAGGACGACGCCGCCGACGATGGCGAGGCCGACCAGCGTCGCGCCGCTCGCGAGGACGATCGTCCGCTCTTCGATCATCGACTCGACCTGTTCGTCGCTGGTTCGCACGTCGTACTCGGGGTACTCCTCACTGAGGTCGCTCGCGACGGCATCTCGGTTGGCGTCGTCCGCCACGTCCGCGGTGATGAACGTTGCCCGATCGGTTCCCGACGTGCCGGCGACAGCCTGTACGTCCCCCAGTGGCATCGTCACCGTGGGCGAGCTCAGATACTGCGAGTAGTAGCCGGCGGTCCCGACGACGGTGAACTCGTGGGCCTCGGCCGTCTGCCTGCTCGTCCCGACATAGATCGTGTCGCCGACGGAGACGTTCATTGCGTCGGCGACGCGTGGATCGATTACGATCTCGTTGGTCGTCGGCTCCTCGGGCGGAGGACCCGCGGCGGCCTCCTCGTCGACCTCGAACCCGCTCCCCGTTCGGAAATCGAACCCCTCGTGGGTCTGCTGGACACCGACCGCGGGCCTGCGTTCCAGCTCCGAGGCGTTCGTTCCGATATAGACGTCGTACATCGCGATCGGAGAGGCGGTCCGGATGTCGTCCCGAGCAGTCATTTCGGCAGCCATCCCGTGGGAGCCCACGATCGGGTTCTCGGTGCCGCTCGCAGCCGGATCGACCGGATCGCTCGAGACCCAGATGTCCCGGTTGGCCCGATCCAGTCCCTTCTCACCCTTCTCGACGACGCCGACGCCGAGGCTCGCGAGCACCGTCACCGAGAGCACGGCCAGCATGACCGCGAGGACTGTCAGGACCGTTCGACCGGGTGACCGACGGAGCTGTGCGACTGCAAGCCCGACGACGGCGCGGGTTCTGACGATCGCTCGTCCCAGCATTATCGGCCCACCTCCTCGAGGACGGACGTTCGCGCGGCCACGGCCAGCGGGTAGGGAACGGCGACCAGCCCCGCGACGAGAGCGACGACGATCGCGTACGGGACGAACACCGGGTGGAAGTGGGCGACCGCGCCCGGTGCGACGGTCGCACCGGCGACGGCGTTGACGGCGACGATCCCGGCCATGCCGAGTCCGATACCGACGATCGATCCCACCAGCGTCGTGATCCCTGTCGACACCACAACGATGGCGAGCCGGCTGTGAGTTGGGAAGCCGACCGACTCGAGGACGGCGAGGGTGCGCCGGTCCTCGTCGACAGTCATTCCCATGGTCGTCGCGACGAACGACGCACAGATGGTCACGCCGACCAGCAGCGCGATCACGCTCGTCGCGAACGCCAGGCCGTCTTCGAACAGCGTCGACGGATCGGTGCCACCAGCCACCTCGACCGCCGCGGCGGGGTAGGTGTCGGCGGCAGCCAACTGCGCCGCCTCGGAATCGCCCCAGAGCAGCAGCCGATCGGCGAGTTCGCCGTTGTCGGCGCCCGAGAACGACTGGAGTTCGCTCAGGTGAACCAGCGCGATCGGGGCACCGCCACCGCCCGCCCCCTCGTCCGCGACGGCCGCCACCGTCACCGAGGGGTTCGCTTCGCTGGCCCGTTCCGTGCCGCCCATCGAGACGGAGAGTTCGTCGCCCGCGGTGGCATCGAGTCGCTCCGCGGCGGTCGGAGAGAGGACGATCTCCCCGTTTCGCGGCCCGTCGTAGCTCCCGTTCGCGTAGTGGGGATCTCCCGACTCGAGGGCCGTCGTCGACAGCCCCGCGACGGTCCGCGACTCCTCGTCCGGCACGATACCGATCAGCCGGACGGGACGGGGATCGCCGTCCGTCGACTCGAGTCGCGCCGTCTCGACCAACACCGGCGAGGCGTGCTCGACGCCGTCCCGCGAGCGGATCGTCGCGGCCCGCTCGTTGGTCGCACCGAGCCGCGGCCCCTCGACGCCGTCGACGGACGACAGCGTCCCGCTCTCCTCGGGCGTGATCCGGACGTCCGCGTCGTCCTTGTTCGCCACGCCACCGTCGGCGAGCGCCAGCGCGACGCCCGTCACGACGACCAGAAGCGCTATCGTCAGTGCGACGGCAGCGATTGTCGACGCGATTCGGCCCGTCGTTGTTCGCGTCGCGCGTTGCCACCACCTGGAGAAAGTCAGTCCGACGACCCCTCGCCAGCGCGTCCGACGCCGCGAACCGGCGTCCGTAGGCAGGTCGTCGGCCTCATCGGACATCGTCCACCCGTCCGTCACACAGCGTGACGACACGATCTGCGACATCGAGCGTGGCCTTGTCGTGCGAGGCGACTACCACCGCCCGATCGCGTCCGACGTCAGTCAGCACCTCGAGAACGTCCCGGCCTGTCGCCGTGTCGAGTTCGCCCGTCGGCTCATCGGCGACGATCACGTCCGGATCCGTCGACAGCGCCCGCGCGATCGCGACCCGTTGGCGCTCGCCGCCGCTGAGTTCGCTGGGGAGATGCGTCGTTCGGTCACCGAGCCCGACCGCCTCGAGCAACGTTGTCGCGCGGTCCCGGCGGGCGGCCCGCGGAACACCCGACTGTACGAGCGGCAGTGCGACGTTCGCACGAGCGGAGAGCGATGGTAAGAGGTGGAATCGCTGAAAGACGATGCCGATATGGCGTCGCCGCATCCGCGTTCGCTCCGCGTCGGACAGCGCCGCGAGGTCAGTTTCGCAGAGCTCGACGCTGCCCGCCGTGGGGACCAACAGCCCCGCTACCGCGTGTAACACCGTCGACTTCCCGCTCCCGCTCGGCCCCTCGAGGCCGACGATCGTCCCCGTTGGGACATCGAGAGAGACGTCCCGGAGTGCAGTCACCGTCCGCTCGTCACCCGAGCGGAACCGCCCGCCCGTCGACCCGTACTCGTGGGTGACTCCCTCGAGGCGAGCGGCCGTCGCCGGTTCGCGTTCGTCCGTCCGATTCCCCACTGACGATCGCGAACCGTGTACTGATTGGTTGGACATTCGCAACGGTCTCACTCCCAGCGGACGGCCCACCGGCTCATTGTTTCGACCCGGTTACCCCTGGCAGACGGGCGTTACAGGCAGTTTCATGGAGACAATGGTCTTGAGACCGCACGCTCAGGAGCTGTCCGTCCCGTTGGGAACCGACGCGGTATCGGACGTCGTCGACCGACGCCACCGACCGGTAGGGACAGGTTGTCCCGCCAATCCCGTGGAAACGGGGCCGTACAGGTCAGTGAAGACGGACGTTTTCGGTCGCGGTCAGTCATTGATTTGACGGGCCGCTCCGTGATCGTCTAGCAGCGTGGCGACGATCCCGACCGACTCGGAGTCGACCTCGAGTGCCAACGTCTAGAAATCGGAATCCCCAACGACGGGTGATCACCGGCCGAGTGGCCAGTAGCCGTGATCACGAACTCGCGAACGGCCGTCCGTCCGCCGTCGGCCTCGGGGTGGTCACGTCAGCTGCTCACCGTCGTCGTCAAGGACGATCCCGCAGTCGTCACAGCACCACCAGCCGACCACCGGATCGCGTTCGGGCACTGCCGCGCCGCAGTCGGGACACCGTATCGGCTCCCCGGCTCGAGCGTTGGTCGTCTTACGCTCGCAGGCGTCCGCGAAGCGTTCGACGCGCTGGACGAGGAAGGCCTACCCATCGTCGGTCAGAGCAGCGACTTCTCGCCAGCATATCGCTCGGCGATGTCGGACGCTCGCGGAGAAGAGATCACTTACCCATCTCGGGAATGGTGTTTACGTCATTACGGACGAGGGAGAGACATATCGCGAGGAGGACCTCGACACGGAGACGTGGACTCGAGGAGAACGGTAACTCAGCCTGACCTGTAAGTTGTCGGTCGCCTCGAGAGGCCGGAGACCGAAAAACGGCAGGCTAGCCGCTTCGGGATTGATTGGTGAAACGGTCAGATCGCCCTGATTTGAACAGATGTCAGACGGTCGCGCTCACTCCGTTCGCGCGCTGCGACTGGCGTGTTCAAATTGGCTCGGTTGGACGTGCTTTCCGCTCACCGTTTGGTTTGCGGAAAAGCAGTCCGCCCTCCCCGATTTGAACGGGGGGCAAGTCGATCTACAGTCGACTGCTCTACCAGTCTGAGCTAAGGGCGGGTGCACTCAAACGTAGCCGCCGTGATGCACATAAGGGTTATTATTCGGGACGCCTCGTACATGTCAGGAATCGTTATCGGCAGCATGATTGATATAGGAGGCGTGATAACACGGAAGCAACTCACCGATGAGCAAGATCACGTTCCGCGCCGACGACGACCTCGTCGAGCAACTCGAGGACTTAGAGGCCTCCAAGAGTGAAGCAATGCGGGAGGCGCTGCGGTCGTATCTCGAGGGCAACGAGCCGGCGCGGAGCGGTAGGGACCGTTCGGACCAGCACAGCGATGGAGAGGGAGCCATCGACGAACTGGTTCGGAAACGGGTCGACGAGCGACTCGAGACACGATTGCGGGAACTCGGACTCGAGCACACGAGCGCGCGAGAACCGACGGCTGACTCGCAGGACATCAACGTCAGCATCTCGCTCGAGGGGGCGACGCAGTCCGACGAACGGGTCCAGATCGACGACGGGCGCACGCGAGAGACGACGAGCCAGTTGACCGAGGACCAGCAATCGACGCGGGCGCGCGAGCTGTCGGACACACAATCCAGCGAGGGAAGCGTCCAGTGCAACCAGTGTGGTGACCAACTCGACGGCGACCACGTCTACTGCCCCAATTGCGGCGAAAAAGCCTCGCGACGGCTGTTTTGTGACTGCGGCGACGAGGTCCGGTCGGACTGGTCGTTCTGTCCCGGCTGTGGTCGTCGGACACCTGCAGCGGACGTCCTCGAGTCAGACAAGCAACAGTACTGACCGGTGTAAGACACGGAAAGTCAGGCTCGGCGAAAGCTTTATTATTCAGGCCGAACTTCCACTTATTCGCGTAAGACGGATTGTCTTACACCCGTCGATAAGACGGAAAATCGCCCGATGTCGGGCAGTTCCGTCGTAAGACACGCCGCGTCTGACAGGGGCGCGCCACCGTCTTACCCAACGGGGAATACAACCATGGAGCGTGTGACACTGCGAATCCCGAAACAGCAGATCGAAGAAGTAGAACAATTAGTCGACTCGGGCGAATTCCCGAACCGAAGCGAAGCGATCCGATCGGCCGTTCGTGAGATGATCAACGAGCAACAGGACGGACCTAGTGAACAGTCCGGCAAACGCAACTGGGCTAAGGTGTAACGATGCAGGATATCGTCCAGGACGCCTTGGAGAACGCGGAGGAAGAAGCCCAGAAGATGGACGCCCCGATGGACGGTGACGACGAGTTCGGGGAGCCCCGAATCGTGATCGTCGGTGCGGGTGGTGCCGGTAACAACACCATCAACCGGCTGTACAACATCGGTGTCGACGGTGCAGACACCGTGGCGATCAACACGGACAAACAACACCTCAAGATGATCGAGGCCGACACGAAGATTCTCGTCGGCAAATCGCTCACGAACGGGCTCGGCGCTGGCGGCGACCCGTCGATGGGCGAGCGCGCGACCGAGATGGCCCAGGGCACAATCAAGGAGGTGCTGGGCGACGCAGACCTCGTCTTCGTGACCGCCGGCATGGGCGGTGGCACCGGCACGGGTGCCGCCCCCGTCGTCTCGAAGATCGCCAAAGAGCAGGGTGCGATCGTCGTCGGAATGGTCTCGACGCCCTTTAACGTTGAGCGCGCCCGTACGGTCAAAGCCGAGGAAGGCCTCGAGAAGCTGCGCGAGCAGGCTGACTCGATCATCGTGCTGGACAACAACCGACTGCTCGACTACGTTCCGAACCTCCCGATCGGCAAGGCCTTCTCGGTGATGGACCAGATCATCGCCGAGACCGTCAAGGGAATTTCGGAGACGATCACCCAGCCATCCCTGATCAACCTAGACTACGCTGACATGTCCACGATCATGAATCAGGGCGGCGTCGCGGTGATGCTCGTCGGCGAGACCCAGGACAAGAACAAGACCGACGAGGTCGTCAAGGACGCGATGAATCATCCGTTGCTCGACGTCGACTACCGCGGTGCGTCGGGCGGACTCGTCCACATCACCGGCGGCCCCGACCTCACGCTGAAAGAGGCCGAGGGCATCGCCGACAACATCACCGAACGCCTCGAGGCCAGTGCAAACGTCATCTGGGGCGCACGAATCCAGGATTCGTACAAGGGCAAGGTGCGGGTCATGGCGATCATGACCGGCGTCCAGAGCGCACAGGTGCTCGGCCCGACGACCCAGAAGCAGGCCGACAAGTCCCGCCAGAGCATCGAGGGCGTGACCGAGGCTGAGTTCGACGCGAGCAAGAACGTCGAGAACGCCAGTTCCGGGTTCGGCGCGCAAAGCGACGGCGGCCGCGACGAAGTCGATCGACAGAACGGCGTCGACGTGATCCGGTAATCGAGATATCCCGGACCGATCCGGCACGACCACACGATTGACACACCACCATCGTGCCGACCGGTGATCGGTTTCACGAGGTATGTTTTATACAAATTCGGTTTGCGAGTGGCGACACTCGTCGTGGCTCAGTACGTGCCACCCTATCGCCGAATGATATGTGGACGCACAGCTGCACTATTGCTGAACGACTTTCGTCGATAGGAGAACCTGTTCAGATGTGCTATAACTATCTCAGGATTACGTCCAGTATATCTGGCGAGTCTAACAACTGTAGGAACCGAGAGAAAAGTGAACCAATACTACTCGAGTCAAACGGTTGTCGTACGCAGTGTCGACGAGGTCGTGCTGCGTATGACACGGTGTATACGCTGTAGAGCGGCGTCCATACCCCCAATCGGAATCGCGGGTCCGAGGATGAACAATCAGTGAACGGAATTGAGACGGCGAGAGTGGGGGAAACGGATGATTGAGGGCAGAACTCGAACTCAGACTAACGACTCGAGCAGCGAGCACTTCCGACAAACCTCTCGAGTCGTCGTCGATCCACACTTGACGCACTCCTGTAGGTCAGCACCGTCGTCGCCGGCGTACTTCTCGGCCGCGATATCCGCGAGTTCCTCGTATCCCGAGAGGATCGAGTGGCGAGTCCCGGGATGGTTCTCCTCGAGATCGTAGATAAGCTGCTGGATCTCACCCCGGTAGGCCTCGCTGGCGTGCGGACACTCGGTGATGTGTGCCGGGAGGTCGTTGATGTGGGCGTAGAGGGCGACTTCCTTCTCGGGGACGTCCCGCAGCGGCTTCGCCCGCGGGACGAACTCGTCTTGCTCCTCCCGTTCGGAGAGGGGGCCGAGGCTGGCGTCGAAGTGTTTCGCCATCTGTTCGACGTCCCCCTCGAGGATGTTCATGAGCGCGGTCTGGGCCTCGTCGTCGAGATTGTGGCCAGTCAGGAGGAGATCGGCGTCGTATTCGTCGGCGTACTCCGAGAGGAGATCCCGGCGGAAGACGCCGCAGTAGGCGCAGGCGGCCATGTTTTCGGGGTCGTCCTCGACGACGTCGTCCATCCGGACGCCGAACTCCTCTTCGTAGCTGACGAGTTCGTGGCGGATCTCGAGGTCCTCGCAGAGTTCGACGCAGGCATCGACCGATTTGT
Organism: Natrinema sp. SYSU A 869; assembly: GCF_019879105.1. Taxonomy (NCBI): domain Archaea; kingdom Methanobacteriati; phylum Methanobacteriota; class Halobacteria; order Halobacteriales; family Natrialbaceae; genus Natrinema; species Natrinema sp. SYSU A 869. The sequence goes on along the minus strand of NZ_CP082249.1, from coordinate 3,183,239 downwards.
CTCGGTACCCCTCAATGCCCTCGTGAATCGTCAGCCCGACGAGTTCGATGCGGGGATCCTTGGCGAACGTCTCGTGGAGGATCTGTGTGAGGACGACACTGTCCTTGCCGCCCGAGAGGCCGATCACCCAGGTCTGTGGATTCTCGGGCGTCACGTCGTGGGGGACGAGATCGTCCCGGCGGACCCGGCGACGCACCCGCTTTTCGACCGATTCGCGGAAGTGATCCGCACAGAGGTGTGCCCCGGAGTAGGCGGCGTGCATGACCGCCTCCTCGTCACAGCGGTTACAGTCCATTAGCGGTCCGTTGTCGGTCACCGCCAATCACGGTTTCGTCTGGCGGAGGCGACCGGCGGCGTCTCACGACGATGTCTTACAGTCAGTGTGAGCGGTCAGCCGCGGTCGTCGCCGCCTCGAGATGGCACTACTGAACGACCCCGCTGAGCGCTCTCGATGAGGTTCTCGCGATCACACGACGGTGATTTCTGCGTTCCCTGCTTCAAGGTGGACCGCAACTGCGCGCGCTGATCGACGCGCTCTGAGCGAGGGCGGTGGCGGCGGTGCGATGGCGCGTCTGGTTCAAGCGGGGACCCGTTCTCGCTCCTCGACGGCGTCGGAGCCGTCCTCGAGAGCGGCGAGCAAGAGGTCGACGTAGCGGTCGCGGGCGGCAGAGGAGAACAGTTCGTGGCCGCCGTTGTAGAGGACGACGTGTTCGGCGGGTACTCGCTCGCCGATCGGTCGGAGACTGACGACGGGATCGCGCAGCGAGCAGAAGACGACCGCGTCGTGGTCGATCGTCAGGAGGTCGGCCTGTGCGCGGCGAGTCTCTCGGATGAACGCCGGCGAGATCCACGACGGCGTCGTCTCGATCTGGTGGTCCGTCGTCCGTTCGCCCAGTGCCTCCTCGTCGAGGTCGCCGATCGGGAGACACGGGAAGGTCGTTGGGAGCTTCGAGACCGCGTCCAACAGCGGCTTGGGGAAGTCCTCGCCGTACCCCCACCACGGACTCAGATAGACGTGATTGTCCGCGCCGTCCAAGGCCTGGGCTACGAGCGCGCCTGCGCTGTGGCCCAGTAGCTGGTACTCCTCGAGGTCGCGGACGTACTCGGCGACCGGCTCGAGCCAGTCGGCTTTGAAGTCGTCGATATTCGTGGGGAGTTCGAACGCGTGGACCCGGTAGTCGGCCTCGGTCAACTGTCCGATGAGCCAGCTGACGTTCTCGTGGGTCCAGCGATTGCCCCAGCCCATGACGAAGACGAGTTCCTCCTCGCCGTCCTCGTTGAAGATCCGGTGTCGCATAGGTTTCCGTTCGCCGGGAACCGATAAAAACCTGATCTCTCAATGCGGCGCTCGAGACGGTCGCGGCGTCATGGCGGTTCGGCCATGACTGAGTCGGGCACGAACCCGCGGAACCGCTGGCGGGTGTCACTACCGCCCCACTGAGAAACGACTTTGCGCGTCGACGCCCAAGGGAGCGCAATGACTGGATTTGACCGCAGTGACGCGGTCGATCGCCTCGAGGAGATCGTCAATACCGTCGCGAACGAGCGGATGCCGGTGCCGGTCCGCGAGGTGTGGGCCTTCGGCGACGTTGCGCTCGGTCTCGATCCCGTCGAGCGTCTGGACGTCTACGTGACCAAGGACATCCTGCTGCGCGACGACAGCGAGTCGACCGACTCGAGCGCCGGTGGGGACGACTCGGACGGACAGGATCCAAACGCCCGGTTCCGAGAGTCCCACGGCATCGAAGGCGTCGGTAAATCCGTTCGAGCGGACTGGGCTCGCGACTATCCCGAGTATCTCCGGGCCAACGCGAACGGCCACGCCGCGCCGGAAGGGTGTTTGGCCGCCCACCTTCTCGCGGACGATGAACCCGTCCACCTCGAGGTCTGTAACTCGCCGTTCGAGGACAACGTCACCCAGCGTCTGCGTGGCGCGCAACTGCGCGAGGACTACACCCAGTTGCTCGATCCCCGTGGGGTCTGCCTCTGGGCCGAGGGCACCAGAAGCGACGAGGCGTTCCGGAAGCTCCGCGAGGGCGAGCTGGCCCTGCCGACGCTGTCGGCCGCCCTCGAGATGCTCGGCATGGACGACGACGAGGCCGAAACGGCGGCACAGGAGCTCCACGCCTGGCGCGAACGTCAGGACGGCGTGACGGTTCGCGGTGACGTGGTCTGACGCTATCAGTACCGCTGTCTTACGCGTCCTGTACGTCCTGAACGATCGTGTGAACCTGCTCGAGCCGTTCGGATACTGTCGCGCGATCGACACGAACGACTTCACTTCGGCGATCGTACTCGACCAAACCAGCTTCGTCTAGTTTCGGCAGGTGAATATGGCGGAGTTCCGTCGCGATGCGGTGCTCGTCGGCGTCATGCGCAGCCGTTTCCGGTGCCCGCTCAACAACGTACTCGACGAGTTCCTCGTTCGTGACGACGTCCGTCTCCGTCTGCATCACGTACCGACAGAGTGACCGACGACAGGAATTGCCCAGTACGTCGAACAACACGTCGATCGATTCCGGTTCTCTGGGCCGCGTTCCATCTCTGCCATTCATTGCCCAACAATGGACGGTTCCGTCGGATAGGGACGGCGCGTAAGTATTCACGTCCTTTATACTAGTTGTTATTTGCCTCGTGGATTCGGACCACAAGTAAGAAACCGTACTGCGACGTTCCAAGAGATAATCGCTATATGCTACTCGCTACGCTCTTGGTCGATTATCCTATTTTGCGCGAAACGCTCTCAGAAGCGCTCGATATCGAACTTACGTGGGAACAATCGGATCTCACCGGGGACGGTGGTCATCAGATGCTCGTCTGGGTCGACGGCGACGGGTTCGAGAAGTTCGACGCCGGCCTCGAGGCCGATCCGACCGTCATTGCGTCGTCCCCGGTTGTCGAGTTCGACAGCCGTCGCCTCTACCAACTCGAGTTGACGCCCGATGGCCAGCGAGTGAGCGTCTATCCGACCGTAATCAAAGAAGGCGGCGTCCTACGAGAAGTGACCGCGACACACGAGGGCTGGTATTTCCGCGTCGCCTTTCCGAGCGACGAGGCGCTCGAGCGATTTCACGCCTTCTTCATGGAGCACAGTCTGGAGGTCGAAATTCGAGAGCTGTACGACGAAAGCGAGTCACTCGGGCTAGCGGGGTCGCGATCGCAGTATGGGATAACGGACCGACAGTGCGAGGCACTCGTCGCTGCCGTCGACACCGGGTATCTCGACATTCCGCGATCCTGTTCGCTGGCCGAACTCGGCGAGCGGTTCGATATCTCGCCGAACGCAACGTCGGAACGTTTCCGGCGCGGCGTCAAGCGACTCATCGAGAACACGGTGTATTCGAGCAACTGATCGCCGTAACTCACGGGTCACTCGTCCGGTTCGATACCGGGGACCGCAATCGTGTCCGGTGCCTCCGAGACGAGCCACGCCGGCACGACTCGAGTGAGGACGACCATGCCGGTCAGTTCGACGAGCGTCTGGGTGACGACGACCGCCGGAGCTAGCTCGTAGCCTGCAGGGAGCGCAAGTGCCAGCGGGAGTACGACTAGCGAATTTCGCGTCACAGCGGTGAAGATGAGCGCGCGGCTCTCACCGGTATCCATTCGGAGGAGCCCGGCCGTCACTCGACCGAGAAGCGGCATGACGACGAGAAAGGCGACGTACACCGGGACGACAGCGGCGATCTGACCGATCGAGTCCTGGACGCGAGGCAACTGGGAGACGATCACGACCAGCAGAGTCGCACCCATCATCGGGACGGGAAGCCACCCCATCGCCGCCTGCCATCGGCGGCCGGTTTCCGACCGCGTCGCCCCCACTTCGGTGAGCCATGCGAGCGCCAGCGGCATCACGATGAGAAAGAAAAACGCCTCAAGGAACGGTTCAGGCTCGACGATAGTGGCAATCCGGCTTCCCATGAACAGCCAGAGATAGACCGGCAATAGGAGTAACTGCAGGAGCAGTAATGCCGGCGTCGCAGCGGTGATCTGCTCGGCGTCCCCGCCGGCGAGGTCGGTAAACGCGATCACGTAGTCGATACAGGGCGTCAACAACACCATGAACGCACCGACGAGAACCACCGGTTCCTGCGGGAGAAATCGAGTGAGCCCGTAGACGACGACCGGGACGACGAGGAAGTTCAGCCCGAACGCACCGGCCATGAACCGGCCGTTCGTAAACGCCGCGCGAAACCGGACGAAGGGAATCTCGAGGAAGGTCACGTAGAGCAACACCGCGAGAACGGGGGTGATGAGCCGCTCGAAGAGCGCTGCGATCGCCGGTCGCCCCACTCCGATCCCGACGGCGAGCGCGACCGCGACTGCGTAAACGGCGATCTGGTGGCGCTGCAACCGTTCCTTCGAACGCATTACACGGGCGTTAGCACGAGAATCGTAAATCAACCGTGGTCTCTAGGCCACGAATTCGACCCCGGTAATCTCGAATCGCGCGCCGCCGTCCGATCCCTCGGTAACGGTTATCGACCAGCCGTTCGCGTCGACGATCCGTTCGACGATCCCGAGCCTGTACCCCGTTCCCTCGCTCGCGGTGGAGTAACCCGGTTCGAAGACCTGCTCGCGCCGGTCGGCCGGAATCCCGCACCCGTCGTCCTCGAGGAAGAAGCCGTCTGCGAGATCGTCGACGGTAACGGTTACGCCCGAACCACCGTGTTCGACGGCGTCCTGCTGAGTTTGCGATGCAGGGTTCGTCGATCCGTGTTCGACGGCGTGGCCAGACAATCGCTCGAGTGCGGCGTTCTGATACAGGACAACCCCGTCCTCGTCGAAAACGGTGTAGAGGTCCGGACTCCCCTCGACGAGCGCTTCGAAATCTGGCATCGATATGATCGGTGTTTCGCAGTCGAACGGTATCACTTGCCTGGTCGTGTTCCCCCAATGACAGAAACTGATATGTTACCGAATCCGGCACTGTGAGTCGGTTTCAGTGGATATCGATCCGTCCGAACCACAGTTGGCTCGCGACGAGGAAGGCGAGCGTCATCGCGACGAGAATCCCCGCCCCGACGAGGTCGTAGCTCCCCTCGAGCAACACTGCGTTCGGATCGTAGTAGCGCATCGGTGCGATCGCACCGACCGTCTCGGCGTCGGTCCCGGTGAGCAGCGACTCGGACAGGAAGAGCACGAACGTGACCCCGAGAGCGACCCGCTGGGCGATCGCCGCGCGATCGAAGGCGACCGACGCGAGCAGGCCGATCCCGGCGCAGGCGAACAGATAGGGGATCGAGAGCAGGTGGACCGCGAGCACGTCCGCGGCGGCGAGGGGGTGGTCGATCAGTCGCGCGCCGACGTAGACGACGACCGGCGGCAGGAGGTTCGCGCCGACGATCGGGACCGCCATCGCAGCGAACCGTTCGCCGACTACTCGCGCCCGGGAAATCGGAATCGAAAGCAGAATATCCATCCGGCCGCGATCGACGTCGTCGGCGATCGCTCCCGCTGTGGCGTAGGCCAGATACAGGCCCAGCATGATGATCCAGCCGAAGGTGTAGAGCTCGAACGAGAGGAACCCACCCAGACTCGTCATCGTTTGTATGCCCATCACCTGCAGAATCGGTTCGGGATAGGCGGCCAGCAGCTGGTTGAGGTCGACCTCGGCCTCGAACGACGGGTAGACCCAGATGACCATCGCCGCGAGCAGGGAAAGTCCAATCGAGAGATAAATACTACCCCGAATCCGCCGGCGACCATCGTACCGCGTCAGTTCAAACATCGCCATCACCCGTGTTGCCCTCGCCTGCGCTACCAGCGACGGCCCCGCGATCGCCCTGCTCGCCCCGGTCGGTCGTTGCCGAGCCGCCGTAGAACCGCATGAAGACTTCCTCGAGGGGCGCTTCCTCGATCGAGAGGTCGAGCAATCGGTACTCCCGGAAGGCTGCGAGCAGGGCGTTGACGTCCCCGGTGAACGTAAAGACGTATTCGGTCCCGTCGCTCGGGCCGGCCCCGGTATTGGACTCGAGCCCGTGAACGCCGTCTATTTCGAGCGATTGAATTGGGATCGACTCGTCGGCGTGGAGCCGGACGAACTTGCCGCTTCTGTCTAACAGCGATTCGACGGGCTCGACCGTGACCAACTGTCCGTTCCGAATGATCCCGACGCGATCGCACAGCTTGCGGACATCGCTCAGGATATGCGATGAGAAAAACACCGTCAGCCCCGCCTCCCGCTCGGCTCGAACGAACTCGTTGAACCGCTGTTGTAACAGGGGATCGAGCCCGCTGGTTGGCTCGTCTAAAATCACCAGGTCGGGGTCGTGCATGAACGTCGTCACCAGCCCCAGTTTCTGGACGTTCCCCCGCGAGTACTCCCGGATCTCGCGATCGAGCGGCGGGTCAAACAGCTCGAGCAACTCGTCGCTGCGCTCGTTGCCCTTCAGCGAGGCGTGCAAGTCGAGGATCTCTCGGCCGGTCGCCGTCTCGTCGAACGCCGGATCGTCGGGGAGGTAGCCGAGCCGACGCTTGGCCTCGAGCAGTTGCTCCTCGTCGGTTACGTCCCGTCCGAGCAGCCGGGCCGTTCCGGCGGTCGGCGAGAGCAATCCGAGTAGCGTCCGGATCGTCGTCGTCTTCCCCGCGCCGTTCGGTCCGAGGTAGCCGAAAATCTCGCCGTGCTCGACATCGAACGTGACGCCGTCGTTGGCGAGTACCTCGCCGTAGTCCTTCGTGAGCCCCTCGAGTTCGATTGCGGCCATACGTTGCCTTAGTGGCCTGACACCATTGCTGTGGTGGTCCAGCGGCCGGTCGTGGGTCAACGGAGACGCGCATTCGACCGTGCGTGGCATCAAAATGCACGTTTCAGCGACTGTGGCCGACGGTGAATCGAACAGTGACTGAACGAGCGATATCGGCTGCTCGAGCGGCGAGCTACGACTCCGGAACGCGGCCGACGGTCACGTAAAACGGCACCCGTTCGGTCCGTCGGTAGTCGCGGTCACGCATCTGCTCGATCACGTCTCGACCCATCTCGCGCCACGACCCGCGGAGGTCATCGTACTCGCCTTCGGTCAGCGCGCCGGCGAGCAACGTCGTCCGATCGTCGGCCAGTCCGTCACCGGTCGCCTTGCGGCGGGCAGCCGTCAGCGCGCCGTCGCTGTACGGCGGCTCGACCGTCCGAACGTGATCGTACCGGCGGGTTTCGAGCACCTCGAGTCCCGCTGCGTCGAACGCCTCGCGGGCGTCGGCTCCGAGCGCGACGTCCGTCTTTACGCCGTCGAGGTAGGCCCGGCGCGCGCGGCGCTCGAGTTGGCCTTCCGCGTCGACGCTCGAGTCGATCTCGACCGCAGCGTTGTCGGGTTCGACGGCTGCGACGAGGTCGCTCGAGACGCGCGCGAACTCGGTGACGGCGGCCGCGGGCTCGGGCAGATTGATCAGCAACGCCTGACAGACGACGAGATCGAAGGTGTCGTCGGAGAACGGAAGTTGAAATGCATCACCCGCCACGACCGGGACGTGCTCGCCCGCGGTCGCGAGTAGGTCGGGATCGGCGTCACAACCGATTACCTCGCCCGGCGACTCCGCTGCGAGGACGCGGCTCAACTCGCCGGTCCCACAGCCCACGTCCAGAATCCGGTCGCGAGCGTCGAGGGCGAGCGATTCGAGGGCGTCGCGGGAGTCGGCCCACATCCCCTCACGGGTTCGGCTGAGGTACGATTCGGAGAACTCGCGCACGGACGGCCGTACGAGTGAATCGAGTAAAAACGGGTCGGTTTCTCGAACTGGTCAATACCGATTCACTCATCAGCAATAATTAACTCGCCGGAAGAAAGGAACCAGATATGCCTACGCTCGAGCTCGAAACCACGATTCACGCCCCCATCGAGCGAGTATTCGACCTGGCCAGGTCCGTCGACGCTCACCTCGAGACGATGGCAGACCACGACGAATCAGCCATCGAACGGCCGAGTACGGACCTGTTGTCCGAGGGCGACCACGTGACCTGGCGAGCTCGTTACTTCGGGCTTCACCTGGAGATGACGGTCGAGATATCGGACTGTCAGCGACCGACGTTCTTCAGGGACGAGCTCGTTTCCAGCCCGTTCGCCGAGCTCCGCCACGATCATCACTTCACGGCCGTTTCGAGCGACGTCACGCGACTGTGTGACGAGTTCTCGTTTTCCTCACCCGGTGGACCGGTCGGGACGCTCGTCGATCGTGCGTACCTCGATCGGTACATGCGAGAGCTTCTTGCACAGCGAAACGCGCGGTTGAAGCGGGTCGCAGAAACCGGAGAATGGAAATCGTTTCTGGAGTGAGTTGCCGTCAAAACGGCGAGTTTCGTGGCAGCTGCCCTGAAACGATTACGGTCGCACCGGCTCCGCCTGTCGGAGCTCTTTGACTTTCTCGATGTTCCACGCGAAGCCGCGGCCGTCCTCCGTCGGCGTCTCGAGCGCGAACGGAAGCTCCCGCAGATCGGGATGGTTCACGATCGCCTTCATGCCGTCCTCACCGATGTAGCCCTCGCCGATGTGGGCGTGTTCGTCCTTGTGGGTGCCGACGTCGTGTTTCGAGTCATTGAGATGGATGTACTCGAGGTACTCCAGGCCGACCTCGTCGTCGAAGCGACCGACGGTCTCGTCGACCGCCTCGGGGGTCGTCAGGTCGTTGCCCGCGACGAGCGTGTGGGCGGTATCGATGCAGATCCCGATATCCGTCTCGGTGCGGTCGATGATCCCCGCGAGGTGCTCGAACTCGCCGCCGAGCTTCGTCCCGCTGCCCGCGTCGGACTCGATGAGGATCTGAACGTCGTCGGGAACCTCGAGGTCGTCGATGACGCTCGCGGCGTTGTCCAGTCCGCCCTCGACGCCAGCGCCGGTATGGGCTCCGAGGTGGACGTTGACGTACGGAATTCCGAGTCGTTCGGCGGCGTCGAGTTCCGCCTGCATGCTCTCCATGGACTTCCGGCGGAGGTCGTCTTTGGGCGTACAGAGATTGACGAGGTAGGCCGAGTGGATGACCCACGGCCCCTCGAGTCGTTCGTCGCTCTCATCTCGGAAGCCCGCGGCCGCCTCGTCGCTGATCTCGGGCTGTGCCCAGACCTGCGGCGAGGTGGTAAACACCTGCCCGCAGTTCCCGCCGAACGCGGTCTGGCGGTGGACCGCATTGCGGAGGTCGTCGTACGGCGGTGTTTCCTTGTCAGACGAGACGCGCGATCCGGAGATCGAAACGTGTGCGCCAACCTTCATGGCCACTCGTCAGTACCGGTTCGTGATAGGTACTTCGGAGCGACTCGAGTTCAAACAGCGTCTCTATGCTTGGCTAAGATGCGTGCAGTGGCGCGTGCTGGGCTACAGTTTGCCAGTGGCGAACCGTCGCTCGAAGCCGCGTGAGGTCTTCGTTCACTCTGTTCACGAAGACCTCGCGCGGTGTTCTCCGCGATTCACTGATCGTTCATCGCAGGATAGCACGCGCCACCGCAGCAGTCACTCGAGTCACGTCACGAGCGGCCGGTCGATCACTAATTATTGCTGCTCGCCGGCCTCAAGCACCTCCCGGTCCCGAACCCACGCGTCGGATCCAAATTTCCGGTCGGCAAGGTCACGGGCAGCCTCGAGTTCGCCGTCGCGCCACGTCGATTCCTCTGCGTCAGCCCAGTCGCGCAGCGCGCCTGCGATCGCGTCGACGGCCTCCTCGCGGTCAATTCCAACTTCGTCTCGGATGCTCGTCACCCGATCCGTGAACGTCGACTCCTCGAGATCAGTATCGAAGACACCGACATGTTTCCGGGGCTCGAGAGCGTAACTGATCGAGCCATGCTGGATGACGACATCGCGCTGGCGGTACTGTGCGTTACCGCTGATCTTTTTGGCGTCCGCGCCCGCGTCCGCCGGTGCGACGATGTCGTGTGCCGGGTTGATGTCCCGCAGATAGCACGAGGGATGATAGATCGCGTCCTGTTCGGCCGACGCGAAGGCCGCGTCGACGCCCATTCGATCGAAGGCCTCGAGGATCGGCTCGCAGAACAGCTCGTAACAGTCCATCAGGTTCCCCGGAACCTCGTCGGCGGGTGCAACGATGGTATAGGAAATATCGGCGTACCGGTCGTGATAGATCCCGCCGCCGCCGGTCTGTCGGCGCGTCACGTCGATCCCTTCCCGATCGCAGAAATCCCAGTCGACCGTGTCGGCTTCCTGTCGATACCCAAGCGAGAGTGTGCTCGGTTCCCACGAGTACGTACGGACGGTTCGAACATCGTCCTCGAGCGCCGTTCGCGCGGCGATCTCCTCGATGGCCATCTGTGTCGCTCCGTCACGGGGTTCGTCCCGAATTAGCCGCCAGTCCCGATCGGCCAGTGCCGTCATGTGCGAAGCCACGCGGACGAGGTGGAAAGTGATTCCGACGGATGCGCGATTCCATATAGCATTATAGCATTTATCATAAGTAGGGGCGACTAGGTCCGAGGGGCTCGAGACAGCGTCGGACCACGATCAGCGGCCACGACCCAAGGGCGGGCGCAACCAACGCTGCTGGTGGCCGGCCGTCACGCCGTTTTTACGTACACACCGGCTACGGACTCCTATGGTGCGAAACGTCGCCGGGTTGCTCCCGGAACTCGACGAGGAAGACTTCTATCTCCTCTCGGGGGTCGAACAGGGGATGCGGTTCTCCGAGTGGGTCCAACGGGAGAAGCTCCCGAAGTTCGCCAACATGACCGAAGAGGAGGTCGACTACCGCCTCGAGCGTTGTCTCGAGCGCGGGTTAGTCGAGAAGAAGACGATCCAGTACGAGGGATACACCCTCCAGTTCGAGGGCTACGACGTCCTGGCCTTGCGAGCACTCGTTGAGCAGGACACGATCTCGGAGTTCGGCTCGCCGCTGGGCGTCGGGAAGGAAAGCGACGTCTACGAGGTCAAGTCCTACAAGCCCCTCGCACTGAAGTACCACCGCGAGGGCTATACGAACTTCCGGAAGGTCCACAAGGAACGCGATTACACGTCGGACAACGACCACGTCTCCTGGATGTACACCGCTCGAAAGGCCGCCGAGCGTGAGCATAGCATTCTCGAGGAACTCTACCCTGACGTCGCGGTTCCCCAGCCGATCGGGCAGAATCGCCACGCCATCGTCATGGAGAAGATGGACGGCGTTGAGCTCTCCCAAACCCGCCTCGAGGACGAACAGGTGCTGGGTGTCCTCGAACTACTGCTCTCCGAAATCTCGCGTGCGTACGTGAACGGGTACGTCCACGCGGACATGAGCGAGTACAACGTCTTCGTCAACGAGGAGGGCGTGAAAGTCTTCGACTGGCCCCAGGCCGTCCCGACCGATCACGAGAACGCCGAGGAGTTCCTCCGGCGTGACCTGACGAACATCGTCGGCTACTTCCGCCGCAAGTACCCCCAGCACGTCCCCGACGAGCTCGCGAGCGACGACATCGCTCGCGCCATCGAAGACGAGTCGTTCGAGTCACTCGCAGCCCACGTCTGAGAACCCGCGACCGAAGCAGCGCCACCGCTTCTCGAGGAATCGACGTTTTCGTGCGCGTAAGCGCCGTGTTCACGCTCGAGAGCGGCGTGATCGCAAGTCGCCCGTCGTAGCACAAATAGTGGACGAACTCAGAAATAAATCGAAAGACGCTATATCAAAGTAGTGTAATACCCTCTGCTCGGAGAGGGAATCTGTCGATCCGTTGTGCCAGTAGTTGCCTACTGTCCGTTACCCAGTAGTTCACTCCCATCGCTTGCTCTGTCCGGCGGTCACGTCGACGCCCGGGCTGTAGTAATAGATCGGCTCCGCGTCCGGCAGTCGAAACCCGTTGGCAGTGAGTAGCGTGTTAGTCTCGACGGCGGCGGCCGCTGGATAGAGCGTCCACGGGTCATGTTCGACGGTCGTGTATCTGAGCGTGTCGTCGGGTGCTTCGGTGAAAAACCGGTACCGCTCGACGAGGAACCGCGCCAGCGAATCGTCGGCCGCCGAAAAGGAGTCTCCGGTCGGTCCGTAGGTTGCTTCGTAGGCCGCGGGTCGCGCCCCAGGATGCCGACGGCGACTCGAGAACGCTACTCGGCCGTCGGCTTCGGTAAGCGAGATTCGGGCGTAATAGTAGGGGAGATGTTGGAAGCAACGCGCACCGAGCACGCTCATCACGCCCTCTGCATCGAGACTGAAGAAGTAGACGCCCGGCTCGCCGTCACAGGTGACGTACGTCCGGAGGTTAATTTCTGGCAGTGGGATTCCCAGCCGCGACGGGATCCCTCGCGGCCGAACGGTGACGTTGGTAAACGGAACGACCGAGAGCCACCCAGTGCCGTCATGTTCGTCGACGGCGAGTCGCTCGGGGAGGTGTGCGTCGATTACGTCGGCAGCGACGGGCCAGTTCTCGAACAGGAGGTTCCGCCATCCCATCTCCAGCGAGCAGACCATGTCGAAGTATTGGTAACCGTACCGAAATGAATTGCCGTTTCGGTATCATGTGACAGCGCGGACTGGAGAGCGACGATCTCGTCGTGTGAACGCGAGAATCATGGCTCGAGTTATATGGGTACTCTTTCCGAAGTTGCTCGGGTTCCTAGATCTCGCCTCTGTTCTTCAAGGACGCAGACCTGTGTTCCGACCGCGCGAGAAACGCCGCCCCAACGCCCCCGGCCCCGGTTGTCGACCCACCACACACCTGTGTTGTCGCTCCCGAAATTGGGTTCTCGCTCATCGTCTCCCCCTGTTATCGCCTTCCCTCTTTTAGGTTGCCCTAAATATTGTCGTTCTCCGCCGGAGACTGTCGCAGCGACCGACGGATGGTGGACTTAATCCCACTCGCGTTCGTAGCCCTACATATGAGTGGTGATAACACACAGAGTCTCGACAGTGTCGGTATCTGGGGCGGCGGCGTCACCGGCGGACTGGTTGCCGGGATCGCGATGGGGCTGGTCCTCCACCTCGGCGGGAACCAGATTGAACTGTTGGGCGGGCTCGCGACGGATCCTGGCACGGCGGTCGGCGTCGGCTGGACGATTCACCTGATGTTGAGCATCGCGTTCGGGCTCCTGTTCGCCGTCATTGTCTCGAGGAAGGCGATCCAGCAGCTGGTAGACAACTTCAGTGACTACGTCGTCATGGGGCTCGCTTTCGGTTCGGTCCTCGGGCTCTTCGCCGGCGGCGTCCTGTTTCCGCTGGCGATGGAGCGGGCCGGCGTGGCAGCGTTGCCGCTGCCGTTCCTCCCGATCACGGGACCCACAGCGGAGCTGTTCAGCGCGCTCGTGTTCGGCCTCGGCCACCTCGTCTACGGACTGGTGTTGGGCTCCGTCTTCGCGACGATCAACGGGATCACGCCCAGCGGCGTGCGTGATTTCGTCGCGATACGGTAATCCGGAAATCGGCCGGCAGTCGGGCGATCGCTTCGCGAATTGCTAACACGGCTACTACGGAGTTCGAAGCCCTTATACTCGAGAGCTGGGAATTGGAAGTAGACTCGCTGGTTCGCGCGGGCATCAGCGGGCACCTGTACGACGCGGTGTCACAGGTCGGGATGTGATCCGCGGGGCTCGGCCCCGGTCGGGATTGAACCACGCAACGCCCGCGGGAGAATACAATGGCAAAAAGCTTCTATTCCCACATCAAGGACGCATGGAAGGACCCCGACGACGGTAAGCTCGGGGAGCTGCAGTGGCAGCGCAAGCAGGAGTGGCGCGACCAGGGTGCGATCGAACGGATCGATCGCCCGACGCGTCTCGACAAGGCACGCGAACTCGGCTACAAGGCCAAACAGGGCATCATCGTGACCCGGGTCTCGGTCCGCAAAGGGACCGCCCGGAAGCAGCGACACAAAGCCGGTCGGCGTTCGAAGCGCCAGGGTGTCAACCGTATCGGGCGGCGGAAGAACATCCAGCGCATCGGCGAAGAGCGCGTCTCCCGGAAGTACCCCAACATGCGGGTGCTCAACAGCTACTGGGTCGGTGAAGACGGTTCGCAGAAGTGGTTCGAAATGATTCTCGTCGATCCGAACCACCCCGCGATCGAGAACGACGACGATCTCAGCTGGATCTGCAACGACGACCACACGAACCGCGCGTTCCGTGGCCTCACCAACGCTGGCAAGTCCAACCGCGGTCTCAACAACCGTGGCAAGGGCGCAGAGAAGGTTCGTCCGTCTAACACGGGCGGTCAGGGCCGCGCGAAGTAACGCGCACAGTTACCGCAGCCGATTTCACGCCGATTTTTTCGGACTCGCCTCAAGAGCGCGAGCGCCGTCAATCACTCGGGCAGTCTGGACGATGTCGAGCCGACCGCAAGGCGCGCCATCGCCGAGACGGACACTAAGTGTACAACCGTGGTACCGGCCGTATGCCACGCTCGCAGGTCGCCACCTTCTCGATCGATCGCGTCGAGATACTCGACGAGGACGGCCGCGTCGACGAGTCGCTCGAGCCCGACATCGACGACGACCGGCTCCTCGAGTGGTATCGGACGATGAAGCGGTCGCGCCGACTCGACCGTCGGGTGATCGCCCTCCAGCGACGGGGTGAGTTAGGAACGTTCGCGCCCGCGACGGGACAGGAGGCCGCCCAGGTCGGAAGCACCGCGGCGCTGGATGAGACCGACTGGACGGTGCCCGCATTCCGCGAGCACCCCTCGGCGCTGGCCCGCGGGGGCTCTGCGCAAGCGATCATCGAGTACGCGATGGGGCTCGAGGAGGGCGGGGAGCCGCCCGACGACGTGCCGATGATGCCGCCGTCGATCGCCGTCGGAACCCAACCGCTGCATGCTGCCGGAATCGGGTGGGCGGAGTCGATGAACGACACTGATTCGGTCGCGCTCACCTACTTCGGGGACGGCGCGACCAGCGAGGGCGAGGTCTACGAGGCACTGAACCTGGCCGGCGTCTACGAGGCACAGACCATCTTCTTCTGCCAGAACAATCAGTACGCGATCTCGACGCCGCTGTCGAAACAGACGCGAGCGGCGTCGCTCGCTCAGAAGGCCGTCGCCGCGGGCATCGAGCCGATTCAGGTCGACGGCAACGATATTCTGGGCGTCTACGCGGTGACGAAGGAGGCCAGAGAGCGCGCCCGCCGCGGCGTCCCGACGCTGATCGAGGCGACGACCTACCGGCGGGAGATGCACACGACGGCGGACGATCCCTCTGTCTACCGCACCACCGAGGAGGAGGAATCATGGGAACCGTTCGACCCAATCCTTCGGTTCGAGCGCTATCTCCGCGAGCGCGGGATTCTTGGCGACGAGACGGTCGAATCGATCGAGTCCGAGATCGAAGCCGACCTCGAGGAGTCACTCGAGGCGGCCCGAGAGACGGAAGCGAACGCCGACCCGGTCGACATGTTCGACACCGCGTACGCGGATCGACCCCCGTATCTCGAGCGCCAGCGAGAGGCGTTCGTCGCGGACGAGGAGTATACGGTCGCGCCAGCCGATGGAAGCCAACGCGGTGACGGTGGGTCGGCGGCAGATTCGGGCACTGGTGATGGAAGCAGTGCTGGCGAGACGGCAGAAGCCACCGATACGGACCTCGCAGACGCCGAGCGACTGAACATGGTCGAAGCCATCCGAGGGACGCTCCGTGCCGAACTCGAGCGGGACGACGACGTGCTCGTCTACGGTCAGGACGTCGGTGTCGACGGCGGCGTCTTCCGCGCGACGCAGGGACTGCTCGACGCCTTCCCCGGCCGAGTTCACGACGCGCCGGTGGCCGAGGCGGGCATCGTCGGCCTCGGCATCGGCCTCGCGGCGGCGGGCTACCGACCGGTCGCCGAGATCCAGTTCGCCGGGTTCACGTTTCAGGCCTTTTCGCAGATCCACCAGCATCTCTCGCGGATGCGGAGCCGCTCGCGCGGACAAGTCACCTGTCCGATGGTGGTCCGCGCGCCCTACGGCCTCGGTGTGTCGGCACTCGAGCACCACTCCGAGAGCTACGAGGCAGGCTACGCCCACATTCCGGGGCTGAAAGTCGCGATCCCCTCGACGGCTCGGGACGCAGCCGGACTGTTGCGGTCGGCGATCCGCAGTCCCGATCCGGTCCTCTTCTTCGAACCGATGCCGCTGTATCGGGCGGCCCGGCGACCGGTGCCGGAAGAGACGGTCGTCCCACTGGGAGAGGCGCGCACGGTCGAACAGGGGACCGACGCCACCGTCGTCACGTGGGGCGCGATGGTCCCGGAGGTCGAGGACGCAGTCTCCGATGTCGCGGCCAATATCGAGGTGATCGACCTGCGGACGATTAGCCCGATGGACACCGAGACCGTCCTCAAATCGGTCCGCAAGACCGGTCGGTGCGTCGTCGTCCACGAGGCCCCGCGGACAGGCGGATTCGCCGGCGAGATCGCCGCCCGGATTTCGGACGAGGCTGTCTGGTATCTCGAGGCACCGATCGAACGGGTGACGGGCTACGACGTTCCCGTTCCGCTCCCGGCCCGCGAGGAGTCGTATCGGCCAGATCCGAACCGGATTCGAGCGGCGATCGAACGGGTGCTCGCCGCGTAGGTGCTCCCAGAGTTCCGAACCCGGAGGTGGACTTATTCCGAGGGCCGACGTACGGGTAGGTATGGCAAACCACGTTCTCGTCGCGATCGATGACTCGACGCAGTCGACTGAGGCGCTCGAGTTCGCTTGCAGGGAGTATCCGGAGGCGACGATCACTGCGCTCTACGTCCTCGATCCGGGCGATTTCTACGCGGTCAGCGGTATCGAAGGAACCGCGATGGCGAACTACGACGAGATACAGGGCCACCACGAGGAGCGAGCGGAGAAGATCCTCGAGACGGCACGGGAACAGGCGGCCGAACACGGCGTCGAACTCAAGACGGAGCACGTCCTTGGGAGTGTCTCACGATCGATCGTGGATTACGCCGCCGAGCACGATGTGGATCACATTGTCGTTGGCAGCCACGGCCGGACGGGTGCGAGTCGAATTCTCCTCGGCAGCGTCGCGGAGACGGTCGCCCGCCGGTCGCCGGTGCCGGTGACGATTGTCCGGTAGTCGGTCCGTTGCCAATAGCGGTTACAGACTCGTGTGCGGAGACAAACGTAGCGACCGCTACCCGCTCGAGTCGGTGCGTGAAAAGAGGTGACGCGTCGGTCAGATCAGGCCGAGACGGTCTGGCCTTCCTGCTCGCTCTCGGTCGAGCGCATGTCCAGGTCGGCCATCAGGGCGTCGATGGCCTCCTCGGGATCGGTCTCGGAGTCGAAGACTCGGTCGAATCCCATCTTCCGGAAGAACGACCGCGTCTCGTCGAAGTCGTCCTGTCCGACGGCGAGGTTGCCGCCGATGTAGGTCGTGACGTCGAGGTCGGCCTCGGTGATCCGCTGGTGGAAGCCCTCGCAGTCCTGTTTCGCGTGCCCGTAGAGCGAGGAGACGAGTACAGCCTCGGCGTCGTTGGCGGATGCGGCTTCAACGAACTCCTCCTGAGAGCTCTGGACTCCCAGGTTGACGACGTCGAATCCGGCTGCCTCCAGCGCCTGTTCCAGGATGGTAATCCCGACGACGTGAGCGTCGGATCCGATCACGCCGAGGATGACTGTCTTCGTCATGTGCGTACCACCACAAACCGGGGGACCACCATAAACCTAATGATTAATAATGTGGCAATGGTTCGCACGGTTTCCGTCCTGCGATTACTCGGCGTTTTTCGGCGGACGGGGCCCTCACTAATTCGTTCGTCCCCTCGTGAAGAAAATCGCTGTCCGATCGTCACGGTACTGCGCGGAACGCGAGTCGCACGTCAGACGGTCGTCAGCGCGCCGACCGACGCGTCGGTGCGCTCGCGGGCGCGCCGGATACCGTCCCCGCCGGCCGCAATGAGCGCGAAGACGCCGGCGACATCGGCCTCGGCGGTGTGAGCGATGTCTAGCAGGAGTTCCTGGGTCTCGCCCGATCGGATGAGATCGTCGACGACCAACACCGATTCGCCCGGGGCGATGGCCGAGGCGGGCAGGTAGTAGGTGAGTTCGATGCCGGACTGCAGGCGCTGGCGGGCCTCGATAAACTCCTCGACAGCGGTCTCCTTGCTCTTCTTCGCGTAGGCACAGCGGACGCCGTAGTAGCTCGCGAGCGCGGCCGCGAGCGTGATCCCGTCGGTCGCGGCGGTGAGGACGACGTCCGGGCGATCGAAGTCGAACCCGTTGGCCACGACCGGAGCGGCCAGGTCGAGGAACGGCTGGTCGAAGACGGTCGCGGAATTGTCGACGTACCCCTCGTCATCGACGCGGATGCGGGCGTTGAGTTCCTCGGCGAGCGCCTCTCGGCCGAGATCCTCGACGACCTCGCGTGCGCGGTCGGTCCCCGGCAGCACGTGGCCGTTGACGTACCGATTGAGATCGCCCGCCGGAAGCCCCGTCGTCTCGGCGAGTTCGTCGTAGGTCCGCGTCTCCTTCAGCATCCGCAACACGTCGACGGCCCGTAACTGGAGGGCTGCCTTCTCGGCTCTGTTCATACAGATATGCATGATTCCGCAACTATGGGTATTGCGATCGGGTTCGAACGATGGGATCAGCACGAACGTGGCTGTGTCGCGTCGGCGGGCGCGTCCCTCCGGAACACGGAGTCGGTCCGTCACCTGTTGGCCACGGATGGACCGGTTTCGGGCCGCTCGAGGTCATCTCCGTGTCCGTGTCGACGGACGAGGCGCTGCATGACCCGCGCCTTCGCCTTCCGGAGGACGGCGGGAGCGCCGCCGATGGGAGACGAATCGACGGTGGGAACGCCGAACAGGTTCTGCGGTTTGTCGGGGTGTGGACGGTTCGTACGCTCGTCGACCGCGACGCGTCGATCGCACCGGAGTGATTACGCCTCGAGCCGATCCTCGAGAACGGCGACCGCCTCGGGTAACGCTTCGAGTCGTGCGCCGATGACGACGTACTCCGCATACTGGTCGAACAGGTCCGTCCCAGAGGCATCGACCACGCTTCGGATCGAGGCATCGACCCGCTCGAGTCGTTCGCATTCGTGCGCGAGAGAATCGCCGCCCAGCGACGGATCGTCGGGTGCGAACGATGCGTCGGCCGCGGTCTCGAGCGCGGATTCGCGGACCTCGCGAACGTCGTCGACCGTCTCGATAGTTCGGTGAGCGCCGTCTTCGATCCGTTCACGAATCGTCTCGAACGCGCGTCGGTCGCGCTCGAACGCGCAGGCCTCACGAAGTGCGGACGCCGTCCGGCCGGCCGCCGCTTCGTCCCTCGTCCGCGCACGCGCTTCGACAACCGAAAGCGCCCTTCGCGAAGCACCCGTTCGGCGACCGTCTCCGAGACATCGGCGTCGACCGATTCGACGAGACCCGATGAGTGACCCGGGATGTCCGCCGCATCGATCGCGGCGAGCGATCGGTCGAGCGCGTCCTCGAATCGTGTTTCGAACGATCGATCGTCGTCGAGCCGCGCCTCGTGGCGACGCTCGAGTTCCGTCGTGAACGCGAGTGCCGCTCGAGCCCGCTCGATTACGCCGCCGATTTCTCCGACGGAGAGGGCGACGGTCGTGTCGTCGCGTGATCGGTCGTCGAGCCACCGACCGGCGGTATCCAGCTCGCTCTCGAGGCGCTCGAGCCACCGACCGGCGGCGGCCAACTCGCTCTCACGGCGGTACTCGAGGAGCAGCGTTCGCTGCGGATCGGTGCCGAGATACTCGCTCTCGGTTTTCTGTCGCTCGACCCGTGTCGCGACGTCCTCGAACGCCGATTCGAGCTTGTCTCCGGATGGGCCATCGTCCACCGCATCGAACGCGATGGCCGCCTGGCGGGCGAAGCGACGCGCGACGATACTGCGTCGCATCGTGTGGAACCGATCCGACGACTCTGCGACCGCCTCGTGTTTGTCCCGTGCAATCTCCCGCGTGCCGTCGATCTCCCTCCGCACGGCATCGATCGATACGTCATCGGCCTCGAGCGGGTCCGGAACGGACTCGAGCAGTTCGTCGAGTCGGTCGATGGCGTCGTCGACGGCGCCCTCGCTCGGCCGGACCGGTGCCGGCCGGGCGACGTTCAGCGCGTCCATCGACAGGATCGAGTCCAGGTCGTCGGCTTCGAACTGCTGAGGCGAGTCGTCAGCCTCGAGGAACTCGAAATCGAGACAGCCGGCCGCCGCGCCGAGGGCACCCGTCCCGACCGCGCCGAGCACCGTTTGTCGCTCGAGGCGGGTCATTCGTTGCCCTCCGCGTGTCCGTCACCGTCGGTTTCGGACCCCGGTTCGCACGACGGACTCACGTCGTCGGTTCCGTCGGGGGCGGTCGAACCGTCGGCACAGCCGGTGGCGGCCGTACCGGTCGCGGCGACCCCCGCTCTGAGCGGTCCGCGTCTCGAGGTATGGAGGGCAGACATATGTTCACGTTCGAGGTGTTAGATAAGTATCTTGTCGTTGTGGCGACGATAACTCGTGCTCGCGAGAACGGAAAAGACGGACGGCACTCGAGCGCTCAGTCTTGCAGGAAGTCCGGTTCGGTCCGCTGTTCCTCGATTTCGTCCTCGAGGTGCGCACGGAACTCATCGATCTCGACATCGTACTCTTGGTCCTCGAAGCGGTCTCGAACCGAGATGTTGCCGTCGTCCTCCTCGTTGTCGCCGACGATGATCTGATAGGGGACCCGGTCGTCATGGGCCGCGCGGATCTTCCGCTCCAAGGTGGAGTCGCGACCGTCGACCTCGACGCGGAAGTCGTCGAACTCGTTCGCAACGCGGTGGGCGTAGCCGAGATTGTCGTCGGAGATCGGTAGCACGCGGACCTGTTCGGGCGCGAGCCAGAGCGGGAACCGGCCCTCGTAGTGCTCGATGAGCATCATGAAGAACCGCTCGTAGCTGCCATAGAGTGCGCGGTGGATCATCACGGGCTGGTGCTCCTCGTTGTCCTTGCCGACGTAGTTCAGGTCGAACCGGTCGGGCATGTTGAAGTCCAGTTGGACCGTCGGCCCGTCCCACGAGCGGCCGATGGCGTCCTCGAACGCGAAGTCGATCTTCGGCCCGTAGAATGCACCGTCGCCCTCCTCGATCTCGTACTCGTGGCCGTGTGACTCGAGGACGCTCTCGAGTTGCTCCTCCGCACGCTCCCAGATCTCGTCGCTGCCGACCGACTTCTCGGGGCGCGTGGCCAGAGCCATCTCGTACTCGAGGTCGAACGTGTCGAGCACCTCCGTGATCATGTCCATGATCTGCTCCACTTCCGACTTGATCTGCTCGGGGCGGACGAATAGGTGGCCGTCGTCGATGGTGAAGGCCCAGACCCGCGAGAGGCCCGATAGCTCCCCGCGTTGCTCCTTGCGGTAGACCTTCCCGTTCTCGGCGTACCGAATAGGGAGGTCACGGTAACTCCAGGACTGATCCTGGAAGATCGCAGCGTGGCCAGGACAGTTCATCGGCTTCAGGCCGAACTCGTCGTCGCCGACGTCGAAGATGAACATGTCGTCCTGGTAGTTCTCGTAGTGGCCCGACCGGTGCCAGAGGTCCGTCTTGAAGACGTGGGGCGTCTCGACGTAATCGTAGCCCGCGTCCTTGTTCAGCGTCTCGACGAAGTCCTCGAGCTCCTTGAGGATGGTCTTCCCGGCTGGGTGATACAGCGGCAATCCGGGGCCCGTGACGTCCTGAATCGAGAACAGGTTCATCTCGTTGCCGATCCGACGGTGGTCGCGCTTCTCGGCTTCCTGTTTGCGCTCTAAGAAGTCCTCAAGGTCGCCCTCGTCGGCGAAGGCGGTGCCGTAGATGCGCGTCTGCATCGTGTTGTCCTCGTCGCCGCGCCAGTAGGCACCGGCAATCTCGAGCAGTTCGACAACGCCGATCTCGCCAGTTGATTCGACGTGGGGGCCGGCACAGAGATCCTCCCACTCGCCCTGCGTGTAGAACGTGACGGTGTCTTCCTCCTCGGCGAACTCCTCGAGAAGCTCGAGCTTGTAGGGTTTGTCGGCTAGTCGCTCTCGTGCCTCCTCGATCGAGACGACCTCGCGCTCGATCTCGTAGTCGGCCTCGATGATCTCCTCGATTTCGTCCTCGAGGTCGGCGAGGTCCTCCTCGTCGACGTCGAGGTTGTCGAAGTCGTAGTAGAAGCCCTCGTCCGTCGGTGGGCCGATGGCGAGATCGACATCGTCGTAGTGGCGCTCGACGGCTTGGGCGAGACAGTGGGCCGCGGAGTGGCGCATGACATCGAGATATTCGTCTGACTGGTCCGTGATGATCTCGAGTTCGGCGCCGTCGTAGGCGGGTTCCTCCTTGGCGACGAGTTCGCCGTCGAGTTTGCCGGCGACCGTGTCGCTACCGAGACCGGGACCGATCTCGTAGGCGCAGTCCTCGACAGTCGCGTCGGCGTCGACTTCGAGTTCGGATCCGTCGGGCAGTACGACCGTTATCTGTTCCTGTGACTCTGATTCTGGCTCTGGTTCTGACATGGGTGTAGCTGGTAATAATCTGGGAACTTCGGTGAGAAGTTCGGTCGGACGTCCGCCGTGGCCGCTCGGCTGTGGGTCGATACCGACACAGCGAGCGGTAGGTGTGGGTTAGAAGCGGGCGAAAGCCCCTGTAAAGCGGACACCTACCATCGTGGATTCGAATTCTCTCGAGTGGGATAAAAGCCTTCTGATGGTGTGTCACCGCGGCGGCACTGATCGCATTTTCACGCTCCCGTTCGGACCGACAGTCGTTTTTCGGTTCCCGTTGCATTCCCGGTATGAGTGCCGACGCCGTCTTCTTCGACTTCGACAACACGTTCTATCCCTACTCGCCGTGCAATCGGGCGGGGAAGGACGCCGCTCGAGAGACCGCGCGGGAACTGGGCTACGACTTCGATCGCCAGGCGTTCGAGGCGTTCTACCAAGACGGGCGTCGGGCGATCAAGCGTGAAGTTCCCGGTACGGCGGCCTCTCACGATCGATTCCTCTACTTCAAACACGCGCTCGAGCGCCACACCGGCCGACCGAAGCCGACCGAGGCGCTCGCGCTCGGCGAGGCGTACTGGGCGGCGTACATCGACGCGATCGATCTCGTTCCGGGCGTCGAGGAGACCCTCGAGACGTTGCGAGATCACGGGATCGACGTCGCGGTCATCACGAACTTCACGGCGCGGACCCAACTCGAGAAACTCGAGGCGGTCGGACTCGCGGAAGACATCGACCTGCTGCTGACCTCCGAGGAAACGGGCCGCGAGAAACCCGGGTCGGTCATGTTCACGCTGGCGCTGTCGCGCCTCGAGCGTCGCCCGTCCGAGACGGTGATGGTGGGCGACAACGTCGAGGCCGATATCGTCGGGGCCAACGCAGTCGGCCTCGAGACGGTGCTGTTCAGCGCCGACGGCGACGAACCCGACGGTCCACTCGAGGGCCACCGGGAGCCGGACCACCGGATCGATGCGTTCGCGGACCTGACGGAGGTGGTGCTGTGATCCTCGAGAACGAACGCCGGGCAGTAGTCGAGTCCGCACCGGAGCTCGCAGCGCTAACACCCGGGCGAACGGGAAATTTGAGCGTTCGCGACGGCGATACCGGCGACGCCTTCGCGATCACGCCCACCGGCGTCCCCTACGACGGCTTCGGCGCTGCTGACGTCCCGGTCGTCGACGTCGACGGCGAGGTCCGCGACGGGCGGATGGATCCGAGCAGCGAAGTGCCGATGCACGCCGCGATCTACCGCCGCGAGGACGTCGGCGCGATCGTCCACACCCACTCGCCATGGGCGACGACGCTGGCCGTCGCCCGCGAACCGCTCCCGCCGATCCACTACATGATCGTCGCGGTCGGGAAGCGCGTACCCGTCGCCGAGTACGCCCCTTACGGAACCGACGCGCTCGCTGAGAACATCGTGACCGCGATGACCGGGGCCGACGCGACGGCGTCGCTCATCGAGAATCACGGCCTGGTGGTCACCGCACCCGACCTCGAGACCGCGCTCGAGAACACCCACCACGTCGAGAGTCTCGCCAGGCTGTATCTCCAGTCGCGGGCGGCCGGCCTCGAACCGGCGACGCTCTCGGACGCGCAACTCGAGACGGTCCTCGAGAAATTCGAGTCGTACGGGCAGTGAACGTTCGTCTCGCTCGCCGCCGAGCCGACAGCCGGTCGGTTAGTCGCGGTCGGCCAGCAGTTCGCTCGCGGTTACCAGCGCCTCCATCTCGACGCCGGCGTCTTCGACGTTCTCGCGGCCGCCCTCCTCGCGGTCGACGACGACCAGCGCGCGCTCAACGGTCGCGCCCGCCTCCCGGAGTGCCTCGACGGCATCAACGAGGCTCGTTCCCGTAGTCACGATGTCCTCGACGACGACGACCTCCTCGCCCTCGTCGAGTCGGCCCTCGATTAGGTTCCCGGTCCCGTACTCCTTGCGCTGTTTGCGTGCGATGACGTAGGGGACGCCGGCCGCGACGCTGGTGGCCGCGGCGAGCGGGACGCCGCCGAGCGCGACGCCGCCGAGTTTGTCGTCGGGTACGAGTCGCTCGGCGAAGGCCTCGGCAATGGCCTCGAGACAGTCGGGATCGGTCTCGAAGAGGTACTTGTCGACGTAGTACTCGCTGGTGCCGCCGTGGGAGAGTTCGAACTCGCCGAACTGGACGGCGTCGGCCGCGCGCAGGGCGTCGATGAGGTCCTGATTCGTCATTGCTCGACAAGGCGCACCGAACCGAAATAAGCGGTGTGGAACGGAGCGCCAGCCGAGAGCGAGTGGGCGGCCGGACGAGACGGTTCACGAACCGGTCGATCGATCGGCCACAACACGAAACTGGGTTACAGTTCCTGTATTTTTTATAGCCGCCGACGAGTGCGTCACATAATGACACCGTCCAGTGCAGACGAGCCACACCCGGACGTACAGGCGTTTCTCGAACTCTACGAATCGATCGACACGCCGTCGTTCGATGAGGTCTCGGCCCGGGAGGCCCGCGAGATGTTCGACGAAATGCAGGTCACCGAGGAGCCCGATATCGAACTTGAGTCCGTCGAGGACCGGATCATCGACGGCCCCCATGGCGACCTGTCGATCCGGATCTACGATCCCGGCACTGACGGTGACGACCGACCGCTGCTCCTGTACTTCCACGGCGGCGGCTGGGTCATCGGAACCATCGATACTCACGACGGGGCCTGCCGAAAGCTCGCCGCTGACACCGGCTATCCCGTCGTCAGCGTTGACTACGGACTCGCGCCCGAGCACCCCTTCCCCGAGGGACTCGAGGACTGTTACGCGGCGCTCGAGTGGGCGGCCGACGCGGCCGACGATCTGGATGCCGATCCGGAAAAACTCGTCGTGGCAGGCGACAGCGCCGGTGGCAACCTCGCGGCGGGCCTGTCGCTGCTCGCCCGGGATCGCGGCGGTCCTGAGATCGCCTATCAGTTACTAATCTATCCCAGTACGGGGAAGGTGACCGAGACCGAGGCCTACGAAGAGAACGGCGAGGGCTACATGCTCACGAAAGACGATATGGCGTGGTTTCGCGGTCATCTCTTCGAGAGCGAGATCGATCAGGGGAACATCTACGCCATGCCCCAGCTCGCATACGACCTCTCGGACCTGCCGCCGGCGACGGTCATCACCGCCGGCTTCGACCCGCTCCGCGACGACGGGGCGAACCTCGTCGAGCGACTCGAGAACGAGGGCGTCTCCGTCGCACACCACCACTACGACGATATGATCCACGGGTTCTTCAACATGATCTCCGAGCCAGTGAACCTGGATCGGGCCCACGAGGCCCACGACGACGCCGTCGCCGATCTGCACTCAGCGTTCGAATAGGCGTCGCAGTCGTCGGATCGCTCTCAGTCCGATCCTTCTCGAGAACGGGCAGAGATCAGTTGTACTGCCGACTCGGTCCAGAGAAAGACGATTGGGCGACGCCTACCACGGCTCGTTCTTCAGCCCGAGTTTGTATGCGATCATGTTCGTCGTCACATGTAGGATCGGCGTGAGGACCACGACGACGAGGATGACCTCGAGCGTGAACCACTCGCGGAACCACTCGAAATCCAGCAGGGCGACCAGGGGAAGCGAGACGACGACGAAGTCCAGCTGATCGAGACCGGGAAACATCGCGCCGCGCTGGCGGCCGCTTCGGCGTTTGAGGAACGACGCGAGGATGTCGCCGAGCATGGCACCGCCGGCGAGGCCGAGCGCCGCGAGCAGGGTGAATTCCGGCACCGCGAAGCCGAGCGCGCTGCTGACATCCTGTGCGAGGACCGTCAACACCGCCGCGAGCGCGAGGCCCGCCGCGATTCCCATTGCCGTGCCGCGCCAGGTCTTCCCGTCGCCCAGCACGCGCTTGTCCCCCACGTCCGGCCGCCGTCGATCGGCCGCCCGCCGCCGGCGAGCACCGCGGCGTTGTTGGGGACATAGGCGGGCAACATCGCCCAGAACGCGATCACAATAGTCTCAAGGATTGCCATATCGGCGGGACGAACCGACGTGTCTTAACGGGCGGTGGTTCGGATGGAGCCAATTCGGTAGTGCTCGAGGTGGCCGCATCCGGACCTACTTTCCAAGAGTCACTGCTCGTCATCGACTCGACCCGCATATATGTAAACAGTATCTGTGTTCTGCATACACGAAAAGTTTTTAGCACTACTGATTGATGCTCCTCGTAGGATCCCTGTTATCATGCCACGAGAGCATATCTTCGACGAGGCCGAGTACGAGCGGCGGGTCGCCCGGACGAAGGAGCGACTGCGCGAGGAGGATCTCAACGCCATCGTCGTCGCCGACCCGGCGAACATGAACTATCTGACGGGGTACGACGGCTGGTCGTTCTACGTGCACCAGGCCGTCGTGGTCACGCCTGACCGGGACGAACCCGTCTGGATTGGCCGCGACATGGACGGCGGTGGCGCACGGGCGACGACCCACCTCGGCGAGGAAAGCATTCGCGCGTACAGCGACGACCACGTCCACTCGCCGCACGACCTCCACCCGATGGACTACGTAGCGGGCGTCCTCGAGGAACTCGACGTCGCGGACGGCCGGATCGGCCTCGAGATGGATGCCGCCTACTTCACCGCGAAGTCGTACACGCGCCTGCAGGAGAACCTCCCCGAAGCGGAGTTCGAGGACGCGACGCTGCTGGTCGGCTGGGTCCGGATCAAGAAGTCCGAGCAGGAACTCGAGTACATGCGCGAGGCCGCCCGAATCTCGGAGAACGCGATGCAGGCAGGCCTCGACGTCATCGAGGAGGGCGTTCCGGAGTACGAGGCCGCGGCCGCAATCTACGAGCAGTTGATCACGGGCACCGAGGAGTACGGCGGCGACTATCCCTCGATCGTCCCGCTGATGCCGTCGGGCGACCACACCGGCACGCCGCATCTCACGTGGACCGACCGGGAGTTCGAGGACGGCGATCCGGTTATCATCGAACTCTCCGGCTGTCGCCACCGGTATCACTCCCCGCTGGCTCGCACGACGTTCGTCGGCGACCCCCCCGCGGAACTTCAGGAGACCGCCGAGATCGTCGTCGAGGGGCTCGAGGCGGCGCTCGACGCTGCCGAACCCGGCGTTACCTGCGAGTCGGTTGAGAAGGCGTGGCGCGAGACCATCGCGCAGTACGGCCTCGAGAAGGAGGATCGGATCGGCTACTCGATGGGACTGGGCTACCCGCCGGACTGGGGTGAACACACTGCGAGTATCCGGCCCGGCGACGAGACCGTTCTCGAGGAGAACATGACGTTCCACATGATCCCGGGCATCTGGACGGACGAGATCGGCATGGAGATCAGCGAGACGTTCCACGTCACGAGCGACGGCGCGGAGACGCTGGCCGACTTCCCGCGAGAACTGTTTACGACGTAATGTGGACTGTCCCGTCCATAGCACGGCCGCCATACTACTACCCGCAACACTACCATCATACTGATGACCACACCATCACCCGAGACGGAGAACGAACCGACAGATGAACCTGGTTCGGCGCTCGTCACCGCCCGCCGACAGTTAGAGCGAGCCGCGACCCACGTCGACGTCAATCCGGGCGTCATCGAACGACTGAAACACCCGACGCGGGTCCAGCAGGTGTCGGTGCCCCTCGAGCGCGACGACGGCTCCGTCGAGGTCTTCACCGGCTATCGGGCCCAGCACGACGACGTTCGGGGCCCCTACAAGGGCGGCCTGCGCTACCACCCTGAAGTCAGCGCCGAGGAGTGTACCGGCCTCTCGATGTGGATGACCTGGAAGTGTGCCGTGATGGACCTCCCCTTCGGGGGCGCGAAAGGCGGTATCACCGTCGATCCTAAATCGCTGACCAAGGACGAGACCGAACGGCTCACACGCCGGTTCGCCGAGGAACTTCGCGACGCGGTCGGCCCGAAGAAGGACGTCCCCGCGCCAGACATGGGCACCGACGCCCAGACGATGGCTTGGTTCATGGACGCCTTCTCGATGCAACAGGGCAAGACGATCCCCGGCGTCGTCACCGGCAAGCCGCCGGTCATCGGCGGTTCCTACGGCCGCGAGGAGGCCCCCGGCCGCTCGACCGCGATCGCTGCCCGCGAGGCCATCGAGTACGATGATCGCGAGGTCTCGAATAGTACGGTCGCCGTTCAGGGCTTCGGTAGCGTCGGTGCCAACGCTGCCCGTCTGCTCGAGGACTGGGGTGCGACCATCGTCGCCGTCAGCGACGTCAACGGCGCGATCTACGATCCCGACGGGCTCGAGACGCACGCGATTCCGACCCACGACGAGGAGCCCGAAGCGGTGCTCGAACACGGCGCACCGGAGACGCTCAGTAACAGCGAGATTCTCGAACTCGATGTCGACGTAGTGATTCCTGCAGCCGTCGGCAACGTCATCACCGCGGACAACGCCGACGCCATTGCCGCCGACATCGTCGTCGAGGGCGCGAACGGTCCAACGACGTTCGCCGCCGACACCATCTTAGAGGAACGGGGCGTGACGGTGATCCCGGACATCCTCGCGAACGCGGGCGGGGTGACGGTCAGCTACTTCGAGTGGCTCCAGGACATCAACCGCCGGCAGTGGTCCCTCGAGCGGGTCAACAGGGAACTCGAGGAGCACATGCTCGAGGCTTGGGACGACGTTCGCACGGAGGTCGACGCCAAGGGGCTGACGTGGCGCGACGCCGCCTACGTGGTCGCGCTGTCCCGGATCGCGGAGGCGAAGGAGACCAGAGGGCTCTGGCCGTAGCCGATTCCGGTCACCAGTCAGGAGTGAGACGATCCGGTCGGCGAGACGATCCGGTCGGTTTCTCGACGGGTGCGAGCGGGCGAAGGAAAGGGCTCATGATCTAGCAGTCGTATGATCCGATAATGGCGCCGTGGAAGCGGATCTTCGCGAGCGGGCTGATCCTTATCGGACCGATACTCGTTACGCTGTACGTCATCTACCGTGCCTATGCGATCGTGACCGGAGTCACGCCAGCAGTCGTGCTCAACGCCGACCTGCTGGCCGGCTACATCGGTCACGAGCCGACTCGCGTTCTCATCGTCCGAGTCCTCCAGATCACCGTCTCACTGAGCACCTTTCTACTGGTGACGGTCATGGTCGGAACCCTGACCCGAACGACGATCGGTGAACTCTTTGCACGAAGTATTGATGGCATCGCGAACCGCGTTCCGGGGCTTCGTGTCGTCTACAACGCGTCGAAGATCGCCGCTGAAACGACGATTGGCGAGGAACAGGCGCTGCAGGAATCGGTCAGCGTCGAGAGCTGGGACGGTACTCAGATGCCGGCATTCAAGACCGGACACACGACCAGTGACGGCCGAGTGGTGCTCTTCATTCCGACGGCACCGAACGTCTCCTCAGGGTTCGTCGTCGAAGCCGAGGCGGATCGGATTACCGAAACGGACGAGAGCGTCGAAGAGACACTCGCTCGAGTCCTGAGCGGCGGGTTCGGTGAGTCGGAACATCCCCAGAAGACGGGTCCGACTGCCCCGACCGACGCGTCCGGTGATCATTCGACGGACGACGAGTGAGGGGCCCAGACTATCGCGAGAGCGCGGCGGCGACTTTCTCCACCGGATGTGGCGGTTCGTCACGGCCCTCGTCGTCCGATAGCTGCGTCCGGCAGGACGCGCCTGGCGCGACGACTGTCTCGCCGTCGCTGTCGTCGATCTGATCGGATAGGATGTCGCCGATCGCCCGACTCAGCGAGTAGTGTTCGGCCTCGTAGCCGAAGGAGCCGGCCATGCCACAGCAGCCCGAATCCAGTGCGTCAACCTCGTAGCCGACCGTCCGCAGGACCGTCGCCGCGTGTCCGTCCTTTTTCGTCGCCTTCTGATGACAGTGACCGTGGTAGGTCAGCCGTTCGTCGGGCGCGGCGGTCGGCAGTCTGGCCGCCAGATCGAAGCGATCGAGATACTCCATGACGCCGTAGGTGTTGGCCGCGACCCGTTCCGGGTCACGTCCGGAGAGCAAGTCGAGATAATCCGACTGGAGCATTACCGCGTCCGAGGGCTCGACCAAGACGACCTCCCAGCCGTCCTCGATCCGGGGTGCCAGCGCTGCAACGTTCGTCTGTGCGCGCTCGCGTGAGACATCAAGGAACCCCTTCGAGTGGGCCGGACGGCCCGTCGACGTGACATCGTCGGGGATTTCGACGTGAACACCTGCCGTCTCGAGCACCTGCACCGCCGCTTTCCCCGCTCGCGGATAGTTGTAGTTCGTGTATGTGTCGGGGAAGAGAAGCACCTTGCGCGTGGCCTCCTCGAGCGGGATCCGGGAGCCGCCTCGCCTCTCGAACCAGTCCGCGAAGCTCTCGCTCGCGAAGGTCGGAAGGTCACGTTCGCGTGCGATTCCGACCGTTTTCTCGGCGATCGTCCCAGCGCCGGGCAGCGAGGCCGCCCAGTTCGAGAGCGGGGTGAGGGCGGAGCCGACAGCGTTCAGCCGATCGACGTTGGCGAAGAGCCGATCACGGAGGCTCGCGCCGTTTTCCTGATTATTCGCGTGCTCGACTTCGGCCTTCAGCTTCGCCATATCGACCTCGCTGGGACAATCCCGCGCACAGCCCTTGCAGCCAATACAGAGGTCCATCACCTCGGCGAGGAACTCCGCGTCGGTGCTTGCCGCGTCGAGTTCGCCGTTCATCGCTCCGCGGAGCATGTTCGCGCGCCCGCGGGTGCTGAGACCCTCCTCTTCTGCCGCACGATAGGTCGGACACATCACGCCGCCGGTCGTCTCCTGAGAGCTGCGACAGCCGCCACAGCCATGGCAGAGTTCGACCATCCCCTGCATGCCGTTGCCGGTATTCCACTCGAGGGCAGGATCAAACCCCGCCTCGAACTCGTATCCCGGCGAGAACCGCAAGTGCTCGGTCATGTTGTGGTCGCCACAGATGTTACCAGGATTCAGGAGCCAGTCCGGGTCGAACGCCGTCTTCAGGTCATGGAAGAGCGACCAGACGTCCTCGCCGTACAGTTTGCGGTTCCACTGGGTCCGGGCCCGGCCATCGCCATGCTCGCCCGAAACCGAGCCGCCGTACTCGACGACCAGATCGGTCACGGCGTCGGAAATCGCCTCGAACTGATTGAGGCCGGCCGGGCTCTTGGTGTCGACCAGCGGCCGCATATGCATACAGCCCGGCCCCGCGTGGGCGTAGAAGCTCGCGAACGTGTCCTGTTCCTCGAGGACTGTCTGAAAGTCGGCGACGTAGTCCGCGAGGTTCTCGGTCGGCACGGCCGTGT
This sequence comes from Natrinema sp. SYSU A 869, assembly GCF_019879105.1. Taxonomy (NCBI): domain Archaea; kingdom Methanobacteriati; phylum Methanobacteriota; class Halobacteria; order Halobacteriales; family Natrialbaceae; genus Natrinema; species Natrinema sp. SYSU A 869. The sequence continues at coordinate 3,151,711 of NZ_CP082249.1, read as the reverse complement.
CCTCGATGAAAGAGATATGCTTGGCGTCGGACGTTCGTGAGAGCAAGATTGGTGCCGCGCTCTTGCGGAGTTTCCAGAGTTCGGCGCGGTCGTCGGGCTCGTAGGCCTCGAGGGCGTCGAACGCACGGATGGGGTCGGCGTCAATATTCGATTCCAAGGCGGCCGTTCCGCCGTTGGGTTTCGGTGCCTGTGAATCGGGAAGCCGGTCGGCGAGCATCTCGGAAACCTTTCGCCGTGCGTCGGCCTCGCTGTCGGCATAGAACTCGACGAGTAGCGCCGTCTCGGTTCCCTCGGGGAGGTTCGCCGCAACATCGGCGAACTCCTCGGTGTCGCGAGCGAGGTCGAGCAACACGTCGTCGATCGCCTCGATCGCCGCGGGATCGAACTCGCGGACGATCGTGTCGACGTCGGCCATCGCTTCGAGCAGGTCCTCGTAGGTCAACAGCGCGACGCCCGTCGTCTCGGGGACGGGCTCGAGGGAGACCGTCGCCTCCGTGATGACACCGAGGGTCCCCTCGCTGCCGGCGAAGACGCGGGCGAGGTTGACGGTCGCATCAGGTTTCGGGTTCCCGTCGATTGCGACCGTCTCGTCCGTATTTTCGTCGAACGCCTTCGGATCGCCGTACGCCTCCGCGACGAGCCGATCGAGGTTGTAGCCGGAGACGTTCCGTTTGAGTTGTGGGAAGACCTCGGCGATCGCCTTGGCCTCCTCGTCGACAACACGACGCAGCGCGGCGTAGATCTGCTCGAGCAGACACCCCTCTGAATCGGCCCCTTCGCGGAGTTGGGCGATCGTCACCTCGCCGAATCGCTCGACGGAGCCGTCGGCGAGGACGACTTCGCATTCCTCGACGTAGGCGTCGGTCTTCCCATACTGCAGCGAGTGCGCACCGGTGGAGTTGTTCCCGATCGCGCCGCCGATCGTGCTCCGGTTCCCCGCCGCGGGATCGGGCGCGAACTTGAGATCGTGGGACTCGAGCGGGCCGTTCAGGTCGGCGAGGACTGTCCCCGCCTGCACCGTTGCCCGCCGGTCGTCGGGCGTGACCTCAAGCAAGCCGTCCATGTGGGTCGTGAGATCGAGGACAACGGCCTCGTTGACCGCTTGACCGGCGAGACTTGTGCCACCGCCACGCGGGAGGACCGGAATTTCGTTGTCGGCGCAGTAGTCGACGACAGCGGCGATGTCCGCAGTCGAGCGCGGCAGCACGACCCCGACGGGCGTCACCTCGTAGGCGCTTGCATCGGTCGCGTACAGTCGCCGGCTGTACTCATCGAACCGAACCTCGCCGTCGATGCGGTCGTCGAGCGCCGAGACGAGTTCGGGGCGGTCGATATCGCCGCCGACGTAGTCGTACTCGGCACGCAGGTCCGCAGCGGGATCGCCCGCTCGCGGATCCGGCGGCGGCCCGAGATCGATCTCGTCCGGGGTCGACGTCTGATCGCTGTGGTCGGTCGTCGAACGCGAGTTATCGGTCGCCATCTTAGGCGTGGCTCGAGTCAGACTCGGGCCGATAGATGGCGTTTTCGAGTTCGCCGCTCGTCTCGAGCGCGTCGACGTTGTGCGCGACGATGTCGGCCAACCGGTCCCAGTGTTTCGGCGTGTGACCGCCGGTGTGCGGTGTGATGAGACAGTTCTCGAGGTCCCAGAGTGGGTGGTCTGCGGGGAGTGGCTCGGGGTTGGTCACGTCGAGCGCGGCCCCGCGGATCCCTTCGAACTGCAGCGCCGAGACGAGCGCGTCGGTGTCGACGATGCCGCCGCGGGCCGCGTTGACGACGACTGCGTTCGGTGGTAGCGTCGCCAGTTCGTCCTCGCCCACGAGCCCGCGGGTCAGGTCGTTAAGCGGACACGCGAGCACGACGTAGTCGCTCCGGGAGAACGCCTCGTGAACGTCGTCCTCATCGAAGCCGAGCACCTCGTCGGTCGGGCCGCCCTTCTCGGGGGTGTAGCGGATGCCGATCGTCTCGACCTCGAACCCCTCGAGTCGCTGGACGACCGCCTGGCCGATCGACCCCAGACCGACGATCGTGACGGTGCTGTCGGTGAATTCGTACGACTGGAAGTGCCTCCACTCGCTGTTCTCTTTGCGCCGCCAGCCCTCGTGGAGCCGGCGCGCGAAGACGAGCATGTTCCCGATCGACTGCTCGGCGATGCCGGGGGCGTGGATGCCACCTGCATTGGTGACGGCGATACCGTGGTCGGCCAGCGCGTCCATCGGCAGGTGGTCGGTGCCAGCGAAGGTACACGCGAACAGCTCGAGTCTGTCGGCGCGCTCGAGGAGGTCTGCATCGATCGTGATCCCGGTGACGACCCGCGCTTTCGGTACGAGTTCGCGCTCCTCTCTGGGCGTCCGCGCGAGCGCGACGGTGTGATCGGGCAGCCGCTCGCGCAGCGTTTCGGCGTACGACTCCATCGACAGCCCTTCCGTCCCCTCTCGAAGGACGACGACATCCGGATCTGCGTCTAAATGTGCGCTCATGTGGAAGTGTCCGCGTCGGTGTGACGCTTTGCCCTACCATTGTCACAGGCCCCCTTATCCTTTTGTGTAACCGGTGTAAACGTTGATTGTGTATAATTAAGTCGCTGGGGCGCGTCAGTGACTCGCATGACCGAGCCAATACGGGACCGCCTCGTTAGCCTCCGGCGCAGCTTTCACCGCCACCCCGAGCCCGCGTGGCGCGAATTCACGACGACGGCCAAACTGGTCGAGGAGATCCGGGCCATCGGTGTCGACGAACTGGCCGTCGGCCCCGACGCCTACGACCCCGCCGATCGGATGGCCGTCACTGACGACGACCTCGAGCCGTGGGTCGATCGCGCCCGCGAGCGCGGTGCGGGCGAGGACATCCTCGAGCGGATGACCGGCGGCAACACCGGCGCAGTCGCCGTCCTCGAGCGCGGCGAGGGGCCAGCGATTGGGCTGCGCGTCGACATCGACGGGCTGTTCATCGAGGAATCGACCGATGCGGAGCACGATCCCGCGGCTGAGGGCTTTCGCTCCGAGATCGAGGGGACGATGCACGCCTGCGGGCACGACGTCCACATGACCTGGGGGTTAGCGGTCCTCGAGGCGATTTCCGAGAGCGGTGAGGGACTCAACGAGTCGCGATCCTCGTCGGAACAGGGTTCCGACGTAGATTTTTCGGGACGGCTGGTCGTCTTCTTCCAGCCCGCTGAGGAGACCGGCGGCGGGGGCTGTCCGATGGCGAAAAGCGAGTTCGCAGACGATCTGGACTACCTGCTCGCGGTCCACGTCGGCCTCGATCATCCCACGGGCGAGGTCGTGGCGGGAATCGAGAAACCGCTGGCGATGTGCCACGTCGACGTGACGATAATCGGAACCTCCGCACACGCTGGCAAGGCTCCGAACGAGGGGGCAAATGCCATGCACGCCATGGGGGCCGGGATCGTGAACGCCTACGGCATCCCCCGCCACAGCGACGGGATGACCCGGGTGAACATCGGGAAGGCCGAGGCCGGGACAGCGAGCAACATCATCGCCGAACGTGCCTCCATGGAGGCCGAAGCGCGGGGTGAAACGACCGAACTGATGGAGTACATGAAGCGCCACCTCGAGCGCACGATGAAATCGGTCGCGACAATGCACGGCTGCCGGGCCGAGGTCGAGGTGGTCAGCGAGTCGCCGCGAGCCGACAGCGACGCCGAACTGCAGGCACTGGTGAGCGAGGTCGCCGGCGGCGTTTCGGGGATCGAGCGCGTGCTGCCGGCAGCCGACTTCGGCGCGAGCGAGGACGCGACCTTCCTGATGGAGCGCGTCCAGGCCGATGGCGGGCTGGCGACCTACATGATCGTCGGCACTGACCACCCGACCAGCCATCACACGCCGACGTTCGACGTGGACGAGGCGAGTCTCCAGCACGGCGTCGACGTACTGGTCGAAACGATTCGGGAACTCGAGGCCCGGCATCCAGTGCCGCAAGTCGACGAAACGGAGGCCGTCGAGGCGGTCGAACGCGCGGAGGCCGGCGAATGACGGAGGGCAACGAGCCGGGCGAGCATCCCAGTGCGGGTGAGAGTGATGTGAGCGAATCGAACGAGAACCGAGTCACCCTCGAGGATATCGAAGTGGCTCGGGACCGTCTCGCAGATGTCGTCCATCAGACGCCACTCGACACCTCACGGACGTTCGCCGAGATGAGCGGCGCGGCCTCGGTCGGGCTCAAACTCGAGAACGTCCAGCGGACGGGCTCGTTCAAGATCCGCGGGGCGTACAACACGATGGCCCAGTTGTCTCCCGCGGAGCGCGAAGCAGGGGTTATCGCCTCGAGTGCGGGCAACCACGCCCAGGGCGTCGCGCTGGCCGGCGACCTGCTCGATATCGACACGACGATCGTCGTCCCCGAGGTCACCCCCGCTGCGAAGATCGAGGCCACCCGCGGCTACGGGGCCACAGTCGTCGTTGAGGGCGACATCTACGAGCGCTCCTACGAGTACGCCCTCAAGCGCGCCGGGGAGACCGGAGAAACGTTCGTCCATCCCTTCGACGACGCAGACATCGTCGCAGGGCAGGGGACGATCGGGCTCGAACTCCTCGAGCAGTACCCCGAAATCGACAGCGTGCTGGTCGCCATCGGCGGCGGCGGGCTCATTTCGGGGATCGGCACGGTGCTGAAAGCCGCCGAACGAGATATTCGGGTTATCGGAGTTCAGCCGGAGGGTGCGGCTCACGCCAAACCGTCACTCGAGGCCGGTGAGATCCGCCAGCTTCCGGACGTCGACACCGTCGCGGAGGGGATCGCGGATACACGCATGCTCGAAACGACCTTCCAGATCGCCCGCGCAGTCGTCGCCGACGTGGTGAGCGTGAGCGATCGGGAGATCGCCGCTGCCGTGGCGCTGCTGGCCGAGCGCGCGAAGACGGTCGCCGAGAGCGCCGGGGCTGCGCCGCTGGCCGCCGCGCTTTCGGATGATCTGGGCCTTGAGGGCGAACACGTTGGCGTCGTGATCTCCGGAGGAAACGTGAATCTCACCGAGCACGCCGAACTGACTCGAACCGGTCTGCACGAACTCGAGCGCTATGCGGACGCGAGACTCGCGCTCGAGGGGTGGCCGACGGCGGTCAGCGGAGTAGTCGAAACGGTGGAAGCCGAGGGTGCCGAACTGGACGTCCTCAAGCGCGCCCGGCGGACGTCGATCGACCACCCAAATCGGACGCCCGTGACGATCGGCCTCGAGGGAAGCGGTCCCGAGCATCTACGTGGCGTGCTCGAGGCACTCTCTGAACTCGAGGGGGTTTCGGTCGTCGAATCATCTCTCGAGAGATAGACTCTTCGCTGACTGACCGAACACTATTAGCGCGCTGAACCGCGACGGGGTCGCGGTTTGACTACCGCGAGGGATGAGTGAGCGACCGTAGGAGCGAACGAATCGGGTGGGGAGGGTATGGCTCTCCTCGTTGCCACGGTTTGTGAGTGTCCAACGGGGTCACTACCCCCGAGCTGTTCGTCGGCGGAAATGAGCGCGCTGCTCGTGCTGGCAACACGGAATTTCCACGCCCTCCCCAGCCGATTCGCTCAATCGCGTTGCTCCTTCACTCATCCACAGGAAGACGCTTCACGTCTTCCACGCCTTCGTTCACTCCGTTCACGAAGACCTCGCGCAGGCTCGAGCCACGGTTCGCCAGTGGCTCACCTTGTCACAGCGCGCGCCATCGCAAGAGGACCGCCGGTACGGGTCGAGATGCACGTCGTCCACTAATATTTGTGTGATGATGGCTCTGTCACACGAAAGTGAATCGATGAAACAGTATTCGTTTATCGGACTGTTCAGCAGCGATCTGCGATACACTCGAGCCACCGCGAAAAACGAAAATTGATAACCGAAAACTCAGGACCGAATCACGCCACTTTCGCGCTCGGGCCGACAGCCTCGATCGCCTCGAGGAAAATACTGATCCCTAACTCGATCTCGCGTTCGCTCGAGTCCAGCGGCGGGAGCAGACGGATGGTTTTCTTCCCACAGCCCAGCGTCAGCAGGCCGCGCTTGAGGGCCGCCTCGACCACGGCGGACCGACGCTCCGGGGTATCGAACTCGACGGCGAGCATCAGGCCCTTGCCGCGGACGTCCACGACGGAGTTGGACGCATCGTCGCGCAGGATTTCTTTCGCCTGTTCACCCCGTCGGGTGGCGTTGTCGAGCAGATCGTGTTCCTCGATCGCCTCGAGTGTGAACGCGCCCATCATCGAGCCGAGCATGTCGCCGCCGCCGAAGGTCGATCCGAGCCGGTTCTTCTCGCTGGGGAAGACCTCGGACCGTGAAATCGTCGCGCCGACGCGCAGGGCCTTCGCGCTGGCGATGACGTCGGGTTCGATGGGGTAGTGATCGGAAGCCCAGATCTCGCCGGTGCGGCCGATACCGGACTGGATCTCGTCGACGACCAGCGGGATGTCGTAGGTGTCGGTGACGTCCGCGACCTCCTGCATGAACGCTTCACTGGGGAACCGGTAGCCGCCGACGCCCTGAATCGGCTCGAGCGCGATGAAGGCGACCTCGTCGGGGTCGATGTGACCGCCTTCGGGTGCGAGCATGGTGCGGAGCTGCGAGCCGCCGCCCGCGAAGAAGCCGCAGTCGCAGCTGTCGGCGTCACAGCCCCGATCGGCACAGAACGGCACCGTCTCGATCCCGCTGATTTCGGGGTAGTGGCGCGTGTAGACCTCCTTGGACTTCGTCAGCGAGAGGGTCCCGAGCGTGCGGCCGTGGAAGCTGCCCGCAAAGGCGACCCCGTACTTGGCCGGCGCGCGGTAGTCATTGGTGATCTTCATCGCGTTCTCCATTGCCTCCGCACCGGAGTTCGAGAGGAAGACGGTGTCCATCCCGTACTGACTCGAGACCTCGGTGAGTTTCTCCATGAGGTGACTCGAGCTGGGGATGTCGGCCTCGTCGGGACTCGGGCCGGAGCCGAAGTACATGTCCTGGCCCGCGATCTTCATCGGTTCGACGAGGTCGAACTCGCGGACTTTGTCGAGGACTTTCGCGTTATTGTAGCCCAGCGGTGCCGCGCCGATGTGACAGGTGAAGTCGAGGAGAACATTCCCGTCGACGTCCGTCACGAACGGGCCGTCGGCCTCCCGCGTCACGTCCCAGACGAAGTCGTGGGAGTACTCGCTGGGTGCGGAGTGCTCCTGGTGGAAGTCGACCCACTGCTGCGCGTTCGGACCCGGAAGCGCGTCCGCATTGGGTTCCGCCGTGTCCCTATCCATACACAATTTATGTGTACCTCATACATTAAATCTTGTTATGGGTTGGCGAGACGGTGTGTGGACGACCGCAGTGATGACCGCTGTCGCTTCCCGCGTGCCAAAAACGGTAACAGCATGACGGCCGAGACGGATCGTCGGCCAGCGAGGTGGAGGGCCGCGGACGGCTCAATCGTCGTCGGTTTCGACCGGCCCGCCGGGACCGGACGGCGACTCCGGTTCGGTCTTCCGGCTCGAGCCGATGAGGACGGTTTCCTCTTGCAGTAGCAGGCGGCCTTCGGTCGAACTGAAGTGTTTGATCAGTCCGAGCATCGCGAAGAAGCAGACGAAGGCGAACGGCGCACCGGTGATGATCGCCGCCGACTGCAATGCGCTAACGCCGCCGAGAATCATGAGGATCGCGGCGGTCATGCCGAGGACGACGCCCCAGAAGATCCGGTTGATGTTCGACGGGCTCGCCTTCCCGCCGGTCGTCATCATCGAGACGGCGAGCGTCGACGAGTCCGCGGACGTAATGAAGAACGTCGTGACGAGGAGCATGAACGCGACCATGAACACCGTCCCGAGCGGGAACGCGTCGAACATGATGAAGCCGGTCGTTTCAGCGCCGAGCTCGAAGGCCATCACCTGACTGAAGTCGGCGATCCCGTTGTGCTGCATCCAGACGGCCGTTCCGCCGAGCGAAATGAACCACGGAATCGTCGCTGCCGAGGTCGCGACGATACCGGTGAATGCGACCTCGCGAACGCTTCGGCCGCGGGAAATCCGCGCGATGAACAGTCCCGCGAACGGAGACCACGAGAGCGCCCACGCCCAGTAGAAGACGGTCCAGGTGTTCGCCCACTCGGTGCCACCTTCGATGCCGGCACCGGTAAAGAGACTCATCGAGACGAAGTCGGTGATCATCCCGCCGATTGCCTGCGTTCCGAGCAGGACCAGGAAGATCGATGGTCCGACGATGAAGGTCGCGACCAACAGGATGACGAAGAGGATCATGTTGAAGTTCGAGAGTCGACGGATCCCCTTGTCGACCCCGAGCACCATCGAGAGGGTAAACAGGAGCGTCATCGTCGTCACCACGAGGATGATCCCGACGTTACCGAGGTCGATTCCCCACTGGTAGTTGAGGCCGCTGACGAACTGGCTCCCGATGAAGCCCAGCGACGTCGCGACGCCACCGATGGTCGCGAAGACGGCGAGAATGTCGATGACCTTCGCGACCGGCCCGTCCAGGTTCTCCTTCCCGAGGATCGGCGTGAGCGCCGAGGATACTCGGAGGGGGACGCCGTCGTAGTTGTACGCGAAGTAGCCGATCGCGATCCCCATGATCGTGAACACGGCCAGCTGCGGCAGCGCCCAGTGGAAGAGCGTCTGTTGTATGGCGATGCTCATCGCCGCGCCCGACTGACTACCGACGTCGAACAGCGGTGACGGGTTGTCGTAGTAGAACAGTGCCTCGGTCGGCCCCCAGAACACGACACCTGCCGCGAAGCCTGCGGAGTACAACATCGCGAAGAACGAGAGGAAGCTGTACTCGGGCGGATCGTCACCGAAGCGAAGTTTGCCCCACGGACTGACGATTAGGAACAACAGGAAGACAACAATCGCGAACACGATCGCCAGCAGTGCCCAGTTCAGGTACTCGAGCATCGCCGTATTGAGCGCCGAAATGGTGTTCTCGACGAGACTCTGGTTGATGAAGAACGTCGCGATCACGCCGACGGTCAACAACGCCCCGAACGCGAAGACGATCGGATCGATCTCCTCGAGGAACTCGTTGACCATTCCGCCCTCGGCGTCGCTCATCAACTCACCCCCGTACTCGGACGGCAGCGTGCTGATTGACCGTGTCTCCACCTGGCAGACACCATGCTGCGTGATGGCATACCGAGTTAATCGGAAGCGTACACAATAAGTGTTTCTCACAGTGCGAAAGTATCTACAGATTGTGTTTATTGAATGTTCGCTCGAGAGACGAGCAGATGGCGCTCCTGAATGCCATATCCAGCACCAGTAACCGCATATACACGACAATCCAGCCACAAGCTGATCAGAAATTGCCAATTTAGACACTCGATCGCAACCCGGTATCGATCAGTCACCGACGCGATGGAGCGAAATACCGATCGATTTGACGGCGTGCTAGCAGTGAGGGATCGACACCCGTACTCGAAAATCGATTTCGGATCCGCGTTCGTCAGTTCGTCAGTTCGTCGAGGGTCTGTTCGCGGGATTCGGTGCTCTCGGCAACTCGCTCCGCGAATTCGTCGACGCGATCCTTGATCTCTTCGCGAGTGTCTTCCGGCGAGAAGCCGTCGGACATTGTCAGCAGACGCACGAACGCCCGGAGTTCCTCGTCGGTCAGCTGTGCGAACTCTTCGTTCTCGAGTTTGTCGACGACTTCGTCGACGTCAATCTGGCCGACCGGCTCGACGTTGAACTCGACGTTGACCATCCGGTAGTTCGAGCCGGCGAGTCGCTGTTCGGCCTTCCCAACGCCCTCGGAAAGCATGTCCTTGAACGGGGTGTGATACCCCATCGTCCCGAGGTGGAGGAAGGCAAGCATATCGGTGATTCCCTGCGTGTAGGCGTCGCGGTCCTCGTCGTCGGGATCGAAGACCGTCTCTCGGTCGCGCTCCTCCATGTACTCGAACAGAATGCTGAAATCGAGGATTGCGTTCCTGACGCGCCGTCGGATTCGGTTTCGCTTTTGTTTCTTTGAGTGATCCGTGTAGTCCGTCTTCCGACCGAGCAGAAAGTCGCGGTCGGAGGGCGTGAGAACTCCGCGCGGGCGATCCGAGTCCGCCGCCGTCCGCAGCGACTCCGGCACGTCGTCCTGGCTCATAGGGAATACACGGAGAGCGGTCGAATTAACGTTTCCCATCCGGCGAACGTGATTTCAGACGAACAATTCACAAGCTGGGACCGCCGTCTCACGGCCGGCGACGGGAGAGTTCAGTCGCCGTTTCCGACAGCAGCGCCACCCCGATCTCGAGGCTTTCCTCGTCGATATCGAACGTCGGCGTGTGGTGGCTAGTCGGGTGGTCGGTGCCGACGAGGACGTACGAGGCGAGGCCGTCGTCGTCCTGGACGCGCTGCATCAGATAGGTCACGTCCTCGCTCACGCCGAACTCCTCGCTCGAAATCACTCGCTCGACGCCGTCGACCTCCCAGGCGACGTTGCCGACGAGATCTCGCAGCGCGGGATGGCTGTCGACCCGTGGCGACTCGCTGATCACCCGCGGCGTCACGTCGCAGTCGTGCATCTCGGCGGCGGCGTACAGCACTCGCTCGAGTTCCGTGCGCGTGTACTCCATCAATGAGGTGGTCTCGCCGCGGACCTCGGCCTCGATCGCGACCTCCTCGGCGATGACGTTGCTCGCGGTGCCGCCCTCGATACAGCCGACGTTCACCCGCGTCATCCCCTCGCTGTGTCGAGGGATAGCATACGCGTTCTGGATCGCGGTCGCCGCGGCCTGTATGGCGTTTGCCCCCTCGTTCGGTGCCTTCCCCGCATGGGCGCTCGCGCCCTCGAAGGTCGCAGTCAGGTGGGCCATCGCCAGCGGCTTTTCGATCCCCGCGACGACCTCGCCAGTCGGGTGATCCAGCCCGATGTGGACCGCCAGCAGGTAGTCGACGTCGTCGAGGTAACCACTCTCGGCCATCGCCTTCCCCCCGCCGGAGATCTCCTCGGCGGGCTGGAAGAACACCTTCAGCGTCCCAGAAAAGTCGCTTTCCTTCACCGCCTCGAGCGTGCCCAGCGCCATTGCGAGGTGGGCGTCGTGGCCGCAAGCGTGCATGTAGCCGTCGTGTTCGGATCGGAACCCCTCCGCTGCCGGCCGGTGATCGCTCTCGTCGGACTCCCGCATCGAGATCGCATCGAGATCGACGCGCAGCCCAATACAGGGGCCCATTCCCTGCTCAAGGGTCGCGACGACGCCTGTATGCCCACCGGCAGTGCGCTCGAGGATGTTCGATCGGACCCCCGCTTCGCGAGCGCGCTCGAGCCACGGCTCGAGGTCGGCATCGGACGGAACGGCCATCCGTGCGTCGGTCGCCAGGACCTCGCGGCCGACAGCGATCTCGTCGACGCCGATCCGCTCGAGTTCCTCGACGACGCGCGCGGTCGTCCGAAACTCGCGCCAGCCGGGTTCGGGATGGCGGTGAAATGCCCGCCGGAGATCACTCAATCTGGTTCGCACGTCGTAGGACATTCTTGCCGCATCTACGCGCGCGAGACACTTAGTCATAGTCAATAATCGTATACTGATTACGCACGATCAATGGAGAGCATCGGGGATCAAACGGTGTTCGACCCGGACTCTCGACACGGAAACAAAGGACTAACGCGATTGGACGAAATCCCGTGGAGGGCCGAAGGGGCGGCCACATATAGTAGCCACTGAAACGATTTACACGCTGATCGCACAGCTGTCATGCGATCAGGTGTACAGTGACTGTCAGTGGTTACTATCGGAGCGTGCAGTGGCGCTCCCGTTGGCATAGAGTCTTATTACTGAGCGTAAATCCAGACGTGAATTCGGTGGCCGCCACGCACCAAAAGGCGTCCGCGAACCACTGCCGGCGTTCGATTCACGGTTCGAAATCGGCCGTCGTCACTCGAGGGGCGGTCGGCGTCCGCCAAATTCTGGCGGGGATTTATGCGATACCGAGTCGAGCGCGGTCGTACACATGTCGACGCTTCCAGCGTGGATCGAGGATCGGATCGACACGGAACCGAGCCGCGCGCTCACACAGCGCCGCGTCGTCGAGGCGATGCTGGCAGCGGACCGCCCCTTCTTTCTCGGCATTCCAGCTTCGAGCGCAAATCGGCCCGGACGCCAGCGAGGGACAGGTCCGGAATCGACTCGAGGAACTCCACGAACGCGACGTTGTCGCCATCGAGACGGTTCCGGCGGCGACGACGCTCTACTATATCGACCGTCTGAGACGAGCCGAATCACATCACCGTCCGCGACGAGCCGAATCACATCACCCGGGCGAACCGCGGGCACGGTCGCCGGCGAATCCGCTCGATCACCTCTCGGCGAGCGACTTCCTCTTGCTTCGAGAGTCTGGCGCGATAAGGACACTCGTTCTCGCGGGCTATCAACTCAGTCTGGTGCTGTTCACGCTCGGGATCGTCCTGTCCGCCGCCGGACTCGATGCACCGGTCCACAGCGACCACGGTCTCTGGACCGCCGCACTGAACCTACTCTTGTTCTGTGTCGTGATCCGGATCGCCGAACGGACCGCGCGACGGGTTCGCTCGCGGCGAGACTAATCCTGACTCGAGCCCACCCTCAGCGGACACGTCGAACGTGTGCCCGCTATGAGGGGCTGTTCAGTCGCGCGTTCAACCAGTAAACGAGGGGTTTTGCGGGCGCAAAGTCGTGTTTGGTGCCCACCAAATTCATCTGGGGGTTTAATTTATCGCCCACGATTGTTCTATCAACGATGGCAACCCTCCCGACGTGGATCGACGAGCGGATCGATCCAACACTCGACAAGAAACTCACGCAGCGACACGTCGTCGAGGTCATGATCGAGTCCGACCGGCCGTTCTTTTCGATCCAGCAACTTCAGTCTCGCGTCAGCCCGACCGTCAGCAAGGAGACCGTGCGGAATCGGCTCAACGAGCTCCGAGAGATCGACGTCGTCGCCGCAGAGACCTATCCGGAGACGATCACACTGTACTACGTTAACCACCCGGAATCGCCGTGGCCGCTCTCGCCGGAGGGGCAACGCGCGCTCGATCACGACTCGCCACTCGAGACCCTGTCGTTGGCGGACTTCCTCCGACTCCGGAATTCGGCCGGCATCAGGACGCTGGTGCTGGCGGGCTTCCAGCTCAGCCTAGTGCTGTTCTGCGTCGGCGTCGGGATGATCGTCCTGTCGATGGACGCTCCCGTCGAGGCGAGTCATGGACTGCTGGCGGCCGCCGGCAACCTCTTCGTCGCCTGTCTAGTCCTCCTCGGTGCCGAGCGCCTCGCTCGAAAAGTCCGTGACGAGGGCGTCAACGGAGCCGTCCCGACGCCCGATCGATCCGGTCCGAAGTAACGCGCACGTCTCACGAACCACCTGCTGAATTCAAACCCATGTCAACGAACCCGTCACCGACCGACTCGTCCACGACCGAACCCGGCCCGTCGATCCTCGCGGAGCGGACGCTCCTGGGGATCTTCGTCCATTTCATCGCGATACTGCCGCTCGTCGGACTGATCGCTACCGTCGTTATTTACGCGGTCTCGAATCACGAGTTCACGCGAGCCAACGCTCGGAACGCACTCGACTGGCACCTGTTCGTCAGCGGGTCGTTCCTCGCGACGTTTGTCCTCGTGTTCGGACTGGACGCGCTGTTCGAGTACGTCGCACTCCCGGGGATAGTCGAAACCGCCGTCTTCCTCCCCGTCTTCGCACTGGCGTTCGTCGCAATCTTCCTCGGATTCTTCAGCGTCTTCGTCTGGATCGTCGCGATGGCGAAGGCCATCTTCGGCGAGGCGTGGCGCTACCCGTTCGCCCCCGAACTGGTGTGATCGAGCCGGCCTCTCTCGACCGTCGCACCGTTAGCCGAGGTACGCGATGGCGTCGAGTTCGACGCGGACGTCCTCGGGGAGCCGCGAGACCTCCACGCAGACTCGAGCCGGCGGCTCCTCGCCGAAGCGCGCGCCGTAGGCCTCGTTGACCCGCTCGTAGTCTGCGAGGTCGGTCAGGTAGACGGTCACTTTGACCACGTCGGCGAGGCCGTCACCGCCGGCTTCCGCGACGACGGCGGCGATGTTGTCGAGTACCCGCCCGGTCTGGGTTTCGACGTCGCCTTTCACAACCGCGCCCGTCTCGGGATCGACGGGGCCGTAGCCGGAGACGTACAGCGTCTCGCCGGCGCGAATCCCCTGCGAGTAGGGGTTGTCGGTGCTCGGTGCGTCGTCGGTCTCGATGGAGTCGATGTCGGACATGGAACTCGTTCTCGTCGCTCGAGATTCAGGCCGCTTGTTTCGCTTCCTCAGTCACCTGCTCGATCGCCTCGACGACGACGTTGAGCGCCGTCTCGGCCAGCTCGTGGGTGAGCACCAGCGGCGGCAGGAACCGGAGCACGTTGCCGTGGCGACCGGCCGTCCAGATCAGGACGCCGCGTTCGAAGCAGTACTGCTGGATCGCGTCGACAAGGTCGCCGTCGGGCTTCCCGTCTGCATCGACGAACTCCGCACCGATGAACAGGCCCTTGCCGCGGACGTCGGCGAGTCGGTCGTTGCCCTCGCTGGCTTCGCGGAGTCGGCCTTGAATGTAGTCGCCGAGGTCGCGGGCGTGCGCGAGGAGATCGTGGTCCTGAATGTACTCGATGGCACGGGTACCGGCGCGCATCCCGACGACGTGGCCCCGATAGGTGCCGGCATGGTCGCCCGGGCCCCACGTGTCCAGATCCTCGTGGTACATCGTCGCCGAGAGTGGGAAGCCGACGCCACCCAGCGCCTTCGCGCTCGTCATCACGTCGGGAGCGACGCCGTCCCAATCGCTGGCCCACCACTGGCCGGTGCGGCCGAGGCCGCTCTGGATCTCGTCGAAGACGAGTGTCACGTCGTTGTCGTCGGCGATGTCGCGCAGCCCCTGCAGGAAGCCCGCTGGCGGCGTGACGATACCGCCCTCTCCCTGGATCGGTTCGACGATGATCCCTGCGGGATTCGCCAGCCCGCCATAGGGGTCCTCGACGATCGCCTGGACCTCCTCGAGCGCATGGTCAACCGCGTCCTCAGGCGTCTTGTCCTGTCGGAAAGGGTGGGGGTACGGCGCGTGGACGACGTCGGAGAGCAGCGGCGTGTAATGTTCCTTGAACTTCTTGTTCGACGTGACGCTCATCGCGCCGGTCGTCGCGCCGTGGTAGGCACCGCGGAACGCGATGAGGCCGTCGCCGCCGGTGTTGTACTTCGACAGCTTGATCGAGGCTTCGATCGCGTCGCTACCGGTCGGACCGCCGAAGACAACCTTGTTCTGCCCCTGTAGGCCGTCGGGCGCGATCTCGTCGAGTTTCTCGATCAGCTCGAGACGCGCTTCGGTCGGGAAGTCGACCGTGTGGACGAACTTGTCGGCCTGCTCGTGGACCGCCTCGAGCACGTAGGGGTTCGAGTGGCCGACGTTGAGCACGCCAATCCCCGCGAAGAGGTCGATGTAGGTGTTGCCGTCAGCGTCGCGAACCGTGGCACCCTTCCCCTCCTCGAAGGCGATCGGGATGTCGTCCGGGTAGGCGACCGCACTGCTGTCGATCTCCCGCTGTTTCTCGAGCAGCGCCCGGGTGTTCGGGCCAGGGACGGAGTCGACGTCTGGTGCATCCTCGAAGTGGAGTTCGTCGATCGGCGGTCCTGCCGTCATACGTATGGGCAGGTGAAACAATTATAAATAACTTGTCCACAATATCTATGCAGGCTGTATACAATTATCGATAACAACCTGTGTGTCGAAACCTGATACGGGAAACGCCGGACACGAATTTCGTCTCCGGTTTCGTGGGAGCGACTGAGCGAGCCATCTCCGGTACCCGGTTTGACTATTCGTCGGACGAACGGAACGGTCCGTACCGGAGTTGGAATAATTAGGATAATTTATGTGACTTCGGCGACAAGGAGGGGACGAATGTTACCCGCTGACGGAATCCACGGTTTCGGCGGTGTTCAGGCCGCATTCTGTGCGTACGTGGCTATGACGGCCGGGATTACGATCGGCCTCTGGTGGCTCGGACTGCCGACTACGCTGGCGCTCGTCGCGTTCTTGGCGGTCGGTGCGGTCCTTCTGATCCCGTTTGGCCGGTGTTCGCCGAACGTCATCCTGAACACGCGAACCGGTGAGCGGACGGCGGATCCCTCCACACCGACCACCCGCGAAAGCGACTGCAGGGCGTTCGCACGGTCATCGAACGAATCGCGCGAATCGGCGACGAGTCAGGTCGACGGAGGCGGCTGTCGCCGAGAAACGGAGGAACAACCTTACGCGTGGCGACCAGTATATCTGATATGATCCCGCCCATCGCGAACCGGTTCGTCGCGGGGGAATCTCCTGCGGAAGCGCTCGAGCACGTCCGCCAACTGAACGACCACAATGTGAAGGCCATCGTCAACCTGCTCGGGGAACACTACGACGAGCGCGACCCCGTCGAAGCCGACGCCGCCGAGTACCGACGGCTCGTCGCCGATATCGCGGGTTCCGGACTCGAGGGCTGCATCTCCGTCAAGCCCTCGCAACTGGGCCTGGACCTCGGCGAGGACGTCTTCCGGGCGGAGCTGGCCGACATCGTCGACGCGGCGGCCGAACACGGCGTCTTCGTCTGGGTCGATATGGAGGACCACACGACGACCGACGCGACGCTGGACGCGTTCGAAGCGTTCGCCCACGAATACGGGGGCGGCGTCGGTATCTGCGTCCAGGCGAATCTCCGACGGACGCGAGCCGATGTCAGACGTCTCGCCGACGTCCCCGGCAAGGTCCGATTCGTCAAAGGGGCCTACGATCCGTCGTCCGACGTGGCCTACACCGATTCCGCGCGGATCGATCGGGAGTATCGTGACCTGCTCGAGTACGCGTTCGAGCACTACGACGGCGGGATCGGGGTGGGGAGCCACGATCCGGCAATGATCGAGCGCGCGAAAGCGCTCCACGAACGCCACGGTACCGAGTTCGAGATACAGATGCTCATGGGCGTGCGCGAGGACACCCAGTACGAACTGGCCGACGAGTACGAAGTCTGGCAGTACGTCCCCTACGGCGACCGCTGGCTGTCCTACTTCTACCGGCGGGTCATGGAGCGACGGGAGAACCTCCGGTTCGCGTTCCGCGCCGTTCTCAGCGGCTAAACGAGAGCCGCGAATATCGGCACTGTGTGGGTGTCACAGCGATTCAACTGTATTGGAGCGCTATTAGTGCCTCGGCGTCCCCGCAGACGACAGTACGGCGGGACCACTATCGAGTATCGATCTCGAGCGGCGACGGAAGCGGACCGATCGGCCCGGAGCGCTCGCGTCCGGTGCCCACTGGTCGAGATCAAAGGATAGTATAAAGGCAAACGGATCCATCGTGGTGGACATATGACGACGACGCTCGGAACCGCAAGCGCGGGGCCCGGCGAGATCGATACGGGCCGTCTCGAGATCGGCGAGACACGGGATGGGAGCCCGTTCGGACTGCCGGTCGCCGTAGTAAACGGCGCGGCTGCGGGGAAGACCCTCTACATGCAGGCGGCCAGTGACGGTGACGAACTCAACGGTGTCGGCGTCGTCCAGCGCGTCGTGCCGCGACTCGATCCCGCCGAGATCTCGGGGACGATCCTCATCGTCGGGATCGTCAACTATCACGCGTTCCAGGTCGCCGAACACCGCAATCCGATCGACGACACGAAGATGAACCGCGCCTATCCCGGTAACGAGGGCGGCACCTCGAGCGAGCGGATCGCAGCCGTGACGTTCGACGCCGCGACCAGGGCGGACCTAATTCTCGATCTCCACCAGGGATCGACCAGCCGAATGTTAGACGAGGTCCGCGTTCGCTGCGGGAAGCGCCATCGACTCCACGATCAGTGTCTCGAGCTCGCGAAGGCCTTCGGCTGCGGGTACGTGCTCGACCAGAAGGGACCGGATGGCCAACTGGCTCGCGCGGCCCCCGACGACGGAATTCCGACCGTCGACCCCGAACTCGGCGGCGCGGTCGGCTGGGACGAGGAGAGCATCCGAAAGGGCGTCGCGGGCGTGTTCAACGTGCTCCGATACTACAACTTCCTCGAGGGAGATCAACCACTCGAGTCCCAGACCCGCGCCAGAGGATTCGAGCAGTACGGCGCACCTGCAGGCGGACTCGTGACCATGCACAAGGAACTCGGCGACCGTGTACGACCCGGCGAGACGGTGTTCGAAGTGACGACCCCCTTCGGAGAACCGAAAGCGGAGGTGACGGCCGACGGCGAGGGCATCCTCTGGCGGGCGCGACGACTCCCGCAGGTCGCGACCGGCGAGTACGTCTGTTCGATCGGAACCGACATCGGTGAGTACTGAGATGGCCTCCGATCTAACCTGTCCCGACTGCGGGACCGTCTACGAGGCCGGGCCGGACGAACCGTGGCGCTGTGGCTGTGGCCGCGCACTGGAGTTCACTGAACGCCCTCACCCGCAGGGCGATCCGCTCCCGCTGCACAGCCTCGATACCAGCGAGGGGCTGTGGACGTTCTTCGAGTTCCTCCCGATCGAACAGCACGTCACCTTCTATGAGGGTTTTACGCCGACGGTCGAGGCCCCCGACTGGGACGCGCAGTTCAAACTCGAGTACGTCTTTCCGACGGGCTCGTTCAAGGATCGGGGCGCGACGACGACCCTCTCGCGGGCCATCGAACTCGGCGTCGAGAAGGTCATCGAGGACTCATCGGGCAACGCAGGCGCATCGATCGCGACCTACGCGGCCCGCGCGGGCGTCGACGCGGATATCTACGTCCCGGCGGACGTCAAACAGTCCAAACTGATGGCGATCCAGCGGGCCGACGCCCGCCCGGTTCGCATCGAGGGGACCCGAGAAGACGTGACTGCGGCCTGTCTCGAGGCCGTCGAAGGCGACACGAGCGGCGACGAGACGGCGGCCGACGAGGGCGATGTCCCGTATCAGGCGGGCGAGGGCTGGTACGCCAGCCACGCCTGGAATCCTGCCTTCTACGCCGGGACGATGACGTTCGCGTTCGAGGTGGCCGCCCAGCAGGGGTGGACCGTCCCCGACGCCGTCGTCCTTCCGATCGGTCACGGGACGCTCTTCCTCGGCGCGTATAGGGGCTTCTCCCTGCTCAACGAGGCCGGTATCGTCGACGGAATGCCTCGTCTCCTCGGCGCACAGGCGGCCGGCTACGCACCGATCGTCGCCGCGCTCGGCGGCGATACCATCGACGAGGAGGGTGAGCGGACGGCCATCGCCGACGGCATCAAGATCACAGAACCCGCCCGCGGCACCGAGATCCTCGACGCGATCGCGGCGACCGACGGCGATGCGATCGCGCTCGGCGACGACCCGATCGAGACCGCGCTGGATCGTCTCCACCGCAATGGCTTTTACGTCGAGCCCACCTGTGCGGTCGCGCCGGCGGCGCTCGAGCAGTACCGTGAGGATGGCGTCATCGATGCCGACGACGATGTTGTCGTCCCGCTGACCGGCAGCGGATTGAAAACCCTATGACGGTTCGGTTCTGAAACGTCGATAGATGGTCAGCCGACCGCCGACGTTCTGTCCCGACTGCGGTACTCACCTTGAGTCGATCACCTTCGAGAATCGCGAGCGCATGCGCTGTCCGGACTGCGACGCGATCGTCTGGCACAACCCAGTCCCCTGTGCCGGCGTCGCGGTCGTCGACCGATCAAGGCCGGAGCCGGCAGTGCTCTGCGTCGAACGCGGCATCCCGCCCGGGGTCGGCGAGTGGACGATTCCCGGCGGCCACATAGAGATCAGCGAGGAACCCGCGACGGCGGCCGCACGCGAACTCGTTGAGGAGACCAGCGTCGCCGTCGATTCCGCCGACCTCGAGATCCTGAGCGCGTCGACGATGCCGCCTCGAGCGGGCAAACACGTCGTGACGGTCCACTACGTGGCCGACCGCGCCGACGCCGAGGGGGGCCGGATGCGGGCAGCGACGCGACGGACGCTCGATTCTGGACGCCGGCCGAGTTCGACACTTCTGACGAGACCTTTCGACCGGTCCACGAGGAGCGGTTCCGGGAAGCCGCCGCACTGTTCGAGTGACGAGAGAGATCGGTCTATCATTCGGCTGTGGTGATACTCGTGTGGTCGGATTCGACAACTACGTTGTGTGAACAGTGTGTTCTGACGGAATCGAGGTGAACGAAGTGTCCTGCTATCGTGGCGGCAGGGAATCGCCACGCCCTCCCCAACCGATTCGCTCGCTCCGGAGTCGCTCGCTCATCCCTCGCACGGGTTTGGCGGCCGCCTTCGCTCTCGCTCAGTCGGCTGCCAGTGCGCGCCACCGTATACCGACGCTGGCGCAGGAAACGAGCGAGTAGCCCTCGACATAATGCTCACTCTCGAGACATCCGTCGAGACGAAACCCGACATTCCTTTACTCGAGCCCTGAATACGGGCGGGTATGTTCCTCTCCCTACGCGCGGAGGTCGAGGACGCCCTCGAGGGGCGCTCTCCGAACTCGACTTCCCGACGGACGATCTCGGGATCGAAGAACCGCCGGACGACGTCGAGAGCGTTCTCGCCTCGAACGTGGCGTTCCGACTCGCCGGCGAGGCCGGTGCACCGCCGCCGCAGGTCGCCGGGCAGATCGCCGGCGAGATCGACGCCGACGAACTGACCTACGTTGCCGAGATTCAGACACAGGGCCCGTATCTCAACTTCCTGCCGAGTGACACGTATCTCGCGGCGACGCTCGAGGCGGCAACCGACGAGACGTACGGCGCGCTTTCGGACCGCGAGGAGTCGGTCGTCGTCGAGCACACGAGCGCGAATCCGACGGGGCCGGTCCACGTCGGCCGCGCCCGGAACCCGATCATCGGCGACGCCGTCGCCAATATGCTTGATTTCGCCGGCTATGATGTCGACCGCCACTACTACGTCAACGACGCCGGTCGACAGATGGCCGTCTTCACCTGGGCCTACGAGACCTTCGACGAGGACGATCTTGAGGGAGAGCCCGAACGCGACCGTATCGAGTACGACCTGGTGCGCTACTACCGCAAAGGCAATGCCTACCTCGAGAACGCGCCCGACGAGGCGGCCGAGGAAGCCGAGGCCGAGATCGAATCGATCATGCAGGGCTTAGAGGCGGGCGACGACGAGGCCTACGAGCGGGTCAGCGAGGTCGTCGATCAGGTGTTGGGGGGCATGACGGAGTGTCTTGCTCGCCTGCCCGCCGAGTTCGATGAGTTCGTTAAGGAAACGCGGTTCATGCGCAACGGCGCGACCGACGACCTCGTCGACCGGCTCAAAGAACTCGACGAATCGGTTTACGAGGAAGACGCCTGGCAACTCGAACTCGAGGACCACGGCATCGATAAGAACCTCGTCTTCCTACGCTCGGACAGCACCTCGCTGTACGCGACCCGGGATCTGGCCCACCACGAATGGAAGTTCGACAACTACGACCGCGCGGTGACGGTGCTGGGCGAGGACCACAAGCTACAGGCGAAGCAGGTCCGGACGACGCTCGAACTGCTGGGCAACGAAACCGAGCAGCTTCGGCAGGTGCTCTACTCGTACGTCAACCTCCCTGAGGGGAAGATGAGCACGCGCCAGGGAACCGGCGTCGACCTCGACGATCTGCTCGACGAGGCGATCAATCGCGCCCGCGACGAGGTCGAGGACCGACTGGACGACCGCATCCGTGACGACGACCTGGACGAGGACGACATCGAACGCATCGCCCACCAGGTCGGAATTGGCGCGGTCCGCTACGACATCGTCTCGAAACAGCCGACAAAGGCGATCACCTTCGAGTGGGATCGCGCACTGGACTTCGAAGCCCAGTCCGCGCCCTACGTTCAGTACGTCCACGCGCGCTGCTGTGGCATCCTCGAGGAAGCGGGGATCGACCCCGAGACTGGGATGGCCGACGTCGAGACCGCCGTCGACGCCGACCTGCTCGAGACCGAGGCCGAACGGGACCTGCTCGAGACGATCGCGCGGTTCCCGGCGGTCATCGACGAGGCCGCTGCCGACCTCGAGCCACACCAGATTGCGACCTATACCCGGACGTTCGCCGATCGATTCAATGGCTTCTACCGGGAGTGTCCGGTGCTTTCCGATGACGTCGACCCCGAGGTCCGCGAGGCACGACTGGCGCTGGTCGCGGCCTCGAAACACGCGGTCGCGAACGCCCTCTCGATCCTGGGCGTGGCCGCGCCGCGGTCGATGTAAGATCGGCGACGATCGCTCTCACTACTGCGTCTGTCACGCCGGGCGGCCCCACGGCTGTTCGTCGTTGCAGCCGAAAGAACAACCGGTCAACGCAACTGAGCGACCAGTTACCGCGTTTCGTCGGTGGTCGCGAGGACGGTCTCGACGAACTCGTCTTCGCTCATCTCGTCGTTGATGTACGCGAGCGCCCACTTGACGTCGACGTAGAACGACATCACCTTCGCGCCGTCTTGCTCGAGGACCCACGTGACGCTGTTGATATTGGCCGCGAACTTCTCGGAGTCGGTGATCGCTGCGGCGATCGTGTTCCCGAGGGACTGCAGTTCTGCCCGCAGCGTCTCAGGATCGGTCGTCGTCGTCGTCGCGACGACGTCGATCTCGTCGCCATCCTTGTTGACGTCTTTGATCGACATCTTGTCGCTGCCGACCTTCAGCTTGTCGCGGTCGAGGCCGGGAATATCGGTTTTGTCGTCGGTCTCGTCGGTGTCGCCGGTGTCGTCGCCCCCGTCGTCAGAGAGTGATTCATCGTCGTCGTTCTCCGGGTTGGAATCGTCGTCAGTCTCGTCACTGGAACAACCCGCGAGCACGGTTGCGAGCGCTGCGCCACTGCCGAGGAGGATCTTTCGTCGCTCCATGGACGACCCATCGAGAACCGTCATGATTAGTAATCAGTTCGTTACTGTTTTTGTCGTCGAGGCCGACGAATTCGGGTCCGACTACCCGCTGTGTCGACATCGGAAGGGGGTGACAAACGGATCGAAAGGAGTGCGTTCTCGGGCAGGAGTGTCGATACAGCGAGCGTGACTATCTGCCACCAAAGACAGTCACGTACCGGTGGTAATCACTGCATTCGAGCAGTCGAAACCAAACGAGGAGCGACTCGAGGGCGGAAAGAACCGATTACTGACGACCGTACGGTTTTCGGCCGACGGAACGCAGTCGAATCGAGACAGAATCAGGGATCGGATTCGGCTTCCGTGATCGCACTCGAGACATCGTCGTGAGCTGCCTCCCGTCCGTCGTCTCCGTCGGTCGAATCGGTCGCGGTGGCGTCGGCAGTCGCGGCATGCTCTTCCGCATCACTCTCGTCGCCGTCCGCCGGGACCGGGATTTCGACGCCGGTCAACTCCGCTGTGAGTCGGCGATAGGCGACCGCCGCGGGACCCTGGGGCTCGAAGACGACCAGTGGCGTGCCGGCGTAGACGCTGTCCCGGGCCGCCGGATCCTCGGGAATCGTCCCGAGAAGGGGTACCTCGAGGCGGTCGGCGATCTCGTCGTGAGAAACGTCGCCATCCGGGTGGGTGCGGGTGAGGACGAGACCCGCGATCTCGCCGCCGGCGCGATCGGTCAGTTCGATGGTCTTCTTCGTGTCGTGGACGGCGGCAGGCTCGGGCGTCGAGACGAGGACGACGGCGTCGGCCAGTCCCAGCGGCAGGACGGTCTCGTGGCTGATGCCGGCACCGACGTCGAGAAAGACGTAGTCGAACTGGGACTGCAACTCTTCGACGGCCTCCCGCAGCCCTTCGGGAGAGGTTTCGGCGTACTCGTCGAGGTTCGTGCCGCTCGGGACGGCGACGATATTGTCCGCCAGTCGGTAAGTGGCGTCGTCGATCGATGCATCTCCGGCTAACACGTCGTGTAGGGTAGTCGAGTCAGGGGTGAGGCTGACGAACCCGGCGAGGTTCGCCATGCCGAGGTCGGCGTCGACGATCGCGACGCGCTCGCCGGCCTCGGCCAGCGCTGTGCCGAGGTTGACCGTCGTTGTCGTCTTCCCGACACCGCCTTTCCCGCTCGCGATGGCATAGACCGTCTCATGGGACATACGTAGATACTGTCCGGACAGTGGAACGGCATCACCTTAAATCGTCACCTCCCGACTCGTGGCGAGGGGACGACACGTCGCTGAGACGATTCCGGCACGGGAACCCGGTCGCGCCGACCGTTCCTCCGGCAGCCGTTGGCATCCGGCGGGTGTGTCAAAGGATTCTTACCCACAGCCCCGTTTTATACGGCTAATGAGCCAGGAGGGTGAGCAGGAGCACTCGGACCGGAAAAAGTACGAGTTCCGGAAGGTCATTGAGGACCTAAAGGACTACGACGGCTCCGGAACGCAGCTCGTGACGATTTACATTCCCGACGACAGACAGATCAGTGACGTCGTCCAACACGTCACGCAAGAACACAGCGAGGCGGCCAACATCAAGTCCAAGCAGACCCGGACGGCCGTTCAAGACGCGCTGACGAGTATCAAGGACCGACTGCGATACTTCGACACCTTTCCACCGGACAACGGCATCGTGCTCTTTTCCGGTGCCGTCGACTCCGGCGGCGGCCGCACCGATATGGTCACCAAAGTCCTCGAGAGTCCGCCCCAGCCCATCGAGTCTTTCCGCTATCACTGTGACTCGGACTTTCTGACTGAACCCTTAGAGGAGATGCTGGCCGACAAGGGCCTCTTCGGCCTGATCGTCCTCGACCGACGCGAGGCAAACGTCGGTTGGCTGAAGGGCAAGCGTATCGAGCCAGTCAAATCTGCCTCCTCGCTGGTCCCCGGCAAGCAGCGAAAGGGTGGCCAGTCCGCCCAGCGATTCGCCCGCCTGCGCCTCGAGGCCATCGACAACTTCTATCAGGAGGTCGCGGGGATGGCGAACGACCTGTTCGTGCCGCGACGCCACGAACTCGACGGGATTCTCGTCGGCGGTCCATCGCCGACCAAAGACGAGTTCCTCGACGGCGACTACCTCCACCACGAACTGCAGGACTCCGTCCTGGACAAGTTCGACGTCGCCTACACCGACGAGTCCGGCCTGAAGGACCTCGTCGACAACGCCGAAGACGCACTCGCCGACGCGGAGGTGATGAAGGACAAGAAGGTGATGGAGGAGTTCTTCAAGGAACTCAACGCGGGCGACCTCGCGACCTACGGCTTCGAGCCAACCCGCCGGAACCTGGTGATGGGGTCGGTCGATCGGCTCCTAATCAGCGAGGACCTCCGGAAGGACGTCATTACCTACGACTGTCCTGAGTGTGATACCACCGAGCGCGAGGTCGTCGACCGGCGCAAGTCGACACCGACCCACACCTGTACCGAGTGCGGCACTGACGTCGAAGGGACCGAAGAGAACCGCGAGGACGCAATCGACCACCTCATCGATATCGCCGAACAGCGCGGCACCGAGACCAAGTTCATCTCGACGGACTTCGAGAAAGGCGAACAACTCCTCAACGCCTTCGGCGGCTTCGCCGGCCTGCTTCGCTACTCGACCGGCGTCTAAACACTGGCCTTCGCGACAGGTCAGCGAACCGGTTTCGGCTCCGTATTCCCATCTCTCGTCTATCCCTCATCTCCCAAGAAAACGGCGGGGTTTCGCGCTGCTCTCGCTGTAAGCGCCCCTCGAGGCGGAAACGGAACGTCTGAGACAATGTGTTCCGAGAGGGTACCGAGCAAACTCGCCTCCGTGTAGTACGGCAGTTCGATTCGCCACCGCCGCTCCCGGCTGAGAACATGTATATTTCATGACTGAAACCCGGATACGACGGGAAAAGTAGCGGTCAGGAGTGGGAGCGGAGGTGGTAATACCACACAGATTTACGTATCAAGTTGTCGTATATAGGATATGGAACGAGCACTCGTCGTCGTCGAACCGACAGCGGAAGCCAAAGAACTCGTCCGTGAAGCCGGATCACTTGCCAACGGCGTCAACGCATCCGTCGTACTCATTCACGCGACGACCGATGAAGAATACGCTGCTCGCAGGCAAGCGATGTCATCGATCGCTAGCTCGGGTGGTGAGTATACGGCCGATGATGCCCATGAAGGGGCAGAACAGTTCGCACGGGACGTCGCAGCGGACGTCCTATCCGACCTCGAAATCCAGTACGAAACGGTCGGAGACGTGGGCAAAAAAGGCGACATCATTCTGCAGGCTGCCGAGGAACACGAGTGTGACCATATCTTCCTTCCGGGCCGGAACCGCTCACCCACGGGCAAAGCCCTGTTCGGTGACGCCACACAAAAGGTGGTGTTGGATTTCGACGGGCCGGTCACGGTCGTGACGAACTGAGCCGTCGTTTCCGGGAGCCGCCGACGCCGAACCACAACTACTTATCATGCCGTCAGTGAACCACCGATCATGTCCATCTCGAACCGAAGCGTGCTTGTCACGGGCGGTGCCGGGTTCATCGGCTCACACCTCACCGAGCGCCTGCTCAAGGACGGCACCGACGTAACCGTCGTCGACGACCTCTCGAACGGCGACCGCGACCGCGTGCCCGACGAAGCCGACTTTCTCGAGGCCGATCTCACCGATCCCGACGCCCTCGAGGGACACCTCGAGGAGATCACCCTCGTCGTCCACCTCGCGGCATCGAAACACGTCGACACGGATCGGCCCCACGGCCAGTTCGACGACAACACGCAGATGACCCGGAACATCCTCGAGGCGATGGCCGAGGCCGACGTGACGGAGATTGCCTACACATCCTCCTCGACGGTCTACGGGGAGGCTCCGCGGCCGACGCCGGAGGACTACGCTCCCCTCGAGCCGATCAGCGCCTACGGGGCGAGCAAACTGGCCGATGAAGGGCTGCTCTCGGCGCGGGCCCATAGCCACGACCTCACCGTCTGGAATTTCCGATTCGCGAACGTAGTTGGCCCGCGCCTTCGTGGGGCAGTGATCCCCGACTTCATCGAGAAGCTTCAGGAGAATCCGGAAACACTCACTATTCTCGGCGACGGCCGTCAGGAGAAGTCCTATCTGCACCTCGAGGACTGTCTCGACGCGATGCTCTACACCATCGAGCACGCCGACGACGCGATGAACACCTACAACCTCGGCACGCGCACGACGACCTCGGTCGACCGGATCGCGACCATCGTCGCCGAAGAGTTAGGCGTCGATCCCGACCGGGAGTACACGGGCGGCGAGCGCGGCTGGACCGGCGACGTGCCGAAGATGCGTCTCTCGATCGAGAAGCTCTCTGCACTGGGCTGGGAGCCCCATCTCTCGAGCGACGAGGCGGTCCGCCGATCGACCCGCGAGATCATCGACGAACTTCGCTGAGAAGGGAGACTGCGGCTATTCTATCCGCGTGAAATGTACGCGAGAGTGATCGTTGCCTCCGTCTAGAGGAGTTTTAGGTGGGCTTAAATATCTGGACTCGAAGGACCCGAGCATGAACGATGGGGGTGAGAGAACGGGCTCGCAAGATGTCGACCGCGAGTCGCGTTCGGGGACCGATAGATCAGCGAGCGATAGGCTCGCCGCGGCACTGACTCGCCGTCGACTGACGATCGCGGGAACGATACTCGTTCTCGTCGGTCTGCTCGTCGCCCTCCGAGAGATCGATATCCGGACCGTTACGACCGAGATCTCGAGCGCTGATCCGCTCCTGATCGGCGCCGCGATCGCCGTCTATGCCGTCTCGTGGCCACTTCGGGGTCGCCGGTACGGCGACGTGCTGGCCGCGATCGGATACCGAGGCGGGACGGTCGTTCCGACACTGGCCGTCTTCGTCAGTCAGACGGCGAATCTCGCGATTCCGGCGCGGGCCGGTGACGCGGTTCGTGCATACGTAATGCGGACCCATCGCGACGTTCCCTACACCGCTGGCTTCGCGTCGCTGGCCGTCGAGCGAGTGTTCGATCTGGCGACGATCGCCGCGCTCGCGGGGCTCGCGACGGGCTGGCTCGCGCTGGGCGGGTGGGCCGGTCCGCTCGAGATCATCGCGGAGGCCGGCGGCGCGCGGACCGCCCTCCTCGCTGCAGTGGGCGTGAGCACGGCGACCGCCGGTGTCGGCGTCGTCATCGTCACGTCCGCTCGAGCCGATCACGGACTAGGCGTGTGGCTCCGGACGCGAGCGAACGATCGGCCACGACTCGAGGGGGTGCTTGAGGCCGCGCTCCGATTCGCGGGCGACGTACAGATCGTCGCCCGTCAGCCGCGAGCGCTGGCGACGATCGGGGCAGGGAGTCTGCTGGTGTGGATACTCGACGTTCTCACAGCGGTGCTCGTCCTCGCGGCGCTGGGTAGCGGGCTCGCGGTTGGCACGCTGCTGGCGGTCGGGACGCTGGCGGTCAGCGTCGGAAACCTCGCGAAAGTCCTCCCGCTGTCACAGGGCGGCGTCGGGCTCTACGAGGCCGCGTTCACGGCGCTCGTGGTCGGGTTCACTCCGATCGGTGCGAGCACGGCGCTGGCCGCGGCGATCGTCGATCACGCGCTGAAAAACGGCGTAACGCTGGTCGGCGGGGCCGGTGCAGTCACCTCATTGGGTGTTTCGCTCTCGGATGCGGCAGAGTCGAACCCAGAAGAGATACGGGAGACCGATAAACTTTAGGCAGGCCTAAAAGATAGCGGTGCAATGAGTCAGGACATCTGCGTCATCGTCCCGACAATTCGGGAGTACGAGTGTCTGCGCTCGTACTTCGGAAACGCTCGCAATCACGGGTTCGACCTCTCGCGGCTGCACGTCGTCCTCGTTACCGAGGACTTCTGTGAGACTGACGGGATGGAAGCGATGCTCGAGGACGAAGGCGTCTCGGGCGAGGTCTTCGACGGGAGCCGCCGCGAGGAGTGGTACGCTGACCACGACGTCTCCGAATACGGTCACGTCGTGCCAGCGGCGAGCCACGCCGAGACCAGCTTCGGGCTGCTCTACATGTGGGCTCACGACGAGTTCGACTACGGCTTCTTCATCGACGACGACACGCTCCCCCACGAGGATCAGGACTTCTTCGGCATGCACATGGCGAACCTCGCCTTCGAGGGCGAGATTGAGGCGGTCTCCTCGGACGAGCAGTGGGTTAATGTCCTCTACCAGAACGCCGACGAACACGGGCTCTATCCGCGCGGCTACCCCTATTCGGCGATGAACGAAACGGTCGAAACCGGGACGACCGAGATCGGCGGCGGCGAGGTTGTCGCCTCGCAAGGACTGTGGACCAACGTCCCCGATCTCGACGCCGTCCGCATTCTGATGGACGGCGACCTCGAGGGCCAGGCTCAGACCCGGACCTCTAGCGACGATTTCGGCGACGATTTCGTTGCCGCACGGGGCAACTACCTCACCGTCTGTTCGATGAACCTCGCCTTCCGTCGCGAGGTAATTCCCGCGTTCTACCAGCTCCCGATGGACGACAACGAGTGGGCGGTCGGCCGCTTCGACGACATCTGGTCGGGCGTCTTCCTCAAGCGTGCCTGCGACGTGCTCGGCAAGCGGATCTACAACGGCGCGCCCCTCTGTGAACACAACAAGGCCCCCCGCAGCACCTTCGACGACCTGAACAACGAGGTGCCCGGCCTCGAACTCAACGAACACCTCTGGCGCGTAATTGACGATGTCGGCGGCGACGCGGACGACTACGCCGACGTCTTCGAAGCAATGGCCGACGAACTCGCCGACGGCGACTGGGAGGAGTACAATAACGGCGCGTTCTTTACGTACGTCGGCGAACACATGCGCGACTGGCTCGACTGTCTGTCGGCTCTCGAGCAGACGACACGAATTGCGGGGAATCGACGCCTATAAGTACATTTAGGTCGGCCTAAACCACATGACGAAGCGACACGATTTCACGGCCCGGCGGACATTTCTCGCCGGATCTGCTGGACTTGGAATGGCCGGCCTGGCCGGTTGTACGGGGTTGATCGGGAACGACGAGGAAGAGGAGGGGAACGTCTTCAAGCAGATCGGCTCCGGCCGTGCAGGCCGTGGCCAGCCCGGCGGGACGCCGATGGCGGAACTGCCCGACCTCGAGGGCGAACTCCACATCTACTCCGGGCGAAACGAGTTCCTCGTCGGGACGCTCATTAGCAGTCTCGAAGATCAGTACGACGATTTCGTGGTCGACGGCCCCCGGTACGCCGACTCCTCGCAGCTCGCAAATCAGATCGCCGAGGAGGGATCGGGCACTGACGCTGACGTTTTCTTTACTGTTGACTCGGCCGCGCTCGGCGAGGTCGCAAACGAGGGGATGGCCCGATCGCTTTCTGACGATGTCTTGGAGATGGTTCCCGCGGAGTTCCAGACCGACCAGTGGGTCGGGACCTCCGGACGCGTCCGGACGATACCCTACAACACAGAGGCGTTCTCCGAGAGCGACATGCCCACGAGCATCGACGCCTACACCGACTTCGAGGGCGACCTCGGCTGGGCCCCCTCCTACGGCTCCTGCCAGTCGTTCGTCACCGCGATGCGCCTGCTCGAGGGCGAAGAGACGACTCGAGAGTGGCTTCAAGCGATCGTGGACAACGGCATCACCGCGTACAACGACGAGATGGCAGTCTGTCAGGCCGTCGCGGACGGCGAAATCGATGCTGGATTCACGAACCACTACTACATCCAGCGGGTCCTCGAGGGATCCCCGGACGCGCCGATCGAGACGGTGTTCACCGACGGCGACGCCGGTGCGACGTTCGACGTCGCAGGCGCGACCGTCATCGAAAACACGGACACCCCCGAGCTGGCGGAGAACTTCGTCCGTCATCTGCTCTCGGCGGAGGTCCAGGAGTTCTTCGCGGTGGAGACGTTCGAATACCCGCTGATCGCGGAGGGCGAACCCGTCGGCGAACTGCCGCCGACCAACGAACTGGACGTGCCGGATCTCGATCCGTCGGAGCTGTCAGACCTCCAGCCGACGCTGGACCTGATGCGCAGCATCGACGGCATCAGCATCTGAACCCCCTCTTCTCGTGATCCACGATCTGATTCGCCGGGTTCGGTCGGGGGACGCCCTCAGCGAGCGGCCACGCCGCGTTCACCTGGCCGCACTCGCCGTCGTCTGTCTCGCCGGCCTCGCAGTAGCGATCCTCGCGACCGAGCTCTTTCCCTATCACTCGAGCAATGACGACGAGGGAGTCTATCTCCTGCAGGCCGCCATGCTGCTCGAGGGACAGCTCACGCTTCGGGCCGGCGAACTCGCCGACGCGTTTCAGCCGTGGTTTTTCGTTCAGGACGGCGGCCGACTCTACTCGAAGTACTCGCCGGTTATCCCCGCGATGTACGCCGTCTCGATGGCGCTGTTCGGCGAGCCGCGGGTGACGCTCGTCGCCGTTGCGGTGGGCAACGCTGCACTGGTCTTCGTCCTCGGCTCGATGGTGTTCGACCGGCAGGTCGGCGTCGTCGCCGCGGCTGTCTTCGCCGCCGCCCCCATGACGTTACTGACGTCATCGGTGTTTCTCCCGTATGCACCGACGACGCTACTGAATCTCCTCTTTGCGGTGTGGTACCTCCGCGGCGTCCGTGGGGGGCGACTCCGCGACGCCGTCTTGGCCGGTGCGGCGATCGGACTGGCCTTCTTCGCTCGGCCGTACACCGCCATCCTGTTCGCCGCACCCTTCATCTGTCACGCGGGCTGGTCGGTATTGCAATCGGTTCGGGGCCGCTGGTGGGAGCGGGGACTCAGACCGCTTCCGGGACCAGTCCGGCGAAACGGTCTCACCGCCGCAGCCGGATTCGCATTCGTCGGGCTGGCACTCGCGTACAACGCTCGCGTCACGGGATCACCGCTTACCTTTCCGTACGCTGCGTTCGCCCCGCTCGACGGGCCCGGGTTCGGCCACCGCGAACTCCTCGACCACTCGCTCGAGTACACGCCGGCAGTCGCCCTCGAGGCGAACGGGGCTGCCCTCTGGTACTTCGCTACGCGCTGGTTCACAGCCGGACCGCTCGGAACGGTCGCCGCACTTGGGGGGCTGGCCGTCGCGCTGTGGCGGTGGCTCCCCGTTCCAGAATCCGGCGGAACGGGCAACTGGAAGAGCGACCGAACCGCGGGCCTGCTGCTGGCCGGGCTCTTCATCTCCGTCACGCTCGGGAATGTCGCGTTCTGGGGCAACTACAACGTCCACGAGGGGATCGCCGATCCGACCACCGGACTCCTCTCGAAGTTCGGGCCGTTCTATCACTTCGACCTCCTCGTCCCCCTGTCGATCTTCGCGTCGTTCGGCGTCGTCGTCGGCGTTCGGCGGTGTCGCGACGCCGCGGTCCGAAGCCGAATCGCGACCGTCGCCTCGCCGCGGACGGCTCGAGCCATCGTCCTCGTCGCCCTGCTCGTGAGCGTTCTCGTCGCCGGCGCGGCGAATGCCGCCCTCCTCTCGGCCCCAGTCGAACGAAATGCCGTCCACACCGAGCGCTTCGAATCCGCCTACGAGCCCGTCGAGGAGCACGACCTCGAGAACGCGCTGGTCTTCATGCCGACACCCTACGGCCAGTGGCAGAATCACCCCTTCCAAGCGCTCCGGAACGACGGCGGCCTCGACGGGGAGGTCGTCTACGCACTCGAGGGGGCACCAGCCCGCGATTTCGCCGTCCTCGATGCCTATCCGAACCGGAGCTACTACCGCTACAGCTACCGCGGTGAGTGGACGGCAACGCCTGATGACGAGATCGTCGCCCAACTCGAACCGCTCTCGGTCCGGTCGGGCGAGCGACTCGAGGGGACCACCACCGTCGGGATCGCCAGCCGTGTCGATCGGGTGCGGGTCCGCCTCGAGAACAACGGCGAGGTCGCCGGCTACACCGTTGCCAACCCCGATAGCGAACTGTCCGTCGGGTGGGCCCTCGAGCGCGATGCATCGACCGGAAGCGATACAGAAGCGAACGCCACCGACGACCGCGGGATCGGTCACCTGAACCGATCACCGAACGAGACAGTGTCGTTCGACGGGGCCGACGAGGTCGTGCTGACGATCACGCAGGTCCAGCCGGAGGGCGCAACGTACACCTACCGACAGGCGGTGACCGTCCGTGCGACCGAGGACGGCGTCGAGGCGATCCGGCCGCCCGAACGGACGGGCTGTCGGCTCGTCACCGACTGCGGCACCGAGGGAACCTACCTCCCCGACCGGCCGGAGACCCACAGCCGGTGGGAGACATTCGAGACACGACTCGAGGAACGGGAGTCGGCGTCGTAGGGGCGGTTCGGCTGTCGGCGAGTCGACGAGCGGTGCGATGGGGCATTTCAGGCACCAGCATTAGGGGCCGACTCGCCGCCAAGACGCCTATGACCGAGAAACGGTGCGGTACCGTCACGAGCAGTAGTGGAGTCGACGACGCCGGAGCGGTCTGTTGCTGGCGGCCCACATGGCGGGACACCGACCGCTGCATCTGGCACACCGAGACCGCCGTTCCGGCGGCGGCGTACGAACAGGAGCAGCCGGAGCCGGACGAACGGCTCGACGGGGCGAACTTTCAGGGAGCGACATTGAGCGGAAAGTCGTTCCTCGCGGGGCGATCGCTCGTCGAGGCGGACTTCACGGATGCGGTCCTCGACGGTGCTGATCTCTCGGGGACGGATCTTCGCCGGGCCACGTTTCGGGACGTTGACGCCCACGGAACGTCGTTCCGGAACGCGAACCTTCACGATGCGGTATTCGTCTTCGTCGATCTCCGCGGTGCGGACTTTCGGGACGCGAGACTCTATCGTGCGGGCCTGACCGACGTTCGACTCAATCTCGAGACGGCGTTCGGCGAGCGGTCGGTGTACGAAGACGAGATCCCCCAAGCGTCGTCAGACGACCAACTCGCGGAACGAGCCGACTCCGCACAGTGGGTCTACCGGGAGCTACAGCGGCTCTATGACGAGAACGCGTTCCCGGAGCGAGTCCACACCTACTACCTTCGCGAGATGAACTTCCGCCGGCGACAGGCCTGGCGACTCGGAAACTACCTGCAGGCGATGAAGCTCGCCGGCTCGCGCTGGGTCATGCAGTACGGGACGAGCCCGTGGCGGGTCGTGGCGACCTCGCTGCTCCTAATCCTCGTCTGTGCGGTGCTGTATCCGCTGACAGGCGGCATCCGCGAGGTCGGTACCAACAGTGCGGTCACGTACCAGATCGAAAATCCCGCCGACGCGCCCAGTCGCGTCCTCGTTCAGGCGTTCCTCAAGAGCCTCTACTTCAGCGTCATCACCTTCGCCACGCTGGGATACGGTGACATCCAGCCGGTCGGAGGATGGGCCCGCGCTGTCGCTGGTATCGAAACCCTGCTCGGATCGCTCTTGATGGCGCTGCTGGTCTTCGTCCTGACGAGAAGCGTCCACTACTAGGTTTACAGCGACCCGATCTGAATCGGTCGTTGAGGCCATCGCTCAGGCATCGAATCGGGGCACGGTACGCTGTCAGCACACGGGAATCGCTACTGCGTCGGCCGGTGTGGCAGCTCTCGGAGCCGCTCCTCAAGGGAGACTTTGACGATCGATCGCGCGATTTCGAGACCGC
Source organism: Natrinema sp. SYSU A 869 (assembly GCF_019879105.1). Classification (NCBI taxonomy): domain Archaea; kingdom Methanobacteriati; phylum Methanobacteriota; class Halobacteria; order Halobacteriales; family Natrialbaceae; genus Natrinema; species Natrinema sp. SYSU A 869. The sequence continues at coordinate 3,117,392 of NZ_CP082249.1, read as the reverse complement.
CTTTCAGCGGATCGAGTTTCGTCTGCCCGGCGCGCTCACGGTACTCGATCGGGTGTTCGCGAACGTCGTAGCCCCGCATCAGCGGGCGGATCAGGAGTTCGGCCGAGAGGCCGGTGTTCTCGGTCCACTCGATCGATTCGACGACATCGCGGCGATAGGCCCGCATTCCGGTAGTCGTGTCGTGGACGCGGGTGCCCATCAGCAGACTCGCGATCGCCGCGAACGCGTGATTCCCGAAGCGGTTGAACGCCGGCATCGCGTCGGCACCGTGGTAGAGTCGATCGCCGCTGACGACGTCGTGGCCCTGATTGATCAGGGCGAGGAACTCCGGCAGTTGTTCCATCGGGTAGGTATCGTCACAGTCAGTCGTCACGACGATCGGCCGATCGGGCCCTAAAATCGCCGCGCGGACGGCGACGCCGTACCCTTGCGGTCGCTGTTCGATGACCGTCGCGCCGTGCTCGCGTGCGATTTCGGGCGTGCGATCCGAGGAGCCGTCAACGCAGACGACCTCCGCCTTCCCATCGGTGACGTCCTCGATGTCCGAGAGCACTGTGCCGATCGCTTCCGCTTCGTTGTAGGTCCCCATGACGACGCTGACATCGTCGAAGGTGTACCGTTCGCCGGATTCGTTGCTCCCCCCTGTCGTCTCGGTCTGCTCTCCGCTACTCATTGACGGTACTCTCGACCCGCCGCATTTATGCTTTAGGTTTGCCTAAACGGGGCCGGCGATTACGCGGACTCGAGGATGTGATCCGCGGCCTTCAGCGCGAGCGCCGCGATCGTCAGCGTCGGGTTCATCGCCCCGGCGGTCGGGAAGACGCTACTCGAGGCGATCCAGCAGTTTTCGAGGTCGTGCGTTCGCAGCGTGGGATCGACGACGCTCTCGGCGGGATCGTTCCCCATTCGGGTCGTTCCCATGTGGTGGTTGGTCGGAACGGTGTTTTCGGGACCGTCCTGCCACTCGATCTCGGCATCCAGCTCCTCGAAGACGTCCCGCTGGATCTCGTTTGCCCGTTCCATCGTCCGGCGTGCTCGATCGCCGACGGTCCAGTGGACATCGGGGACGGGGTTGCCGTGATCGTCGGTCCGCTTGGGATCGAGGCCGACGTAGCTGTCCTCGCGGGGGAGCTGTTCGACCAGCGCGCCCATGGCGATGTGATTGCCGTAGCCGTCTTGGATTCGCTCGAGCAGGGCATCACCCCAGTCGTCGCCGGTCAGCGCCATGCCGACCGGCGAGGGCCCGGCGAAGTTGAAGAACTCGAGTTTGAAGGGGGCGTACTCCTCGTCGGCATCGTCGTAGAACTGGTGGGACTCGCTGGTCAGGAAGCCGACGTGGTTCTGCCGGGTCGGCTCGTCGAGGACGCCGAATGTGCCCGCAAAGCAGTGCTCCATGAAGTATCGGCCGACGAGGCCGCTCGAATTAGCCAGGCCGTTGGGGTACTGATTCGATTCGGAGAGCAACAGGAGGCGGGGCGTCTCGACGCCGCCACAGGCGACGACGAAGTCGTCGGCCGCCTGCCGATGGCGCTCGTCGTCAGGTGTCGCGTAGACGGCCGCCGAAATCGAATCAGCGTCGTGCTCGAGGCGCTGGACAGGCGCATAATCGATCACGGTCGCGCCCTCGCGTTCGGCACGCTCAACGTGGACGGTCGCATCGTACTTCGCGCCGGATGGACAGACGGGTTGGCAGGTTCCGTAGCCGACGCAGGCGCTGCGGTCGTCATAGCCCTCGGAGTTTCGCGCGTTGGGCACGGAGTGCATCGCGATCTCGAGTTCGTCGCAGGCCTCGGCGAACAGTCTATCGCTGTAGGAGGGCGGAAACGCCGGCATCGGATGCGGCTCTTCGCGAGGCGGCGCGAAGGGGTTGTCGGCGGCACCGGCGATCCCTAGTTCCCGCTCGGCCTGAGCGTAGTACGGTTGGAGGTCCGCATAGTCGATCGGCCAGTCCGTCCCGACCCCGCGGACGCTCCGGGAGTTGAAATCGGCCTCGTGGAGGCGCATTACCATCCCCTGCCAGTGGAGCGTCGACCCGCCGACGCCCTTGACTCGAGCGCGGTTCAGCGGGTAGTGCTGGTCACCCGATGTCGAGAACGCATCGCGCTCGGGATCGCCGTCCCAGACGTCCTGACGACCGTACGCTGGTCTGATCGCCCGCTCCTGTCTGGCGAGCCTGTCGACCGAATCGAACCGCGGCCCGGCCTCGAGGATCACGACCTCGCGGCCAGCCTCGGCGAGTCGATCTGCGACGATCCCGCCGGCTGGACCCGCGCCGATCACGCAGACGTCGGCGTCCTCGACCGGCGTGCGATCCGCGTCCTCGTCGGTGACGGGCGCCGCCGACTCGGCGGGCGGTCGACTGCCGCTCACGCGCCGGACCCCCGCTGGTAGCTCTCGAGCCCGCCCGAGTGGCCGATCGGGTTCTCGATGCCGGCTAACTCGCCGCCTGTCGGCGAGGTGTACAGTGCCAACAACAACTCATTAACGACGTAGTAGCGCATCCGTTCGGCGGGCCGCCCCTCGGGATCTTCCGCCGCGGTATCCGTGCCGATCTCCCGCAGGCACCGATCCCGATCGTCCGGCGAGAGCGCCGGGAAGGAATCGCCGAACCAGTCGTCGGCGCGCTCGTTCAGTGTCGTGACCGTGGCGTCGACGTTCGCTGCGTGGGACTGATCCTCGAGTCGCCCCTTGAGGAAGGTCTCGACGAACGTCGCCGTGCCGGTGACCTCGCTGGGGTAAACGACCTCGGCGACTGCGACCAGCGTCTCACGAATCCGTTCGGTGTCGATATCGGCCGACGGATCGTCATCGCTCCCGTCGGGGGCGGATCCGGTCGGGGCCGCACAGCCCGACAGCGTCCCGCCACCGACGCCGAGCGCGGCCAATGCGGCGACCGCGTCTCGCCTGGTCAGCTCCATGCGAGGGAATTAGGCAAACCTAAACCTTATACTCGTTGGAACGAGACGCTCGAGTACCCACCGAATCGTCGCGCGGCCGCGATCGCCGTCGGCCGGACCCGGCGAACGCAACCGACAGTCGGCTACGAGCGTGTCAGCACAGTCGGACGGGAACCGCCAGCTATTCCGCCGCGTCCGAACGACCGTCTCGATACGCGCGACGCACACATCCATACATTTCCGACGACCTCTCTATGAGATCACTCCTCTCACGACGACGCGAGACGACCGATGGACCGCCACTCGGACTATTGCTCCTGTCCGGTGCCATCGCCGTGGGCGTATTATTCCCGCTCACATATCTCGTATTCGAGGCGACGACCGTCGACACAGCCCGGCTCTGGAAGATGCTCGCCCGCCCGCAAACCGCGTCGATCGTCACGAACAGCCTCCTGCTCATGACCGGCGTCACAGTGCTGTCGACGCTGATCGGCGTTCCGCTGGCATGGCTCACCGTCCAGACGGACCTGCCCTTCCGCCGGTTCTGGGCCGTCGTCGCCGCCCTCCCGCTGGTCGTCCCGAGCTACATCGGCGCGTTCGCCTTCGTCTCGGCGTTCGGCCCGCAAGGCGAGTTCCAATCGATTCTCGAGCCACTGGGCATCCAGCAGTTGCCCGAAATCTACGGGCTTCCGGGCGCGACGCTCGTCATCACACTCTACACCTATCCGTACGTCTACCTGACGGTGCGAGCCGCTCTGCTCTCGTTCGACACAACACTCCTCGACGCCGCTCGGACCCTAAACCACGATACGTGGACGGCCTTCCGCCGCGTAACGCTCCCGCAGGTCCGCCCCGCCATCGTCGCCGGTGGCCTGCTCGCAGCACTGTACGCCGTCTCCGATTTCGGGACGCCGGCGATCATGCAACTGCCCGTCTTCACGCAACAGATCTTCCTCGAATACCGCTCCTATGGCCGGGACTATGCGGCCTTCCTCTCGCTCCAGTTGCTCGCCATCGTGCTCGTCGTCCTCGTCCTCGAGTGGTGGGCCCGTCCCGACCGGACGGTTCAGGGCGACGGCTCCGAGGGCTCGAGCGAACCCGTCGTCGAACTCGGCAAGTGGCGTTGGCCGGCGACGCTACTGCCCGCGGGCGTCACCGGCATCGCGCTGTTGGTTCCGCTATGGATCCTCGGGCTCTGGCTCGTGACCGCCGATCCGGACGCGCGGCCGTCACTGGCCTTCGAACTCGAGTACGCGGTCAACTCCGTGATTGTGGCCGGTGCGGCCGCGTTCGTGGCCGTGCTCGTCGCCTTGCCGGTCGCGTACGTCGCGGCCAGATACGACTCGCCGCTGTCGACGCTCTTTGAGCGGTCGACCTACGTCGGCTTCGCGGTACCGGGAATCGTTCTCGGGCTCGCACTCGTCTCGTTCGCCACGACCTACGAGGGCATCCGCCGGACGTACGACCTGACCACCCTGCCAGCGCTCTACCAGACGATCCCGCTGCTAGTGTTCGCCTACGTGATCCGATTCATGCCCCAAGCGGTCGGCTCGATCCGGACCACGACGCTCCAGGTCGATTCGAAACTCGTCGAGGCCGCACACACGCTGGGTGAGACGCCGCTTCGCACGTTCAGAAAGGTGACCTTACCGCTCATCGCACCGGGCGTGACCGCCGGGGCGGCGCTGGTCTTCCTGACGACGATGAAGGAACTTCCGGCGACCCTCCTCTTGCGGCCGACCGGCTTCGAAACCCTCGTCACCATCATCTGGAAGGCACAGGGCGAGGCCTTCTTCCAGTACGCCGTCATCCCCGCCCTGCTGTTGCTCGCCGTCTCCGGCCTCTCGCTGCTCGTCCTCCTCACCCAGGGCGGTCGTGAGGGGATCTGAGCTGCCCGCTCAACCGCTGTCTCCACGTGCTGTCAGTCACACACCCTCAACCGGTTCGACCAGCGACGGCTCGTCAGTCGCCGGATCGTTCACCGCCGTCGAAACCGGATAGGCCCGCATTCCATCGGTCGGCCGCGGCTCGAGGACTTCCCGACCGGCATCGCCCGATAGCCACCGCTGCTCGGCGTCAGGTTCGAGGATTACGGCCATTCGATGGTGCAAGTTCGCCACGAGGTCGTTCGGTTCGGTCGTGATGATTGTAAACGTCTCGAGCGGGCCGTTTTCGCTCTCGTCGTCGACGCCGCCACCGAATGCGTCGAGCCCGGTCTGGGTCGTTTCAGGTTCCCAGCGCTCCCAGAGGCCGGCCATCGCAAACACCCGGTTGTCCTCGAACCCCACTCGATAGGGCCGTTTCCCGTCGTCCGTTTCGACCCACTCGTAGAAGCCGTCCGTAGGAACCAGACACCGACCCGCCGAAGGCGTGTCGAGCGCTCGTTCGCTCGGCTCGCGAGAACACCACTGCTGCTCGTAAGCCGCTTTGAAACTCGGCTTCTCGTCGACGGATTCCGCTCGGGCGTTGATCAGCCCGCCGCTGTCGTCGTCCGCCCACGACGGCACCAGCCCCCACTCAAGGTGCTGGAACGCCTCCGGCTCCTCGTTCGTGATCACCGGGAGTTCCTGTCCCGGAGCCATGTTGTACCGAGGGGTGAACTCCGCGTCCCGAAACCGGGCATCGAACCGCGCCTCGAGGTCGTCCTGCTCGACAACGAGCGTGTAGCGACCGCACATACCCGACCGTTGGACCGCCAGCACAAAGGCTCATCCGGTCGCGGTCGTCCGGACGACCGGAACCGCTCGGAACTTGAAATAACAGTCCCGAAGACGCCCGTACACAGTAGTATGACGCGCTTACTCCGATTCGAGCGGCCGGTACGTCCCCCGTTACGATATCCGATCCCAGTGGAGTCTCCGGTGGGGTCATCATGGACGACCGATACGAAATGGTGGTGTGTCAAAGCGGTAGCCTGGAACTCAGAGATCCGGATGACCCCGACTGTTGGATCGCGACCGACTCCCCTGTCGAACTCGAGCGGTAACGCGCTCCTTCCCCGTACCCCTTCCCTTCAATAATTCGATCGAGAAAACCATCGATAGCTGCCGCTCGGTGGAATGAAAACTGGAAGAGCGCCAGAACTGGGATTTGAACAGATTCGAGACGGTCAGTTTCACTTCGTTCGGCCGCATCCGACTCGCGTGTTCAAATCCTGTCTGTGTCGTTTCGCGATTTTGGATTACCCGCACCGCTACGCGTCGCTCGTAGCAAGTAAAATCACGAAAACGCCAGGACAGGGATTTGAACCCTGAATCCCAAAGGGAACACGCTTTCCAGGCGTGCGCCTTACCATTCGGCCATCCTGGCTCAGGTCATCCTAACCGCGTCTGTTGTTTAACCCTTACGAGATTCGTTTACCGTCCCGCGATCGGCCGCCCACGACGCGAGCCGCGGCTCGAGCAGGTACGCCCCGGTTCCCGCACCGAGGCCGACCAGCAGTGCGAGCCCTAGCGCCTGCGTGATCGTCGCGAGCGGGTCGGCGAGCAGGGCGTAGCTCTGGACGAGCACCAGAAACGACAGGCAGCCGACGATGCCCCAGAGGACGGCAGATTTGGTCCGCGGATCGATTCCCATCTTCCCGGCGGGATAGCCGCTCACGCTGTCGTCACTCGTCTTCGACGGATGCAACGGCTTCGATTTCGATGCCAACGCCCTTCGGAAGCGCGGCGACCTCGACGGCGCTACGGGCCGGCGGCTGATCGTCGAAGTAGTCGGCGTAGGCCTCGTTCATCGCCTCGAAGTCGTCGATGTTCTCGAGGAAGACGGTCACCTTGAGGACGTCCCCGTAGCTCGCGTCCGCTTCGTCGAGGACGGCGTCGAGGTTGTAGAGGGCCTGCTCCGTCTGATTCTCGATGGACTCGTCGTCGAGCAGTTCGCCGTCAGCGGTCATGGGGATCTGACCGGCGGTGAACACCAGCGAGCCGTTGCTGGTCGCCTGACTGTAGGCACCGACCGCAGCGGGTGCGTCGTCAGTTTCAATGATCCGTTTCATATCTAACGCGTGTATCCGGCCGCGCTTAAAGCCTCGAGATCAGGAGTCGGCATCAGGAGGGGCTCGAGGAATCTCGAGGACCGGCGGGAGAGTCAGTATCCCTCTGCCTCGACCGGTCCCGAGAACGTCGAGTAGAGGACCGCAAAGTACGTGCAGACGAGCGGAACGAGGAGGGCCGCGGACAGCGTCAGCAGCCCCAATGCGGGCGGCGAGATCGCAGCCTCGGTGGCGGTACGTCCAGTCGCGGGGTCGAGCGTTGGGGACAGCAATACGGCAACGAGCGCGACCAGCGCGTAGGTCAGTCCGCCGGCGGTGAGGAACGCAAGGAGATCGCGTTCGCGTCGAATGGTGAGGGCGTAGCTGCCGCCGAGGACGACCGATGCGGCGACGAGCGCCATCGGGACCGGCTCAAGCAGGGCGGGACGAACGGCGGGTCGGGCGGCCAACGCGAGAAGAATCGCAGTGATCGAAAGGAGATACGCGGCGAGGGCACGCAGGCCCCACATTCGAGCATCGTCCGCGAGCTGTCCGTCGGTCTTCAGTGCGACGAAGGCACCGCCGGTGACGACGGTCAGCGCGACGACGGCGAAGCCAACGAGCACGGTCACAGGGGCCTCGGTGACCGTCGTTCCGAGCAGCCAGTTGCCGACGAACGTGCCGAGCAGGAACGGCGAGGCGATGCTGCCGACGACGAATGCACGGCCCCACCAGCGCTTCCACGCCTCGTCCTCGCGTTGCTCGTAGAACTCAGGTGCGAGGCCGCGACAGATGAGCGCGCCGAGGACGCCGAAGAGCAGCAGGTAGTGGCGACTGAACAGCGTCGCATAGATCGGCGGGAACGCCGCGAACAGGCCGCCACCGAAGACGACCAGCCACACTTCGTTCCCGTCCCAGAAGGGACCGATCGCCGCGAGGATCCGCTCGCGTTCGGCCTCGTCGGCTCGCGTCGCGAACAGTGCCCCGGCCCCGAAGTCGAACCCGTCGAGGAAGAGGAACGTCCCGAGGAACGCGAAGACGATGGCGACCCACAGTGTTGGTAGATCGACTGGGAGCGAGCGTGCGAGCGCAGCGAGCGGGAGGCTGACGGGCTCAGTCATCGCTGCTTACCTCCGGCGTCGGCGTCGAATCCGATGGACTCGAGTCCGGGTCGGCGTCCGAGTCGGGATCCGCTTCCGACTCCGACCTCGAGCCAGCGGCCGACTCGACGGCGGGCGGCCCCGCCAAGATAATCCGTCGAACAACGTAGCTGTAGCCGACGAGCAGGGCGGTATAGACGAGTGCGAAGCTGGCAAGCGTCAGCGTTGCTTCGGTGCCGGTGAGACCGGGTGAGACGCCATCATCGGTCTTGAGCAAACCCTGAACGACCCATGGCTGGCGGCCGACTTCGGTGACGATCCAGCCGGTTTCGACGGCGACGAAGCCGAGCGGCGCAGAGCCCATCAGTGCGAGGTGGAGTCGCCGATCCGTCGTTAGGTCACCGCGTCGCCAGCGGTAAGCACTCCATAGCGCCAGGCCGACGAACCAGAAGCCGAGCAGTACCATGGCGCGGAACGACCAGAAGACGATCGCGACCGGCGGTGAGCCGTCGAACTCGTCGAGACCCGTCACCTCGTAGGACGGATCACCGCCGCTCGCCAATACCGATGCCATTGCTGGAATATCGACTGTCCAGAGGTTCTCTGCACGGGGGTCGGTGAGGGCGCTCGGATCGGTCGGAACCGCGAACAGGTGGAGCGCGGCCGGCGCTTCGGTCTCGTACTGTGCCTCCATGGCGGCGAACTTCTGGGGCTGGGTCTCGGCGACGTGGCGCGCGTAGGAGTCACCGTGGACGACCTGGAAGGGCGCAGTCACGAGGAGGACGACCAGCGCAATTTTCAGAGTAGTTCGCCAGAAACGGGCGTCGTCGTTGCCGGTAGTCGTCTCTCCGGCGGCCACGCCCGAGTCCGAACCCGCGCCCATCGCTTCGTCGCTCTCCATTACTTCGTCGCTCTCGATGTCGTCACCGCTCTCACCGCCATTGCTCGAGCGGTACAAGAAGTACGCCGCCACGCCGGCCATGAAGAGCGCGACCGAGAGGACGGCCGCGGACTGCATGTGGACGAACATCCAAGGGAATCGAGGGTTGAGGTAGGCGGCGACGGGATCGACGAGCGTCACGATCGGCTGGCCGTTCTGTTGGGCGAGTTCGTACCCGCGCGGCGTCTGCATCCACGAGTTGGCGATGAGGATCCAAAGCGCTGAGAGCCACGTTCCCAGTCCGACGGCGACCGCCGATAGCATGTAGAGCGCGTCACCGACCTTCTCGCGGCCGAAGACGAAGACGCCGAGGAACGTGGCCTCGAGGAAGAAGGCCATCATCCCTTCGACGGCCAGCGGACCGCCGAACAGTTCGCCCGCGAACGTCGAGAAGGCCGCGAAGTTCGTCCCGAACTCGAACTCGAGGACGAGGCCCGTTACGGTGCCGACGACGAAGCTGACCGCGAAGATGCGCGTCCAGAAGCGGCGCTGACGCTCCCAGAGCGGATCCGACGACCGGATCGACTTCCATGTGAAGTAGACGAGGAAGGGCGCGAGGCCCATGCTCATCACCGGGAAAATGATGTGAACGATGGTCGTGAGCGCGAACTGGAGTCGACTGGCGAGGGCTGGATCGACCATTGTGATATCCGGGCAGGCTACCCGATCGAAGATACTCGCCCGCCATTTGATGGCCCCTCGTCGATTCTCGAGCGCTGGGAACCGCTCGGAGCGTTGAGTATGCCGTCTCCTCCCGGCGGGGAAACGGAGCGGGATTGGGAGAGAACGATCGCGGAGTGGATCGCCGCCGTTAGGCGAGCACGTCGACCTCGTAGCCCGCATCCCGGAGCGCCGAGAGGAAGCTATCGACGTGGTCGGGGCCGCGCATCTCGAGTTCGATCTCGACTTCGGTATCGTTCATCTCGACATCGCGGGAGGTCCGGTCGTGGTGGATGGCGTAGATGTTGGCCCGGTGGGCGGTAAAGATGTCCAGGAGGTCCTCGAGCGCGCCCGGGCGGTCCTTCAGCACGGTCCTGATCTTCAGGTAGCGGCCGGTCTCGACGAGGCCGCGGACGATGACGTTGGTCAGCGTGTTGAGGTCGATGTTGCCGCCACAGAGCGCGGGGACGATGATCTCGTCCTCGGCGTAGTCGAACGCCTCGAAGAGGACGGCGGCGAGCGGGACCGCGCCGGCCCCCTCGACGAGCGTCTTCGAGCGCTCGAGCAGGTAGACCAGGGCGACCGCGATCTCGGGGTCCGAGACGGTGACGACCTCGTCGACGTACTCCTGAATATAGGGGAACGTCTGCTCGCCGACGCTGCGGGTCGCGATGCCGTCCGCGATGGTGTCGACGCCGTCGAGGGAGATCCGTTCGCCCTTTTCGAGGGACTTCGCGGCGCTCGAGGCCCCCTCGGCCTGGACACCGATGACGCGCGTGTCGGGTTTTTGCTCTTTGATCGCGGTCGCGATGCCGCTGATGAGGCCACCGCCGCCGATCGGAACGACGACCGTTTCGACGTCGGGGCAGTCCTCGAGAATCTCGAGGCCGATCGTTCCCTGCCCGGCCATAATGTACTCGTCGTCGAAGGCATGGACGTACGTTCTGTCCTCCTCGCGTTCGATCTCGTGGGCGCGTTCGGCGGCCTCGTTGTAATCTCGCCCGGAGAGGACGACCTCCGCGCCGTAGCTCTTGGTCGCCTTGACTTTCGAGATCGGCGCGTGCTCGGGCATGACGATCTTCGAGTCGACACCGGATCGCGTCGCTGCGAGCGCCACTCCCTGCGCGTGGTTGCCCGCGCTCGCGGTGACGACGCCCGCATCCTTCTGTGCCTCGGAGAGCGTCGCGATTCGGTTCGTCGCTCCGCGGATCTTGAACGCGCCCGTTCGCTGGAAATTCTCCAGTTTCAGGCGGATATCGGCACCGGTCATCGACGAATAGGTATGGGAGTGCTCAAGCGGCGTGTGCCGAGATGTCTCTCGGACTCGCTCGCGTGCCTCGAGAATATCTTCAAGTTCCAGCATACGCCCGTCTACTCGGCGTAGGGTGTAAGGATTACTGTCGGGAACCGCGCGAGCCTGTTGCCGGGCCCGTCGACCCCAACAGCGATATGCCGTCAAACCTGGACGGCACGACAGGGAATACAGGGAATGCACGGCGTGTGACGTGCGAATAGAGAAGTGGACCGGGACCATATAAAACTCATGCACCCACGGCGGAAGTGAAACCGCAAGCAGGCGTCGGGAAAAGTTCAGCGTCAGACGCGGGACAGACGAACGTCATCCGGGTCGACGAACCGCGATATCGGCCCGTGAAACGAACCCATCCACGCGGTCGTGGAACGGTCCGTCTCCGGGCCAGGTCACGTCGACGCCGAGTCGATCCGGATCCCCGACGTACACCCAACACCGTTCGTCGATCGTCCCTCCCGCCATGTCTCCCCGTCGGTCATCGCTCCGGCTCATCTGCGGCACCGCGACCCGGACGTAGAGCCCGCTCTCGACGCTCTCGTACCGGTCGAGTCGCTCGAGGCCCGCGTCGTCGACTGCGAGCAGCCGTCCGTCGATGGTGCCACCGGGTGCAAGCGTCGGATACCGGCCGTCGACCCGATGGAGCCCCTCGAGCGTCGCTCGGCCGACGAACGCCGCCGCCGTGTCCGACCGATCCGTCTCAAGAACGGTCCTAACCCGCTTCGGATCGGTCAGCGTCCCGTAAACGAAGACGTCCACGAACGATAGTTGTGACTCGAGGGACTTGCTCGTACTGCCGTCCGATCGACCTCGACAGCGCCACGTCCGCAGTCGTCGACGGTAGCCGACGACGGGAGCGTCTACCGGTTGCTCGAGCGATGTCGGCAAAGAAAGGGCATCGAAAACGCAATTCGGGCCGCGCTTACCGATCCTCGACCGGGACGAACTCCTGATTCTGCGGGCCGGTGTATCGGGCGCGTGGGCGGATGAGGCGGTTGTCTCCCTGGTACTCGAGGACGTGGGCGATCCAGCCGCCGGCGCGACTCATGGCGAAGATGGGGGTGTACATGTCGATCGGGATGCCTAGCTGGTAGTAGACCGAGCCGGAGTAGAAGTCGACGTTCGGGGCGATTCCCTTCTCGCCGAGGCCCTTCTCGTCGGTGAGGTACTGTTCGATGGTGGTGGTGTAGTTGTACCACTTGTCCTCGCCGTTTTCGGCGAGTTCCTTGCTGCGTTCCTGCAGGATCTTCGCGCGGGGGTCCTTGACGTTGTAGACGCGGTGGCCGAAGCCGGGGATGCGACGCCCCTCCGCGGTCGCCTGCTCGACCCACTCACGGTGGTCGAGGTCGCTCTCGTCGATCTCGATGAGGACCTCCATGACGTCCTGATTTGCGCCGCCGTGGAGCGGCCCCGAAAGGGCGCTGATGCCGCCGGTGACGGCGCTGTAGATGTCTGCCATCGTCGAGCCGATGACCATCGAGGTGAACGTCGAGGCGTTCAGCCCGTGGTCGGCGTGGAGGATGAGCGCCTGATCGAAGGTTTCGGCGGCGATGTCGTCGGGTTCCTCGCCGGTCAGCATGTAGAGGAAGTTCGCGGCAAGACCCAGATCGGGGTTGGGGTCGACGGGCTCCTCGCCGAGGCGGTAGCGCTCGAAGGCCGCGAGCGCGGTCGGGATCTTGGCCGTGATCCGACGGCCCTTCCGAAGCGTCGCATCGAGGTCTTCGGGATCGGCGTCGTCTTCGGGTTCGTACGCTGAGAACATCGAGACTGCAGTCCGCAGGGCGGCCATCGGCTGTTCGTCGGCCGCAGCGAGGCGCTCCATCGTCGTGAGGACGTCGTCGTTGACCTCGCGTTCGTCCATGAGGGCGTCCGCAAACGGCTCGAGTTCGTCCTCGGACGGGAGATGACCGTTCCAGAGCAAGTACAGCACTTCCTCGTAGCTCGCGCCGCGAGCGAGGTCCTCGATCGTGTAGCCACGATAGATCAGCCGACCCGCGTCACCGTCGATCGAACTGAGCTCCGATTCGGCAACCAACACGCCCTCGAGCCCTTTCTTGAGGTCGTCAGACATAGTCAGGGATTTCGGACGCCAATGGAAAGTATTATCGTTTGGCTGGTGGCGGCGGTCGGCACATTGGATGTGTTTATTTTGCCGCTTTCACGAACACGTACGGGTGGTATTTTCGCCCTGAAACGGACACACAGTCAGTCGATACCCGACCAGACTACTATAATTGTCTTTCGTGGGAGTTCGCTCGAGCGGAGGGATCGGTCGCGACAGCGGGAGTTCGTCGAAAATTGACCGGCTGAAACCGGACAGAACGGTCGTGACGGAATCGATAGGGCGAACTCGATTAGCTACGAACAGCATATCGATCGCGTGGACGGAACCACGTCGTCACTCTTTTTGATGCTCTTTACCAAGGACCGCCGGCTAATGGATAGGTCATACTGGCGGACAGTGTTGCTCGTCACGATGTGGCAGATTTCCGCAAGTATCTGTTATTACACGATCTTTGCCGCAACGCCGTTTTTTCGGGACGCGTTCGGACTGTCCCGATTCTCAGTCGGAATCGTCGTCACCACACTCACGCTCGGCTACGCTATCTTTCTGTTGCCACTCGGCGCGCTGACGGATCGGTTCGGCGAGCGATTAACGCTGACACTCGGTCTCATTGGGCTCGCGACGGGGACCCTTCTGGTCGCGGGAGCGCCGACGTACGCGCTGTTGCTCGCGGTCGTGTTCGTCCTCGGATCGATGTACGGAACCGCGATCCCCGGGACGAACAAGGCGGTCTTTGACAACATCGAACCGGGTCGTCAGAATCTCGCGATGGGCATCAAACAGGTCGGCGTTACCGGTGGCAGCGGCATCAGCGCGCTTCTGGTCACCGGCCTCGCAGGAGCACTCTTCTGGCGAGTCGGCTTTCTCGTCGCCGCGGGGATCGGCTTTCTCGTCGCCGTCGGCTTCTATCTCGGCTACGCAAGCGAGCACGACGGAGGGACGGCCGACTACCCCGACTTCGAAGCACTGCTGTCGAACCGGCCATACCTTCTGTTGACGACCGCTGGGCTCTTTCTCGGGGCAGCTCTGTTTACGACCACCGGGTACACGGTCCTGTACGTCGAGGAATCGATCGGCGCGTCCGTCGCGTTCGGCGGTATCGTCCTCGCGCTCGTCCAGTTGTTCGGCAGCGTCGGGCGCGTACTAACGGGCTGGCTGAGCGACGTACTCCCCGGAAAGCCACGCGTCAGGATCGGGCTGGTACTCCTCGCCCAGTCGCTCGGCAGTGCCGTCATGTTCGTCGTCGTCGCGTCGACGACCACCGAACTCGGTGCCGCAGTCGCGTTTTCCGTTCTCGGATTTTTCGTCCTCGGCTACACCGGCGTCTACTACTCCGTCATGGCGACGCTCGTCCGAGCGGACGAGATGGGCGGTGCGACCGCTGGCGGGCAGCTCGCGCTCACCAGCGGCGCGCTCGTCGCACCACCGGCGTTCGGATACCTCGCCGATACGGTCGGCTACCGGACCTCGTGGCTCTTTCTGGCCACCGTCGTGACGATCGCTGCCGTACTCCTCGTCCAGGTCGTCCGGACGCCGCCATCGGTCGCGAACCCCGCTGCGGCCGACGCGTCCGAGAAGTAGGGTCGCTGTCGCTCGAGCGACAGTGACCCATCGCTACGACCGCGCTTGCGGCGCTTACTCGAGTTCTTCGACCAGTTCGACGACGTAGCCGTCCGGATCCTCGACGAACGCGACGCGGACGTCGATGTCAACCATTGTCGTCGGCTCCGTCTGGACCGGTGGCGCTTCTCGCTCTGCCAACCGCTCGAAGGTCTCGTCGGTGCTATCGACGCCGACCGCAACGTGGGCCATCGTCCCCGAATCGATTTCCGGGCCGCCATCGGGATCGTACTTGAACTGGAACTCACCGTTCTCACCGCCGATGTAGACGTTTTCGACGCCGTCGTCGGCAGTGAACGACCAGTTCTCTTCCAGTCCGAGGCCGTCGAGATAGAACTCGCGCGTCCGCTCTATGTCCGATACCCATAGGGCCGTGTGAATGACGTCCATGTGATCGCGGAGGACGCCGCCGATCAAAGAGTTACTGGCAGCGCCCGGGACTGCCGGTTCTCGGTGGCGGCAGGGACGCTGGGCGCGATCGTCACAGTCAGCTACAGGCTGTTCAGTGTCCCTCGAGGATCAATACGACGTCGATCTCCCGAGCGTGACCTGATTCGATGAGAGAGACGAGCTCGGGATGGACGACGGATGGACTTTCACGGCCATTGACTTGCTCGCGGAGTTCGTGACCCAATTCGAGGTAGTGGGAGAGGCCGAGTCGTCTTCGGAGTTCAGTATCATCTACGAGCAGACGACCGGTGATGGCGATCGCATCGGAATATACGGGAACGTGACCGGTTATGGGACGACCACGTATCTCTCCCAGCCCACGTTGATTGCGTTCGGGCCAACGGAAACCATGGATTGCGGTCCTCGTCGACCGTTGTGCGACGAATCGAACTGATCAGGCGGTCCGTCGATCAGGACTCGAGAATCGCGTCCATCAGCTTCGTCTGGGCCGCCGCCAAGTGTTCGGTGAACGTCGATCGGGCGACGCCGAACTCCTCAACGACCGTTCCCTCGGCCGTCGCCTGAAACGACCGAGAGACCGAGTCGACCGATTTCTCGAGGGAGGCGGAGACGTCGGCCACCGGACAGTCCGCCGGTTCGTCGACGACGACAGTTGCACGAAAGCCCGTCATATCGTGTTCGTACGTCCGCACGCGGGATAACGGCGAACGGGAATTCCCGCCGGGTGAAAATTCCACATACAGGCGGGGCAGTCGGCGAATCGGCGAGGGCGGCAGCGCTCGCCCTGACGCGATATTGCCGT
Source organism: Natrinema sp. SYSU A 869 (assembly GCF_019879105.1). Lineage (NCBI taxonomy): Archaea > Methanobacteriati > Methanobacteriota > Halobacteria > Halobacteriales > Natrialbaceae > Natrinema > Natrinema sp. SYSU A 869. Next base: position 3,101,618 of record NZ_CP082249.1, on the reverse strand, counting down.
CCCAACACCACTCCTCGTACTGGTGGACCGGGCCGGGTTCAGCGATTCCGGCCTCGCCTAACAGGTCTGCCAAGGCGTCGGAGGCCGGTAGCTTCCCGTCGGCGACGCTGCGCGGATCGCGAAAGCGGTCAGCCGGAACGCTGACTGCGCCCGGACGTGACCCAGTTGTTCTATAGTAGCCACTGAAACGATTTACACACTGATCGCACAGCTTTCATGCGATCAGGTATGCATTGACTTTCAGTTGCTACTACAGTTTCGCGCCTCGCGGACGTCGACGACTGTGACCGAGTCCGCGTCACGGTGGGCTGCGAGCCACGACGGTGAGACGATCCCGAGATCGGGACTCTCGAGCGATTACCTGCATACGGGCGTCGGAATTTCTAACATATTTGTCACCATTCGTATGGCCCACCTTTATTCGTCCCTCGAGACGGAACGGACCGCTCGCACGAGAGCCACAACAGGTCAGGATCGTCACAGAATACGGCAAGGAAGACCGAATCTATGTATCGTGCGAACAACTCCGACGGTCGTGATACCGAGACTCTCGGAAGTCTTATCCCCCGATCGGCCCTACATTTGTTTGTAATGGCGAAAGGAAGCGTTGATTTCTTCAACGACACAGGCGGCTACGGTTTCATTGAGACGGACGACGCAGACGACGACGTTTTCTTCCACATGGAAGATATCGGCGGTCCGGATCTCGAAGAAGGCACAGACATCGAATTCGATATCGAACAGGCTCCCAAGGGCCCGCGCGCGAAGAACGTCACGCGCACGTAAACTCGAGTTCAATGCGTTGCTAACGGCGACGCGACAATACCAATAGCAGTTCATTTTTCGGAGAGCAGACGACCAGTACGAGCGACATCATCAGTTCAGCTCACCAGAACCGACCGGGAGCAGTAACTACCGAGCGAAAAAGAACAACGGATTCGGCTCCCGGTCGGCCGTGTTCTATCTATCGAGACGGCTAGCAGCTTCTACCGGTAGCATCGAATCAGAAGTCAATCGAGGAGCGAACGACCGGCCGATAACTGCCGCTATAATTTCTGGCCCAGCTTTTCGCGGCTGATATGGACGCCGGTCGGCGTGATAATCATCTGATCGTCACCCTTTCGGACGATATCGCCGTCGACCTCCTCGGCGACCTGCCGGAGTTCGTCGACGATGTGTTCGACAGTACTGTCTTCGGTTCGCAGGCGCGTGATATCCGCGATGACAATGTCGCCGTCGTAGACGGCGTCCTTGATGTCAATCGCGTCCGCCTGGCTTCCCACTTCCGCGATGTGTACCTGCATCGCTGCTCCGGCAGAGTCCGTCGAGACATCCTCGAGATTCAGTTCTGCGTAGTCCTCGACGGATCTGGACTGGTTCCCGCCGAGAATTTTGCTCATGAGTCCCATTGGCGGTATCCAGCGCCGCCGTCAGTATAGTTCTTACGTCAGACGTGACCGTTCAATCGAGGCAAACGCAAGCGGGCAGGGCCGGTCATCGAGCGCGAGCAGCGAGCGATATTGGTTCGGCCGGCTCGGCCGCAACGGCACGATCGCCGTCGAAAGCCCTCATCGTCGGAAATATTCTACCATATTCATGTTTTATATGTGTTTTCGGCGGAGTAATTTTATCACGGGTAGCAATGAATGTTCATTCATGGAACTCACGGAGAAAGCGGCGATGGCGAAAGCCGCGCTCGGCAACGACTTTCTGCGCCGCCAACTGCTCCTGTCGTCGATTATCGGCCCCGTTCAGAAGCGCATTCACGGCAACGACGGGGAGTACATCATGGATGCAGATTGGGACAACCTCCTCATTCTGGACGGCTGTCGGTACGACCTCTTCATGCAGCTCTACGCCAATCGATCGCTGGAGGGTGAGGTGAGCGAGTTCCGGTCGCGTGGCAGTTCATCGCCGGAGTTCCTCACGGAGAACTTCGCTGGGCGGACATACAACGACACTGTCTACGTCACTGCAAACCCCCACGAGAAGCGGATCCTCGACGAGACGTTCTATCACACCGACCGCGCCTGGATCGACGAGTGGAGCGATGACGAAGGCGTCGTGCTCCCGGAGGACCTCGCCGACTGCGCGCTGGCTGCTCACGAGTCCCACCCGAACAAGCGACTGATCGTCCACTTCATGCAGCCACACGCCCCCTTCATCGGCGACACGCGACTCGACGCGGAGAGCGGTCTCATGGAGGGACTCCGCGGGGCCGTGCTCGAGGACGACAGTGATATCGAGTTCGAGTCGGTCTGGCAGGCGCTACGCGAGGGCGAGGTCAAAGCCGGTGTCTTCTGGGAATCTTACCGGGATAATTTGCATCGGGTACTCGACGAAGCGCTCCCATTGGCTGACCGCCTCCCCGGGAAGACGGCAATCACGGCCGATCACGGGAACGCGGTCGGCGAGTGGGCAACGCCGTTCCCGGTCCCGGTATACTTCCATCCGAGTAATATCCGGATTCCGGTCCTGAACACCGTCCCTTGGTACGTCCCGTCGTACTCCGAGCGGAAACCGATCGTGCGGTCGGAGCCGGTCGATTCGGTTGCTGACTCGGTGGCCGTCGAGGATACTGACGACGATAGTCCCGCCGATACGGAGGGCGATGCCGACGAGGATGTCGTCGAGGATCGGCTTTCGGCGCTCGGCTATCTCGAATAACGCCCATCGAAACGACGGTCAGGTTTTTATTTTCAGACGGAAATTGTGTAATCGATGACATTCAGCATCTGCGTCCGCGAGGAGTACGAGACCGAGAGCGGCGACCAGCACCGCCGATTCGGCGTCGCGGTCACGACGCGGTTGCCGGGCGTGGGGACGCTCTGCCCGTTCGTCAGCGATCGGGGTGCCGTCGCGACCCAGAGCCTCGTCAACGTCGAACTCGGCGAGCGCGGCATCGAGTACATCGACGACGGCCTCGCGGTCGACGACGCTCTTCAGGCCCTGCTCAACGCCGACGACGGCGCGCCTCAGCGCCAGCTACACGGCGTCGACGATGAGACGACCTTCGCCTTCTCCGGCGACGAGTGCGTCGATGAGTTCGGCCACCGCGAGGGCGACCACTACACCGTCGCGGGAAACATGCTGACTGGTGAGGTCGTCCTCGAGGCGGCAGCCGACGCCTACGCGGCGAATGCGGTCCACGACACGACGGACTACTCGACCGGTCCGAGTGCCGTCACGGAAGACGTCGATACCGACCCGCTCGCGAAGCGACTGATCGACGCGCTGGCGGCCGGCGACCTCGAGGGAGGAGATAAACGCGAGGAGCTGTCGGTCCAGAGCGCGGCGGTGGTCGTCGAGACGACGGAGTCACACGCCGTCGAGCCGCCGTACAACGACCTGCGGCTCGACGCAACCGAGACACCGATCACGGATCTCAGAGAGACCTACGAACTCGCGGAACAGGGCTACAGGGACACTCTCGCACAGTACGAAGGCGCGTTCGAAGCGGATTCGCTGGACGCGGCCTCGGAGTGAGGCGTTCGATCGACTCGTACGGCCCGCGCTCCGACGGCGCGGTCACTCGAGCGAGCGCGACTCGATCAGAATCGATTGATTCGCCGTTTGCAAGCGAATTAGCCGGTGAACTCGTAGAGTTCGTCGCCGACGTGGTGCAGCGAATCGACGACTTTCCCTTCGTCGCCGGCCATCTCCGTGCCGTCGACGCGAGCACGGCCGACCGCGAGCACTTTGCCGTGAGATTCCTCCGCGATGACGACCAGATCGTTCGGCGAGATTTCGTCAGTCGCCTCGGTGATCCCCGGACGCATCACGTCGGCCCCGTCGCTGACGAACGAGACGGCTCCTGCGTCGACGGTGACCAGTCGTTTCTCGGGCTCGTAGGCGTTTGCTCCACGGACCGTCAGGAACGGGCCCTCGTCGAAGTACGCGACCTGTGGCTCGCCGTCGATGAGGACGACCTCCCAGTCGGTGTCCTCGAACTCGACGCGCTCGTAGGCGTCGCCGTCGGGCGAGACGCCGAGTTGCTCCTCGAGGACCTCCTCGAGATCGGACACCGCGTCGCTACGGAGGTGATGTCGAGACTTGACCTGCATACTCGTGCTACCGCCCCGTACGCATTTAATAGAATAGATTTGAAGCCGCGCGTCGGGTGACAGGGTCGCGTAAGTCCGAGACGCGAGTGCAGTCGGGGAAACCACTATCCCGGCCCGTCTGGTAGTACGCCGGACTGCGCCGATGGCCAGCGAGTACGTCTTCATCAGCGACCTCCACATGGGCGGCGACGAACAGCTGACAGCGCTCGATTTCGAGGCGGAGCTTCTCTCCTTTCTTGCGGACCTCGAGGACCGCGGCGGCGACGTCGAGTTGATTATCAACGGCGACGCGTTCGGGCTGTGGGAGTACGCCGAAGTGACCGGACCGGCGAAACTCGAGCGAGTCATCGACGATCACCCGCGGGTCTTCGAGCAGCTCCGCGCGACCGGCGAGGAGATTGACATCACGCTCATTCCGGGCAACCACGACTACGATCTCGCCTGCTACGACGCCCACGTCGATCGCCTCGCCGAGTTCAACGTCACCCTGGAACAGGAAATTTCGATCACCCGCGAGGTCGGCGATGGACGGATCTGGATCGAACACGGCCAGCAACACGACGCGAACAATCGGCTGCCGGACTGGGGGAATCCCGACGCGCTCCCTGTCGGCTACTTTATCGTCCAGCGGATCGTCGCCGCCGCCGGCCGCTACTCCGAACGGGCCAGGGGCGACTGGCTGCGCGATATCCAGTCGGTCGCGCCGATGGAGGAACTCCCGCGGTGGCTCCTCTCGAACTACTTCTATCGGGAGATGAGTCCGTACTTGCGGGCGGTCGTCGTGCCGCTGTTGCTGTTTTTCAACCTGACGCTGCTCTACCTGTTCGGGACCGTCCTCGAGGTGCTGGGTATCCTCCCGGCGCGGTTTTTCACCGACAACGCCGTCGTCCACGCGCTTGGCATCGCCGCGATCGTCCTCGAGGTTATCGTCACCGTCAACCTTGTGATCATCGCCGTCCTGCTGTTGCTCGCGGTACCGCTGTGGTTCTTCAGACGGGATCTCAGACGCACACTCGAGCGCTTCGGCGTCATGCTCTCGGGCGTTCGCATCGGACAGGGCGACCAGCCCTTTCTGAACGCGGCCAAAGCAGTATTCGAGTCCCACCCCGACGTCGCCGTCTTCGTCTACGGACACACTCACCGGGCGTCGCTCACGAGATGGGGCGACCGAGTCGTCGTCAACACGGGCACCTGGCTGAAAAAGCTCCGGCACGTCGAGACCTGGTTCTCGCGGCTTCCGGGGGTGTACTACCCCTCGTTTCGCCTGACCTACGTTCGGATCTTCGGCGAGGGGGATCGGATCGTCGTCGAGTGCGAGGAGATCAAAACCGAAGGGTCGATCGACCTCACCCGCTTCCAGCGACTGGTCGCGCGTCACCCGCCATCGCCGGACCCGATCCCGGCACGAACGGTGATCGATCCCGACGGCCGACTCGAGCACCCGGACACGTCCGACTCCGATTCCGACCTCGACCGTGATACCGGGCAGCACTCTGCGCCCGTCGCCGGAGACGACGCATCGGCGGACGAGAGCGACCGCGCTGACCGGGAGCGCGAGCGATCCCGGTAGATCGATCGTCCTGACCGTCAGGACGGGGGAAATGTGTGACAATCGCTAAGTATGACCACACCGTCGGATCGCGTATGTGGCCCTCTCGGAACCGGACGGAGACGGTCACCTGTCTCGCCTGTGGTACCGAGCGCCCGCGCGACGAGGCTCGCGAGTACGACAAGCACGGTGACCGCTGGGATCGCGACGGCAAGACCTTCGAACACCTCTGTAAGTCCTGTCACAGCGACCTCTGTCACCACCCTCGCGACGAACTCGAGGGACTGCTGGTCGATCTCGAAGCCGGCAAGCGGGATCGAGACGTCTTTCTCGCGAGCTATCTCTCGACGGTCGAGGAGCGGTACGGCACGCTCGAGGAGCGGGGGAGGGAGCGAGAGCGATAATCGCTAGAGGTCGGCCGTCACGAACCGCCAGTAGCCGACGAGGGGGGCGAGCACTCCCCACCCCAGCAGGACGGCGGCGCTGAACCAGACCAAAGAGCGATCGGCTTCCGAGCCGGTCACGGGTTCCAGCAACTGTTCGTAGGCGAGGCTCGGAGAGAGCGCGCCGACGTACGACATCCACCACGGTCGCGTCGCCGGCTCTTCGAAGCCGGCCGCGGCGTAGGCGAGGCCCTCGGGCACGACCCGCCAGACGAACAGGAGGAGAAGCAACGCGCCGAAGACGGCGAACGTCGCCCACGTCTGGGTGCGGACCGTTGCCGAGATGCCAATCGCGATGGCAAGGTACGCGAGCCCCAGCCAGGCACTGGCGAGGAGATACGCGAGGACAGCGGTCGTCGGGACCGCGTGTCCGGTAACAAAGACGACGGCGACGCCGGCGAGGACGCCCGCGAGCAGGGAAGCGAGAAAGATCGCGTATCGACCGGCATACGTCCCGAGGACGATATCGCGTCGGTCATGTGGAAGTCCGAGCAAGAGCGTCAGCTGACCGTTCGAACGCCGCCTGACGATCGCGCTGGAGGCGAGCAGCAGTCCGGTCACCGGCACGAGGAGCATGCCGGGAAGCGCGAATTGGCCGACGAGGTCGCCGGAAACGGCGTACCCCTGGTTGACCTGCCTGACGTGGAGTTCGGCCATGACGGCGAAGACCAGCGCGAACGTCGCGGCGAGCGCGTACAACTGCCGGTTGCGGATCGCGTCGCCGATCTCCTTTCGGGCGATCAGCTGCCAGTTCACGCCGACCCCTCCGTGTAGGAAACGAATAGCTCCTCGAGCGATGCCTCACCGGTCGAGAAGTCTCGGATCGTCGCACCGGCGGCCCGGATCTCGTCGAGTACCCGGAGTTTCGCGTCGGCAGTACAGCCGACGACGAGGGCGTCGTCGCGTTCGTCGACCGTCGAGACCCCGTCAACGGACGCGACGACGGACGCGACCGCGGCCGGCTCGTCGGCCAGGTCGACAGTCAGCTCCGCACCGGCGTCGGCCGTCTCGCGGAGCCCGTCGATCGTGTCGACGGCAACGAGATTGCCCGCCCGGAGAATGGCGACGCGGTCGGCGACCGCCTCGACCTGTGCCAGGATGTGACTCGAGAAGAAGACAGTGGCACCGCGGTCGCGTTCCGCGCGGACGATCTCGCGCATTCGTCGGACGCCGTGGGGGTCGAGCCCGGTCGAGGGTTCGTCTAAGATCAACATGTCGGGCTCGCCGACCAGAGCCATCGCGAGCGCGAGGCGCTGTGTCATCCCCGTCGAGTAGTCCGCGGCGGACCGGTCGGCGGCATCGGCGAGGCCGACACGCTCGAGCAGGGCCGCCGGATCGTCGTCGGCGTCGGCGGCCTCGATCGCGTATACGAGGTGCTGGCGGCCGGTCATCGTTTCGAACGGTGCGAAGCCCTCGGGAAGGATACCGACACGTTTCCGGACGGCGACCGGCGCTTCGGTAACGTCGCGTCCGAGCACGTCGACCGAACCGCTCGAGGGGTGCGTATAGTGCAACAGGATATCGATGGTCGTCGACTTGCCGGCACCGTTCGGTCCCAGGAAGCCGAACACTTCGCCGGACTCGACGGTCATATCGATACCGCGGAGGGCATGAACGTCACCGAAGCGCTTGGTGACGTCCCGGAGGGATATCGCGGGCATTCACCCACAGTTATGTTAGATACAAAATGTATCTTTCTGATCGAGTACGTGCTGCCCCGCGATATCGGCGGTCCGGGCGCTCGCGATCGGACGGATTCGCGTCCCGACACGACTTTCACTCTTACGTGCGTAGCCCTCGCCATGAGTGACGACGCACAGGCCGACGCCGGTACGGTCGAAGGCCAGGGACCCGTCGAGGTCTCGGAGGATCTCGCGCGCCATCTCGAGAACAAGCGCGAGGAATTATTCGAGAAGTTCGAACTCCGCGACGAGTTCCCGCCCGAGGTCTTAGAGGAAGCCAAAGCCCGAACGGAGGGCGTGACGGCCGAAATCAGCGATGAGATCGACGAGCGGAAGGATCTGCGGGATCTGACGACCTGGACGACGGACCCGATCGACGCCCAGGACTTCGACGACGCAATTTCGATCGAGGAACGAGACGACGAGTACGTCCTCTGGGTACACATCGCCGACGTTACCCACTACGTCAACCCTGACACGGCGATGTGGGACGAGGCCGTCGAGCGCGGAAATACGGTCTATCTCCCCGGCTACACGGTCCACATGCTGCCGCCGGTACTCGCCGAGACGGTCTGTTCGCTAGTCGCCAACGAGGACCGGCTCGCCCACACCGTCGAGATGCACCTCGACAAGGAGAACTTGAGCTATGAGAACATCGAGATCTACAAGTCGGTCATCCAGTCCGACGAACGACTCACCTACTCGCAGGCCGAGAACCGCCTCGAGGACCCCGACGCGCCGCTCCACGACGAGAACGCGCTGGTCTACGACCTCGCCGAGCAGATGCACGAACAGCGCAAGGAGGACGGCTCGCTCGTCCTGAACCCGAGCCGCGACCGGGCCCACACCATCATCGAGGAGTGCATGCTGAAGGCCAACAAGGCCGTCACGCACGTACTCATGTGGAACCGCGGCGTCTCGGCCATGTACCGAGTTCACCCCCAGCCCAGCCCCGACGAGTGGTCCGAAGCGCTGCGAGAAATTCAGGATCTCGATGGCGTCTCGATCCCTGGCAGCACCTGGGACGACCCGCGGAAGGCCGTCAACGCGACGCTCGAGGAAGCGCCCAGCCGCCAACTGGACAAGATCCAGTGGGCGGTGATGAAGGTGATGCCCCGTGCGCGGTATATGAACGACCCCTTCGGCGGTCACCACGCGCTGAACTTCGAGATCTACGGCCACTTCACGAGCCCCATCCGGCGGCTCTCGGACCTGATCAACCACTGGATCGTCTACCAGAACGACGTTCCCGAGAACCTCGTTGAACTCTGCGACCGCGCCAGCGATAAGCAGAAAGACGCTGAGCAGTGCGAACGCGAGTACAAGACCTTCCTCCAAGAGGTCGGTCTCGATCCGATGGCGGTCAACAACCGCGGGATCGAAGTTGTCGACGACGCGGAAGCAGACAAAACGTTATAACGGTCTCTTCTACAGCCCCTCTCGCTTGAGGAACGTCAGTACGGTGTTGGCTTCGCCGCCACGCGTCCGATTCGGCCGCCCCGCCGTCCGGTCGGACTAGTCAGAATCCGAAACCGATTTCTCGTAGACGTGTTCCTCGAGCCCTGCCGCCAGATCGGACTCTCGGGTCCCGATGCGTTCGAATTCTCGAGATTCGTAGAAGGAAATGCCGACATCGTTGGTGGCGAGGACAGCCAACCGGAGGCGATCGAACTCCGTCGCGAACTCAGTCTCGAGGTCCTCGAGCAACGCGGTTCCGATCCCCTCGTTCCAGTTGTCGGGTCGAACGTAGAGACGGGCGAGAAACGCGACCGACGAGTCCTCCGGCCAGGGGACGGCGTGTGCAAAGCCGTAGTAGTCGGGATCGAACCCGGGACTGGTGGCAAGCGATTCCGTTGCGACGAGAAACGCGGCGTCACTGCGGCCGCTCGCCTCCGTAATCGACGACTCGAGGTCACCGATTGCGTACCACTCGTCGACGACGTCGTTGACCGTCTCGGGGCCGAGGATACCGTCGTAGGCGGCGTGCCAACTCTCGCGTGCGACCTGGTGGACGGCCCAGACGTCGTCGACCGTCGCTCGTCGGACGTCTCGAGTCACACTAGACGGTATCACAGCACTCATCAAAAAGCGACACCCGACCGCCATCGATCCGGTACGTTCGTTGCACGATGAATCCGGCACAGAGCGGACGAGCGTCGCGGGACCCGTGCCGGAACGGATTGCTTTCGCGCGGTTTTGTCAGTAGTAACATGGCACTGGTGTCCGAGCGATTTGACGGCGGGCGAACCCATCCGTTCCCTGAAAGCGGCTCCATAGTCCTGCCCGCCATGATCTTCCCGCTTCCGGTCCCCATTGCGGTCGCTCGTGTTCAGACCGCCGAAGTCACCGATCAGCGTGTCACAGAGAACTGACAGACGTGACACATCACTCGAGATGGCGTGCACTGTGACCAGTTCGCTCGAACCCGACGGTCACACTGCATCGGATTCCGGGACTCGATACTGACGCGAAAAGACGGTCGTTCGGTGTGGCTATCCGACAGTGATCGAAAACGCAGAAAGACCGGAGGACGGTTCGCTACCGTCGGACGCGGGCGGCGGTACCGATCAGCAGGGCGACCAGCGCACCGCCGACACCGAAGCCGGGGACGCTATCTTCGCCGTCACTCCCGCCGTCTTCACCGCTACCGTCGGCGCTCTGGATGACCACGTCTCGCTCCGAGAAGTGGTCGATCGCCACGAGCACGTCGGCGGCGGCCGACGCGTCGCTCGACTGGGTCACCATGTAGCGGGGCTCCTCGCCGATGCCGCCCTCGAGTTCGCTGTAGGACGATGCCTGTGCGGCGGCCTCGCCGTCGACGGTCACCGCGAGGTCGTCGGCGCTCTCGGCACCGGCGACGGCGGCCTCGGAGACGCTCGCGATGACGACCGTCCCCTCGCCGTGGGTGCGTTCGACCGACATCTCGAGGCGATCCCGGCTCTCCTCGGACGTATTCACGGCGATGTCCTGGCCGTAGGTCGCGACGTCGGTGACGCGCTCGCCGTCGCGCTCCTCGGCGTAGACCTCGGCGGTCGCCGTGCCGTTGGCGATCAGTTGTTCCTGTTCCGCGGCGTTCTCGTCGCGCTCGCCATCCGCATACGAGCGGAAGACCAGCGTCGAGTCGCTCTCGAGGTCCGCGGTCACGTTTCCGTTCTCGGTGACGGCTACCTCGCCGTCGCCGACCACGACGAACGCACCGGTGCGTTCGCTGCCGTTGACGACGACGCGGTCGTCGCTTTCGGCGTTGGCCGTGCTGTCGGCGGCAAGGTCTACTTCGACGTACTGGGCCTCGTTGCCGGCATCAACGGTTAGGATCCCGCGCTCGCTGTCGTGAGCGGTCATCGACGCGGATCCGTCGGTCGCGATCTCGGCGCGCGTCTCGGACTGGGCTCGGAGGTCGAGTCCGAGTCCGGAGAGGTTCACCACGGCGTCGAGTCCGACGTTCGAACCGAGACCGGTCCGACTGTGGTGTTCGCTCTGGGACGCGACGGTCACGTTGTCGAACACCTGCTGGCCGTCGACACGGTAGTCGACGAGAGCGTTGCTCGAGGCGTCGAATGCGACGTGAGTGCCCGTGTAGGCACTCGCATCGGCACTGCCGTCGCTCTGTTGGGAGGGCGATGCTGCGCTCGCACCCGCGCCGACGGCGGCGGCCGGAAGGGCCGCCGTCGTGACAAGGAAAGCGAGTGCAACGACTGTAATTCGATTCATTGCACTCGTCCGGTGACAGTGGGGCATAAAGGTCCTTCTGACAGAGCCATCCAATTGTGTGTGAGAATAGCGTACGCGATCGGAGAGATTGCACAGAGCAGTCCCCGATCGTGTGAGGTCCGTAACGGCACGAGTAGAGTGTCGGGTCGCGCCGGTCGTTTGAACCACTATCTCGGTGATGTGCTAACATCGATTTTACCGACTAACCGCCAGCGGACACGCGACTACGCAAATGAGGATCGGAAAAGAACCAGCACAGTACAGCGATCCATCTCTACAGCGATTCCCCGAAAGTCACAATCACGTCACACAGCCCACACCGATAGCCGGAGGTTCCCTCGCGCCGTTCTCCGTCGCTGTTCTCGACGACGAGAGGGATCGATGGTACGGCACGGGAGCACTGCGATCAAATGGTGTATCGCTGCGTGGTGACAGCCATCGCCGTTTGCATCGAGTGCCGTCGAAAAGTAGCGGGCAGTGATCGAGTACTGACACCACCGTCTAGTTTCGGACTCGAGCGAGCAGTCCGGTGGTCGAGATCGCAACGACGGCAATGCCGGCGCCGAAGCCGGGAACGCTGTCGCCGTTTGCGTCACCGGTGTCGTCCTCGCTGGTGATCTCGCTGTTCTCCTCGTTGCTCTCGGAATTATCTCCGTCGCTCGTACTGCCATCCTCGGCGGTCGCACCCTGGATCGTTGCCGTCCGCTCGGAGAAGTGGTTGACGCCGATGTAGACCGTCGCCTGCCCCTCCGCCTGAGCGTTCTGTGCGACCATGTATCGGGTCTCGTCGCTGCCGATTGCGCCTTCGACCTCGCTCTTCGAGTCGACTTCGGCCGCGGCCTCGCCGTCGATTGTTACTGACAGGTCCTCGAGGCTGCCGACGGCTTCTTCTGAGACGGTCGTCATCACGACTGTTCCCTCGTGCGTGGCGCGGTCAACGGTGACGTTGACGCGATTTTCGGCGCTCTGGCTCACGTTCGCGGTGGTCTCCTGACCGTAGGTGACGGCGTTCGTAGCTGTCTCGCCGTTGCGATGCTCGGCAGTCGCTTCGACGGCTGCGTTGCCCTCAGCGATCAGCGACTCCTCGTATTCGTCGCTCTCATCGCGTTCGCCCTCCTCGTAGGAACGGAACGCGAGCGTCGCGTTCTCGCTCAGTGCCGCCGACACGTTGCCGTCGCCGGTGACGGTCACCTCGCCGTCGCCGGCGACAAGGAAGACTCCCTCGCGGTCCTCGGTTTCGACGACGACGCGGTCGCCGTCGGTGCGGGCCTCAGCGCTGGCCCCGAGCTCGGCTTCGACGTACTGGGACTCGTTGCCGCTTTCGACGACCAGCGTGCCGTGCCGGGTATCGTGGGCCGATACCGTCGCATCGCTTTCAGTCCGGGCCTGCGCGCTCGTCTCCGTCTGCGTCGTCACGGACAATGCTGCGCCGTTTAGCTGCGTCACCGCGTCCAGCTCCGCACCGGTCTCAAGCGTCGTCTCGGACTCGGCCTCGCTCTGGGACTGGACGGCGACGGACGCAAACGGCTGGTCGCCGTCGACGCGGTAGTCGGTGATGGCGTCGCCTTGCATGTCGAACCCGACGTGGGTGCCCGCGTAGGCGTCACCCTCTGCGGTCCTGTTCGACTCGTCGTCAGTCGTCTCGTCCGAGTCCGACTCGGCCGTGGTGTTGGCCTCGACTTCGGCCTCAGCCTCGGCCTCGACGGACGTTTTCGACTCCGCGTCCGCGGTCGTATTCGAGTCGATGTCGACGGACGTTTCGGACTCGCCTTCAACACTCGTTTCGGACTCACCCTCAGTCTCCGTCTCGGACTCGCCCTCAACGCTCGTCTCCGAATCAGAGTGGGCGGTCGACTCCATTTCCCTCGACGTACTCGAGTCAGTACTCGTCTCCGAGTCGACCTGCGTACTCGAGTCGAGTTCGCCGTCCGAGTCGGCGTCGGCGGTCGTATTCGCCTCGGTTTCGGTCTGAGTGGTTGTCTCCGATTCTACCTGCGTCGTCGTTGCACCGGCGGCCGCGGCCATCGTCACCGTACTCGCGACCACGAGCAGTGCAACCAGTAGTGTGGCTCCACGATTCATTACACCCATTGCTTTTGATGGGTCGATAAAACAGCTTCTGGCAAACCCGTCCAATCGTCACCGCAGCCGTCTCGAGTCGTGCCCAACCGTTGACACCACCTGGACGAACTACCGCGAAATATCCTCGCCCTGGTTTTTGACGACGCTCTCGACCTCGTCCGCGGTGACGAGCGCGACGTCGCCGGGGATCGTCCGCTTGAGCGATGCGGTCGCCGCGGCGTACTCGAGGGCGGTCGGCACGTCGTCGCCGTCGAGTCGGCGAGCGATGAACGCGCCGGAGAAGGCGTCGCCGGTGCCAATCGGATCGATGGTCTCGGTCTCGTAGGCGTCATGGCCGTGGACGACGCTATCGTGCCAGCCGACCGCACCTTCCGAGCCGCGGGTGACGACGACGGTCGTGAACTCGTACTGCGAGCCGAGCTTGTGTGCGAGCTGTCGCGGGTCGCCCTCGAATCCGAGGACCGTTCGCGCGTCGCGGGCGGCAATGATGAGGACGTCGATACCGGGGAACAGTTTCGTCAGCGTCTCCTTGGCCTCGTCGGGTGACCAAAGCTTGCGCCGGTAGTTGAAGTCGAAGGCGGTCGTCGTCCCGCCCTTGCGGGCTGCTTTGAGCAGGTTCAATGTCGTGTCCCGGAGCGTCGAGGAGAGCGCAGGCGTGATCCCAGTCGTAAAGAAGACCTTCGCGTCCTGAATCCGGTCGATATTGAACTCGCGGGCCTCCGCCGTCGCGACGGCGGTGTTGTCCCGGTCGTAGATCACGTTCGTCCCGCGGGGTTTGCCCGCGTGCTCGAGGTAGTAGGTTCCCTGACGGCCGCGGTGGCTCCAGACGATGTCAGTCTCGATGCCGTGTCCGCGGAGTTCGCCAACGACCCGCCGTCCGAGCGCCGTCTCGGGCACTTTTGACATCCAGGTCGCCGACGCGCCCAGTCGATTCGCTGCGATTGCGACGTTGCTTTCGGCCCCGGCGGCCCGTACCTCGAACTCGTCGGCGTTCTCGAGGCGTTCGCTGTCCGGCGGCGACAGCCGGAGCATCGTCTCTCCGAAGGTGACGATGTCGCTCTGGCTCACGGCTCGACACCTCGGATCGCTCTGCGGTGAACGGCAGTCACTCTGTCGGCCATACTCGGGCCAAGGGACGGCGCTGCTATAAGTTGTGGCGGTTATCGACGCCCGACCACGCTCGACGGATCGCGGTGACGGGGAAAGATCGCCGTCGAGTACCCGCTGGCGGAGTCACTCCTGTGGCTCGATTGTGACGATACCATTCAGAAGCGAAGACGGAACGGAACCGGCTCCTTCTCGTCACCGTGAAATCCGCCCGACTGCCTCCGAGACGCTACTCGCCACTGCGGAGCGGTGACGCGACCGAGACGACCGTCGTCTCGCTGCCGGCCTCGAGATCCACCCTGACTCCGAACGCCTCGAGCAGTTCACACCGCGTTTCGACGTGCTCAGTCACGGCCGGCACGCGAACCCGGCCGCCAGCGAGCGCGAGGAACATGAGCAACTGGTCGGCCATGTGCCGGTCGACCGGGGCCGTTCCCTCAAGGAATCGGTTCGTGGCGTCCGCGGCGTCTTCGCCGACGCGCTCCGCGGGCTTGCCGCGCTCGCCGAGGGCGGAGAAGCCGGCGATGCCGGTTCCGTGATCGATGCGAAGCACCAGCGCGGAGCCCGGAGAGGGGCTTTCTGCCGTGATTTCGCTGCGCTCCATGAGTTCGAGCGCCAGCTCCCGATCCAGCCGCTCGAGTGCCCCTTCGGCCTGCCGTTCGGCGACGTCGCGATCCGCCAGCGACTCCGATTCGATCGAGTAGAGTCGGAGTCCCTCGAGCGGTCCCTGTTCGACGATCTCGATCCGCTCGGGACGCGAGGGCTCAAGCTGAAGTGTAACCTCGCCACCGCCGTCGGGATAGAATCCGCGACGATCGACCTCGCAAGTCGCCTCGATGCCGAATCGGCGGACAATCGGGAGC
This sequence comes from Natrinema sp. SYSU A 869, assembly GCF_019879105.1. Taxonomy (NCBI): domain Archaea; kingdom Methanobacteriati; phylum Methanobacteriota; class Halobacteria; order Halobacteriales; family Natrialbaceae; genus Natrinema; species Natrinema sp. SYSU A 869. Next base: position 3,086,117 of record NZ_CP082249.1, on the reverse strand, counting down.
TTCACGTAGCGGAAGTAGTCCAGCGGCGGCGACCACGCCACGTCCGTCCCGCCGGTGACCGTCACCGACAGCGGGGACTCGAGGACCGTCGCCAGCGGTAGCAAGGCGTTGCACAGCAGCGTCGCGCTGCCGGCAGTTCCAATGTCAACGGCGTACTCTCCGCCCGTCGGGTTCCCTGGGTCGAATTCGACAGTCTCCGCACCTAGTTCGGCACCCGACATGTTGGCGTCGCAGAGCTCCGCCATCGTCTCGAGGACCGCCAAATGCTGATTGCGGAGCCCGGGCGTCGATCGATCGCCACGGACATTCTCCAGCCGGACCGGTTCGTTCTCGAGGATCGACAGCGCGAGCGCGGTCCGAAGAAATTGCCCGCCGGCGCTTGAGCCGTCGAGTTCGCGAGGGGGCGTCATGGGGTAGGGTATGGCCTCGAGTCACCTACCAGTGCCGACACCGGTTCGTCTCGAGGGTATCGGGTTCGTCCGCGACGAGTGAGTCGTTCAGTAGCCATCTAATTGGAACGACGAAGCGGTAGCGTGGAAACGGCGACGACATGCGTCCTGCTATCGTGGCAACAGGGAATCGCCACGCCCTCCCCAGCCGATTTCTGCTCACGGGCGCGTAGCGCCCTCTGCTCACGGGCCGACGGCCCGTTCGCACGGTATGCGGGACCGCCGGTCCCGCACTATTCGCATGGTTCGCGGAACCTTTGGTTCCGCGCTAACGCTCGCTCCCTTCGGTCGGTCGCACATCCACTGTCAGAGCTTGCTCTGACAAGCCTTTGCTCGCAGGCTCGCAAAGACCTCGCACGATATCGTCAGCTGGCCTCACTCTGCTTCCGGTTCCCTGCGGTCACCGTTTGCTTTCCGAGGTGCTCGCGTGGCTCACACCTCGCGACGTTCGGCCAGCCGACAGTGCGCGCCACCGCATGACGGTTGATCAGTCTGAAGTCACATCGGTCACCTGTACTGCCCGGCGACGGACTGTACCGACGATACGGCCTCGTGCATCGACCCCGCTATTTCCGGTTGGTGAACCTTTTCGGTGCTCCGCGGAAGAGTCGTGTTACCATGCGACTTTGGCGTGATCCGCTCCGGCGGCGATGGGTCCTGTGGGCGGTGATGGGGGTCCTCTTCCTGCTGGTTAACGTCAACCGCCTCTCAACAGCGGTCCTCTCCGAGGACCTCATGGCGGCGTTCGGGACGACCGGCGCACAACTCGGCACGCTACACGCCGTCTTCTTCTGGGTCTATGCAGTGATGCAGATCCCGTCGGGCATCCTTGCCGATCGGATCGGCCCCCGACTAACGGCCACAGTCGGTGCGGCGGTGATGAACGTCGGCGTCATCGGCTTCGCGATCGCGGACAGCTACCTTACAGCGACGCTTGCACGCGGGCTGGTCGGCCTCGGCGGGAGCGTGATCTTCGTCTGTATCCTCCGCTTCTGTGCCAACTGGTACCGTGACGACGAGTTCGCGACGATGAGCGGTGCGACCTTCGCCGTCGCTGGGTTCGGCGGCGTCTTCGCTACGACGCCGCTCGCGGTCGCAGTCGCGGCATTCGGTTGGCGATCGACGATCGGCGCGCTCGGCGTCGTCGGCCTCGCGATAGCCATCGTCATGTTCGCGCTCGTCCGGGACTCCCCTGTCGACGCCGGGTTCGACCGCATCGAGGGCGTGCCGGGACAGGAGATCCTCACGAACGCCCAGCTGGAAGGACACCTCTCGAGCGTCCTCGGGGATCGCTGGCTCTGGGTCGTCAGCGTCATGCTGTTCTGTTCGACCGGGGTGAACATCACGCTCTTCGGCCTGTGGGGCGTGCCCTACGTCGTCCAGACCTACGACGTCTCGGTGACCAGAGCCTCGACGCTGACCTTGCTGGGTGGCGTCGGCCTGATGATCGGCCCGCCCGCGGTCGGCTGGCTGTCGGACCGACTCGACAGTCGGATCGAGCTGATGGTCGCCGGCGGCGCGTGTTACGTCTGCTGTCTCGCCCTGATCGCGGTTGTCGGGAACCCGCCGCTGCCGGTCGTCGGCGCGGTGTTCCTGCTGGCCGGGATCATGCTCGGGGCGTTCGTTCTGGGCTACTCGGTCATCCAGGAACGCCACCCCAGCAGCGCGAGCGGGATCTCGACTGGGACGGCCAACGCCGCGGCCTTCTTCGGCGCAGCGATCCTCCCGACCCTGATGGGCCGAGCTCTGGACGCCTACTGGACCGGCGACCTCGTCGGCGGCGTCCGGGTGTACTCGGAGACCGGCTATCGGATCGCGTTCGGTATCGCCACCGTCGCCGGCGTGATCGCCTTTGGCTGTACCGTCTGGCTCTACAGACGCGATTGTGCGGCGGCTCCGGATCCGGACGGGCCGAGCCTCGAGGGCGCGAGCAGCGAGTAACGAACGACGAGAGAGAAAGAGACCGATTGATTTCGAGACCAACCCTCGAGTGGCGGCCTACCCGCCGTGACCGGGATAATCCCGCTCGAACCGATCCTCGATCTCACCCTCATCGAACTGGACGACTACCGGCCGCCCGTGTGGACAGGAGTAGGGGTTTTCGCAGTCGTCTAACGCCGCCAGCAGGTCGACAACCGATCCCTCCGTCAGCGACGTGTTCCCGGTGATCGACGGATAACAGGCCAGATCCCCGAGGAACTCGTCGGCCAGCGCGTCGACGGTCTCAGCACCGGCCTCGCGGTCACCCTCGACGAAGGAGGCGAGCACGTCTCGCAACCGTTCGGGCTCGAGCGTCTCCTCGAGCACTGCGGGCACGGTCGTCACCGCGACGGTCCGGTCGTCAACGCGGTCGGCATAGAAGCCGAGTCGTGAGAGGGCCTCGCTGTAGTGGTCGAAGGCCTCCGCTTCGGCCGCGGTCAACTCGAGTTCGACGGCGTCAGCGAGCGCCTGTGCGGTCGGGTCGTCCGCGAACGCCTCCTGCAGGCGCTCATAGTTGACCCGCTCGTCGGCGGCGTGCTGGTCGATCAAGACGAGCCCGTCGGGGGTCTCACAGACCAGATAGGTGTCGCGGAGCTGGCCGAGCACCCGCAGGGCAGGCAGCGAGTCGAACTCGGTTTCCTCGCCCGTCGCGGCCTCACCGGACAGCGTCCGCTGTTCGGTCGCGGCGTCGAACTTGTGTCCGGGACCGTGGTCGCGATCCGCAGTCGAGTCGGGGTCCCGTTCCGGATCGGACCGACTCGAGTCGGCGGGCGTCGCCGTCGAATCGGCTGCGACATCACTGTCCGTCTTCGGTTCCGCCTTGGCGCTGGACACGGTCGCGTTCGTCGACGGTTCGTCCGGGCGACTCGAGCGAGATTCCGGGCTCGCGGATCGCTCGTCGACAGCAGGGTCCGAGCCGCTCGAGTCGGTTCCAGAACTTGCGTTCGCGGACTCACCGGTCGATGACCGGTCGCCCGTTTGGGACCCCGCATCCGGGGCCGCCGGTTCGTTTCCGCTGTCGTTTGGGTCGTCAGCGGTCGACGCCTCAACACTACTTTCGAGGGTCGGGGACTCCCTGCCGGTCTCTCCGGACGACTGGCTCTCGGTCCCGCGATCCCCGGGATCGACTCGCGCCTCGCCCGGTGCCGACCGGCCACGGGGCGCGCGGGATCGAAGGAGGCCGTGCTCGAGCAGGGCGCTCTCGACCGCGGCGTCAACCTGCCGGCGGACCGCGTCGTCATCGTCGAAGCGCACCTCTCGCTTGCGGGGGTGAACGTTCACGTCGACCGCGTCGCCGGGCACCGCGAGGAAGAGGGTGACAAAGGGGTAGCGGTCGCCGCCCAGTTGCGTGCCGTAGGCACCCATGATCCCCTCGCGAACGGCGTCGGCGGTCACGGCGCGACCGTTGACGTATGTCGCGAGGTAGTCCCGACTCGAGCGGTTCGTTTCGGGATGGGAGACCAGTCCTGAGACGGACTCGAGCGGGCCGGGCGGGAGTTCGTCGCTGTCGGCCTCGACGGGGATCATCGCCGAGGCGACCTCGCGGCCATAGACTGCCAGAACGGCGGCCTGCAGGTCGCCCTGACCCGTCGTCGAAAACACCTCGCGGCCGTCGTGGGTCAGCGTGACCGCCACGTCCGGGTTCGCGAGGGCGTAGCGGGTGACGACGCGGTTGACGTGGGCGAACTCCGTCGCGGTCGTCTTGAGGAATTTCCGGCGGGCGGGCGTGTTGTAGAACAGGTCCTCGATTTCGACAGTCGTCCCCGCCGGACAGCCCGTCGGCTCAACTGAGACGACGTCGCCGCCCTCGTAGACGAGTTCCGTCCCCGCGCCGTCCCCACCGCGGGGCCGCGAGCGGATAATCATCCGCGACACCGAGCCGATGGTGTGCAGCGCCTCGCCGCGGAATCCCAGCGTGGTGACGCCGGACTCCAAGTCCTCGAGCCCATCGATCTTGCTGGTCGTGTGCTCGCGGACGGCCGCGCTGACGTCCGCCTCGGACATACCCTGCCCGTCGTCGGCGACGCGAATCAGCTCCGTGCCGCCGTCCTCAACGGTGACGTCGACGCTGTCGGCGTCGGCGTCTAAGCTGTTCTCGACGAGTTCCTTCACCGCGCTCGCGGGTCGCTCGACGACCTCGCCGGCGGCGATGCGCGCGACGGTGTCCTCGTCTAACTGGTGGATTTCGGTGTCGTCTCGGGGTTGCCGTTCCGTCGTCATTGGTCCGTCCGCTCGTGGTTGTGCCCGTCGGAAGCGGGGCGTGTGCCCCTCGCTCGGAGCCGTTCTGACAGCTCGTCCGTCGATCGACGCTTGGTCCCGATCGTTCCGCTCATAGTTTCTACTCGTGTTCGAGCGTCGTTAAATTGTGGTTTGGTGATCGACGTCAATTCGGTCGTACGGCCGCCTACGGTGCCGAACACGATTCGCGCTGCTCGGGGTTCGTCCCGACGGAACCCACCGTTCCGTGTCGTGCCGCCTCGATGGCGTCGACGACGGTGTCGAGATCCTCGATTGCCGACTGATCACAGCGGATATCTGGCCGCCACCGCCGCTCGAGGACGAGTCGGTCGTCAGTGAGCCGGACATCAGTAATCCGGTTCCAGGGAATGAATCGTCTGTACGACGGAACGAACCGCGGTCCGACGACGACGCCGGCGTCGTACGCGTGAACGTCAGCCCGGGCGTACTCGAGCCCGGACACCGAAAGCAGGGTGACCGCAGTGCCGTCCGGTCTCGGGAGCGAGAGCGTTGGTGCCCACCCGAGCGCGACGAAGGTGATCGAAGCCAGGATCAGGACGACGGAGAGTCGGGTAACACCGGTGAAACCGACAAGTACGATAGCGAACGAGAACAGCGTGATGCCGGTCCCGATCATGGACGCGTTGGTTCCGGACTGGAACCACGTCCAGTCCGCGAGCGATTCGCCGACATCGATCGCCGCGCCGACGAAGGCGTCATGCGTGGCCAACGACAGCAGCCGGGCCGAGGCGACGATGCCACCCACCGAGACGCCGAGCACGACGGCGACCCAGTCCCTCGAGACGGTATCGGTCGCGACGAGGGCAGCCGTCCCCATCGCGACGGCCAGCGCCGGGACGCAGAGGATGGCGGTCCGCCACCGTCGGGCACCGAACCGGACCGTGAACGCGGCGTTGACACGCGCGGCGATGGTCCCACAGAGCACCCCGGCCGTGAACAGGGTCGGGATGAGCGCGAGGATCGCGTCGCTCGAGACTCCCGCAGTGACCGCGAGCAGCGAGACGAGACCGATCGCGACTGTGGCGACGTACAGTCCCGTGGCAGCGGACGTGTCGACGCTCACATCCGGGTCGGTCATCATCACTCGACAATTGGTACTCGACCGACATATCCGTTTCCCGGTGCCGCCCAAGCGGGTTTCGGGTCGCGACCGCCTCGATCCGTGCGCGCTCGCGAAGTGCGTGACCGCCCTCAGTCCTCGAGGCCGAGATCCTGCGACATCGAGTTGCCGGCGCGGGGCACGCCCTTGACGGTGATCGTCTCGCCGTTCATGAACGAGGCGGCGGGACTCGAGAGGAACTGGACGGCGTCGGCGATCTCCTCGGCGTGGCCGATGCGTCGGTCGGTCTCCTCACGGGGCGGCATGTCCTCGCTGTCGATGCCCAGCGTCTCCGCGACGCCGGGCGTCTGAATCAGGCCGGGTGCGATGCAGTTGACGCGGATACCGTCCTCGGCCCACTCGACGGCCAGCGTTTCGGTCAGGCGGATGATCGCCGCCTTCGACGCGCCGTAGTGGCTCTCGCCGGGCGCGGCGTGCTGGCCGTTCACGCTCGAGAGGTTGATGATGACGCCGCCCGACCCCTCGCGCATGACCTCGCCGGCGAGTTGCGTGCAGTGAACGGTGCTGTTGAGGTTCAGATCGACGATGGTCTTCCAGCCGTTTTCGGAGATGTCCTCGAACGGTGCGACGAACTCCCCGCCGGCGTTATTGACGAGGATATCGACGTCGCCGAACTCCTCGACCGTCTCGTCGACGAAAGTCTGGACCTGCTCGCGCTCGCGGACGTTGCACTCGACGGCGATGGCGTCACCCGCGTCTTCGGCCTCGTTGATCCCCTCGGCGACCGGACCGACGCGATCTATCGACCGCGAACAGATCGCGACGTTCGCGCCGTTCGCTGCGAGCGTCTCCGCGATCGCCTGTCCGATTCCCTGGCTCGCGCCGGTGACGATCGCGGTCTGCCCCGCGACGTCGAAGTCTGCTTCGTGCATCGTGCTAACGGGTGCCCTACCAGATCAAAATTCTACCGATGGTCGTCGATCGGGCCGTCGTCGGCCTCGAGTCCGGACTCCGGCGTTCGTCTCGAATCGACACCCGTCGCGTCGGCGACGGCGGCGACTGCCAGCGCCGCCCTTTTCGTGACCGCAGCCGTCCGGTCACTATGGACCTGCGACGGATCCGCTCCGTCGCTCGAGACGTTGTGGTCATCGTCGATGAGCACAACGTGACGTTCATGGCGGGGAGCATCGCCCACGCCGCGTTCCTCTCCCTGCTACCGCTCTTGCTCCTTCTCTTTATCGTCGCCGGTGCAGTCGGCAACGAGTACCTGACCGAGCAGATCGTCGCGGTAGCTCGAGACCACCTCAGTCCCGCCGGCCAGGGGCTCGTCTACGAGGCGTTGACCCACGCGTCCAAGCGGGCCGGGGCGTCGCTCATCGGTATCGTTTCACTGCTATGGGGCATGCTGCGCATTTTTCGAGGGTTGAACACTGCATTCGACGAACTGTACGGCGAGGGAGAGCGCTCCGTTTTGGGCAAGTTCGTCGACGGCATCGTGGTCTTTCTCGCCATCGTGATCGCCACCACCGGTGTCAGTTTCGCGACGGCGACACTGGCAATAGTGGCCCATCCCGCCGTCGTCGCGGTGACTCCGCTCGTCCTGTTCTGTGGGCTAGTCGTCGCGTTCTTCCCCATGTACTACGTCTTCCCGGAACCGGACGTCTCGGCTCGGGAGGCCCTGCCCGGGTCCCTCATCGCCGCCGCGGGCTGGGTCATCCTCGAGGCGCTGTTCGGGATTTACGCGGACCTCGTGAACACCGTTGGGACGTTCGACACGTTTGGTGCGGTCATCCTCCTGCTCATCTGGCTCTACGGCACTGCGTTCGTCCTTCTGGTCGGCGTGGCGGTGAACGTCGTGATCGGGGAGTACCACCCCGAAGCAGGCCCCGCAGACAGCAACGAACGGGAATCGACCGAATCCGTTCACGGGTAGCCGGACCGATACCGACCCGCTCTGTCGGGACCGATCCAATTCGTCCCGTAAATCGGTGAAAGAGCTAAGGACTGTCCGATAGTCAAGACCACTGTCGAATTCGGAGACGGAGCGTTCCAATATCATGAGCAACTACACTGTCGACGTACCCGACGGGGCGGAACGCGGGATTCGAATCGAATGTGACGACCACGGTGAATGGGAGGAGTTCCAACCGGGGTATCGAACCGTCGCGTTCTACTGCGAGCGCTGTGGCCTCGAGATTGAACTGGATCTCCGCGATTGTTACGACTGGCGGGATCTATGCGAGCGGTGCTGATCGCAATTCGATCTCGAACGATCCCCTAAACGGGCCAGCGGGCACGGCTACGCACAGGCTCACTCTCGAGTCCGTCGCTCGAGTGGGTGCTCAGTCCTCGCTCGCTTCAGACTCGCGGTCTTGGGGCTCGTTCGCTTCGGCCTCGCGTTCTTGGGTTTCGCTCGCTTCGGCCCCGCGTTCTTCGGACTCGCTCTCGTCAGTGTCACTCTCGGCGGCGAGTTCAGCCGAGACCGCTTGGCTCGTCGCGCGAACCTCGTTCATGTACTCGGCGAGTTGAGTCTCGACGCGCTGTTCGGTCTCGAGGTCGATCGTGCCGCCCTCGGTTTCGATCAGGAGCTTCGCGGTCTCGACGGCTTCGTAGAGGATCGCATCGAGTTCGTCGGCCGTGTAAAACCCGGAGAGTGCGCCGTACATCGTCGTGTTCGCCGCCTTCTGTACCTTCTCATCGAACCGATGCTTCGCACTGCTGACGGACTGCCCCGAGTACGTGTCATCCATAAACGGGATCAGATCAGGGAGATTCTCGCCGACCGTTTGCATCGGTACGCCCGTCGGGGTGCGGAAATCCTGACAGGCGCGGGCGATCGCCCACTCGCGCGCGGTGAACGCGGTCCTGTCTTTGAGGAACTCGTTGACGCGGTCGTACTCGGCCCCGCGGATCTTCGTAAATCGCTTGCCGTCCGGATTGCCGGCGTACTTGCTCGCCGATCCGTCGTTCGTAGTGGTGGTTTCGTCGGACATGATGTGTCTCAGCTGGTCGCCCGAAGCCCCGCCACGGGGACGATCCGTGGTACGCCGACCGGGGTCTCCCGTCGCGGTACGGTCGTCGTGAGCGCGACGCAATTGCCGTATCCATGGAACGCGCGGCTCGAAGGTAAGGGGAGCCAAGCACAGTGAAAGTGAAGGTGGTCGCTGTCGGATTCGCTCTCGACAACGCAGCGGACCTCCGCAGTCGATTCAGTGAAATCCGCAGGCAGACGGGAGGTTACGGCGACCGAACCACTCCGGCATCGGCAGTCGGCATTCACCGGAAACGTGGTGTGTCAATCGGTAGCTAAGGGGAGGGAAGAGGAGACGCTATCGTCCATCACCGACACCGCGATTTCGGCAGACTCGAGCGGAGAGTCGACCGACATCGCACGCGATTACTCCTCGAGTCGCTCCTGTAGCTTCTGGACTTTCGAGACGAGTTCGATCGGCGGCGTCGTATTCACGTCGATCGACTCGAAATCCTCGAGGACGGCCTCGGTCTCGGGATCGATCGCCTGCCCGTCCGATTCGGTCTCTGTCGGACCACCATCGGTCGACGTCGACTGGGCCTGGGACTGTCCCTGTTCCGTTCCCTGCGTCTGCATCGTCCCGCTGCCCAGATCGAACGTGGCCTGAACGGGCTCGCTCGAGGCCCCGCCCTTCGCCTCGATGGCTTTCTCCTCGCGCAGGCGCTCTAAGACGTCTCTCGAGCGGTCGACGACGGGATCGGGGACGCCAGCGAGGTCGGCGACGTGGATCCCGTAGGAGCGATCCGTCGGGCCGTCGCGAACCGTCCGGAGGAACGTCACCTCGCCGTCGCGTTCGTCCGCCGCGACGTGGACGTTGGCGACGCGCGGGAGGTTCTCCGCGAGTCCAGTCAGTTCGTGGTAGTGAGTCGCAAAGAGCGTCTTCGCCTTGACTTCGTTGTGGAGATACTCGGTCGCGGCCCAGGCAATTGAAATCCCGTCGTAGGTCGCCGTCCCACGGCCCACCTCGTCCAAGATGACCAGCGACTCCTCGGTCGCGGTGTGGAGGATGTTCGAGAGCTCGCTCATCTCGACCATGAACGTCGAGCGCCCCTGTGCGAGTTCGTCCAGCGCGCCGACGCGGGTGAAGATGCCGTCGACCAGCCCGATCTCAGCCTCCTTTGCGGGGACGAAACTGCCAACCTGAGCTAACAGGACGATACAGGCGACCTGTCGCATATACGTCGACTTCCCGGACATGTTGGGACCGGTGACCACGAGGAAGCCGCGATCCCCGTCTGTGCGTCCGCTGGCGCGTTCTTGGCTGGCGGCTCCAGCCGCCGGCCCCATCCGTACGTCGTTGGGTACAAACTCCGTCGTCTGCTCGACGACTGGATGGCGACCCTGCTCGATCGTGAGCCGATCGCCCCGATGCAGTTCGGGCTGGACCCAGCGATTTTCGGCCGCGTGGGTCGCCAGACTCGCGAGCGCGTCGACCGTCGCCAGCGCCCGCCCCACGTCCTGGAGCAGTTCGGCCCGCGCGGCGACTTCGTCGCGGAGGTCCTCGAAGAGGTCGTACTCGAGGTCGCCGCGCCGTTCCTCGAGGCGTAGAATTTCGCGTTCCTTCTCCTCGAGTTCGTCGGTGGTGAACCGTTTGGAGTTCTTGAGCGTCTTGATCTCCTCGTAGTGGTCGGGAACGCCGTCGGCCGCGGACTTGCCAACCTGAATGTAGTAGCCGTCGGTCTTGTTCCGGTCGACCGTCACGTGAGAGAGGCCATACTGGCCCTTCTCGCGTTCGTCGAGGGCGTCGAGCCACTCCATGACTGCTTCGTGGCGCTCGATCACCTCGTCGAGTTCGTCGTCGTACCCCCGCTGGAGGAGCTCCCCCTGCGTTACCGTCGATGGCGGATCCTCAGCGATCGCGTCCTCGAGGGTCCCCCAGAGTTCCCGAGCGGCGTCCAAATCCGGCCGGTCGACGATCTCCGAGAGCGGCGAGTCAGCCAGATCCGGATTCGATTCGATCGTCTCGGCCAGCGCGGGCAGCACCGAAAGCGTCTCCCCGACCGCGAGCAGGTCCCGCGCGTCCGCGCTGCCGTGGGTCGCCTTCGAGGCGAGTCGCGCCAGGTCATAGGCCTCGCCGAGTCCGTCCTGGATCTCGTCACGGGCGAGCGCCGCCGTCGAGAGCGCAGCGACGCTCTCCTGACGTTCCTCGAGTGTTGCGAGCGAGCGCCGCGGGCGCTGGAGCCACTCCTTCAACAGGCGGCCGCCAGCGCTGGTCTTGGTGTGATCGATTGTCGCGAACAGCGAGCCGTCGCGCTCGCCCTGCATCGTCTCGGTCAACTCGAGGTTGCGCTGGGTGGTCGCGTCCATCGTGACGTGATCGTCGCCGTGGTGGGCCTGAATGCGGGTCATCGAGGCGAGCACGCCTGCGCCGGTTTCCTCGACGTACGAGAGGATCGCGCCGGCCGCTGCGATGGTCGGCTCCCCGACCGACAGCCGGTCGACGGTCTCGGTGCCGAACTGCTCGCGCACGGTGTGGTCAGCGCGCTTGGGCGCGAACGATTCGGTCTCGTGGAGGGTGAGCGTGGCGTCGACCCGTTCACGGATGTTGTTCAGCAGTTCGTCGTCGGTCCGCGCGTCAGGCCCCGGCAGGACTTCGACCGGATCGAACCGGTAGAGTTCCGTCAGCGCGTCGTCGTCGTCCGCGGCATCCGCGACAAGAAACCGGCCAGTCGTCACGTCGGCGAAGGCCAGCCCATACTCGGATTCACCGTCGCTCGAGCCGCCGGCGATCCCACCGTCGACGACCGCCGCGAGGTACTGGGCGTCGGCGTCACTGGTCTCGAGGAGCGTTCCGGGTGTCACGACGCGGACGATCTCCCGCGCGTGACCGGAGTCGGTCTCGTACTGGTCGGCGACGGCGACTCGGTAGCCGCGTTCGACGACGGCCTTGAGATAGGGCGTCAGATCGTCGAGCGGCACGCCAGCCATGGGGTAGGACGAGCCGTGTGAGGACTTCTGTGAGACTTTGAGATCGAGTTCGTCGCTGACGGTCTCGGCGTCCTCGCCGAAGAACTCGTAGAAATCACCACACTGCATCGCCAGTAAGTCGGCGTCGGTTTCCTCTTTCAGGGAGAAGAACTCTCCGACGATACCCGTCGCCTCGGTCATATCCGGAGACTGTCCTTCCACCGCAAAAACCCTGCGGGATCCGCGGTGAAAGTGGTCTGTCAATGACCGGATCGGGGTCCCGACAACTCCCCGCTCCGAACGTCGTCTCGGCCTTCGAGTTGGCTTCCCGTTTCCGTCTGTCACTTCCGTCCCTGGGCTCGGTACTGCCTTCACAGCCGGCGAGGAAAACCGAGAGATGATACTGCTCTCGAGGAGGACTGTCCGCTGGTTCAGACAACGAGTAACACTGTCCAGTGATGCGTCTTCGGATCATTGCTCTCGGAGACGGTTCGACCGGAGCGAATCGGTGACGGATTAGTACAGCGGGCCACCCAATGGGACCGCCTCATCCGGCGATACCAGTACGGGATACCCCTCCTCGCTGGGGACACCGACCGTCAGTGCCTCGGATTTGAACCCGGCGATCCGTACTGAACCCAGGTTCGTCGCACAGAGTACCTGCCGACCGACGAGTTCGTCGGCGTCGTAGTGGTAATCGAGTTGGCCAGCGGACTGGATCTCCTCGTCGCCGAGGTCGATCCAGAGTTTCGTCATCTCCGGCTTCTCGGCTTCAGGGAACGATTCGGCGTTGATCACTTCACCGACCTCGATGTTGGTGTTGAACGGACTCTCGACCATGTGCCGTGATATCGCTGCACCGAAAATTAGGTATCGGTTCGCGAACCGACGCGTCCGGCAAGGGTATATCACGCGTCCCGTGGGAGGACCAACCGAACCCCAGCCATGCCAGACCCTCGCGATCATCGCGTGTTGATTCCGGTCGACGTTCTCGAGGGCCAGCCCGTTCCACAAACGATCATCGACGCGTTCGCGTCGATCCCGGTCGTCCTGCTTGGGTATCGTGAACTCCCCGACCAGACCGGGCCGGATCAGGCGCGCGACCAGTACGGCGACCGCGCGCAGGCTGAACTCGCGGAACTCCGGACAGTGTTCGAAGACGCCGGCTGTGACGTCACGTCGCGGCTCGCGTTCACCCACGACCGGTTGGCGACGTTCGAACGCGTCGCCGTCGACGAATCATGCGACGCCATCTTGCTGCTCAATCCGGCACCCGTCCTCGAGACAGTGCTCGTCGCGCTCCGGAGCGACGTCACCGTCGAGCACATTGCCCGTCTGCTCCACACGATCCTCACCGGCACTGACCTCGAGCTCACGCTGTTCACGTCGCGTCCGACGAGGCAAGTCGAGACGCGGGCGCGGAACTACTCGAGCAGGCGCGCTCGGAACTGGTGGCCGCGGGAGTCGATGCGGATCGGATCGACAGTACGGTCGTCGTCGACGACTCGCCGACGGACGCCATCCTCGAGGCTGCGGCCGAGCACGACCTCCTCGTCGCGGGCGAGAGCCGGCCGTCGATCCGTCGCTTCGTCTTCCGGGATCGCGCCGAACGGCTCGCTAAGCGAACGGTCGATCCGGTCCTCGTGATTCGCGGGGAGTACCTCGAATCGGAGAGCGACGGGGAACCCGTCGACGGCGAGGCCGACGGCTGACTGACCGGGCGGTCGTTCAGCAGCAGTCAGGGGCCCGATTTTCGTCGTTCAGAGTCACCTCGAGCATCCCGTGCAGTCGTAGAGAAGCAGTCACCGGAGCGTATCGATCCCGCTGGCTCACTGCCCCTTCTTCAGCCTCGGACGCCTAGCTCAGCTATGCTGATCGCTACCGTCCGACTCGATCTTGACGCCGTCGCGCTCGACCAGGCCTTCGATTCGGTGCCAGGAATGTCGATCGAAGCCGAACGCATCGCCGCACACAGCACCGAATGGACGATGCCGTGCCTGTGGGTCGCTGCCGACGACTTCGACGCGGTCACCGACGCGCTCGCAGCCGATCCATCCGTGGATACGGTTATCGAGACCGACGAGTTCGGCGACGAGAGATACTACCATCTCGACTGGAACGAGGAGGTCATCGACCGGATCACCGCCTACGTCGATCGCGAAGGGGCAATTCTCGAGGCGGACGCGACTGACGACGGCTGGGAGTTGGAGATTCGCTTCGTCGGCCGCGATCAGTTCGATACGTTTCGGGAGACGGTGCGAGAGCAGGGGAACACGTTCGAGCTGTTGAACATCTACGAGCCAGGTTCACCGCGTCAAACAGCGGGTAGCGTGACGCCAAGCCAACGAGACGCCCTCGCAACCGCTGTCGAACTCGGCTACTACGAGGTGCCACGCGCGATTTCCATCCGGGAACTCGCGGACGAACTCGACATGGCTCATCAATCCGTCTCGGAACTCCTCCGCCGAGGGACGGAAAACCTCGTCAGTTCCCATCTCGTGACGACTGCTGCCGACGATCAGTCGCGTTCCGGCGACGCTGGCCGCTGACTATCACTGAAAATATTTAAAGACCAGACATGGCGGGGCGCAATTGCATCCGACCGGATGCCCTAATGTATATAATGAGTGACACACAGTCCGAACCGAGCAGCCTCAATCGACGTGAGACGCCTGACGCGGCCCTCGAGGCACTCTCCCACGTCCATCGGTTTCGGCTTTGAAGGCCTTACGCGAACGGAATCCACGGGAAGCCATCATCGCTCCCGTCTCCGATGACGCGGGACCGGACGCGGAATCGGAATCGGTGCGGATTGAGATGTATCACATCCATCTGCCGAAACTCGACGACGCGGGATTCGTCGAGTGGGATCGAGAGCGGGATCAGGTGAGGAAGGGGCCGAAATTTGAGACGGTCGAGGAGCTACTCGAACAGCTGGACGGCACCGAGCAGACACTACACGTCTGATCCATGCCCGATCGTTTGCGGGGCTCGGCGACACGTCTCCGCGGCTCGGACGAATCCCAGAAGCTGCAGGGACACAACGAGAAGTCAACCCGGATCGATCCGGATCCCGAATAGAGTTACCGCCCCGAAATGGAGCCGTAAGGCAGCGATTACGAGTCCTCGAGACTCGCGATTCGGTCTGTATCCGACGGTCGATCACTGCGTTCTGCCCCAGCGTCACGTTCCTCGAGGGATCGAACGACGAGCACCGGTCCGACCGATTCGGCGGCGACGTGGTCGGCCCTCTCCCCGAAGACGAGCGACCGGAGCGACGGAGCCTGTTCGCCCATGACGATGGCGTCGTGACCGGGTGCGGCCTCGATGAGCGCCTCGAACGAGGAGTCACCGACCGCGAGTTCGGTCTCCACGTCAATGCCGCGCTCGGAGAGGATCATTGTGGCTGCCTCGAGTGATTCCCGGCCACCGGCTTCGTCGTTGGTCGCGAGAAAGAGCGTAATGCCAATCTCGCGGTCGCCGACCAGTTCGGTGACGAACGAGCAGATTCGATCGACGGCGACTTCGCCCGTCAGCGTCACGAGGAAGCGATCGACCGGCCCGGTGACGCCCGTGATGGCGTAGGCGTCCGCCGCCACCTCCGCGGCAACTCGGTCGACAGTTTGCTCCCGATCGTGGGTGAACACGAGGCGATGATCGGCGTGTCCGCCGGCCGCCTCAAACTCCGCCGCGAGACTGTCGAGGGCGTCGGTCGCCCGATCCTCGTACTGCAATCGTGCCTGGTCCGGCGGCGTCTGTTCGGGCAGGACGTGATACCCGAGCACGGTCACGTCCACGGGTGCGAGCAGCGTTGGCAGTCCGGCGGAGACTGATTCGCCCTCGAGTATCGCCAGCGGAACGAGGATGCGTGTCATTGGAGCCCTCCATTCAGGGTCACGTTCCGGGCGTAATAGGCGTACCACCCGGCGGTTGCGATCATGATCGCGATGCCGACGAGCTGTGAGACGGGCCGCATGAAGCCGATCAGGGCGAAACTGGCGAGCGCGCCGAGTATCGGGACGACGGGATAGCCGGGGACTCGGAAGTCGGGATCGTACCACTCCGGTTCGTTTCGGCGCAGGACGAGTAGCGCTACGCAGATCAGTCCATACATGACGAGATGGAGGAACGAGGCGACCTCCGCGAGCAGTTCTACGCGGCCGGTCGCGACCAGCACGAGGATCGGCCCGCCGGCCATCCCCAGCGCGATGTGGGGCGTGCCGTACCGGAGATTGATGTGGCTCGCCCGCCGCGGTAACAGGGCGTCCCTCGAGACGGCATAGATGGCTCGAGACGTGCTGAGAACCGATGCGTTGGCACTCGACATCGTCGCGAGCAGGCCACCGAAGACGATCGCGAACGCCCCGGCTGCGCCGAGGTAGTGGCGGCCGACCTCGACCATCGCCGTCTCACCGAATTCGGAGAGTCGCTCGCTCCCGAACGCGCTCGTCGCAACGAAGATGGTCACCACGTAGAGGAGTCCGACGACGAGTACGGAGCCGACCATCGCGCGCGGCAGGTTCCGCCCGGGATCGTTCATCTCCCCGGCGACGGTCGCCACCTGCGCGAAGCCGAGATACGAGGTGAACACGAGCGCGGCCGTCGTCAGGACGGACATCGGACCGAACGGCACGAACCGTTCGGGGCCGGCCGGTTCGCCGAGGAGGCCCACCGCGTCGAGGCCACCGTATCCGAGGAAGCATACCAGAATCGAGAGCAGCAACGCAACGATACCGTTCTGCAGTTTCGCCGCGTTTTCCGTCCCCGTGACGTTCAATACGGTAAAGCCCGCGCCGAACAGCAGTGCCAGCGGGATGACGAGGCCGTTGCCGACTGCAATGCCGAGTTCGGCGAGCGTGTCGACGGCGTAGTAGCCGAAGCCGACGAGGTAAAACGCCGTCGCGAACACCAGCCCGAACCACAACGACAGCCCGACGACGGTCCCCGCGAGCGCGCCCAGTGCGCGGGAGATATAGTAGTAGCCGCCACCGCTCCTCGGCATCGCCGTCGCGAGTTCGGAGGTCGGCAGCGCGACGAGCAAGGCGACGAGCGCGCCGAGAGCGAACGATGCCGCCGCCGCGGGACCGGCCTGTCCGGCCGCCAGCCCCGGAAAGACGAAAATGCCGGCCCCGATCATCGTTCCGATTCCGATGGCGAGCCCACCGGAGAGCCCGAGCGTCCGCTCGAGTTCGGCGTCGTCGGTGATCGTCGCGTCGTCAGTCTCGACCGTCGGCTCGACCTGCGGCGACTCTCCCTCGAGGTTAGATCCACCGGCCGACGACGGCGAACTACCCATATGATAACACGACTCTCGCCAGAGAGTTAGTACTACTGTCACGTCCGGGTGACTGTCGTCGGGACGACACCGCAACCGGCGGGTCCGCTGTCCCTCTCCGACCGCGAGCACCGCATCAAACGGGCCCTCGAGCGGCCACCGAGGGACCAGCGCCGCCGAGACAACTGCCCATCGAGAGACCAACGTTCTGAGACAGCTGCCGGTTCTCGAGCCGGCTACGCGAGCAGTTCCTCGGCCAGCAGTGACAGGCTCTCGTCCTCGTCGGCGGCTGCGTCCGGAACCGCGAGCATGACCTCTTCGATACCGGCGTCGGCGTAGTCCGCGAGCGACTCGCGGACGTCCGCCGGCGTTCCCGTAGGAGCCGTCTCGAGGTAGCCCGCGAGGAAGAACTCGCGGGGCTCGCTCGGACCGTCGTCGGGAAGGAACTCGCTCCGGAAGGCCTCACGCTTGTCTTCGGCCGCGTCAGTCGTCTCGCCGACAAAAACGAACAGCTCGGCAGACTTGCGGATCTCGTCGTATCGATCCTCGCTCTCGCAGTGTTCCCGGAGCACATCGAGCTTCTCGGCGAAGTCCGCCGGCTCGAGGGTCCCGTAGTTCCAGCCGTCGGCCAGGTCGGCGGTGTAGCGCAAGGTAAAGTCCTCGCCGCCGCCACCGATCCAGATCGGCGGATGGGGCTCCTGAACCGGCTGGGGTTCACAGAACGCCTCCTTGAGATCGATCTCGAGATGCTCGCCCTCGTGACTGTACGTCTCCTCAGTCCAGAGCCCCTGCAGGATCTCGACCGTCTCGGCAAGCCGCCGGAGCCGTTCGGCCGGCGGCTCCCGAAATTCGTAGCCGAAGCGGTCGTACTCGTCCGCGTACCAGCCGCCGCCGAGCCCGATCTCGAGCCGGCCGTCGCTGATGCGGTCGACCTGTGCTGCCATCTTCGCCAGCAACGCGGGATGGCGGTAGGACTGGCTCGTGACGAGCGTGCCGAGTCGAATTCGGTCGGTGGCCTCGGCGACCGCGCTGAGCGTCGTCCAGCACTCGTTGACTCCCCGTCGTGGGTCGCCGATCCACGACTGGAAGTGGTCCTCGAGCCAGACCGCGTCGTAGCCGAGCGATTCGGCCTCGAGTGCGGCGTCCCGAACCGTTCCCATCTCAGTGCCGTACTGCGGGAGGATGAGCCCGACGTCGAGGTCGGTCGCGGACCCTGACTCGTCGGCGCTCATTCGGTTACCTCTCGGTCGAGGGCCAGCGTTCGATCGGCGAGCGTCTCAGGATCGCTCGCGACGATTTTGACGAGCGCTTCCTTCCCGACCTCTCCGCGGTCGATGACGGCGACGGGGGGTTCGTCGCGGCCCTCGAGGGCCTGCCGGGCTCCCCAGCCCATCGTGCTGTCTTCCGTCTCCCTGATCTCGTCCGGCTGTCGGTCGCGGTCGTACTCCGCGATCGACCATTCGAGAGCCTCGAGCGCCGCCTCGACGTCCGCGTCGAACCGGCAGTTAACGGCGAATCGGAGGTCGGGGACAAATTCTCGGGCCGATAAGAGGAAACGGGCGACGTGACTCGAGGCCCCGAACCGAACGCCGCGGTTCGGCTGGACGCCCGAGAGCGTGCGCGTGATTCGACCCTCGACGGCGGCGGTTTCGGCGACGGATTCGGCGTAGGGCGTCGCGCCGACGACGTTCATCCCGACTTCGGGGACCAGCGTCGACACGTCGGCGTCGACGAACCGGTCGACGACCGCCTGGACTTCTTCGGCCGTCAACTCCCTAGCGGCCTCGTTTCGCAGCGGGACCATGTGATTGACCGCGCCGTGACCCTTGCCGACGTCGTAGTAGTAGCGGACCGCGCGGGCGAGGAACTCCGTGGAGCCCTCGACGGCCGTTTCGAGCGGTTCGCCCTTCGCGAGGCGGGCAGTGATCGCCGATCCCAGCGTACAGCCCGAGCCGTGGGTCGCCTCGGTGCCGACCCGTGGGTGCTCGAACGTCCGGACGCTTTCGTCGGTGACGAGGGTGTCCCGAACCGTCTCGCCGGGGACGTGGCCACCCTTGACGAGGACGGCGTCGACGCCCGTCTCGAGGAGTGCTTCACCGGCCTCGCGGGCGGTCTCCTCGTCGGTGACGGCGATGTCCGTCAGCACCTCGGCTTCGTCGGCGTTGGGCGTTGCCAGCGTCGTCTGGTCGAGCAGGTCCTCGTAGGCGCGTTCCGCTTCGGGCTCGAGCAGCCGGTCGCCCGAGGTCGCGACCATCACGGGGTCGACGACCAGCGGGAAGTCGAACGCCTGAGCGTACTCGGTGACAGTCTCGATGACGTCGGTTGTCGCGAGCATTCCCGTCTTCGCCGCACCGACCGCGAAGTCGTCCGTGACGGCCGCGAGTTGGGCCTCGAGCTCCTCGATCGGGAGAACGAACGAGGACTCGACGCCGCGGGTGTTCTGGGCTGTGACGGCGGTGATCGCCGACGTGCCGAAGACGCCGTGGGCGGCCATCGTCGCGAGGTCGGCTTGGATTCCCGCGCCGCCACCGGAGTCACTGCCGGCGATCGTCAGTGCGACAGGCCGGCTATCGGGTGCTGGTATTCGCATACGAAATCGTATTCCCGGATTATACTAAGCGATGATGGTCAGCGAAGCTGAGAATCGTCCTCAGTGGAGTCGCGCACGCGGAGTCAGTCAGTGGTGAGCTCGAAGAACCCGCGTTCGTGTTTGATCACGCCTGCGTCGTTGAGCGCCGAGATCGCATGACTGACGGCTTCCTCGCTGCAATCGTGCTCGTCCGAAATCGTCTGCCTGAGTGACTTGTGGGTGTGTCGCTCCCGCTCGAGTTCGTCGACGATCGCCTCCTTCAGAAGTTCGGGGTCGCTCATCGCTCTCAACGCCGCTACTCCCTCGATACGGGTATCCCTTGCCCCGTATTGTCGTCCCCATCCGTATCCGCGGCGGCGAGTCTCACTATTTGAGTATTCAGTCGCATGCCGCCATCGACACTATCCCACTCACGACGGGGCGCGATCGCTTGAGGCCATCGAGCGCGAACCACCGAACTGCGTTGCGAATCGATCTACTCGGTCGCTTCTTCCGCCAGTGCAGCGTATGCGTCCCACGACGGATCGACGGTCGGATGCTCGAGTCGGGTTCCATCGACGAGCACCTCGCCATCCTCAGCCTCAGTGGCTTCGACGCGGCCGATTTCGGTGACCGGAGTGCCTCGATCCTCGAGTGCTGCGCGCACGTCACCGACGCCGGCAGGGTCGACCGCGATCAGGAGCGAGCCGCAACTGGTCGCCGCCCAGGGGTCGAACTCGAGATGATCACAGACCTCGCGGACGCCGGGACGCAGCGGGACGGCCGCGCGGTCGACCGCGAACCGAACGCCTGCACCGTCGGCCATCTCGGTTAACGCGCCGGCGAGGCCGCCTTCGGTCACGTCGTGCATCGCTCGTACCGGTCCCGCGGCGGCCGCGGTGAGTGCATCGCGGACGGAAAAAACCTCCTCGAGTCGGTCCTGTGCGTCCGCGATCACGCCCTCCGGGAGATCGAGCTGTTCGCCGAAGAGGGCGCTCAAGAGGCCGACCGATTCGACGGCGGGGCCGTTCGTCAGGAGGAGACGGTCGCCGGGACGGGCACCGTCAGGGCGGACGATATCGTCGTGCTCACCGACGCCCATCGCGGTCGCAGCGCCGACCCACGGGTGAGAGACGTCCGTATAGCGGGCCGTATGGCCCGTCACGACCGCAACCCCGAGATCCGCACACTCCGCGTGGATCGTCTCCCAGACCGTCGCGAACTCATCGTCGGTCATCCCCTCGGGGAGCGTGAAACAAATCGAGAGATGCGACGGGGCCACGCCGCTGACGGCCACGTCGGCGAGGACGAGGTCGAGGGCGAAGCGTGCGGCTCGCTCGAGGCCCAGTGCGGGGAGGATCGACAGCGGGTCGGTGGCAGTGACCAGCGCCTGACCGCCGATATCGAGGACGCCGAAGTCGACGCCGTGGGTGGGTCCGACGGCGACGTCGTCGCGGTCGGCACCGAGGTTCGGTGCGATGTGTCGGTCGAAGAACGCACGATCGATTTTCCGAGGTCGCTCACGATTGATCGATACTAGTCAGCGGCCTTATCCGTGCTGATTCGACGGTGCAATCGGGATCAGGCCGCGATCAGGTGGGAGCGTACTCTCGGCCGATATCGGTGTATTGGTCCGATTCAGGCACTCATACGTCGGTTCAACCCCCCTCCCCCAGCAATGAAGAGTAGGTGGATAACTGGATTCAGTCTGAGAAGATAACCGTGGAATCCGATATGTCCGGAACAAATTGTGGAACCGGGAGCCGGCGACCGATGTCGTTGCCCGAATCCGGTCCGGTCACGTAACCATTTTCAGTACCATTGACCGAGAATATCAACGGCGAACGGTTACAGACAAGAGTCAAGTTTGGCCCCGAATTATCGGGGATAGATGGCGTACTCGTTCCGGTCACGGACCGATTCCGACCTCGAGTTCTCCGCGAACGAACTCGCGGGTGCGCTAGGTGATTCGGTTACTGTCCTGCCGCTACTCGTAGCGCTGGGGGCGACGACGAGCGTCTCGCTATCCCACGTGCTGGTCGGCTTCGGCGTCTTCCAGATCGTCTGGGGAGTGTACTACGGGCTGCCGCTCTCGGTCGAACCGATGAAGGCCCTGATCGGGCTGGCCATCGTCGGGACATTGTCGTACGCCGAACTCGCCGCCGCCGGATTGCTCGCCGGCGGCGCTCTCCTCGCAGTCGGGCAACTGGGGCTCGTCGGTCGTCTTCAGCGGGTAGTCGGCGAGCCGGTCATCCGCGGCGTGCAACTCGCCGTGGCCTTGCTCTTGCTCGAGGCGGCCGTCGACCTCTCGATCGGGAACCCGCCGGTAGCGGCGGGCGGGCTCGCCGTGGTCGGCTTGCTGGCGCTCGCGGGCTACCGGGAGGCAAGCGTGCTGGTCGTGCTCGGGCTCGGCGCAGTTGCGGCCGTCGCGATGGCCGGCGTTCCGACGCCGACGGTTCCGGAACTCACGGCCTTCCCCGCCGGGTCGCCGTCGTTCAGCGGGGCCGCGCTCAAGGGGACCGTCGCCCAGTTGGGGATGACGGTCGGCAACGCCGCAATCGCGACCGCCCTGCTCTGTGGCGATCTCTACGACCGGGATATTTCGGCGGACGCGCTCTCGACGAGCATGGGCATCACCTGCCTCACGGCGATCCCGCTGGGTGGCGTGCCGATGTGTCACGGAAGCGGCGGCCTCGCCGGGAAGTACGCTTTCGGCGCGCGAACCGGCGGCGCGAACGTGCTGCTGGGGATCGGCTACCTCGCGCTCGCGTTGGTCGCCGCTGGGGCCGTACTCACCGCCTTCCCGATGGCGATTCTGGGAGTCCTGCTCGTCGTCGTCGCACTCGAGTTGGCTCGCGCGGCGTTCGCACCCGTCGACGATCGCCGGTCGCTTGCACTCGTCGCCGCCGTCGGGGTCGTCGGCCTTTTGGGCAACGTCGGCGTCGCGTTCGTCCTCGGCACCGTCGCGTTCTGGCTGCTCTCGCGGCGGTCGTAAGCGTCCGAGCGGGCGGTCGACAACCGCGAGCCGGACGACCTTTGATCCCGTAGTCCCAACCGCCACCGATGAGCGCGAGTTGGGCTGACCTGTTCGACCGCGGGGCGGAGTACGACGGCGACTGCAAGGCGATCCGGGACGAACTCGAGGCGATCCGAGAGGAAACCGATGCCTGAACGCGACGAACCGAACCCCGCCCGAATCGTCGCCGACGCCGACGTGCTCGCGGCGGACCTGCTCGTCGGCGGCGACGCACGCGAGGCGCTGGATCACGTTCGCCGCCACTCCTGGGTCGAACTGATTGTGAGCGACCCGCTGCTCGAGCAGACGGAACGGCTCGTAACGGCGCTCGCCGACGCCGACCTGGCCGCGGACCACCGCGAACGGCTCGAGGCCGAGCGCGTTGCGGTCGACCAGCCCGAGGGCGACCATCCCGGACTGGCGTCGGCCTATCAGGGCGAGGCGGCCCACCTACTGTCGTATGACGACCGACTTCAATCGGCGACGGCCGGCCTGACCCTGCAGCCCCGAATCTCTGTCAGTGTCCGCCCGCCGGACGCGTTCGCCCGCCTGTTCGATCCTGCGAGCCTGTACGAGGCCGTCGAGGGCGGCGAGTATCCGGGCCCGGATCGGGACCCGCGAGCCTGACGGCGGTCGCGGCGATAACGCGATAGCGGACCCGCGGTGACCCTCCTCGCAGAATCTGCGAGCGGGCCGGGAGCCTTATCAGCCGGGGACGCGTGGATGGTAAGGGGTAATGAACGATCTACGAACAGGGTTGAGCTACGGTGACGTGCTCCTCGTTCCGAAGCGCTCGCCAGTCGATAGCCGCAGCGACGTGACGCTCTCGACGAGGCTCACGCCAACCATCGAACTAGACACGCCGCTGGTCTCCGCCGCGATGGACACCGTCACGGAGGCTGAACTGGCGATCGAACTTTCGCGCGCCGGCGGGATCGGTGTCATCCATCGGTTTCTCACGCCGGACGAACAGGCCGAACAGGTCGAACGGGTGACCGCCGCCGACGAACAGGTGGCTGCCGCAGTAGGTATCAACGAAGACTACGTCGGCCGTAGCGCCGCGCTGATCGACGCCGGCGTCGACGCGCTCGTCGTCGACGTGGCCCACGGCCACCTCGAGCGTTCGATCGAGGCCGTCGAGGCCCTCCGGGCGGAGTTCCCAGATATCGACCTCGTCGCCGGCAACGTCGCGACGCCCGCCGGCGTCGAGGACCTCGCAGCCGCCGGCGCGGACTGCGTGAAAGTCGGCATCGGTCCCGGCTCCCACTGTACTACCCGGAAGGTGGCGGGCGCGGGCGTCCCGCAGCTGACCGCCGTTGACGACTGCGCGGAGGCGGCAGAGGACCTGGACGTAACGATCTGTGCCGACGGCGGGATTCGAACGTCCGGCGACGCAGTCAAGGCCCTGATGGCGGGGGCCGACACCGTGATGCTGGGGAGCCTGCTGGCTGGCACCGAGGAAGCGCCGGGCGCGGTCGTCGAGGTTGACGGCGCTCGATACAAACGCTCGCGGGGGATGGCGACTACGACGGCCGCCAAGAACCGCGACGACAAGGAGAGCGACGTTCGCGCCGACGAGGGCGTCGAGGCGCTGACGCCGTACAAGGGACCGGTCGCCGACGTCGTCACCGAGTTCTGTGCCGGCATCCAGTCCGGGCTCTCATACTGCGGCGGGGAGACGATCCGCGACGCCCGCGAGAAGGCCGAGTTCATCCGCGTCGCTCCCAGCGCGAAGGAACGCGAGGGCTACCACGCGGATCAGGATTGGGAGGGCGTCAGCGTCGATAGCG
Source organism: Natrinema sp. SYSU A 869 (assembly GCF_019879105.1). Classification (NCBI taxonomy): domain Archaea; kingdom Methanobacteriati; phylum Methanobacteriota; class Halobacteria; order Halobacteriales; family Natrialbaceae; genus Natrinema; species Natrinema sp. SYSU A 869. Next base: position 3,061,781 of record NZ_CP082249.1, on the reverse strand, counting down.
AAGTGAAGACCGTCACCGAAGCACAGCTCGCGGCGGACGACGACACGGTCGGGACCACCGCAGAGGGAGACGACTGACGGCCGAGTAGGATCCGGCGAGCTACTCGTCGCGGCTGGCGTACCACTCCGCAAATGCCGCCAGCGCGCGACCGCGATGCGAAATCGCGTTCTTCTCCTCGGTGCTCATCTCAGCCATTGTCTGGCCGTTGTACTCGAAGATGGGGTCGTAGCCGAACCCACCCTCGCCGCGAGGCGCGACGAGGGTACCGGCGACCGAACCCGCGAACGTCTCTGTGCCGTTCTCGTCGGCGTACGCGAGGATGGTCCGGAACGTCGCGCGGCGATTCTCCTCGTCCTCCGCGAGCCGCCAGAGCCGCTCGACGCCGACGGTGTCCTCGACGTACGCCGAGTACGGACCCGGAAACCCGCCCAGCGCGTTGACGAACAGCCCCGCGTCGTCGACGAGCACCGGATCGTCGCTCCCGAGTTCCTCGAAGGCCTCCCGTGCACCGTGGGCCGCGATCTCTTCGAGCGAGTCGCTCTGGACCTCGGTGTAGTCGTACTCGATCTGCTCGACGGGCTCGATGCCCTCGAGGTAGTCCCGCGCCTCGCGGACCTTCCCCTCATTGCCGGTGACGAATCGAATGGCCATGTCCGAGTCGGTGTCCCGGGACGGAAAATAGGCGTCGGTTGTCCGTTCGTCCCTCGAAGTCCGGTCCCCGAAAAAACCACAAGGTGATGTCGGAGTAACACGATGTATGGACATCACCGAGTGGGACGATCCCAACCGAATCGACGACCTTGCAGGCGGCGAACGTCGCGTGCTGTCTGCCACTGACGAACTGATGCTCGTTCACTACTCGCTCGAGGCGGGCGCAGAGGGGGAGCCACACGCTCACGACGAGACGACGCAGGCGACGTTCGTCATCGAGGGGACGCTCGAGCTCCGCGGCGAGCGCTCACGGACCCTCGAGGCGGGCGATTCGTACGTCGTCCCACCGGGAACGGTACACGGCGTGCGAGCCCTCGAGGCCTGTCGCGTCATCGACGCGTTCACACCGCCGCTCGAGACGTATCGGTCTGAGTAGCGATCGCGTCCGCGGCAGGCTCTCACTATAGGTCGAGGGCGTCCATCACGGTTGCCTCCGCCTTTCGGAGGTGTTCGGCAGCCGTGCCGGGCGCACAGTCAAGTTCTGCGGCGATATCCTCGACGCTCGCCGAGCGGGGAACGTCGAAATACCCGAGGCCGCGAGCGACTCGCAGGGCCTCGCGCTGGCGCGCTGTCAGCGCACCGACCGCGGCGTCGCCCCCATCGTACTCGCCGATACGGTCGACGGTCGTCTCGATGCCATCAGGCACCCCCTCGAGCGCTCGCTGGAGGTCGTTCGATTCGCCGACGACCGAGAACCGGACCGTCCAGTCCGACCGGTACTCCAGGGGTGGTAACACGACGAGACTCCGCCGGGTAAAGAGCTCGAGGAGACGTTCGTCGACGCCTTCGGGAGCATCGCGCACGTAGACAGTGAACGTCCGATCGCCGGTCCGCGTGAGTTCGTACTCGCTCACCCGGACGGTGTCCTCGAGTGCGGCTTCGTAGACATCCGGATCGCCGACGACATGGAAGATGAAGGCGTTGTCGTCACCCCCGTCGAAGTTTCCGTGGACCATCCGATAGGCATCGAACGCGTCGCTCTCGGCGACGAACCGGTGCATCGGATGGATCGTCGCCGCGTCGTAGCGCAGCGTGAGTCGAACCGTCTTCACGGCCGGAGGGTCCGGTCTGCATATATAAATAGCCTAGCCCGTGACGCAGAATCGACTCGTCTCCCGTCTCCGAATAGCGGAGTATGACACCAGGTTCGACGCTCGAGTCCCGGATGACCGGGGCAGGGGGTTCGGAGGGGAATATCGACCTCGAGAGTCTGCTCGGCGACGCGGTCCTCGATCGGGACGACCACGAGAACGCACCCGCGTTCGTGATCCGGCCGGACGAGGTTCAGGATGTCCTCACGACGCTGCGAGACGAGGCGGGATTCGACCACTGTTCCTGCGTGACAGCCCAGCAGTACCCCGACCGGTTCGAGACGATTTACCACCTGAAGTCCTACGCTGACCCGACGCGCGAGGTGAGCGTCGTGGTCCCGACGCCGATCGACGAGCCGGTCAGCGAGTCGGCGACGCCGGTCTTCGAGACGGCCGACTGGCACGAGCGCGAGGCCTATGACCTCGTCGGGATTGAGTACGACGACCATCCCGACTTGCGGCGGATTTTACTACCCGAAACATGGCAGGGACATCCACTTTCGCGGGACTACGACCAGGAACAGCCACAGGTCGTCACCCTCTCGGAGCACGCGAATCCTATCGCGGGCGACGAGCACGACGCCGCGTCGGAGACGATGTTCTTGAATATCGGCCCGCATCATCCCTCTACCCACGGCGTGCTCCACGTGAAGGCGATACTCGACGGCGAGACGGTCGTCGATGTCGACCCCGATATCGGCTACATCCACCGCTGCGAGGAACAGATGTGTCAGCAGAGCACCTACCGCCACCAGATCATGCCCTACCCGGACCGCTGGGACTGGGTGTCCTCGGGGCTCCTGAACGAGTGGGCTTACGCCCGCGCTGTGGAGGATCTGGCCGATATCGAGATCCCCGACTACGCGCAGGTCGTCCGGACAATGGGTGCTGAACTCTCACGGTTGGCCTCTCACTTCATCGCCGTCGGCACCTACGCACTGGACATCGTGGGCGAGTTCTGTGCCGCCTTTCAGTACGCCATCCGCGACCGCGAACTCGTCCTCGACTGCCTCGAGGAACTGACCGGCCAGCGGATGATGTTCAACTACTTCCGGCTGGGCGGGGTCGCCTGGGACCTGCCCGAACCACGCGAGGACTTCATCACTGGCGTCCGAGACGTCCTCGATAGCTTCCCCGCCAAGATCGACGAGTATCACGACCTGCTGGTCACCAACGAGATCTTCCAGCGCCGCTGCATCGACACCGGGGTCCTCGAGCCCGACGCGGCGAAACAGTACGGCTGTACCGGCCCCGTCGCCCGCGGCTCCGGGATCGACTACGACCTCCGGCGAGACGATCCCTACGGCTACTATCCGAACCTCGAATGGGATGTCGTCACCGAACCCGACGGCGACAACTATGCCCGGCTGCTCGTTCGACTGCGGGAAATCGAGGAGTCCGCGAAGATCGTCGATCAGTGTCTGGATCTGCTCGCCGACTGGCCGGACGACGAGCGAGAGATCCAGAGCAACGTCCCCAGAACGCTCAAACCCGACGCCGACGCAGAGATCTACCGCGCCGTCGAGGGGGCGAAGGGCGAACTCGGAATCTACATCCGCGCTGACGGCACCGACACGCCGGTGCGGTTCAAGATCCGCAGCCCGTGTTTCTCGAACCTCTCCGCGCTGCCCGAAATCGCCCGCGGCGAGTACGTCGCCGATCTGATCGCGTCGATCGGGAGCCTCGACTGTATCATGGGCGAAGTCGACCGCTGATCGGTGATTGTTGACTGGGGGTCAGCAGGTTGGCGGATTACGGATCGGTGGATTGCAGAGTAGCTGGTCGGCGGTCCGTGATATCACTCGAAAAAGCGCAGGTCGCGTCGTTCATACGGTCTACTGTAAGTCATTTCCGGCGCAATCCCGTCCGCTCTGGGGTTGCGCCGGTAAATCGTTACAGTAATCCGTATCAGTCGTCGCTGTCGTCGACGATGACTTCGACAGGTTCGTCCGCGGTGTCGTCGCTTTCCGCCGTCGCGCCCTGCTCCTGTTGCCAGAGGAGCGCGCCGGCGACGGCGACGACGACCCACGAGCGCCAGTTAGCGAGGTTCAGGGTGTAGCCGACACCGAAGGGTTTCTCGACGAGCATCCCTTCGCCGGGCTGCCAGTACGACGAGAGCATGCGACTGATGCTCGGTCGTTCGAAGTTGTACGGGACCCCAAGAATCTCACCGGAAGTCGGCTTCTCTGCCATGGCAGGTGATACGTCCTCCCTGATAAGAGTATTGTGTGCTGTGACGATCGCTGCAATCGGCCAACCGCGGTCGGTCGAACGAGAAGCTACTTGCCGTTCGATTGATACCGCCCGCGTCCCTCAACGTCTCGCAGGCGCTTGAGCACCCGTTGTTCGCCGACCTCGCGATACCCCTCTCGGACCGCCTCGCGGAGCGGCTCGGGATCATCGGCGGTCCCGACGAGGCTCTGGTCGAAGACGTGGAGGTCCATCGCATAGTCCTCGACGTGGTCGGTGTGATAGCCGAGGCCGAAGTCGATGAGGGAGGTCCGCTCGGAATCGTGCTCGCGGCCGTCGGCCGCTTGCTCGTTCGGTGGGGCGTCACGTCCCGCGCGCCCTACCCGGATATTCCGCGTCGTCGGATCACCGTGGACGAATCCCGCGTGGTGGAGCCGCGCGAGGTGACGACCGACATCGCGGACACCCTCAACCGTCAGCCCCTCCCGCAGGTCCCGCTCGCCGACGTATTCGAGTTCGAGGCGCGCTTCATGCAGATCGATGTCCGAGAGCACGGGTGTTGGGACCCCTTCGCGGCGTGCCAGGCTGGTCAGTCGGGCCTCGAGCGTCGTCCGTTCGCGACGGAGTCGATCGTCGAGTTCGGGGTGACGATAGGTCTTTGCCTCGCGGCGCTTTGTCACACGGCCGGCGTCGGGCGCTATGTCGACGACCGCTTCGGCCCCGCGGACCTGCCGGTCGTCCTCCTGTGCCCCGCCGCGGCCGGCTGCGAGTTCTGGCTCGTCCGTGTGATCGCAGTTCCTCGCGTCACCGCTCGCAATTCCAAGGTCCTCGCTTCGCTCGGAGCTCGTCCGCCACGTCACTGGAACCTGATCGGGCCGGAAATCGGAGTCGACCCGTGAGTCCTCGAGCGCGATCGTATCACCGGCTTCGTACATCTTCGCACCCAATACCGCGATCATTCCCGCGTTGTCCCGCAGGAAACGGGGCTCAGGCGCGTGGAACTCGGCCCCGCGCTGGGCACACATCTCTTCTAACATCTCGCGTAGGCGGTCGTTTTGTCCGACGCCGCCGCCGAGGACGAGTTCGTCGCTGCCCGTCAATGAGAGCGCGCGCTCGGAAACTTCGGTCAGCATGCCGAAAATGTTCTCCTGCAGGGAGTAGCAGATGTCCTCAACCGGCACGCCACCGTCGGACTCGCTCCGCTCGTCCGACGAGCCTCCGCTCGCGTTGTTCGCGGAGACGCCGTCGTAGGCCTGTTTGGCGGCGCTCATGATCCCCGAGAAGGAGAAGTCCATCCCCTTGACGACGTAAGGGAGGTCGACGTACTCGCCGTCTGCCGCCGCTGCTTCGACCTTTGGCCCGCCAGGGTGGGACCAGCCGACGTGGCGCGTGAACTTGTCGATTGCGTTGCCGACGCCGGTATCCATCGTCTCACCGAGCACGCGATAGCGCCCGTTGCGGTAGGCCAACAGGTGCGCGTTCGCTCCGCTGGCGTTGAGACACACCGGCGAGTCGAAGCCGGAGGTATGGCGACCGATCTCGAGGTGGGCCACCATGTGGTTCACGCCGACCAGCGGCACGTCGAGGGCCTGGCTCAGCGCTCGAGCGGCCGTGCCGACGATGCGAAGGCAGGGACCGAGTCCCGGGCCGCGGGAGAAGGCGATCGCATCGACTGGCGACTCCGTCGCCGGGCCCTCGTGGATTTCGCGGGCGTGCTCGAGGGCCTGTTCGACGACACGCGGAACGGCGTCGTGCATGTGTTCGGCGGCTTCACGAGGGTGAATGCCACCGCTCTCGGGCTGGTAGGCGTCGCTCTCGATAAACACGTCGTCGTGCTCGGCGTCGAAGACCGCTGCGCTGGCGGCCCACGCAGTGCCTTCGATCCCGAGGATCCGGAGGGTATCAGTCACGGATAAAAACGGCTGCTACCGGCGTTCGACGTGCCACATCCGTATTCGGCACGTCGCCCATCGGTCGGAGGTTACTCCCACTCAGTATAACTGCACTTCCCGCAGTGCTTGCGGTCGCCGTGATCGGCGAGGAAGACGTCACCACAGCGGGGGCACAGTTCGCCCTCGGTGCTGCCGTCGTCGCCGTAGAGTTCGTGTCGTGCCATTTATGCTTCCTCCGCCTCGGCTTCGGCCTCGTCGTCCGCGCCGATCTTGTTTCGCTCGAGCATGTGGTCTTGCTCGACTTCGCGGGCGTAGTCGTCGGTCTCGTAGACTTTCGCCTGACCAACGGTCTTGCGCATCCCGAACTTGGTGTCGAGTTTGCGGATGACGACCTCGTCGGCGTCCTTGTTCAGCTTCGCCGCGAGGCTGTCACGGACCTGCAGACGGGAGGGCGTGGCGTCCTCGTGGACGAGTTCGAAGGTCACGTCCGTTCGATGCAACATGGGGTTCTCCGTTTCGGAGATGATGTCGACGTCCATGATATCACTCAGTTACCTTACTATCCCCGTGTAGCGCCTAAAAGGATTTCGAAGCGGCCCACCCGCTTCGACGTGATCGACCACCGAGGGAACCGGCAGTACGTCGAATTCAGCGGTCGAATTGGCTCACGGGAGTGCGACCAATCCGCGCGGTGTCTGTGACTCGAGTCCTGCCGGCCAGTCGATATCGATCCCATCCCACGAGTCGCCGAAGTCACGCGTGACGAAGAGGCCACGGTTGGTCACAGCGTAGACGAGACCCGGCTCACCCGTCGTCGCGAACACCGCTCGGACGACGCCCTCGCCGGTCGGGAGGCCACGTCCGTCGAGTCGATCCCACGAGGTGTCGCCCGTACGACGGTAGACGTACGACTCCGCCCTGCTTTCCGTGTGGGCCGTTGATGCGCTGCGTGCGCTCGAGACGAGCACGCGGTCCGGATCACCGGGGTCGGGGACGACGCTCCAACAGTATCGGTGGTCGAGCCCCGTCTGTGGCCGCCGCCACGTTTCGCCGCCGTCGTCGCTCTCGGCGTAGCCGTCGCCGGCTGCAGCGTAGAGCCGTCCCTCGCGGTCGGGATGGGTCGCCAGACTGTGGTTATCCCGGCGCGATCCCGGCGGTCGTTCGTGCCAGGTCTCGCCGCCGTCGGGCGTGTACACGAACGCGCCCGCCTCGATCCCGACGTACAGTCGGTCGGGATCGTACGGATCGACCTCGAGCCAGCGGACGTGGTGGGTCTGTGGCCGCGGCGGGAACAACCACTCGGCTTCGGAGGGGAGATCGGTCAGTCCCTCGAGATGGGCCCACGTTTCGCCGCCGTCGCGAGACCGGTAGATTCGGCTGGGCTCGGTGCCGGCGTAGACGACTTGTCGTCCGCGCGGGCTGATCGTCACTGCCGTCACGCGATCGCTCTCGAGGGGCTCATCGGATTCGGTTCCGCCCGTTGGTGTCCGCGTCCCGGCTGCGAACTCGGTCTCGAGGCGGACGAACGTCTCGCCGCCGTCGGTGCTTCGGAACAGGCCGTCCGCGACGGTCCCGACGTAGTAGCGGGCCGGCGCGTCGGGGACCGCTGTGACGCACTCGAGGTTGCGGCCCTCGAGTCGCGTCTTCGTCGTCCAGTCGCCAGGTTCGGTCTCGTCGCCCGTACAGACGAGCAAACGATCTCGGAGTGCGATACTTACCCGTACCATACGAAAGCTAACGGGATCCCAACGAATATACTGTCGCACAAGGTCTACTTGCGAGGACGACTGATTCGACAGTCGGTCCTTGCAGTCGCCACGAGCGGAGACGGTTATCGAGACGGGCCGGTCGGTGTCGGGCCCCGCTCACGGTCGGTTTCGGTCTGCCGGTCGTCGCCAGTGACGAGCGTCGACATGAGCCGGGCTTCGATCCGGCGGAGGTGTTGGCCGACAGTCCCCGCGGAACAATCGAGCCGGGCAGCGATGTCCCGTAGGTCACCTGACGGGGCTCCTCGTAGTAGCCCTCTCTGACCGCAACGCGCAGGACCTCTCGCTGGCGGGCCGTCAGGGCGGTGAAGGGCTGCTCCTCAGACGGGTCGTAGTTACCGAGGCGCTCTATTTCGACGTCGACGATCGCCTGTGTCTCCTCGATGACCCGGCGTAACGCCTCCTCACGGCCGATCTCCGAGACGCGAAGGCTCCGGTTCTCCGGCCCCGTATACTCGAGGGGATAGTTCAGCAACACTGCGTGTCGACGATGGATCGCGAGAAGCTCGCGCGTGAGGTCGCTGGGCCGATAGTGCAACTGGAGGATCGTCGTCTCGCCGTCATTGGTGAGCTGATAGTCGACGACCGTCGGCCCCGTTTCCTCGAGCGCACTCTGGACGGCCGTCCGCTCTCCCCGTATCACCTTTTGAGTGATGATCGTCTCGTCGGTGAGCTGATCGATATTTTGAATGGACTCGAACGTAATGCCTCGCTCACGGAGTCGTTCTGCGCCCTGATCGAAGTATCCCCGTGTTGGTGTGAGAGCGTATGTCACGTATCGCATGCAACCGAATGACTGGTTTATCACAGAAAACAGTTGTGACTGTTTATCGGTTAATTAAATAACGAACGTAAGTGGTACGAATTTGGATCGCGTCTACAGGCTGATATCCGCGCCGCAATCGAACGCTCGAACGGGATCCCTTACCATTGTAAATAACGACAGGATTGGTAGTATTCGCTGCTCCGACCGGTTATTTTCGATCGATCGGGCGTCAGCGCAATGCGACGACGAGTGCAACGTCCACTCCTCTCGAGACAGATTACGTATAATACGGCCAGTATAGCGCTCGTCCGGCCTTTACTAGCGGCCAGAGGGGACTACACCCGCGTTCCCAGATGAGGATCGGGACGGCCCGACCGCCGAACCCCTCCTTGAATCGGAAGACGCCATCCTCGAAGTCCGTGTTCGTACTCCCGAAGTCGTAGGTCTCGTATCCGTGGTCGATCCCCCACTGGAACACGTGATCGTAGAGCAGTTCCGAGGCGTGATCGTCGAAATACTCCCGCGGAACGGCGGCGAAAAAGCCGTGAATCGAGTCGCGCTCCTCGTCGAGCAACTCGAGCATTCCGCCGGCGTACTCGCCGTCGATCCGAATGGTCAACAAGAGGAGTCGGTCATCCATCGTCTGGAGCGCCTCGAAGAACGAGAACGGGTACACCTCCCCGCCGACGCGGTCCATGACGCGTTCGTAGGTGCTGTAGAATCGCTGTAGGTTCTCTCGAGTGATCTCCTCCTCGACGATTTCGTAATCGACGTCCTGTCCGTGTTCGATTCCCCGCCGCCGGGTCCGGCTCATGTCGGCGAGGATTTCGTCGCGCCCCTTCGTGAGATCGAGCAGGAACCGGCACTCACGGCGGTAGGGTTGGTAGCCGTTGGACTGGAGCGTGTCGTTGTATCGGAGATAGCTCATGTCCAGCCCCCGGATCTGGTGGACGATTGTCCGCCCGCGACAGAGTTTCGGGATGGCCTTGCTGACACGCTCGAGGGACTCCGTCGTATCCGTCGGGAGCAATGGTCCGCCAAATCCCGGGTACAGCGACGAGAGCCGGTTGAACGGCGTCTTCTCGATTTCGACCACGAAGTTTGGCATCCCCCCGATCGTGTTCCCGTCCTTGGTGACCTCGAGGTGGCGGGGCGTGTAGCCGAGTCCCGTCTCGATCGCGTTGAGCCACTCGTAGCGATGGAACACGCTGCCGCGGCTCGAGCGCTCGACGATCCCGTTCCACTCCGCTTTCCCCACGTCCCGTATCGAGTCGACGACGGTCACCTCGAGACTCGATTCCCCGTTCCTCGCGGATTGCCCGTAGCGGTTCGCGAACAGCGACCCGATACGATGGACTCTGGAGCGAGTGTTGCCGCCGGTCTTTTGTGCCATTGTTCCCTCTCAAGAGGGGTTCCCTATTTGGTAGTCCGTCCATTCCTTCCCGGGTCGCTGACGGTAACGGCACCCAACCGATTCGAGGCCGAAGCTGTTTGGTGGGTAGCAACCAGATAACGGGTTCTCGAGGCGGCGGTTCCGGTCGTCGCCGCACGTGGCCGACCCTAATCATCGGGGTCGATATGCCGGCTACAGCCGCTAACGCGCTCGCGTTCGGGGCCGAACTCGAGTCCGGCCTCTCGCCGGCGCTCGAGACGGATGCGGATCGGACCGATACCGGCTCCTATCGGTCGGAGCCCACCGACGGTTTCCGCGGGGGATCGTCGACGATCCGTATCGATCCGGCTCCGTCGACGACAACGGTGTGGCCCTCGTATCCGAACGACACGCTCACCGACCGGTCGCGTTGTTCGGCGTGGGTGACGATCTCCGCCAGCGCGTCGACCTCCACAGTGTCGTAGAGGGGCTCGAGATCGGTTTCGTCGACGCCAGTTATCGTAGCGATGCTCCGGATGATGGCCTCTACCATCGTTTCATCCAATTTCCGTTCCGTCACGAACGGGGTGCCACCATCGGCTCTGCAGTCATCGTGATACTGGAAGTCGTTCATAAAGCCGTGTGAAATATATGGATAAACGATGATCAACGTTCCCCCAATGTGTTTTGTGGGTGATAGTACGAACGAGCGAAACGACGGCCGAGAGGCTCTCTCGGACGCGATCCTGTCTCGCCGACTCGAGGCGGCCGTTCCGAACAACCCCGACGGTGGGCACTGCGCCCGCCGAAAGGGTCATTACTCATCGCCCAAACCCGGGAGCGCGGCGGGCGACACGCGGCAGCCACAGGGAGCCGCGTAGGCGTCCATCGGCCCGACGACGGTCGTCGTGATGATCGGCTCCCCGCAGCTCGGGCAGTCCGGCAGCACGCTCGAGTCGTCCGGGTCCTGTTCGTTCGTGGGTTCACTCGCGCTTGAGGCATCGTTCGTCATCGTGGCCTCCGCTCGAGGGTAGCAGCGGTCTCGATGACGGGCACCGCAGGTGTTTCTGTCGGGTGATTCAGCGGTCGTGCGGGACGTTTATATCCCGGTAGAATGTACGGAATCATGGCTTTCGAAGCCTCGTCGGCTTGGAAGCCACGTCTCGGGTGGTGCAACACCCGGGGCATTTCGTTGCGTGCCCCCTGTGTCTCGCGGAGAGTGGCTTCCGTTATAGTTTCTAACTGTTAGTTACTTATATCTACTGTTGGATGATGGGATTGGTTTGGGTTCTTTTTTGAGGTCGTCGCTCATCGACTCACCTCAGGATTGTCAACGAAATGGTTGAATTCGGTACTCTTACCGTGGCATAGCGCGCATTCAAGCATGGTCTCAGTGTAATGGGACCGCGGACGAATCGCGCACGGCGCTGTGTCTGGATGGCTCACTCAGGTCTTTTAGAAAAAGATGCTAACGGAGCAACCCCTTTTATTCAATCACGAAAAAAGGACGCCGATATCTTAAAGGGGATTTAGAGATAGACAGTTCAGATGACAATTAATGTCTGGACGAATACTAGGAAAAAGTGACTACCGATTAGAATGGGGGCTCACTCAGTCATATCATCTCATATCAAATGGATATAATATATGTAAGATATCAGTCTTATTCGTAATACTTGGTTATGTACTTGGCGGTGTTCTAACAGATGGGGACTCATTGTTTTCAATCTATTCTGAAATCCCATCTGCGCTAGGAGAAAGTATACTGCAAATCATACTAACTGCCTCTTTCATATTTTTGATAAGTTAAACCGCGGTATTCCAACAAAACCATCTCAGTTTCGATATATTGATGCGTTTTTGGATTTTGATAACAGGAGCATCATGGGTGATATACGGTAGAATTTTTAACTATTACAGTTCATCTTCGCCTGAAAATCCGATTATCTATCTCCCATGGGTGATATTTCTCACAGGGCTCTTATCAATAAATGCTGGTATAGCGATAAATGGGCTATCAAGATTTATATTACAGATTATATACGTAATGTCTAATTGTAAAGATCCAAGAAAGGAGATTAAGTCTGTAACATCGTCAATTTGGCGTTCACTCAGAATACTGAAAAAGATTCAGGCAATCTCTGAGAGGAATGATGAGAACTATCTAAAGACGTTCAAAAGGGTAGTCGGAGAAGGGATCAATTCTATAGATGAGAATGGCTTTACTAAGAAAGAAGAAATAGAATCTGTAGTTGAAAGAGATCCTATAGTAGATAAGAGACTAGTTTCGAGCCATCTTCCATTCATTATTTCTTATTTAATGGTGATGACTGCGACAATGTCCATAATATGGTATGACTTCAACAACAGTTATTCATATATGCTTGATTTTGCGTCACTTCTGTTATTCCTAAGCTCCCCTATTGGGGTAATCTCTGGCATATTTAAAGATTCAGACTATGTATCATATGTGTCCTATGAATGGAATTCAGAACCTCTTTCTATCTATTATTATACTTCATTTTTGTTATTTTATTCTTTCTTATAGCTACCGGCTATGTTTCGGTGGTGGATTCTGTCCAAATCACAGATCGCTATAAATATCAAATGATTGGCTGCTACTTAGCGATAGTCCTCCCAGCATTTTATTATCTGTATAGTCGAATAGCCCATTTCAGAGAATATAAAAGAATGTGATTTGGTTTTATATGGTGTCTTTATGTAGGATCGGGAGGCCAAAGACAGCGATGGTCTCTCCGCAAGATCCGCAGGATGACCTACTGATAGTGGAAGTGCTCATTTACTATGGCCATGAGTTTGAGGACACTAATTCGAACCGAGCCACCCAGGCGTGGCAACTCGCCGCCGATCTCGCAGGCGAGCATGAACTCACACTACTCGAGCACTCACCGCAGTAGTACTCAACACCGCGATATTCGCTCTCAGCTTTTTATGCCTGCTCGTCGCGCTGAGCCTCTTCGTCTCCTCGATCGTGCCGAACCAACTCCTGGACTGGACCGCCATCGCTGCACTCGGTGGCATCCTCGGTTTGCTCACCGTCGCCTGGTGGATTCCACGGACGATCCGAAACGAGCGCCGGTACCTCCTCGAGAAGACGAGACACGTCGCAGAGACGGACGCAGTAGAACTCGAGGCGACAGTCAGACGACTTGCCACCCAGTTCGATGTTCCAACGCCTGCGTTGCGAGTGCAACCGATCAACACGCCAGTAGCATATACGACCTCCCGACCGGCAGCTCCCCTCGTGAGAACGGGGACCGCGAATACTCCGGTCGTGGTTCTCTCGACCGGACTCATCGAAACCGTGTCACCGGCGGAACTCGAGGCCATCCTCGCACACGAACTCGCGCATATCGTCAATGACGATCTCAGGCTGATCACAGCTATCCTCGTCCCACTCATGACTGCTGAGCTTCTGTACGAGGGGACGTCCCCGTCGGACCCCCTCGATCTCATCGGGTATCTCCTTGCAACCGTTGCCGCGATCGGCGTCGGCGTGTTTTCTCGAGAGGTGGCAGCAGATCGAGCCGCTGCGATTGTGACCGGGAACCCAGCGCAACTCGCAGCCGCACTCGAACGACTCTACGAGTCCGAACCACAACGGCCATCTGAAGACCTTCGAAACCATGCCCAAGTGACGAATGCTGTCAATTTCGTTCCGACGATCACCCCCGAGCGAACTGCTGGTCATCTCTGGTCGACACATCCCTCACTCGAGACGCGTATCGAAGAACTGCAATCGGTGATAGAAGACTAATTGTGGAACTGGCACACTGTCTGGAACCCGTTCTGAGAACAGCATCCGGCGGACCAAAGATGGTTCCCGCGCAGCGTGAAACCGACCGCAGCCGCCGTAGTGGATCGTGCTTTGACTTCGACCACTTCTCGAGGGCTTCGCTGACGACCGTGGCGACGTTCTCAAAGCTTCCACCTTCAGCAGAGAACTGTATCCGCACGAAACAGGACTCGCCGGAAGTCACGCGAGCGAAGCGACGTGAAGGAGCGGACTCACCAGGATTTGAATCCGAAATGTGACGTTCCTGCTCGCTCGTTCTACTCGCTTCGCAAGCTGAACTCAGAGGGCTTCAAATCCCGCCTTCGACGACGATTCGCACCGCTCGTGAATTTGCTCGCGGCGCAGAATAGTGGACTCGCCGGGATTTGAACCCGGGGCCTCTTCCTTGCGAAGGAAGCGATCTACCACTGATCTACGAGCCCTCGCACGTTCCTAACCCCGGTTTCTATTTGTAGCTTGTGTTTCGGGGACGGATCGGGACACGACACCACGGGGACTGGACTCGAGACGGGTCGCCGATCGACGAATGTAGATAGTACAATCGTGAGTAGTAAAATCGCGATTGAGATACGCGTCTGAATATCGGTGAACCGCCGCGAAACGATCGTCTGAGTGATCCATGGTCCGTCGTCTCCCATCGAGCGCTCAGATTCCCGCGGAGTCCGACCGAGCGCTCGAGCCGACGGCGAGGACTCGAGCACGCCCGCCGACGGCCCCGACCAGGAACCCGGTGAAGTGGGCGATCAGCGCGACGCCGGGCGAGGCGGTGGCGAGGGTGACCGCGATCGCGAGCCCGACGAAGACGAGGAGCGCCAGCCAGTCAGGGATGTCGACGAACGAGGCCAGCCCGTTCGAGAGACGGTTCGACGTGACGAGATAGCCCAGCAGGGCGAAGACGGCACCACTGGCCCCGAGGACGGATGTCGACGCGACGGGGACGAACGGCATCGCCGCGAGGGCGCCCGTCAGAACGACCTGGGAAATCCCCGCGATCGCACCCATGATCGCGAAGAAGGCGTGGAAACGGAGTCGCGTCGTGGCTCGCGCGACCGGCCAGCCGAAGACGAGCAGCGCGAGGGTGTTCGAGACGAGATGGCCCAGCCCGCTGTGGGCGTAGACGCTCGTCACGATCGTCCACGGGTTCGTCGTCAGCGGTGGCGCGAGAACGAAGAATGTGCCCATCACGCCCGCAAACGCGGTAATTTCCTTGGCGACGTAGACGACTGCGAAGACGACGAGCACCTCGAGAATGGGGCTCCCTGAGCCCGTCTCTGCCCCGCCGTCGCCACTGGAATCGGATCGCATGTCGAGTTCCGACTGCGTTCGTGACTGCGAGCGCCTCGCCATACGAATGACTGCGATGGCGAACGTCAAAAGTCCCAGCACTTCTGGTGGAGGGAACTCTGATGCGGGCTCGAGTAGAGTACTGATGAGGTCCGAATGGGGAGTTCTGACGACCGGGCTCGAGTGGGCTGCGATCGTGGTGGCGAGGGGCAGCCCACACTCACCGCAGCCGAGTTCTACTCACGGGTATGCGGGACGGTGAAACCGTTGTCCAACGGGACGACGGACAGAAGAACTCGTGACTGTTTCGAGTCGCTCAGCTGTTGCTCGCTGAATCGTGTTCGCCGGCTGTAAAAACGGTAAATAACTCGTATCCGAGTCGATCAGAACGGCCTCGATGAGCGATTAGTCTTCGAGGACGATCTCGATCGAGACGTCGTTTGGCACCTGAATGCGCATGAGCTGTCGGAGTGCGCGTTCGTCGGCGTCCAGATCGATCAGGCGCTTGTGGACGCGCATCTCCCAGTGCTCCCACGTTGCAGTACCCTCGCCGTCAGGCGACTTCCGGGTCGGCACTTCGAGGGTTTTCGTCGGCAGCGGGATGGGCCCGCTCAGGTTGACGCCGGTGTTGTTCGCGATCTCGCGGACGTCGTCACAGATATCGTCGAGGTCGTCTGGACTCGTGCCCGCGAGTCGAACGCGTGCCTGCTGCATTTATTGTTTCTCGTGAACTTCGAGGACCTTTCCGGCGGCGATGGTCTGACCCATGTCGCGGATGGCGAAGCTCCCGAGTTCGGGGATTTCACTGGATGGCTCGATGCTGAGGGGTTTTTGTGGTCGGATAGTGACCACGGCAGCGTCACCCGACTGGATGAAGTCTGGGTTCTCCTCGGCGACCTCGCCGCTCGAGGGGTCCATTTTCTTGTCGATGGACTCGATCGTACAGGCAACCTGAGCCGTGTGTGCGTGGAAGACTGGCGTGTAGCCAGCCGTGATCACGGATGGGTGCTGCATGACGACGACCTGGGCCTGGAACGTCTCGGCGACGCTTGGCGGGTCGTCGGCGGGGCCACAGACGTCACCGCGGCGGATGTCGTCCTTACCGATGCCGCGGACGTTGAATCCGACGTTGTCACCGGGATCTGCTTTGGGCACCTCTTCGTGGTGCATCTCGATCGTCTTGACCTCACCGCCCACGTCGCTGGGCTGGAAGGAGACGTTGTCGCCGGTGTTCAGGATGCCGGTCTCGATACGTCCGACGGGGACGGTACCGATACCGGAGATGGTGTAGACGTCCTGAATCGGGAGTCGAAGCGGCGCGTCCGTCGGTGGCTCCGGCTCTGGCAGGCTGTTCAGGGCCTCGAGCAGGATTTCGCCGTCGTACCACGACGTGTTGTCGGACTCCTCGGCGATGTTGTCGCCTTCGAACGCCGAGATCGGGATGAACGAGGCGTCCTCGGTGTTGAACTGGACCTGCTTGAGCAGCTGATTGACTTCTTCGACGACATCATCGTACGTCGACTCTTTGTAGTCGACGATGTCCATCTTGTTGATGCCGATGATGAGTTCGTCGATACCGAGGGTTCGAGCCAGGAAAACGTGCTCCTGGGTCTGGGGCGCGACACCGTCGTCAGCGGCGACGACGAGGACGGCGTTGTCCGCCTGGGATGCGCCCGTGATCATGTTCTTCACGAAGTCGCGGTGGCCAGGACAGTCGACGATGGTGAAGTCGTACTCGTCGGTTGAGAACTCCTGGTGGGCGATGTCGATGGTGACACCACGCTCTCGTTCCTCGGCGAGGTTGTCCATGACGTAGGCGAACTCGAAGCCGCCCTTGCCCTTCTCTTCCGCTTCTTCGCGGTGCTGTTCGATGACGTGCTCGGGTACGCTCCCCGTCTCGTAGAGGAGTCGTCCCACGAGCGTACTCTTGCCGTGGTCAACGTGACCGATGATGGCCAGGTTCTGGTGTTGGTCGCTCATTGTTGTAGCTCACGCGCAGAGGCGCTTATATCGGTCCCTTTGGCTCGTTGCGGTTAAAACCATTTCGAAAGCGTATTCTGGTGATCCCGACGCCCTCTTGCGGTTTGGCTAGCATTCACACGCCACGGAACGTTCGAGAGACGCCGACTGTCGGTGAGGAAACGGCCACGAGAGCAGTGAGAACCCGCCGAAGTGCACCGAAATTCCGACGCGCGTCCGATCGACGGTCTCGCCCGGCAGAGGCGACCCGCCGCTCGACGACGCCGGTCTCGATTTCAACTGGTCGTACCGAGGTGCAACATGCGGAGACAAGAGACGGCATTCGAGCGAGACGAGAAATGGAGCGAGCCACAGAAGTAGTCGAGCGATCTCATACGGTCTACTGTAAGTCATTGCCGGCGCAACCCCGTCCGCTCTGGGGTTGCGCCGGTAAATCGTTACAGTAATCCGTATCAGAGCGGCGGCAGCCGACCGACGTCCGAGAGCACTGCCGTCGCCGTCTCCGGACCACCGGCACCACGGCCGCTCGAGTGAAGCGAGCCCGCGTTCCGCGTTTCGATCTGAACGATGTTGCGCGTGCCGGTCACGGCCAGCGCGCCGTTTTCGGGGACGAGCCGCGGTCCGACGCGGACGCCGTCGCGGGTCGCCTCGCCGATGAGACGGATCGTGCGGCCGTCCTCGGCGGCGAGATCGAGCGCGCTGCCCGGAATATTCTGGATACCCTCGACAGTCGCGTCCTCGAGCGTGAACCCGCCGTCGGCGAGTACGTTCGCGAGGATGACGAACTTCAGCGCGGCGTCGGTGCCGTCGACGTCGAAGGTCGGGTCGGCCTCGGCGACGCCCAGGTCTTGGGCCTCCGCGAGGACGTGTTCGTAGTCCAGCCCTTCGGCGGCCATCCGAGTGAGGATGAAGTTCGCAGTGCCGTTGAGCACGCCTCGGACCGCGGTAACGGCCTGTGGCGTACAGTCCTCGACCGTCGAGAGCACTGGAATCGCGCCGCCGACGGTCGCCTCGAATCGGATCGAGCCTGCGTGCTCGTCCTCGATCGCGCGGAGTTCTTCGTAGCGCTCTGCGACCGGACCCTTGTTCGCCAGTACGACGTGGCGGTCGGCCTTGAGTGCACGTTTCACGTGCGTGAAGCCGGGTTCGGCGTCGCCGAGCGTCGTCGGGGTCGCCTCGATCAGCACGTCGTACTCAGTTCCGAAGACATCGTCGGGGTCGCTGGGACCGACAGCCTTGCCGCCGACCTTGCGTTTGAGGACCTCGTTGACGGCGATTCCGTCGGGATCGACCGCGGCGGTGGTAGAGTCGGCGAGCGCGACGACCTCGTGATCGTACTCGCCAGCGAGGTCTGCGACCGACCGACCGACGTCACCAGCACCGAGGATCGCGAGTCGCATCAGGTCTCACCTCCGAGCAATGGTTCGACGAGAGTCAGGTCCTTGTCATCACCGATCGATCGGATGGCTGTGAGTACGTCCTCGGCGCGACCGGAGTCGATCGCGAGTCGCGCACGCGCACTCGAGATACCCTCGGTTCCCTCGGGCGCGGCCAGTGAGAGGTCCAGTACGACGGCGTCGGCCTCGTCCTCGATCCGCGAGAGGGTATTCGAGAGGTCGGTTTCGACGAGGTGACCGATCAGCACGACGTTTACCTCCTCGCCGTAGTGCTCCGCGCCGGCCTGAATGACGTTCACACCAGCGTCGCGGAGTCCTTCGACGATGTCGTCGAACCGATCCGGCGGACACTCTAGGTCGACCTCGACGGGGATGTGGCCGCGGGGCGTGATATTGCCGCGCTCGTGGTGGATACTCAACAGATTACCGCCGTTGTCAGCGATGGGGGCGAGCGTGCGAAGCAACTCGCCGGGTTCATCGACGAGTTCGAGCCGGACGGTATAGGCCCGAAGGCCGCCGTCGGTCTCGGTGTCGAGTTCGTCCTTGTCACCAGGGTCGGGCGCGTTACCCATCGCCGACACCTCCTGCCTGTAGGCGTCTACTCGTCATGATATCTGATGTCCGTAATGGGCGCGTAAAAGGATATAGGACTTCCCAAAACTATCCGTCCCTGTCAACTGGGACCACACGGTGCGGGCTTCTAGACGGGAACGGACTCGAGGGCACTCAGAGGTGGTCTTTCCCCGGGTTCGACGAGCCCCAGTCGCCGCGGCCGCCTTCGGTCCGGTCGACGCCCATGATCGTTTCGGGCTGGTCGGGGCCGCCGAGGCTGTCGCGTGCGTCGGGGACCCGTACCGTGACCTCGTCGATCTCGGGCCAAGTGATGAGTTCGGCCTCGATGTTGCCCGTCGTCACGCCGCTGACCGAACAGCCCTTACAGCCGCCACCGAGTTCGATAATGACCTCGCCGGTCTCGGGGTCGGCCGCCCGCACCGCGCTGGTCCCGCCGTGCATTTGGATAATTGGCATCTCGCGCGCCATCCACTGCTCGACGCGTTCTTTTAGCGACGCCTCGTCCTCGGAATCAGTCATGTGCTATGCTAGGCACTGGAACGGTGAATAAGTTCGGTTGCATGGCCGAAATCAGCCGAATTAATCCTGAACGTTTCCGCGTCGACGCAGCCGCTCGAGGGCGACCCCGCTACCGATGAGACCGGCGACGCCAGTGAATCCGGGGATCGAGTCGTCGGTGTTTCCGGTCTCGTTCTCGCTGGATTCGGTTCCGCCCTCGGACCCGTTCGCACCGTCGCTTCCGCCCGTCTCGTTCCCATTTATTTCCCAGTCGGCGGGGTCCTGAAGCGACGGCGGGTCGGCCTGTTCGCCAGGCTCGATCGGGAAGGTGTAGAGAGCGCCCTCGATCGATGTGTTCGGGATCGCCTCCGTACTGCTCGCGAGGAACGTTTCCCCGGGTTTGACGACGCGTGCGGTCCAAAACCCCGTCGTTCCGGGGTCACGCCACCAGGCGAGCCGTTCGGGGGCAGTAGGATCGGAGATATCGTGGATCTGCACGCCCGCTCGGTACCACGACGAGTAGAGTTGCCCGTTGCGAAGCTCGAAGTTGTGCGACGTCGTCCACATCCCGCCACTGCGGGACTCGTCGGTCGTCCGCGGTGGATCGATCGATCCCCGGTGCTCCGGCCGTTCGGGGTCGCTCACGTCGTAGAGGTCGATCCCGCCCGGCCGATCGGGCTCCTCGCCGCCGGTTGCCCAGGCCTCCCGGCCGACCGCCAGCAACTCGCCGGTGTCATCGACCGCGGCATAGTGATCGTTGCCCGGCAACCCGTAGACGGCCTCCTGGCCGCCGATCTCGCGTTGCTCCGCGAGCGTGGTGTCCGAGACATGGGAGACGTAGCCGGGGTCGTTCGGATCGCTGACGTCGATCAGATAGGTTCCGGCGTTCCAGTAGGGAAGGTATGCGGTTTCGTCCTGGACGTAGACATCGTGCAGGTAGCGGGCAAGCCAGTTGATATCCCGCCACCCGGGCTCGTGTTCCACAAGGGACCAGTAGCCGAGTTGCGTGATTTCGTCGCCCCCGACATCGAAGATCACGAGCGGGTTCTGATCGCCTGTGTTCGCGGGGACGAACAAGAGATCGTCCTCGAGATAGCAGTTATGAATGTGGTACCCGGTATCGTGTGCACCGGTTGAGACAGGATTTGCGGGATCGCTGACGTCGTAGCAGCAAAATCCCGTCGTCGAAAAACCGGGGTTCGCCGGCCCCGCGGCGACCAGTCGATCGCCATCAACGGTCACGTCGAGGACCTCAGACAGGATCCCGCCGCTGAGTTCGATGTCGCGTTCCTCGGCGAGAACCGTTGGCTCCGCGGGATCGCTCACGTCGACGGACGCGAATCCGGTGGTCGCAGCGACGTATGCGGTCTCGCCGTCGTCGCCGACGACGGCTTCCGCGGCACCGGTAACGGGGACCTGTCCGAGCGGTTCGTACACCCCCTGTACGGCCGCACCGCTCGATCGGGACGCCGCCGCTGCGGTCGGCAGGGACAGGGCAAGGCCGACACTACTCGCTCGGAGGAACGCTCTCCGCTCCATAATTACGCCACCGGAGCGCAGGTATATAGAGGTGGCCACTCGAGCCGGAGATTCCGCTCGGCGGACAGATCGGTATCCGAGCGTCGCGCGTCTCGCAGTCCGGACGCCGATCGGATTGCGGGCGGGTCAGCCCCGTAGTCGTCGCCGATCCCCAGTCCCCTCGGTCAGGGCGCTCGCCAGCGCACCTTCGACGACGACATCGTCGCCGAGGTCGGTGACGCGGATCTCGGGGACGTTCGTCATCACCATCTCCGACACGCGTTCGCGGATCGGGTCGACGACGAGCTCCTCGTTGTGCAGGGCGACCGCGCCGCCGAAGGAGACGACGATCGGGGCGAAGGAGTGGACGACGTTGGTCACGCCGATGGCGTTCCAGTGGGCGAGTTGCTCGATGACGTAATCGGCCAGTTCGTCCTCGCCGGCCAGTTCGAAGATATCCTTCGCCGTGAAGTCCGGCCCCTCGAGCGGGAGGGCCGTCGAGATCGTCGGGTCGTCTTCGGCGAGCAGGCGGGCGTAGTCGGGGATGGCGTTGCCCGAACAGTAGGCCTCCCAGTGGCCGTCGCGGCCGCAGCCACAGGTCAGGCGACCCTGCGGGTCGACGACGCAGTGGCCGACCTCGCCGACGTTGCCGTCCCAGCCGTTCATCACGGCCCCGTCACAGCAGACGCCGGCACCGATCCCCGAGGAGATGGTGATGTAGGCCATGTCGTCCGGGTTGCTGGCGGCGTGAAAGCGCTCGCCGATGACGCCCGCAGCGGTGTCGTTGTGGAGGTAGACGTCCTCGCTGTCGATCAGTTTCGTGATCGGTCCCGTCAGTGGGATCCGATCGATCGAGTTAGGAAGGTTGGCGGGATCGATCACCGCTCCCTCCGCGAGATCGAACGGGCCGATCGAACCGATTCCGGTGGCGGCGATTCGCTCGGGATTGACCCCGGCGTCGCCACACGCCTCGCGAAGCGTTCGAAGGACTCCTTCCGTCACGTCGATACCCGTCGGTCCGCGTGGTGTGGATCGGCGGCTCACGCCGATCGTCGTCCCGTCGGCCTCGGCGACGATGGCCCGGACATTAGTCGCGCCGAGATCGACGCCCGCATAGTAGACCATTCTATCCTAAGGGACGACCGCGGCCGTACTTAACTACCCAGATTATACTCGACAACGAGTAGCGATTTCGATACGTTACGGACCCGATAGGTGACCGACAGCGAGCGGTCGGCGACACACGTATGGTACCATGTCTCATAGTTGGCGTATGGCCACCGACGACACGCATCCGAATTCGGACACGTCAGCCGAGTCGGAACCAGTGCTGTCCGACGCGGAGTGCGAGGCCCTCCACGAAGTCGAACTCGGCCTCGAGTGGGCCCAGCGGGCACAGGGCTGTCTGCTCGAGTTTCACCACGCGACGGGCCACGGGATGGACCACCTCTACCGGGCCGAGGAGTTGCTCAGGGCGACCGGTCACGACAAGTTCGCGGACGAAATTCGAACCGAACTGCTTCCCCACGGCGTCGTCGATGAGGAGCGCTGGTCCTACGATGTCCTCGAGGACTTCCAGGAGACGCTGTTGGCCGAGACGCGATCGCTCGAGCGACGGGTCCGACGGGAGCTAGCTGACGGTCAGCGCCACGTTCGCGAGCGCCGACAGGAACGGGAGTGGAAGCGATACGCTGACGAGCAGGACTGAGGTGACGGCGGGCAAACGAGAGAGTCGGGGACGGAACACGGGGTCCGAGAGCGTCGCGTCGTCGCTACTCCATCACGTCGAGATCGCGGAAGTAGGTGACCGGACAGGGTGCCTGTAGGATGATTTCCTGCGAGACGGAGCCGAGAACGGCCTTTTCGGCGGGCGAACGGCGACGACCGCCGACGATCATGCGGTCCGCATCGACGTCGATCGCCATGTCGACGACTTTTGTACTGACTTCGCCGAGCGCGCCCTTGATCTCGTACTCGATGTTGGCCTCCTCGAAGCGGTCGGCCAGTTCGGGGACCGGCGCGCGCTGGGCAGCGACCTCGTCGGGGTCGACGTCGTCGACGCGGGCATCGAATCCGAGGTCATCGTAGATATCCTCGTACTCCTCTTCCGTGAAGGCGTGGCCGATCACGACCGTCGCACCGAGTGGCTCGGCGATTTCGAGTGCCGTCTCGGCGAGTTCCGGTGCACGTACTGAGTCCATCGGTCCGACTGCGAGGAGTACTGTATCGATTGCCATACCGTCACAGTGGTGAGGCCACCCGCTTAAGTATTCTCGTCGTTGCAGTATTGCGGAAATCGCGCCGATAGAGCGGTGTTGCCACTATTGTAGCAAACCAAACCGCCAAGCGATACTACTCAGTGGTTGCTGAGTTACTCGGCTGCTTCGTCGTGTCGGACGAACGTGACAGGACAGGGTGCCGACAGCAACACTTCCTGTGCCGTCGATCCGAAGACGGCTTTGCCGGTCGGCGACCGGCGTCGCCCGCCAACGATAACGCGGTCCGCATCAGTGCTGGCCGCCAGATCGACGATCGTCGGCCCGTGTTCGCCGACCGCGCCCTGGACCTCGTAGTCGACATCGTGCTGGTCGAGGATATCCTGCAGATCGTGGATCGTCGCGTGACGCGCTGCCACCGCGTCAGGATCGATCTCGTCCATCTCGGGATCGAACTCGAGGCGGTCGAGCACGTCGTCGTACTCGCTGCTGTTGAACACGTGTGCGAGGACGACGGTCGCATCGGCTGGTTTCGCTACCTCGAGAACTGCTTCGGCAAGTTCGTCGCTGCGGTCGGCGTCGCCGGGGCCGACGGCGAGTAATACTGTGTCTAGCATAGATGGCGGGTTGACCATGCACCGACGTAAATCCGCGGGTTACGGAACCCAATGTCCCGTCGACACAGACGAGGCTCGGTTTCCGGGCGATTTTTCCACGCCGTTGCCGACTGACACTGCATGGAGGGACCCGACCTCGCAGGACAGACGGTACTCGTCACAGGGAGCGCGAAAGGTGTCGGTCGCGAACTCCTGTTGGCGACGGCCGACTGCGGCGCGCGGACGGCGGTTCACTACCACACGAGCGCCGACGCTGCTCGCGAGGCGGCCGACGACGCCCGCGAGCGCGGTGCGGAGGCAGCGATGACGATCCAGGGCGACGTGACCGATCCCGAGAGCGTCGACGGCCTCTTCGCGGCCGTTGAAGCCGAACTCGGCCCCGTCGACGTACTGGTCAACAACGTCGGCGACTTCGCGCCCGCCCACTGGGCCGACCTCGAGTTCGCGGACTGGAACCGAGTCCTCGAGACCAATCTCACTGGGACCTATCTCTGTTCGAAGCGGGCGCTGCCCGGGATGCGAGAAACCGAGTATGGGCGGATCGTGAATATCGGCTACGCCTCAAGCGAGCAGGGGCTCGTCAATCCCAAGAACTTCCCCTATTTCGTCGCCAAGAAAGGCGTGTTGATGTTTACGCGCATGCTCGCGGCGGACACGCAGGACGACGGAATCACGGTCAACGCCATCTCGCCGTACGTCGTCGAGAACTCCGATGAGTTCCCCGAGGAATTGCCCCGCGACCGACCCGCGAGCTTCGAGGATCTGATCGGGCCGCTGTACTTCTTCCTTGATCCCAAGAGCGACTACGTTAGCGGGGAAAACCTCGAGATCGACGGCGGCTGGTTACCCGAACGCGTCTGAGGCAACCGATTGATATACCTCGATCGCGGCCGTCTCCGCGCTCATGTCGTCGACAGGAACGGTCCGGGCAATCCACGTCGCGCCGGAACAGGGAGCACCGACGGAACGAGTCGACCGCGTCCGAGCTGCCGCCGAGTGCGGTCTGGAGGGCGACCGCTACTACAGTGCCGACGGGACGTTCGCCGACCGCGAGGGCAGCGACGTCACGCTCATCGAGGGCGAGGCACTGGCCGCGGTCGAGCGTGACTACGATATCGACTTCGAGCCTGGCGTCCACCGCCGGAATCTCACGACTACCGGAATTGCGCTGAACCACCTAGTGGACGATCGATTTCGGATCGGCGAGGTCGTCTGTAAGGGCATCGAACACTGCGAGCCGTGTTCGTATCTCGAGCGTCACCTCGAGGCGCAGGGGATCCGCGAGGCGCTCGTCCATCGCGGCGGACTTCGGGCGCGGCTCCTCGAGGGCGGCGTCGTGACGAGCGGTGACCGTATCGAGCGAATATAGATCTAATCGGCAATAACAGCATCATACGACCCCTATTCTGACGGTCAGAGAAACAAAATATACGTTCCACCGGATGACATGTGAGAATCAATGAACGAGTCTGACATCCAGTCGCTGATGGATCAGGCGACGCTCGATCGGTGTGTTCGGGCCCGGGAGGCCCCCGAGTGGCCCCAGTACATGTTCTCGGAAGACGACGCGCAAGCGCCGTCGACGTGTCCAATCACGATCACTCGGGCACATCCGAAACCCGCTGTACAGCTCCCATGACGGACGCCGAAGCTGAAACCGACGAATCGGGCGTCGACCGCGCCCGACTCGCGAACGCCGTCCTCGTCCTGATCGACTTCCAGCGGGGGTTCGACGACCCCTCGTGGGGCGACCGAAACAACCCCGACGCCGAAACGAACGCGGCGCGGCTGCTCGAGCACTGGCGCGATCGAAGCCGGCCGATCGTCCACGTTCGCCACGATTCGACGGAACCCGACTCGCCGCTCCAAGGCGACGGCCCCGGCTTCGAGTTCAAACCCGAGACGGCACCGCTGACGGACGAACCGACGATGGTGAAATCGGTCAACAGCGCGTTCATCGGGACGGACCTCGAGGGCTGGCTGCGCGATCGAGGCCTCGAAACGGTCGTCATCGCGGGGCTCACGACTGACCACTGCGTCTCGACGACGACGCGAATGGCGGAGAACCTCGGTTTCGACCCGATTATCGTCGGCGACGCGACCGCGACCTTCGCTCGGTCCGTCGACGGCGAGACCTTCGATGCGGAAACGGTCCACCGCACCGCGCTAGCCCACCTCGAGGGCGAGTTCGCCGAAGTGGCGATGACCACCGAACGTCTCGAGCGCGAGTCCTGAGCTGACGACAGCAATCGGTCCAACGAGCAGTGTTCCGCACATAACTATAGGGACACTCGTACTCGAGTCGCGTATGCGAGTCGCAGTCGCCGGCACGTTCGGGCCGCTCCACGACGGGCATCGAACGCTGTTCGAACACGCGCTCCGATTCGGTTCGGACGGCGTCGTCGTTGCACTGACGGGTGATGACCTCGCGGTCCAGACGCGTCACGAGCCCCGTCCGATCCCACCGTTCGGCGAGCGAGTGCGGGCCGTCTCGGACGCCATCGCCGGACTCGACGAGTGGGACCGCGACGTCGAAATTCGGGAACTCGAGACCGAGTACGGAATTGCCACCGACGAGCCGTCGATCGACGCGCTGGTAGTCTCTCCCGAGACGGCCCCTGAACTCGAAGTGATCAACGACCGCCGCCGGAAGCGCGGCTTCGAGCCGCTGTCGGGAATCGTCGCGCCCTACGTCCGTGCCGACGATGGCGAGCGCATTTCCTCGACCCGGATCGTGAACGGAGAGATCGACGAACACGGGCGGGTGCTCGAGTAGGTGTGACGACGGCCACGACCGCCGCTACACGAACGTCAGCGGCACCATCACGAGGATACCGACGACGATGCCGCCCGCCAACTCCGGCTTTCCACCCCACGGCAGCCGTTCGCCGATCTCGAGCGCCTCAGGGACGAACTCCGTGAGGACGAGATAGATCATCGCGCCGGCGGCGAAGCCAAAGCCGTAGGGCAGGAACTCGCGGGCGTAGCGGACGAACGCGAACGCGACGACGGCCCCGATTGGCTGAGGGAGACTCGAGAAGACGGCCCACCAGACGAGTTTCCAGTTCGCGACGTCCATCGAGCGCAGGGGGATCGAGATCGCGGTCCCCTCTGGAACGTTGTGGATCGAGATTGCGATCGTCATGAAGATCGCCAGCACCGGAATCGTAAAGCCGAGCAGCTCGGTGCCACCCTCGAGGCCGAGATCGGCGAAGGAGACGCCGATGGCGACCCCCTCTGGAAAGCTATGGACGGTCAGGACCCCGAGAATGAGGACGAGTTTCTTGAAATCGGCCTCCTCGTACGTCCGTGGATCGATGTCAGCGTCCAACAGCACGTCGTGGGCCACGACGACGAGCGCGATGCCGGCCACCATGCCGATCGCGATTTCGAGGGGCGTCCCCTCCGCCAGCCCCTCCTCGACGAGACCGAACAGCGACGCCGAGACCATGATTCCCGAGGAGAGTCCCCAGAGAACCACGTTTCGCCGGTCGCTGATCCCCTCGAAGAAGAAAAACGGGAGCGCACCGAGACCGGTCGCCAGCGCCGTGAGCAGGCCCGCGACAAACACTAATAGGAGGTTCTCGAGGAGCGCCATCTATCGGATATAACGGACCGATCATACAAATTGGCGGCGAAGGCGGCGTCTATAACCGTTTTTCCGGGTCAGGTTCGGACCGGCTATCGAACGAGAGGGGCCGCGGTTTGCCTACGAGAGAAGCGATCCGAGATCGAGATCCAGCCGCTGTTTCGCGAGGTCGACGAGCAATGGTGCGTCCCCGGGCTCGAGCAGTTTTGCGATGGCGCGGACGTTACCCTTGTTCGCCTCGGCCAGCATGTCGTCGTCGAGTCGCTGGAGGTCTCGCATGAGGTCGTCGTAGCGCTCGTTCGGTGCGAGATAGAGGAGCTGTGTCATCAGCAGCCGGCTCTTGGCGTTGGGTGCGACGTCGCGGTGCCAGAGCGTGTCATAGACCTCGAGGTTCTCGGCGGTCGGCTCGACGCCATCGTGTTTGAGACAGCTGTCGGCGGTGGCAGCGGCTGCGCGACCGGACTGCATGCATTTGTTGATCCCTTCGCCCCAGAGCGGGTCGAGGGTCGGCACGGTATCGCCGATCGCCATGAACCGATCGGTGTGGAGTTTGGTTGGTTCCTGAATGTGGGCCGAGCCGCGGTGTTGCTTGCCCTCGATCGG
Organism: Natrinema sp. SYSU A 869; assembly: GCF_019879105.1. NCBI lineage: Archaea > Methanobacteriati > Methanobacteriota > Halobacteria > Halobacteriales > Natrialbaceae > Natrinema > Natrinema sp. SYSU A 869. The sequence goes on along the minus strand of NZ_CP082249.1, from coordinate 3,033,901 downwards.
TTCGGCGTTCCGGAACCGCGGATCCGTCTCGAGCCAGTGAGAGAGGTAGTCGTCGATAGTGAAATCGTCGCGACTGTACTGGTCGTGGCTGCCGTTCTGGATGTAACAGAGGCCGACCTTGGCAGTGTCCTCGCCCGTGTGGAAGATCCAGGAGTAGCCGCCAGGGGCGATCTCGTGGTCCAGTCGTAACATCATAGCGTCGCGCAGGTCCGCGAAGCCGGGGCGATCGATGTCGATCCCCTCGAACTCGTACTCGATGCCGATGGCGTGATTCTCGCGTTTGAGATCGACGATGTCGAGTTTCTTCGCGAGAGGCGCGCTCGGTCCCGTCGCGTCGATCATAATATCGCCGTAAACCTCTTCGTCGCCGTTGTAGGTGACACCGACGATCTCGCCGTTTCCATGATCGGCGCGGTGACGCGAGCGTCGAACCGGTACTCGGCCCCGTCGTCGCAGCTGTCTTTCACCAGATAGCGTTTGAAGTCCGCGAACTCCAACACCGCGCCGGTCTGGTCGCGGACGTAGTGTTCGGTCGGCGACTCGAGGACGACGCTGTCGGTGTACTGCATCACGACGTCGTCAGGGATACCGAAGGCAGCCATCATGGAGTGGAAGGTCCCCGCGGTGGACTTGTTACTCTGGCGCGGGAACTCGTCCTCGGCCTCGGTCTCAAGGACGACGACGTCGTACCCCCTGGCGGCGAGATCGCGGGCACACTGTGCGCCGGCGGGACCGGCACCGGCGATGACTACGTCGTAGCGGTCGTTCATGTAATCCAGACTGTGGTGGACCTTAATTAGTTTGTCCTGTTACGGTCGCCGGTACGTGGCGGAATCCCTTGAGTACCGGCCCTGACACTGGAAGAGCGTAATACCGTGATCACAACGTCGGTATCGCGCGATATTCTGCCATCCAATCAGGTCGAACAGAACGGATGTATGCGTCCTTTGTGTCGTGGTCAGAGTTGCCACGTCACTCGACGAGTTTCCGGACGGAATGCCAAGCGAGAGCGAGTGGTAACTCGGGCAACGACCGCTCCACGAGTACGTCACCCCCAGCGGCGGAACAACTTCACCCCCCAGCAGCGGAGCAACTCACTCACATCGCGATCAACGACTCCGGGACCGAACGCTACGAGGACCTCAACGATGCGATCGGTCTTTGTTTCGATGCGCTGGTAGGAGTTCCTCTGCTGACGACGAAACGGCTCGAATCGATTGTTATCGAACGATCGTCACCGGAACGGGTGCCTGTCGAGCGGTCTGCTCCGCCACGCTGCCCAGCAACACCCTCGAGAAGCCGGTCCGGCCGTGACTGCCGACGATGATCCGGTCTACGTCGTTGGCCGCGGCGTAGTCGACGATGGCGTCGGACGGCTGGCCGATAATCGTCTCCGTCTCGAGCACGCAGCCGTGGTCGGCCGCGCGGTCCTCGGCTTCCGCGAGCAGTTCCCGGGCGGCTTCCTGCTGGCGCTCGAGCAACACGTCTGGGCCGAGGTGTGCCACCTCGCCGTAGCTGCTATCGGTCGGATCGATCGCGTGAACGACCGTGAGCTCGTCGTCGGGGTGTTTCGTACACGCGAAGTCGAGTGCTGCCCACCCCGGCTTCGAGTCGTCGAGCGCGACCAGCAGGTGCATATCGACTAATACGGGGACCAACCACTTGAGTGTCATCCACTATCATACTTGATCAGCCGGAGCGTCTCGAGGAACCGTCTCCGCGAACGCAAGTCCGTCGTCGCCGGCTGTCTCCTCTGGCTGTTTCCTCATCGGTCTCGTCAGTGGCAGGGACGGACGGGGATTCGAGCCCCATCCTCCTTACTCGGAGTACCCTTCCTGCAGGAACGCCCCTTCGGTCTCGTACATCGAGACCAGTTCCTCGATGAGTTCCTCGGGCGATTGGCCCTCCTCACAGTGGCTGTCGAGTCGGTCTTTCAGGTCGTCGTCGATCTCGAGTGTTTGTGTCATGGTGGTAGTACCGTCACGGCGCGATCGGAGCGCGGTCGAACGCGTGGCCGTATTGTCGGGAGCCAGCGTCAAATAGTCCCGGGACGCGTGTGCAGCCGGAGTTGACTACCGCTGAACGACGGGCGACGATTGGGACATTCTCGGAGGGACCGGCACGAGACGGCCGTTCGTTTACCCGGATGGTCGCGGTAAGAAACGACTATGACAGCGCCACTGACCGACGACGCGGTCGGCAAGACGGTCGTCGATGTCGAGGGAAAGGAACTCGGCATCGTCTCGAAAGTCGAAAACAAGAGGGGCTACGTCGATCCCAACCCCAGCCTGGCGGAGCAGGTGCTCGCCTCCGTCGGCTGGGAGGGCGAAGACAAGGAAGACTATGTCATCACCGAGGACATGCTCCAGCGGGTTGACAACGAAGTAGTCCTGCGAGGCGAACTGTAACGCCTCGAGTCGGACAGTCGAAACTACTCGACGGACCCATCGTCGAACGACTGTTCGCACCAGGTCGTCCAGTCGGAGAGCCGCTCGAGTTCGCCGCCCTGCTGGCGGATCGCGACGGCCGTGTTGAACAGGACGGCGGCGACGAGCGGCGTCCCGACGAGCCGATGGCGTCCGCAAACAACGGCACCTCGAGACGATCGCTCGCGATCGGGGACCTCGAACGTGAGGGTGACCCGATCGCCGCGCCGGACCCGGATCATCGGTCCAGGGCCTGCCCTTCGAAGGTCATGTACTCGAAGGTGACCCCCGGCTCGATCTCGGCGGTCACCCGCTCGGTCCGGATCGTAATGTCGTGTTCGCGAGGCTCGTCCCAGTCGACCGGCTCCGGGATGTCCGTGGGATCCCGCGCGATCCGGTCAACGTCGACGGGCTTCGCCGCCGGCAGTCCCTCCGCAACCGCCGGCTCGTCGGTTCCAGTGCTGTTCCTGTATGGTGGACATACGTTCAATAGCATCGACGATTCCCGAGGAACGGTAATTATATTGGCCGTTCCCTGTATATTGTGGGCATTCATATACTCCCACAGGGCGAGGCACGACCGCGATGGTTAACCGCCAGAACGAACACGGAACTGGACGAACGACCATGCAATGGATCCGATCGAGATACGCGAGTCGATGCCGGCCCTCGAGTCTGGCGTCTACTGCAACTGGGGTGCCGGCGGCCCGAGCCCGCGCCGCGTCGTCGAGGCGGCCGAATCGGCGCTCGAGCACCACGAGTATGAGGCACCCACGGCAGACGGAATGTATCCCGCAGCGTTCGACGTCTACGACGAGGCGCGGACGGCCGTCGCCGACCTGCTCAACGCCGCGCCGAGCGAGATCGCACTCACACAGAGTACGACCGACGGAATCAACCGCGTTGCAGGTGCGTTCGACTGGGACGAGGACGACGTCGTCGTCCGAACCGACCTCGAACATTCGGCGGGGATCCTGCCATGGCAACGCCTCGAGCGCGAGCACGGCGTCGAAGTTCGGGTGCTCGAGACCGCTGACGGACGGCTCGATCTCGAGGCCGTGAAAGCGGCGGCCGAAGACGCGACACTGTTCTGTGTGAGTTCGCTCACCTGGACCCACGGAACGCGACTACCGATCCGAGCAGTCGTCGACATCGCTCACGACGCCGGAGCGCTGGTCCTAGTCGACGCCGTGCAGTCGCCCGGTCAGGTACCCGTCGACGTCCACAAGTGGGGTGCCGACTTCGTCGTCGCAGCGGGCCACAAGTGGCTTCTCGGCCCCTTCGGTGCCGGCTTCCTCTTCGTCCGCGACGGCGTCGAGCGGGATCTCGTCCCCGCCGCGATCGGCTACCGCAGCGTCGCGGATGAGAACGCCAGCGACTATCGGTACGCAGCGGGAGCGCAACGGTTCGAGGTCGGCACCGCGAGCCCCGCTCCGTACGCCGGACTGACGGACGCGATCGACGTGCTCGAGGACATCGGAATCGAGACGATTCAACGGCGGATCGAAACGCTCACCGACCGGCTCAAGGACGGCGTTCCGGATGAGCGACTGTTGAGCCCGCGAGAGTACGAGTCCGGACTGGTGACGATCGCCGACGACGACCCGGAGGGGGCTGTCGAGCGGCTCGCCGATCGGGGAATCGTCGTCCGGCCGCTGCCGGCTCCGGACGCGGTCCGCGCGTCGATTCACGCGTTCAACAGCGAGGGGGACGTGGACACGCTGCTCGAGGCGCTGTAGGTGATCCAGCGGACGAGAGCGGGAGCCTTCGGCCTCACGCGTCAGTCGGCGGCTCGTCGTTCCTGAAGGGCGGCCCGAACGTCACTGTACCGCTCAAACCGGTCGGCACCGATGTAGTCGACGGTGTCCTGCAGGTACTGGGTTATCTGTTCGCCGATCTCCCGCGGGTCGTAGCCGTCGAACGGCTGGTCGTCGTCAAGGGGACCCGTTAGCAGTCGATTCTCGACGTACTCCTCGATGCGCGGCTCGTAGACGTCCACGACGATGGCGGGTTCGGCCTCAGCCAGTTTGCTCATGACCCAGCGTCCGTTCTCGATGTGGCGCGTCTCGTCCTGTCGGACCTTGCCAATCGCCGCCTGGAACGACTCAAGGACGACGTCTCGGTCCATCTCCTCGGCTTTCAGTTCGATCATCTGATCGAAGCTGAGGTAGCCGCCGCGGGCGAGTTGCGCCTCGACGATTCCCATATAGTTCAGATAGGCCTCGCCGAGCGCATAGACGAGTTCGGTTCGGTCGCCGCTGTCGATCGCCGCCAACAGGTCGTCTGCAGTGTCGTAGAGGTCGTCGGTGCTGTACCCCTGCTCCTGATAGCCGCCCTCGCGGTACGGGGCCGTCTCTTGGGTGCCGAAGACTTCCTCGAAATATCGGCTGAAGAAGTCGGTGTGCTTGGCCTCCTCGTACACCTGCTGGGCCAGGTACATCTCCTCCTGTACGGTGTCGAACGGCATCTCGTCGTTCGGCAGGGCATCCAGCGCCATCATGTACGGCGCGAGGGTCCGCGTGACGTCCTCCTCGCCGTCGTAAAATCCCGAACACGTCGCGAGGAACCGGTGTTGTTCGGCCTCGGCGAACTGGTTCCAGTCCTCCCGGTCCTGCTCGAGGTCATACTCGTCGGGATCCCAAGTGCCCTCTCGTTTCCCCTTTCGGTAGAGTTCGTAGGACGTCTCGCGCTCGCTGTAGTCGATCGCCATATGTTGTCTATACAACACTATGCGCAATGAAGATTCGGGTGAGTGTCACAAGACGGGCGCAGATCGGCGGCTGGACGGCACAGCGCTCGCGTTCCTCGCTCCGTTCCGCTCGGTCCAGTTATTCGGTCTCGGAATCGGCCGACGCAGCCGCCGCCTCGACCATCGTCTGTCGTTCGTCGAAGTATACCGGCGCGTCGGCGTCGGCTTCGAACTCGACGACGCGAGTCAGCGCCTCCTGGCCGTCGTCGACGGTCGACGGCAGCTCTTCGGCCAACTCGGTGTAGTCGGCGGCCAGGTCCTGAAACGCCTGCATCCGGGCCTGTTTCGCCTCGACGAGGAGTTGCTTCTCCTCGAGTTCCTGCTGTAACTCCTCGATTGCCGTGACGTCGACCTCGCTGGCGTCGGGCACGTCCGCGGTCGAGGGCGTTTCGGTCGCCTCTACCTCGTCGGGCAGCGCCTCGAGGCGCGACCGGATCTCGGCCATCTCCTGATCGATCTCGTCGAGGAGTTCGTCGGCTTCCTCGCCCATCGTCTTAACGCTGCCCGAGAGCAGCCCGGCCTGGGTGCGGCAATACTCGACGAAGTCCTCAACCGCGAGTGCGTCCGCGGCGTCCTCGCTCATGGTCGCCCTTTGGGCTGCCGGCCGAAGTCACTTTGGTCCGGGTACTGATTTCCGGGCTCGAGACCGGGTCACAGCGATCGCGGCTCCGGAAGCGGTCAGTCGATTCGTGTTACGGGGATCGAGACGTGAAGTGGACGTTTCGGAGACGATCGTCGACGTTGCTCTTCGCTAGCTGTTGCTCGACGGTGGGCTCGTACTTGGAACGTACCGATTCGGTCAGTAAAGGGTGAGCATGTAGACAACCCGGTACTGGCCGAAGGATTGGGGGCGAGGTTATTTTCCTACTATGAGCATTACTCTTTGAGCGTGACGACCCCTTCTGTTGAGTTAAAATGGATACGGCGCTTCTTATCAACTGTGAGACTCACGCGAGCAAATTCAAAGTCGTCGGATGGCTGTTCAACTTTAAGAACAGAAAACCACGTGTCAATATCGTCGGTTTGTTCGTAGGGGTCGGTATAGTAGCCATAGAGATTAACAATACCCCCATCCACTTCCATACGCGCCCAGCGGTGTTCAACTGAACCGGAGCCGAAACCAGACTCAACAAGGAGTAACATATACTCGTTGAAATCAACGGTATAGAGTTCATCTTTGTGAAATACCGCCTTATAGTCATCCATATTTTGCACTACTCTAACTTCATAGGCCCCCTTATTTGGACTATTTACATCTGTGAAGCTAGTATCCCGTACATGACCAACTGGGACAGACAGAGTCTCAAACGTGAGTGACGACTCGGTATCCATGTGTTCGCCGAGGTACTCATCGTTCCACTCGTCGAAATCTTCGGGATTATTTGGCTTATCCGACTGCTCTATCTTGTAGGAGGGTTTAGTGACTCGTGGGTCTTTTTTGATTGTCTTTTCATTGGTTCCATCACTGATTCGGGATTTATTATTGTCTTTATTCCCGTTCTCACTACCATCAGTTGGTAGACTATCTGCGAGACACCCAACAGATGTGGTTGAGACGCCGATCCTGACACCAGCGAGGAAATGGCGACGTTCCATATTCCAATTAATGGATATGAAGTTAAATATATTTTATGTATACAATTATACTTCATAGCTCCACTAGCTGATCAACATTCTTATTTTGCGGATGATTGTGTTTTGAATACCATAGTCGAGCGTGTCATAGAATCCATCTCATAATATCTCACAGCCCGGATCGTTTCCTCGCTCGTAGTTGGTGATGGCAACGACGAGTCGTAGACAGAGCGCAACAAATACTTCTGTTCGTGCGTGAACGCGGCCTCGGGCGCGGACATGCCCGAGGCCGCAGTCCTTGACCGCGTCGTTGGTTCGTTCGACGCCTGTCCGGTTGTTGTACGTCTCGTCCAAGATAGATTGCTTCAGCTGAACGTCCTCGCTATGTTCCTCGATGCGATCTTCGACCCTGTACCCGATGTCTTTCGGGTCGTCAGTGTTTCGTGGATTGTACGGAGCGATTGGCACGACCCCTGCGGCCAGCAGGTGGTCGTGCCAATCGAGGACGTCGTAGGCGCTGTCTCCCAGCATCCAGACCGGCGTACCGACGGCGAGCGCGTCACGCATGACGCGCATCGCCGTCTCTTGAGATGCTTGCTTGGATTGGGTGAATTCCGCTGCAATTGGGATCTTTGAACCGGTTGAGACGATTGTACAACCGAAGCCGTAGTAGTACTCCTCGGCTGTTGGGTCGTAGTTCCACGATGCAGCGTCGTTGTACTGGATCGCTTCGACGTGGGTTGAATCGATAGAGTATGTTGAGTCGAGCAGGCCGCGGACAGCGGCCTGCTCGACGAGCCTGTCGAAGACATCGTCAACAATGTGTTCGAGGTCGGTGAGAAAGCGATCAATCCTCAGTCGATCACATCGGATTAGGATGAGTGTCTGCTTGGCGAAGGTGTGAAAGCAACCCAAGCAGACAACGAGCTAAAAGAAGAGCACCTGCTTAATTTTGTCGTCAACAGTCTCGATGAGGAACTTTCGCTGGAGCTCGGGGAGAATGTAGCGGTCACGACGGAGGAATTGTACGAGGTCCTCGCCGGCGCCAGCGCCGGCGGGACCTCAATCAATCACGTCTGCGAGAAAACAAACGACTCGCCCCACGCCAATACCGTCCGTGGATATCTTACCGATCAGTTCGATCTTGATACCGTTGAAGCGGTTGGGAACACGCTCCTTCAACGGGATGTTCTTGAGACGCTTCCAGATCGACCGGTGGAGGTCGTCGCCGACCTCCACCTCGATCCCTACTACGGTGACGAGGACGAGACGGAGTCACTGTATTTCTCGCAGGCGAAACGAGGAACCACTGCCTTTCACGCCTACGTCACGCTCTACGCACGGGTGCGTAACAAGCGATACACACTGGCGGTTCGCCAGCTGGTCGCTGGCGAAGTCACCAGCGATGCTCTTGATGAGTTCCTCGAACTCCCCGACGGCCTTGACCTGCGCGTCAAGGCCGTCTACCTTGATCGCGGATTCTACAACAGCACCTGTCTCGAACTGCTGTACGCGCACAACTACGCCTACATCATGCCAATCGTCAAGTGGGGTGAGACGATTCAAGACGAACTCAGCAGAGGCTGGAGTCGCGTGATCGAACACGAACTCGCTGGGCGGGTAACATTCCCTGTGTTCATCGACTGTGTCTACCAGCGAGGACGATACGACGAGCACGGGGTGGCGCGTCACGGCTACGCCGTTGACGCGCCGTTCATTGACACACCACAGGATGCACGAGAACACTATCGCAAGCGCTTCGGCATCGAATCAAGCTACCGATTAGCCAAGCAGAGCCTCGCTCTCACCAGTTCACGGGACGCTGGGCTTCGGTTATTGCTGTTTGTCGTGAGTCTGTTGCTGCAGAACGTCTGGCGATACCTCCACTGGATGTACGTGGCGGCGCCCCGCCGTGGGGGGCGCCGCCTCTGGGAGTGGTCGTTCACGGAGTTCTGTGAGATGGTGGTTCGTGCTGCCTGGACAGCCCTCGGTGTGCGCAGAGCTGTCCCAGCGAATCAACCACCCGACGACCGGTTCTTCCGGTAGCTGTCCCTGAATTGGGGCTGCGCTCGTGAGTGGCTACACTGTCGCGTCGGCGGCGATCCGCCGCCGACAGCGACTGACTGATGTCAGATCCTGCCACCACCATCGTTCCGAAGGCTATCCAGACATTACGGACGTAGATTCAGTGCCTACTGGAGGAGATCGTGAGCCTCTCGATGTGATCGACTGATCCTGTCTCTAGATGGCGGTTTGTCGAGTCCGCAGTAATACCAGACAAGGCCGTTCTGAAGTTCTCGTGTAACTGGGCGCGTACCGTAGACATCCTCGTAGTAGCAGTGCAGAAAGCCACGAAAGAGATCTGGTGGCTGATGCACTCGTGTTCGCCCCCGCCTGCCGGGGGCGAACACGTCGTACTCCAGCAGAAACTCGAACACAAGATGATCAAACAGCGGTACTGTCTCGGTAGCCGCCGCATCCAAGAAGTCGTCTACCGAAGCTACGTCTTGCAGGGCGTTGGTACTGCTGGACACAGTTTCCAAACCCTGCGGCCTCCCACGGGAGGCTTTCCATGATACGATCCAGTGGGAGAAAGATAATTTTATATATATATATATAGTAAGGGATAAAATGTTGATGGAGTCATGAAAGAAGATTACAATGATATCAATAGGCGTAGTGTTCTCAAATCAGCTAGCGGTCTTATTGGTGGCAGTCTCATGGCTGGCTCCGCCGCTGCGGCAAAGGACAAGAAAGCGATTGGCAATCAGAAAGCCAACAAGTTCGAAAAACTCACAGATTCGATCACGGTCGCCAACGGTAAGGCAAAAGTGAAAGGTCAGGTGAACGCACTCGGGAAGGAAAAGCGAAACGTCGGACATCTGGGAAGGAAAAGTTGAGATCTCTGCTAACGGGAAATCGCTCACATTCACTGCCCAAAAAATTGCTAAACAAATGAATAAAGGTGTAGAAAAAGGATACTGGAAAATAAAAGAGAGTGCCGGCGAACTTGACGTTGATCTAACCGAAAAAGGGCGTAGTCGATTTCTCAAGAGTGGCAACAATCGCAGACGTCGGGTCCAGGCCCAAAGCCACTGTGATGGGAAAGTAGGGATTAGCGACGACGTGGGCTATCTTGATGACGACGCCGTCGATAGTATTCAATGGGGAGCCGTATTATCTGCCGGCACCTTCACTATCGCTACTGTGATCGCCGCCTATTTTGCAGCAACTGCATTGGCGCCGGTTGTGATGGCAGTGGCGGCCGTCCTCGCGACGACGACTGCGATCTATATCGGTTTGACTAATGAAGGATGTGGCATTGAAATCAGGTCTGATTTAGAGATCATATCTTCACAGCATTGTGACTGCTAAGACTGGTACTTCCCAACCGACGTAATCAGCTGAATCGTATCGACGAGTTGGTCATGAGAAAGTCTGCGTCTGGATGTGTTCAGCATCCGTTTACAGCCGTCGTCCGACCGCGAAAGGGTGGGCGCGACCTGCCCGAACAGTTCACATTCCAGACGTTCTGTGGCTGGATTCGCCACGAACTAGAAGCAGAGGTAGCGCGGCGGTGGAAGATCGAGACGAACGTATCGGCGTCCCGACGCGTACGCTCCGGTCGCGGGCTGACGGCCAGCCCGCGACCTTGGGCCGGTGAGTCTTCAGTAACAGCACTCGTCAGAAACCGCTTCAACTCCCTCCTTCACGCTGAGGTCAACACTCAGTTTTCAGCGTACCTAAATACTTTATACGCCCCACATCAAAATCAAATATGAAATATAATACCGAAAACTCGGTAGTTTCACCGGATGGATTGGGTCCTCGATTCGGCGTGCTCGTCGGCAGCTACGTAGCCGCGCTGATTGCGCCGACGCTTACTCTGTTCACTGTGGAGTATTTGGGCTTGCGCAGCAAAGTGCTTGCATTCGCCGTTCTAGGAACGATCGGTATTACTATCGGTTCCGGGACGGCATTCCTAACAACCGACAACGGACAAATAGCCTCTTGGCTGAACTCAGGTTGGGTAGCCTGGCTCTTCCCGCTTCTCGGACTCGTTCCAATGATGGCTTACCATTTTAGTGTCCTCGAGGTGGTCGCTGTCTATCTCATTGACCCGGCTTCCATCCCCGTGTCAAGTCTCGTCGGTGCGACTGGGTTCCTACTCGGGATTGTCGCAGCTGTGGCAGGTGAGATTGCCATACTCACGGCTCGTAATCGGGTTGCGTCTTCCGCTATCGCATCCGAGAACGTCCTGATAGAATGGACTTCCAGGTGGCCGCGGGCTCACAGAATAAAAGTGCAGATATTCACCATGGTCACTGGATTGGTCCCAGTTGGACTACTTTCATTTTGGCTTCCTCCATATCTGACTGTGTTAACTGCTCTCGTTGTCGTCGTCACAGTATCTAGTACAACAAACACAGTGCTGTCTGATAGAGCCTATAAGCTTACTCCGGCTGGGTTAGAGCTTCGTCGGAGTGGAGGTGGAAAACTTGTCACCTGGCGCCAATTTATACCAATGTCACAGATAAAATACGTTACAGTGTTGGAGAACCATGTAATATTACATCGATCCGGTCTTTTACCGAGTATTCGATTCGATCGAAACGATCTCCGGTTTGATGACGAAGAAATCATCAATAATCTCGAAGAATACCTTAATAGACGAGAATAAGGTGACACAGATCCGTCCCATAGCGTGATAACCCTGCCTCACGGAGCGTCTTCTTGCCCTGTGCTTTCGCCTCGTCGTCGCTATCACAAACTACGAACGCGGAGACAATCCGGGAAGCACGATCATCACGATGTGAGAAGAGTTCTATGACACCCTCTAGTCAGTAAGCAAGTTCACATAGCGAATTGCTGTTCTTCTTTGCAGGTAGTTCAGGTTAGAGTTCTATGTGGAGACTACCTACCAATTGCCCAGTTCTACGTCTGACACTTGTCTCAAAGCCCCAGAAGGCTTCCTATATTGAGTATGTCATAGAGGGTAGCGGCTGCAAGTCCGATAGCGGCACCGATAAGGACTTTCCGTATTATGTCCATTAGAGTAACAATTGACGTTTAGATTGTTTAGTTCTGACAATAAGTTCGAACATATAGTGAACGGGATATTCACTAAAATGGCTGAAAAAGGTTTCAGCGGAGCCGGAACGCTATTTCTTGTGCGTGAAGATGACCACCTGATCGTCCGCCGATCCTACACACAAATCCAGTTGCTTCGACAGATTGAGACTCGCCGGATTCTCTTTGCAGACGACGAGGTCATCGAACTGGGAGTCACAGGCCGGGCAGGCGACTGCCACCGTGTTCTGATAACTCTTGATCGCCTCGTTTTCCTCACGAAACGTCAGCGAGGACACGAGTTCGTCGAGATCGATATCGTCCATACGCCCTCTTTCGAGCCGATATCCATAAATACAGGCGAAAGAGCGGTCTGATCGTCTCGCAGACCGCAGGCCGATTTATCGTGTCCGCCGAACTGAGACCGCGTCGAACTGCGATACCGTGGAACTGCGGCTCTCGACGCCGTTGGGACCCACCGATTGAAGAGCGTCGGGCCCGCCAGACGTGACCTGTACCACGGTATGACCCCGCGATATACCCTCGTAACTGCGATCACACTGTCGACGCTCGTTCCCGCGACCGTCACCGGCCGAAGCGACCTCGAGGACGTCGTCACGAACCCCGCGACGCTCGAGGAACTGGCGCTCGCGGTCGGGCTCTACGTCCTCGCGACCGTCGTCATCGGAGCGCTCGTTCTCGCGGTCTCCCAGTCGTCCGTTCGGCGGATCGAAACCCGAATCGTCGAGGAACCGGTGACTACGGGCGTGATCGGCATCGCCATTCTGGTCGGCGGCGTCGTCGCGTTCGCGGTCCTGATGGCCGTCGCGTCGCTCCTCGTCGCGGTCGGCGTGCCGGAACCGGTCGGGACCGGACTCGAGGCACTGACGGTCGTGTTCCCAATCGCGCTGACAGTTTCCAACACCGTCGGTGTCATCGTCCTCGGCTCGAGGCTGCTCCGGCGGGCCGGTCGCGGACCGAAACCGAACCCGTGGCTCGCGCTCGTCGTCGGCGCGATCACGGTCAACGTCCTCTATCTGATTCCAGTGGTAAACATCGTCGTCGTCCTCGGTCTCGTCGCCGTCGCGACCGGTGCGATTGCCAGCCAGTGGTGGCACAATCGCGGGGACGAGTCGTCCGATTCGACGCCCCGCAAGCGTTCAGCGGATGGCTAATTTTGGGGGACGCGAGCGACACGCCACACCAAACTCCACCTCCCTGCCGATTCGTGACGATACCGACGACGGCCGAGTGTCATGTGCCAACCAATGACGTGGCATCGGCCTTTCAGACTCGTTAAGTCCTTGCGGCCACTGACTCAGATACAATGAATCTGGAACTGCGTCGACAAGAGAGACAGTGTCTATTTGCGACCGAACGATGAGTAAGGATTACATCGACGTACGCGGCGCAGAAGAGCATAACCTCAAGGACATCGACGTCACGATCCCCCGCGAGGAGTTCACCGTCGTCACCGGCCTCTCGGGCTCGGGGAAGTCCTCGCTGGCGTTCGAGACAGTCTACGCGGAAGGGCAACGGCGCTACATCGAGAGCCTCTCGGCGTACGCCCGAAACTTCCTCGGCCAGATGGACAAGCCACAGGTCGAGACCGTCGAGGGCCTCTCGCCGGCGATCTCGATCGACCAGAAGAACGCCGCGAACAACCCCCGCTCGACCGTCGGAACGGTCACGGAACTGCACGACTATCTGCGGCTCCTCTACGCCCGCGTCGGCACGCCACACTGTCCCGAGTGCGGTCGCGAAGTCGGCGAGCAGAGTGCACAAAACATGGTCGAGCGCATCCTTGAACTCCCCGAGGGAACGAAGGCCAAACTCGCGGCACCCGTCGTCCGCGACCAGAAGGGTGCCTTCGAGGACCTCTTCGAGGAACTCGTCTCCGAGGGGTACGCCCGCGTCGAGACCGACGGCGAGGAGTACGACCTCACGATGGACGACCCGGACTTGGACGAGAACTTCGATCACACCGTCGACGTGATCGTCGACCGCGTGAAGGTAAGCGCTGAGGACCGCCCGCGCATCATCGACAGCGTCGAGACGGCGCTCGACGAGGCCGAGGGCGTCCTGAAGGTCATCCTCCCAGACGCCTCCGAAGAGGTCGCCGCGGACCTCGGTGAAGAGGCCCGCCGGACCGGCGCGCTCGGCGAGGAAACCGAGGAGAACGACCGTTTCGTCGTCGAGTTCTCGAAAGATCTCGCCTGCACGCACTGCGGAATCGATATTCCCGAGATCGAGACCCGTTCGTTTTCGTTCAACTCGCCACACGGTGCCTGTCCGGAGTGTGAGGGTCTCGGCGAGACGAAGGAGGTCGACGAGGACCTCGTCCTGCAAGACGAGTCCAAGCCGCTCAAGCACGTCTTCGAGCCCTGGAGCTACAACCGCTCGTACTACCAGACCCGCCTCGACGCCGTGGCGGAACACTTCGGCGTCTCGCTGTCGACTTCCTTCGAAGACCTCGAGAAGGACGTCCAGCAGGCGTTCCTCTACGGCACGGACGGCGAAGTGGTGTTCAAGCGCAGCACCAAGAACGGCACCCGCCGGAAGCAGAAGCACTTCGAGGGCGTCATCCCGAACTTAGAACGCCGGTACCTCGAGACCGACTCCGACTCGACGCGGGAACACATCGAGGACTACATGTCGGTCACGGAGTGTCCGGCTTGTGACGGAACGCGGCTGAAGCCCGCCTCGAGAGCAGTACTCGTCGACGACACCTCTATCACGGAGATCAACGCGATGAGTATCGGCGACGCTCGCGATCACTTCGAGGCGATGGAAGCAGACCTCACCGAGCGCGAGAAGGTCATCGCCGAGGAGATTCTAAAGGAGATTCGAGCGCGACTCGGATTCATGTGTGAAGTCGGCCTCGACTACATCACGCTCGATCGGGAGGCCTCGACGCTTTCCGGCGGTGAGAGCCAGCGGATTCGCCTCGCCACGCAGATCGGCTCCGGGCTGGTCGGCGTCCTCTACGTGCTCGACGAGCCCTCGATCGGGCTCCACCAGCGGGACAACGACCGGCTACTGGACACCTTAGAAGAGCTACGCGACCTCGGGAACACCCTGATCGTCGTCGAACACGACGAGGAGACGATGCGCCGCGCGGATACCGTCATCGACATGGGGCCTGGTCCCGGCAAGCGTGGCGGCGAGGTCGTCGCCAACGGCTCCGTCGAAGAGGTCAAATCGGCCGAGGACTCCGTCACTGGCGACTATCTCTCCGGTCGGCGGCAGATACCGGTGCCCGATGAGCGACGCGACCCCGACGGCGCGCTGACGATCCGCGGCGCGCGCCAGCATAATCTCAAGGATCTCGACGTGGACATCCCGCTGGGCTGCTTTACCGCCATTACGGGTGTCTCCGGCTCCGGGAAGTCCACCCTCATGCACGAGGTGTTCTACAAGAGCCTCGCCCGCCAGATGAACGACAACACGTCCGTGATTCCGGGCGACCATGACGCCCTCGAGGGACTCGATCAGATCGAAACCGTCCGGCTGATCGACCAGTCGCCGATCGGCCGGACTCCACGATCGAACCCCGCGACGTACACCAGCGTCTTTGACTACATCCGCGAGCTGTTCGCCTCGACGAAGCTCTCGAAACAGCGGGGCTACGAGAAGGGGCGCTTCTCGTTCAACGTCAAGGGCGGCCGCTGCGAGGAGTGTGGCGGCCAGGGCACCGTCAAGATCGAGATGAACTTCCTGAGCGACGTCTATGTTCCCTGCGAGGAGTGTGACGGGGCTCGCTACAACGACGCCACGCTCGACGTCACCTACAAGGGCAAGACCATCGCAGACGTCCTCGAGATGAGCGTCGAGGAGGCCTACGACTTCTTCGAGTCCTCGGGCCAGATCCGCCGTCGGCTCAAACTGCTGAAAGACGTCGGACTCGACTACATGAAACTCGGCCAGCCCTCGACCACCCTTTCCGGCGGGGAGGCTCAGCGGGTCAAACTGGCAGAGGAACTCGGCAAGAAGGACTCGGGCGAGACGCTCTACCTGCTCGACGAGCCCACCACCGGACTCCACAGCGAGGACGAGCGCAAACTCATCGACGTCCTCCACCGGCTGACCGACAACGGCAACACCGTCGCCGTCATCGAGCACGAACTCGATCTGGTGAAGAACGCCGATCACGTCATCGACCTCGGCCCCGAAGGCGGCGAGAACGGTGGCGAAATCGTCGCGACGGGTACCCCCGAAGACATCGCACGACTCGAGGACTCCCACACCGGGCGCTACCTGCGCGACCTGCTCCCAAAGATCGATCTCGAGGGGCCACGCGGTGAACGCGTCGAGCCCATGACGGCACCGATGGACGACGACTGATCGACGAGCCGCGACGAGTGGGAACCACTAACTACGACCCCGCCAAATCAGCCGCGCAATGAGCGGGCTGAAGACAGTCGTTCGCCATGGATTCACCGGTGGCGGCGTCGCAACGCTACTATTAGCGGGCCTCTTCGTCGTGAGTGGTGGCTCGACGACTCCGTCGACGTTGTTACTGATCGGTTGGCTCACCGCCGTCGGTGTGGTATTACTCCTCGCCGGGACTCGAGAGCGACTCGCCATCGGCGATCGGACCGTCGGCTGGCCCCGTGTCGCCGCGGTCGGAATCGGGATACTCGCTGTCGGCTGTGGCGGGTTCGGGCTCTCCCAACTCCGCGGGCTCGAGGCCACCAGCGGTCCGTGGCTGCTCACTGCCACAGCCACGGTCTTCGCGATGGGATATCTCATCTGGTTCGCCCGCGAGTGCTGGACCGGTGGCCGACAACTGGACGGCGAGATGTTCGCCGTCGAGTAACGGTTCAATCGCGTGGTCTGTCCGTTTCAATAGTTGGCGGTGCCGTGTCCGTTCTTTTCAGTACCGGCGTTGTCGAGTCGATATGAGCGCCCACGACCGGGAGCTGTCCACGACTGCGGACGGTGAGGAGAGCCAGTTGACGTACCAGAAAATAACCGAGTCGCCGGCTAAGCGCTGGCTAATGCTCGACGGCCACCGGCTGGTGATCGCCGGACTGTTAGCGGTTGGCCTGTACGTCGCCGTCATCGCGCTGTACGTTGCTGGGTTGTTCCCCGTAAACGACGCGGGGACCGTTGTGACACTCTACGGATCACTCGTCGGTGGCACGCTGCCGTTCATCACGATCGTACTGGCGATTAATCAGCTCGTCCTCTCCCAAGAATTAGGCTGGACATCGGATCTCAGGACTCGGTTCGAAGGGATGACCGAGTTTCAGCAGGACGTCGAGGAACTGACCGAGTCGGGCGTCAGTCCGGCGTCACCGGCCGCCTTTCTGAACGTCATCGTCACGGCGACCGTCGACCGCGCCCGGCGGCTTCCCGACGCGCTCACGGACGATGTCGACCCGGCCAAGCGAACGGAAGTCGAGCGATTCATCGAGGCCTTCAAGTCGGACGGGGAGACGGTCTCGGACGCGCTCGAGGACGCCGAGTTCGGGACGTTCGAGGCGCTGTCGGCAGTTCTCGGCCACCATCAGGGCAACTACTACCACGCGGCGCGGACGTTCCGCGACGAGTGGGGCGACGCCTTCGATGAGACGGAACCGCTCGAGGAGTTGATCGAGTTACTCGGCTTTCTCGCGATTGCTCGGCAAACGTTCAAAACGCTGTACATTCAGCATGAACTCGCGGTCCTCTCGCGGATGCTTCTCTACGTCGGCTTCCCCACGCTGGTCGGCGGCGGCCTATTGCTCGTCTCATATGCGCGGATCACTGACGCGGTCGCGAGCGCTTGGCTTCTGCTGGCGATCGCCGCCGCCGGCGTCGTACTCGTCTTTCTCCCCTTTATGGTCTTACTGAGCTACGCACTCCGGATCGCGACGATCGCCGCTCGAACCGCTGATTTCGGCCCCTTCGTCCCGCGATCCGCGAGCGAATGACGGCCGTTCCTACTCGATGTCTGCCGCCGAGACCGCGCGGGGTCGGCCAGGCGTACAGCCAAGGGGAGCGGTAAACAAGGGATACGTATGCCAGAGGACACCACTCCGGCCGAGGAGCCGACCCCCGTCGAGGAGGATCGGACGGACTCGTTCGACCTCAAGCACACGGAGCGCGTCCGAATCGGCGTCACACGTGGGGAAACTGACCTCGAGTTGGGACCGCCGCGGGACTATCCCGATCGGGCTGACGTTTCGGTCCGACCCGAATCGGCGGACGGCCACCGCGTCGTTCTCAGTATCGACGCGATGGCCGGCGACCACGGGACGGGCCACGCGGACGTCGAGCTGACGCCGACGGAGGTCCGTGCGTTGCGAGATCAACTCGACGAGACGGTTCGGTGGATGACTGAAGACGAGGGGTCCCAGAGCGGCGCTGACCCTGACTCGACCTAACGGGCGAGTCTCTGGCATCAGTGCTCAGGATACGACGAGACGATCGGAGACGGCCACGGAGATACGTGCGCCGCCGCTCTCGCTCACTCTGACGGACACGTCCCAGCCGTGGGCTTCGGCGATCTGTTCGACGATCGCGAGCCCGAAGCCGGTCCCGGTATCGGCAGTCGTGTAGCCGGAGTCGAAGACGGACTCCCGCTGTGGCTCCGGAATGCCGGGGCCGTCGTCGGCAACGGCGAACCCATCGTCCTCGAGGGAGACGGTGACGGTGACGTCGCCCCCGCCGTGTTCGATCGCGTTGCGGAAGAGGTTCTCGAACAGTTGGAGGAGACGATCTCGATCACCGTCGACGGTTCGGTCGGCGTCGACGACGAGTTCGGCGCCGCGAATGTCGACCTGACGCCACGCGTCGCGGGCGACAGTTTCGAGCGAGAGCGGTTCGGTTTCACCGATGGATTTGCCCTGCCGAGCGAGCGTGAGGACGTCCTCGATTATCGTCTCCATGCGGTCGAGCGAGTGTTCGATCTCGTCGAGGGAATCCGCCGACCCGGTTTCGCGGACGACCTCGAGGTGACCGCTGGCGACGTTGAGCGGATTTCGCAGGTCGTGGGAGACCACGGAGGCGAACTGCTCGAGTTGGTCGTTCGTTCGCTCGAGTTCACGCTCCCGTTCCTTGCGCTCGGTGATGTCCCGCGCGTTGAGGACGACACCCTCGACGTACGAGTTCTCGACGAGGTTCCGTGCTACGACGTTGACGACGCGCCACTCGCCACTGTCGTCGGGAACCCGGTATTCGACTCGAGGTTGGCTGCTGGGGTCGTCTAGCGCTCGATCAAATGCTTCGCGAGCCGCCTGCGTATCCTCGTCGTGGACGTACTCGAATGCATCCTCGCCGACGATCAACTCGGGCGAGACGCCGAACAACCGGGTGACCGAGGGGCTCGCGAACGTGATCGTCCCATCGGGGTCCAAGACGAAGACGATGTCCGTGGCGTTCTCGATCAGTTCTTGGTAGCGCTTCTGTACCGCGTGTCGATCGGTTACGTCGCGGAGAATCAATAGCCGTCCGATTCGATTCTACCCCTTGGATAGCGTCGAGACGGTCGCGACGAGGAACCGTTCGTCGCCGTCGATCGTGACCGAGAGCTCCTGCTGGATGTGGCTCCCGTGTTCGTGCTCGTCGACGAGCGACTCGACCGTCGAGAGGACGGTGTCGACGTGATCGCCGATGATCTCGTCGCCACACTGAAAGATGGCGTGGGCGGCGGGGTTGAGGTCGACGATCCGATCGGCGGTGTCGAGGACGACGTAGCCGTCGCGCATGTTCTCGACTACCGAATCACGAGCGACGGGAACGATATCGAGGAATCTGAATTTGAATATCGCGTACCCGAAACAGAGGCCGGTGAGCACGAACGCGATCGGGGTCAGATCGACCTGGCGCGAGAGGAACGGATACGCCTCGAGAACGTAGAGAATCCCGGCTATAATCGGAAAAACGATTCCGACTGACACCGCGAGTGCCTGACGTCGGTAGAGTTCCTTCGACGTGAACGAGTATCTCACGAGGATTGCCGTGCTGGCTATCGACGACGCTGTATTGTAGAGGACGAACAGCAAGAAGAGTCCAGTAAAGGAGCGATCGATGTAGATGAGGTCACCGACCCGGTCGGGTTCCAGCGTCCAGAGCAATCCGTGGGACCAGTTCGTCAGTGCGAGGACGATTCCGACGACCGGGACGATCGAGAGCAAGACGACCGTCTGTCTTGTGACGAGATCTTTCCGTCCGGTGAACGTGAGCGCAAAACAGAGCAGTGACACTGAGGACCCGAGATACCCGACATAGAGGAATCCAAGAGCTGCCTGCTTGAGCTCGAGTACGGCCGTCGAAAACTGAACGGCTCGCATGAGCGCCCAGAGAGCCGATGTCGCCATCGTAGCGATGAACGCGAGCAGCGTCTTGTCGAATCCATTCGCTCGGCCGAGTCTGATCGAGTAGCCGGCCAGCGTCAGGAGGACCGCTGCGCCGACGACAAACGGTATCGTATAAGGGATGAACTGAAATAAGTGGGTATTCATCGGTAGGGCTATCGAGAGGTACGTATAACAGACGTAGGAACCGGCAAGGATGTTGCGGCCGATCCGCGATGCGAGTACGATCGGTTTGGCGGTTCCGCAACCGGTCAGTATCGAGTGACGCCTGAGAAGCCGTCCGTCTCTCTTTGCGGGCGCACCGCTTCTGCTTCGCGCAGTTACGAGATGGCAGTGGCGTCTCGAGCGGCAGCGTATGGTCACGGTGCAAGAGGGGGGCCGCACCCCGCTCACTTCAGAAGGAGGTCACCAGGTCCGATCCGCGAAACTCACTCCGGACTCGGCGACTGCTCGCGCGAGAGGTAGCCCGCCAAATCCGACGTGGTGACCATCCCGATGACGCCCTCGTCCTCATCGACGACGGGAATATGGTGGAAGCCGCGTTCGATCATCACATCCGCGGCGTCGCGGATGCTATCTTGAGCGGATGCCGTCACGACGTCGCTGCTCATATACTTCGAAACCAACGTCTGATCCTTCGGCTTCTGTTCGGCAACGATCCGAACGAAGTCCGTCGTCGTCAAGATCCCCTCGAGCTGATTGTCGTCGTCGACGACGACGACCGAACTGATTTCATTGTCGAGCATTTTCTGAGCAGCGTCCTCGACGAGCGTGTCTGGCGTCACCGTGTGCAGTGACGAGGACATGACCCGAGCGACGAAAATATCCTCCATACCATACAGTATTCAGTATACAATATAAGGATTGTCGGACTGACCCCCATCCGAAACGGTGACATGGATAGAGTAGTATGCGAGCCGGTTCGGTGGGACCTGACTCGAGACGGTCGAATCCGTGCTGTCGATCGGACTCGAGAGACCGGTTCGAACCCGAACCAAAGACGTAGTTCAGTACGTACCATTCTTCATATATTTATACCAATCTATCAGAGAAGAGTTCTTCTGAGGTAGAAACGAAAGTTCGACCATTCACTCGCCAGATAGCGGTATTTCCGTGCTTTGAGGGCATTTGTGTCGGTTATCCTTGCAGCCGGATTCGAGGCTGTTCGACAGCGACAAAAGGAAGAACAAGCGGCCCCATACAGCCCAAATAACCCACTATATCCGATTAAGCCGGTATGAGATGTGATTTTGGTCGCACATGTACATATCTATACAAACTATCATTCGTATCTGATGTCTGGAGTCGATTCGAACTCGAGGAGCGCGGTCGCGAGGGTGGAGTGAAGACGCCGACTGAGCCGTCTCAGGAGTGGGCGAGATTTAACTCGAGTTCGTTGATGACGCTTCGGATCGTGTCGGGAATCTCCGACTCGAAGCGCTCGCCGCGCATGCGATGGCTCGGGCCGGCGACGGCGAACGCGCCGATGACTGACCCCTCTGGTCCCGTCAGTGGCACGCCGACCGCGCAGAGTCCGTGCGTGCTCTCGTCGATATTGAACGCGTATCCTCGTTCACGGACTGCCTCGAGTTCTTCGAACAGTTCGGCTTCGGTAGTGATCGTCTCGTCGGTGGCGGCTGGCAACCCGTGACAGGCGACAATCTCGCGAACGCGCTCGTCGGGCAGGTTCGCCAAAATCGCCTTGCCGCCGGCGACCTGATGCATGTAGAACCGTTTTCCGATCCGAGCACGGCTGAAGACACCCTTTTTCCCGGCTTTTCGGTCGAGGACGATGGATCGGCCGCGCTGTTCGATTGAGAACTGGACCGTCTCCCCGGTGATATCCGCCAGTTCTCGGACCTTCGGCTCGATGTACTGAAGCCCCTCGACCTGATGGAGGGCGTAGCCACCGACGTCAAGGAATCGGAGGCCGATCCGGTAGGTATCGCCCTCCTTGACCACGTAATCGTGTTTGCGTAGGGTGATCAGGTGTTTGTGAACCGTCCCCTTCGATTTCCCGATCGCGTCGGCTAGCTCCGAAACCCCGGCTCCGTCTCGAGCCTGTAGCTCGTCGACGATCGCGAGCGAGGTTTCGACGCTCTTGATTATCGGTGAACCGGGTTCGCGTTCCCGATTCCCGGCGTCGTTGTGGGACATGATATGCGTCATAGCGCCCGTACCCATAAAAATGTTCACCAATGAGAAACGTCTCCGCGAACTATTTCGCTCTCCGATAGCGACGGCTATTCCCATCAATTTGGTCGCCGTCACCATTGGCAGCAATCCAAAAGAAACGACCTTATTGAGTTCCTGTAGAGAGGGTGTAGAGAGCCGATAGTACAAGTGACAACGATGACGACCACAATCGACGACGCTATTGGCGACGGAGGCAGTCTGTACCTTGCGTAATTTACTCACCAAATCCCCTTCGCAGCAGGACACGATTACGACGAGAGACAGATCGGCTATACTGTCGGTTCCGGTGACGATCGGCATTCGGATATCGTTTCGCGAATCGAAATATGGAGGCGTTCTGAGCCAATCCTTGCGATACCGCTGCTCGAGACGGCCCAACTTACACTGTTTTCGACCGCCGACCGTGGTATCATCGGACCGTGATTCGAATCAGTGTGACGGAACGCAGGCGAAACCGGACGAATAGATGAATTCAATCACACATCCATTGTTCATTTGAACGGATGTATTAGTTTGTCGACCCGGCTAATCGCAAGCCGAGACGACGAAAATCGACCGAGAATCCCCCATTAGGCTTACATAGATATGGATGTAATTCATACTGATAAGTGGGAAGCCCATACGGATCCGGATGAGACGATATGAGCGAATAGATCACGGAATCAGCGCTGAAAGCGGTGTTTCACGGCTCGAGTCGTCGCTCGGAAAACGAGGCCGAGAGCGGACTGACGGGAGATCATAAGTGCCTGGTTTACGAGGTGAGCGTATGGACGTGAGCCGAGCGGTCATCGAGCGATTGGCGGCCGACGGGATTAACACCGTGTTCGGCATCCCGGGCAAACAGACACTCCCGTTGAACGAGGCGATCGGAGCGCGGGACGACATTCAGTTCGTCATGGCTCGCCACGAGACTGCCGTCACTCATCAGGCATGGGGGTACGCGGAGACCAGCGGGGAGCCCGCGGCGACGGCCGTCGTGCCCGGTCCGGGCGATATGAACGCGATGAACGGGCTGAAGAACGCGCTCAACGACTGCACGCCGCTCGTGCACATCGCCGTCGAGACCGAACCCGAGATCCGCGGTGGCGACGGCATTCACGAGACGCCGCCGGACACCTACGACAATGTCGTCAAAGCGAATCTGCTCGTCGAGGCCCCCGAGAGTAC
Organism: Natrinema sp. SYSU A 869; assembly: GCF_019879105.1. Taxonomy (NCBI): domain Archaea; kingdom Methanobacteriati; phylum Methanobacteriota; class Halobacteria; order Halobacteriales; family Natrialbaceae; genus Natrinema; species Natrinema sp. SYSU A 869. The sequence goes on along the minus strand of NZ_CP082249.1, from coordinate 3,010,415 downwards.
GCTCGCCATCCTCGAGGAGGCCATCGCGATCGCCGAGACGGCACCGAAGGGGCCGGTCCGGGTCGGGATTCCGAAGAACTTCCTGTCGATGGACGTGCCGCTCGCGACACCGGCGGAGTACAGCCGTGACTCGGTCTCGGGGGCCGCGGATCGCGATATCGATGCAGCTGCCGATCGTCTCGCCGACGCCGATGAGCTGGTGATCATCGCCGGCGGTGGCATCCGCGCCGCCGAGGCGAGCGACGACCTCCGGCACGTCGCGGAGCGACTCGGCGCGCCCGTCGTCACCACCTACAAGGGGAAAGGCGTCCTCCCCGATGGTCCCGACGGATACGTCGCCGGAACGCTGTCGGGCAGTGCATCACCCGAGTTGCTCGAACTCCTCGCGAGCGCGGACGCGGCGCTCGCGGTCGGCACGGACTTTGACGCCGTCACGACCCGCTCCTGGTCCGTGAGCGTGCCCGAGACTCTCGTCCACGTCACGCTCGATCCCGGCGATCTCGGGACTGGCTACGACCCGACAGTCGGCATCGTTGCCGACGCCGGCGAGGCACTGTCTGCGCTCGAGGACGCGCTCGCCGACCGCGAGTTCACGGCCAGAGACGCCATCGAGCGTGCGAGCGAGATCCGAACAGCGACGAGCGAGCGACTCGAGGACCTGCGAGACTCGTCGCCGCCGATCACGTCGGTTAGCGCGCTCGAGGCGATTCGGGAAGCGGTCCCGCGGGAGGCGATCGTGACGGCCGACGCCGGCGGTTCCCGCGTGTGGGGACTCAACGTCTTCGAGGCCGCGGGGCCGCGCTCGTACGTCAATCCGGGCTCGTGGGCGACGATGGGAACCAGCCTCCCGTCGGGAATCGGCGCACAGGTCGCCAACCCCGACCAGGACGTGGTCGTTCTAGTCGGCGACGGCGGACTCATGATGTGTGTCCACGAACTCCACACGGCCGTCTCCGAGGGGCTGCCGATCACTATTGTCGTCTTCGTCAACGAGGACTACGCGATCATCAGCGACGATGCCGGCCGGAACTACGATCTCGAGGCCGGCGAGTACGACTGGACGGACGCGCCGATCAGTTTCTCGGGCCTCGCGACGAGTCTCGGGATGCGGGCCGAGCACGCAGAGACGCCGTCGGGAATTCGGTCAACGCTCGTGTCCGCGCTCGAGGCAGCGGAGCCGGTTCTCGTCGAGATTCCGACGGACCCGAGCGAACCACAGGCGAGCGACTGGATGAGCGAGTAGGCGGGTTCAGGGGTGGAATCGGGCTTCAGTTAGTACCCCAGTGAGAGGACATTGTTCATGGCGATCGTCACCAGCGCGATCGCCATGATCGTCGAGAGGAGGCCGAACGCGACCATCCAGCCGAACAGATCGGCGGCCGTGCCGATGGCGACGCTCCCCGTTGCGCCGAGTATCATGTAGGCGGTCCGGACGAGTCCGAAACCGAGGCCGCGTTCGGAGGAAGAGAGCACGTCCATGAACCGCGATTGCAGCGGTGCACCCCAGGTCATTGCGACACCGACACAGGTGACTCCGGCGATCGCCGTTACCAGCCCGTCGCCGGTGACCAACACTGCGAAGCCGACCAGTCCCGCCGTCATCGTGATCGCGGCGGCGGCGTCGCGCGAGTAGCGATCGGACAGCGACCCGATCAGCGGCTGGACGCCCCCGTTGACGAGGAAGTACAGCGAAAACAGGAGGCCGGCCGTCGTCCGCGGGAGACCGTAGCCGACCGCGAGGAACGTCGGGAGAAACGACGCTGTGGCCTGCCAAGTGAAGGCACCCATCGCACAGAGCGCGGTCGTGTAGGCCACGCTGGGGCGGGCCAGCAACTGCGAGAGAAGGGACGGATCGACCTGGTCTCGCATCCGCCGATCGGGATAGCGCGGCTCCGTCGGACGGGTTTGGAGGAAGAAGAGAACAATGATCGGAATCCCGACGGCCGTCCCGACGGCGATCGCTGCGCGCCAGCCGTATCGGTCGGCGGCGATCGCGGCGAGCACCGGCGCGGCGAGGCCGGCGATCGGCGCGCCGGAGACGTGGATCCCGATCGCACGTCCCGTTTGATCGAACAACCGAGTGAGTAGCGTCGTCGCGACGCTGTAGTGGAGGCCGGCCGCCCCGCCGAGGACGATTGCGAAGAGCAGGAAGGCGACGTACGTCGGTGATAGCGCAAGGATGGCGCTCGCGACCGCCGTTCCGCCGATTGCGGTCAGGATGATTCGCCGCTCGCCGAATCGGTCGCCGAGCAGCCCGCTCGGAAACTGCGAGAGCGCGTACGCGGCCCACATGCCCGACAGCGCTAGTCCGACCGCGCCGGTACTAACCGAAAACGTCTCGACGATGTCGGGAACGACCGGACTGATCACCAGCCGCGCGGTCACCGTTACGAAGAACGCGAACGTACAGAGAACGAGGACCGTATTCCTGTATGACCAGTTCACTGAGAGGGCGTTTGACGACTGCCCGAAAAGCGGTTTCGATAGCAGTCGCCGGTCGACAAAGCGTCTTCGGAAGCGTCACACAGTAAGTGATCCTCGAGACCGACCGCCCTAACGGTTGTCTGTGGATCGACCGACTGCCGTTCGATCGGAGATTCCGACTGACAGTCCATCCCACTGTCTCACCGGGCCGGTAAACAGCGATATTCGAAGTATCGAGAATCATAGGGTTGTCAAGAGAAGTAATAGATGACTCATATCCGTCCGTTTCCGATACACGTGTATTAGTAGCCAGTTATCGGTCGTAATAGACCCCTGTTCGAAGATTACCCGGATCAGCCGGTTCTGTCTCATTCAGAAACACAGTATCATCTATATGGCCGTAGAATTTCCCCTACTGCTCCAATACGATACTACTGCTAGTCCAGACCCAATTCAGTCTGCCAAGCATTCATATTTTATATTATTACTACTGCAATAGGATAGTTTCGGCTGTGATCGCAGGCGAGGAGTGGTTCGGAGTCGGACTCGAGTACGACGACAGAACTCGAGTCCGATCGATCGGAGTCAATCCGCACACCGAATCGGATCGAATCGTGCCCACATTTAAATACTAATTCCGTCATACACGGTGACGTACGACCGATGACCGCCACGCCGCCCGCACTCGACGGAACCTGCAAGCTCCTTCCCGCACCTGCGCCGGGGACCGACGTGTTCGCGACGGTTGCCGCGGAGTACGCCGCTCTCGCCGCGGAACACGGCCCGCGGAACGTCCTGGTGCTGAAACGGCATCCGGCGGGTCTCGAGACACTGATCGAGGCGTTAGCCGATGCCGACCTCGAGCGGACCGACGATGGTCCCCGCTCGCCCCGAATCGAGTCGCTTCCGGAACACGCCTCGAAGACCATCGAGGAATACGATCCGACGCTTTCTCGACTCGAGTACGAGGAACGTATCGAGCTCATTTCGATGGTAATCGACGGCGCGAGCCGATCGGTTCCCGCCTACCTCGAGCGCGCGGCCGACCACGAGAGCTTCGCGCGCGACGTTGGGCAACTGCTGCTCGCGGCGACCCGCCAACGGATCCGGCTCGATGACCTCGATTTGCCCCATGACTGTCTGGCCTTCCTCTACGCGATGAACGACCGGTTCCATGCGGAACTCGACGATCGAGGCTACGTCGAGCGGGCGGACGTGATCCCGCAAGCGGTCGACTTGCTCGAGGCGAACGCGGACGGACTGCGAACCCGCGTGACCGCCTCCTTCGACGCCGTCCTCGCCGTCGAATTTGAGGAGTACCGCCGACTCGACCGACGATACCTCGCGGCGCTTTCCGGCGACGTCGACCTCGTCTGTCTCGGCGAACGCCACGCCAGCGTCGAGCGCACCCGGGTCGAACCGGGCTGCGTCGAGGAGGCGGCGAGGGATGCTGGCCTCGAGATCGAGTCACTCGAGCCCGTGTCCGATTGTGAATCTACTGATGCACCGCCACATCAACCGATCACGCGGTTCCTCGCAACGGGCGAGCCGCCGGAGGGAAACGTCGATACCGGTGACGGGTCCACAGTGGGAGACCCGGCAGGTCGGGCCCGACGCATCCGCACCGAGACCGCCCGTGAACAGGTCCGGGCAGTCGCGACCGAAATCCAGTCGCTGTCCGACCGCCACGGCTGGTCCGCCGACGAGTTCGCCGTCGCCGTGCCGCGAATCGAGCGGGTTCCGGAGACCAGACGGCGGCTCCGGGACGCCGGAGTGCCGACCGCGACGATTGGGACGCCCTCACTAGCCGAAGACCCTGCAGTGAACGAACTGTATGCGGTCATCACGTGCCAGTGCGAACGAGAGCGCGACGGCGACGCACTCGAGCGGTTCGATCCCGCCGAACCGTCCCGCGAGTCCCGGGACTCGAGCGACCCGCGAGACGTCTCGCTGAACCGTCTTCAGGCCCGCGTCCCCGACTTTTCGACGGCCCTGCTCGCCGAAACCGCCGGGTCGAGCGTCCGCCGCTCGCTCGAGCGCTGGATCCGCCGGACGGACCTGAAAGGACGAATCGCCCGCGAGGAGGAATGGGTCGACGCCCGTGAGCAGTACGAAGGTATGAAGCGCGTCCTCGAGATCGCCCGTTTCGTCGAGGAGACGGACCTCGTGGGGCCGGACTGGCAGGGGTTGCGCCGAATGCTCCGGCGAACGATCAGGTACGACGCGCCCTACGTCCATGCGGTCGAGACGCGGCCGCCGACCGGCGGCGTCACCGTCTGTGCCGTCGACGACCTGAAGTACGACTCGCGGCAGGCGGTCTTCCTGCTGGATCTGATCGACGAGACCTACCCGGGCGAGCAGTTCCTCACCCAGCTGTTCCCATCGGCGTGGCTCCGAGAGATGCCGACCTATCCCGCGGTCACCGACCCGTCGCTCGAGGAGATCGCGGAGACGTTCGAGCCGGTCGACGCGACCGCTGTCGGCGATCCCTTCGAGACGTACCACGCCCAGCGCTCCCGCAGGCGGCTCGCACTTGGTGCGCGCGCGGCCGAGCGTGCTCTCTACTGGTGCTCCTACGAGCGCGGTGCCGGCGGCCTCCAGCGGACCTACGACGAGTCGCGCTATCTGAAACTGCTCGAGTCGACGCCCGGACTCCGCATCGAAGACGTCGACGCCGCGGGCGACGCGGCCATCCACGGCGAGACGAACGCCGTCGAGGCGCTGCTCAACCAGCCCCGCGGCGAACTCGAACGGGTCCTCCGGGAGGCCAGCACCGGCGGCGAGGCCGACCTCGGCGAGACCGAGGCGCTGTTCGAAGAGATCGCAGTCGTGCTCGAAGAGGGCGACGTCGACGACGAGCTCGCCGAGGCGGTCCGCTCGCAGTTCGAGTTCGCTGCGGGCGAGGTGATGCGCGATGACTGACGACGCGACGACCGCCCCCACGATCGACGTCGACGGCCTCCGCACCGCGCTCCACTGTCCGCGCCGATACGAATTCGCCCACATTCACGGCCTCGAGGGGAGCGACGATGACGCGGTCGCCGACCGCGTGGACGTGTTGCGGACCGCCATCTGCGACGCGCTCCGGAGCGGGGAGACGGAGCAGGAGGCGCTCGAGGCCGTCGCCAGCGATCGGCTCTCGACGCTGTGGAACGAGCACGACGAGCCGTTTCACTCCAGAACGCAGCGCCGTCACGAGCGACGAGTACTCGAGGCAACGCTTTCGGCATACCTCGAGCGCGTCGGGGCAGACCACGCCGCGGGGATCGAGCGATTGGACGCCGACGCGGCCCGCGGCGAACTGATCGGGCCGGGACTGCCACTCTCGAGCACGGTCGAGGTATCCGATGGGGACCACGAGGCCGGACGGGCGATGATCGACGCGACGGTAGACTACGTCTACGGCGACGGCTCGTCGATCGTCGGCGTCCGGTTCGTCCCGACGCTCGCGCCGCTGGGTCACCTGCGCTACCGGTCCGACTGGGAGGGTGACATCGCCGAACTCTTCACCGACCACTTCGACGAGGAGTCGACCACATTCGAACCGGACCCGGTCGGCTCGCTCTTCGAGACCGCCGTCGTCCTCGACGGGCTTCGCGGGCTCCGCGACCGGCTCGGGCTCGGTGACCGAACCTGTCGATATCTCCAGATTCCGCTGGCAGAGCGCTCGGGAACGACGGTGAACTGGGTCCAGGACACCGTCGAGACGAGCCTCGAGGTCGTCGATCTGACCGACGTTTACGTCGACCACCACACCTACGGCATGACACACGACCACCGAAACGAGACCGTCGACGACCGACTCTCGAGGATCGCTGCGAGCTTGCTCTCTGGCCCCTTCGATCCGTCCGAGCGCTGGGCACAGATCGCAGAGCACGCGTGTCCCGACTGTGACTACACTGTCTGCTGTCAGGAGTATATCGCAGCGGAGGTGCGGTTCGATGGGTAACAACTCGCGGCGGGACGGCAGTGGAGAGCGACCGCTCGAGCCGGGGGCCGACCCGACCGACGACGGACTTGACGCGACGGCCGCTGCCGGCCTCGCGTCCGCCGCCGAGATCGAACCGAAGGGCAACCAGGAGGCGGTCATCGACAGCCGCGCGGCCTGTACCTCAGTCGACGCGGGTGCCGGCACCGGGAAGACGACGACGATGCTCGTCCGGATCGAGCGCGCCATCGAGCGGGGCGATGTCGACCCCGACGACGTGCTCGTGTTAACCTTCGCGAACGAGGCGGCCGCGAGCATCCGGGCGGCGGTCAGCGAGCGGCTCGAGCCCGACGCCGCGGCGGCGATCGACGTCTACACCTACCACTCCTTCTGTTACCGGCTGGTCCGGGAGTACGCCTACTACCTCGGGTATTCGCCGGAGTTCGACGTCGTCACCGAGCGCACGCGTCGCCGGCTCATCGGCCGCCTGCTCGCAGACAACGACTACGACTTCGCGGCCGCGTCGACCCGCAACGACGGCTCGCCGGCCGACCTCGTCGATGCCATCGACCGGTTCATTCAGTCGATGAGTCAGGAAGATATCACGCCCGACGACCTGCAGTCGGGGCTGCCGCCAGTGCGGACCCTCGAGCTGTGCAACGAGTTCGTCCTCTGGCTCGAGCGGACCGCCGGTGAGGACCTCTCGTTCGACAACGAGGCGCTTCGCTATTTCAACCGGGACGAGTACCTCGAGACGGCCCGGGAATCGCTGGTCGACTACGGCAAACTCGTTTCCTACTGCCGGGAGAAGATCGCGGAGGCACCAGCGGCCTTCCGCGACGACGACCTGGTGCAGGACGTCGATCGTTATCTCCGAGTGCTCCAGCAGTGCGTGACCGATACGATCGATGCGCTATCGCTGGACGACCCGACGACGAAACACCTGCCGCGGGCGCTGTTCGGCAACCGAATCTGGGGGCAAGCGACGAGCCGGATCGAACAGACCCCCTTCGGCCGGCTGAAACACTACGTCGAGTTCCTCCGGTTGGCCCGCCACTACGCCGACGTTTACGCGGATTACCACGACGCACTCGAGGCCGAGCGGGCGATGGACTTCGACGAACTGGTGCGGACGGCGACCGACCTGTTAAACGACGACGCGATCGCCGACGAGATCACCGGCCAGTGGACGCAGGTCTACTGCGACGAGTTCCAGGACACCGACGCGACCCAGTTCTCCCTCCTGACCGAACTCACAGACGGCCCCGACCGGCCGGACCTGCTCGCGATCGGCGACAAGGACCAGGCCATCTACGGCTGGCGCGGCACCGACCGAGAGGGGTTAGACCGGCTTGCCGACGCCTACGACGACCACGAGGCGATCGAACTCGAGCTCAACTTCCGCTCGAGACAGGAGATCCTGGACCTGACCAACGCCTGTGATTACGGTCCTCAGTCCTCGAAGACGCTGCGGGAGGACGGCCGGACGGCCGGCACCTACGACGAGGACGAGCCGCCGGACCGGGTCGTCAAAGTCGAGAGCGATCGGGTTCCACAGTCGACGTCCGAGCAGGTCGCGACGACGGTCTCGCGGCTGCTCAACGGCGAGGCCGCGAACGTCCCACAGCGCTCGCTGGGCGATATCGCTGTCATCGTCCGGACCAACCACCACGCACAGCAGGTCGCGGACGAACTGCAGGAGCTACAGATTCCCCACGAGATATCCGGCTCGCCCCGCGGCGAGATTTCGCCCGGGATTCGGACGGTACTCTCGTATCTCAGAGTCCTCGTCAAGCCGGATGCCGACGCCCACCTCCGACGTGTGCTGCTCTATCGCTACCGCTTCACCGAAGGCGACCTCGCGACGCTGCAGCGGCGGGACGGATCGCTGTCCGATGCCGTGATGGACGCCGACCCGGCGACGCTCGATCTCGAGCGACCCGACCGACTCGAGACGGTTCGAGCGCACCTCACGGCCCTCGAGCGGTTCCGAGATGTCTACCCGCTCTCAGGCTTCGTTCGACGGTTCCGAGAGCTAACTCGAATCGAGTGGTTCTGTACGAGCGATGAACGGGCGGCGTTCGACCGCCTTGAGCGGTTCGTCGAGGCCTACGATTCCGATGGCGTCGTCCAGTCGCTGTCGACCGAGTTCGTGGACGCGCTGGCACAGACCCTGCGAAGCGGTGGGAGCGACCGAACGCGTGGGACCCACTCCGAGGACTGCGTCGACGTGATGACGGTCCACCAAGCGAAGGGCCTCGAGTTCAATACCGTCCTCGCCCCCTACCTCTCGGACGAGGAGTGGTGCGTCGACGGCGACTACGTCGAGCGGGCCCGCTACCGATTGCTGGCTGCGACGCTCGATGATGACGTGGATTCGCCACTGCTCGCCGATCTCGCCGCCGAGCGGGTCGCCGAGGAGTGGCGGGTACTCCACGTCGCGCTCACCCGGGCCGAAGCGCACCTGTTCGTGTTCGGCTCCGAGTACGAGTACGACGGTGACGACGACGAACTCGCGGCGTCGACGGCCGAGGCTTGCCTGGCGAGCGACATCGAGTGGTCAGTGACCGGCCAGCGGATGGATCTCTGGTCGTCGCTGACCGAGAGCTTTGATCGCGTGCGGGAGACCTACCCCGAAACCGTGGTCGATCGCACCGACGAGATCGCCGCCTCGGCCGGCGAGAGCCCGGGAACGATCACCTACTACGCCGACTACGGCGACCGCCCCATCGAACCGCTCGAGACCCGCGAGGCGATTGCGACCGTCCACCAGCTGGGACGGCTGCTTCGCGACGGGACGCTGTTGTCGGCAGCCGACGCCGCGAGTCACGGCCCGCACGAGGATGGGAGCGACGACCGATCGGCGGCGGACGCACCGACTCGAGTCCCCAGCGGTCGGCGAGCCTCTGCGCTGACGACCGACACGGTCCGGTTCCCGGTCGAGACGCTCGCGACGGCGACGGAGCTCCCGGTCGCGATGCGCCACAGCTACTCCGCGATGGACACTCACGAGACCTGTGCCCGGAAACACTACCTCGATCACGTCGTCCGGGCGATCGACGACCCGCTCACGGCGGTCGCGGTGGACGACGAGGAGATCGAGACGAACGGTGGGACGCCCGCAGCGACCGGCGACCCGTCGTCGCGACTTGTCGGCACCGTCTTCCACGACGTCGCCGAGGAGGCGTTCCACCGCGAGTACCGCACCCGTGAGGCGTGGCGCGAGGCCGCCGTCCGACAGCTCACCGCCCGGGACCTGCTCGCACACCGTGAGCCGGTCCTCGCCTGCGTCGACCACTACTTCGCGGCGACCGCGCCGGAGTTCGATCGCCCGGTCGCCGACTGGGAGCCGCTGGCCGCGGAACTCCCCTTCTCGCTCGAGGATGTGACCGGAGTGACGGGGGACGTCGTCGGCTACGTGGACTCGGTCCGGCGGCTTCCCGACGGCGGGCTCGCAGTGCTGGACTACAAGGCCACCGCGGAGCGGATCGAACCCGACGACGCCGTCCAGTTGTCGCTCTACGCACGGGCCTGCGAGGATCGGTTCGACGAACCGATCTCGGCCGTCGGCTACATCTACGTCGGCGACGTTGACGGCCCTCGCGTTGACCTCCTCGAGCCCGACGAGCTCCCGTCCTGGGAGTCAGTCCTCGAGACACTGGAAGCGGTCGACGAACCATCGTTCACGGAGACGACGCCGGGGGACCACTGCCAGCACTGTCCGCACCGGTCGTTAGGCTGTGGGCCGGCGGAGTACACGCCCGAAATCAACGAAGCGGGCGACGACTGAGGGGTCAGTAGGCCCTCGCGAATTCGGGATAAGTGAGGAGAACGACTCCCACAAAGAGCAGCATGAGTGGATCGTACGGGACCGCGAGCGGGCCGTCGACCAGTGTCGAGGCACCGACGAGCGAGAGCGGGATCCCGGCGACGTCGTCAACCGGCGTTCCCACGCCGGCACTATAGTAGCCACTGAAACGATTTACACGCTGATCGCACAGCTGTCATGCGATCAGGTGTGCAGTGACTTTCAGTGGCGACTATAGCTCTCGATGCGGCGTTTCGGGATTTCGAAGAAGCTTCCAATGGCTCGGCAGACGAAACCGACGACGATCAGCGACGCGAGACTGTTCACGAGTCCGTTAGAGAGGGGCATACCGGCATCGAGCGGCGCGACACCAAGAAATGGAAGGAATGTATGATGACGCCGTCGCCGACCGAAATCACGACTCTCGATCGCTCGCGGCGGGGAGCGTAAACGAGAAGATCGTTCCCTCGCCGGAGTCGGAATCGACCCAGATGTCGCCGCCGTGGCGCTCGACGATCCGCTCGCACAGCGCGAGGCCGATTCCAGTCCCCGCGCCGGTGTGTTCCTCGCGGGTGTGAAGTCGCTGGAACACCTCGAAGATGCGCTCTCGGTCGTCGGGATCGATCCCGATCCCCTCGTCGCTGACCGAAAGCAGCCACTCCGCGCCGTCGCGCTCAGCACTGATACGAACTCGCGGCGGCTCGTCCCCGCTGTACTCGATCGCGTTCGACAGCAGGTTCTGGAACACCTGTCGGAGCTGGTTGGCGTCGCCCTCGACAACGGGCAACGGCTCGCTCGCGATCTCGGCGTCGGTCTCCTCGATCCGGATCTGGAGGTCGGTGAGCACGTCATCCAGCACGTCGTCCAGATCGGTCGGCTCCAGTGGATCGCCCCGGGTCTCGATTCGCGAGTACTCGAGCAATCCATCGATCATCTCGCGCATCCGCTGGGCCCCGTCGACGGCGAATTCGAGGAACTCCTCGCCGTCCTCGTCGAAGACGTCGCCGTACCGCTGCTCGAGGAGTTGGAGATAGCTCGTGACCATCCGCAGCGGCTCCTGTAAGTCGTGGGAGACGGCGTAGGCGAACTGCTCTAAGCGCTCGTTAGACTCCTCGAGCTTTCGCTGGTACTCCCGGCGTTCCGTGATGTCCTGAACCATGACCATGCCGGCAAAGGTGTCGCCGTCGTCGTCCGCGACCGGCAGCGTGTACGCGACCAAGTGGCGGCCGTGGAGCTCGATCTCGAACGAGTTGGATTCGCCGTCGAGAGCGGCTTTAAAGTTCGGCTCGAACTGGGCGGCCAGCGGTTCCGGATACCGCTCCCAGAGGGTCTTGCCGACGATCTCTTCAGCCGAGGTACCGACATCGTCTAGGATCGCCCCGCCGGCAGCCGTATATCTGAGATCCTCGTCGAACAGCCCTACTGCACCGTTCGGGAAATTCTCCACGATCGTTCGATAGCGCTGCTCGGACTCCGCGAGTTGGCGCTGGGCGGTCCTGCGCTCGGTGACGTCGCTCAGCGTGATAACGCCGCGGACCACCTCGCCGGTCTCATCACGGATCGGCATGCCCTCTGCCTCGATAATCCGGCGTTCACCGTCGAAGGCGTCGATCTCGAGGATGTCGGGTTCGGTCACCTCCTCGCCGCGAAGCACCCGGGCCAGCGTCATCTCCTCGGGTTCGACTTGCTCGTCCGAATCGGCCCATCGCACCGAATACTGTCCGTACTCCTCGACGGAGTTGGCGTCGAACACATCGCCGCCCCAGACCGCATGTGCGGTGTCGTTGGCCGCGACGATCGCACCGTCGGCCTCCGCGACGACGACGCCGACCGGGAGCACCGCGAACAGGGTCTCGAGTTGCTCCTTGTTGCGCTCGAGTTCGCGCTCGCGCTCCATGCGTTCGGAGATATCGCGGTCCGAGACGATGATCGATACCACCTCGCCGTCGTCGTTCGTGACCGGCCGGAAGTAGCCGCTGAGGGTGTACCGCTGACCGTCCGGACCGGTAAGGTCCGTCTCGAGGTCCACGTACTCGCCGGCGGCCGCTCGCTCGGTCCACTCCTCGACCACGTCTCGGACGCCGTCACTCTCGCCCCACCACGGCGTCTCCCAGAACGGCTCGCCCGTCACCGCCTCGAGGTCGCCGTCGATGTACTCCATCGCCGTTCCGTTGATATCGAGCACCGTCCCGTCCGGCTCAGCTCACAGGGGATCGTCTCCCCGTCAGCAGTCCGGACCGTCAATTCGAACGTTTGCTGCTGTCGGTCATCCGTCGAGAGCTGAGTTGAGATCTCCCCTTCGATTCGCTGGCAATCGCCTTCGTCGAGGACTAGCGAGATATGCTCGCCGAGGTGTTCGTCGCTCGTATAGCCCGTTAGCTCGAGAATCCGATCGTTGACTGCGACGAACTGTCCGTCGGGATCAAGCTGGTAGATGCCGTCGTCGACGATATCCACGAGCGTTCGATAGCGCTGGAGCGCCTCGGAATCGTCTACGTCCTCCCAAAAGTCCGTCCCCGAGATCCCCGCTCGTTCGCTCATATGATCGGACGTGGCCGTCAAGCAGTATAAGTCCCGCCCTGGAACGGACGATCAGCGGTTTCGAAGGCGTCTCGGCCGAGAAACGCGGGGATTACGATTCCCAGTCAAACTGCTCCGGATTGCGCGCGGCGAGCGCCGTCCGAACCGCGGCGACGTTCTCGGGAACGTCGTGGACGCGGACGAGGTCGGCCCCTCGATCGGCCGCGAGTGCGCTGGCCGCGACGGTCGCCTCGAGTCGCTCGCCGGCTTCACGGCCGACCGTCGCGAACATGGACTTGTGGGAGTGGCCGAACAGCACCGGACAGCCGAGTGCGTGGAACTCGTCGATCCGATCGAGGAGTTCGAAGTTCTCGGCGGCGGATTTTCCGAAGCCGATGCCGGGATCGACGATGATCTGATTCCGGTCGAGGCCAGCCTTTTCGGCTAAGAGGATGCGTTCGGAGAGTTGGTCGATCACGTCCGCGACGACGTCGTCGTACTCGATGTCGCGGTCCGGGACGACCGGCGCGTCGATGCTGTGCATCACGACCAGCCCCGCATCGTGCTCGGCGGCGACGAAGCGCATCTCCGGGTCCTCGAGCCCCGAAACGTCGTTGATGATATCGGCACCGGCCTCGAGCGCGGCGTCAGCGACGGCGGCTCTACGGGTGTCGACCGAAATCAGGGCATCGAGGTCGGCGATCCGTTCGATCACAGGGACGACCCGCTCGAGTTCCTCCTCGATCGAGACGGGAGCCGCGCCCGGCCGGGTCGATTCCCCGCCGATGTCGATCACGTCGGCGTCGGCCGCGATCATCGCCTCGGCGCGGGCCACGGCATCCCCGAGGGCGTCGTACTCGCCGCCGTCGTGGAAGCTGTCTGGCGTGACGTTCAGAATTCCCATGACGGCTGTCCGATCCGTCCAGGGGTAGTCCGGGCCGCTCGAGCCGTCAGCCGTCCGGATGGGAGCGTGGGGCCGACCGGCCGGCTGGATCGAGTCCGTCACGTCGCCGTCGGTTCCGCTGTTGGCTTCTGTATCGTCCGCGACGCTGACGCCGGCCTCGGCGTCGAGTTCGAGCGTGTCCCGCAGTTCTTGGGTGACATCGGTCAATCCGTGGGGTCGCGAGCGACTCTCGAGGGCCTCGACGAGCGCCTCGAACTGGGTGAGTGTCCCCATCAACACGGCGTCGACGGCCTCGTCGTTCCGTTCGAGGCCCGAAAGCGCGCATTCCCCGCCCAGCCGCAGCAGTTCCTCCTTGAGGACCGTTGCCTGTCGGTCCCGCAGCGCCGTCCTGACGACCCGGTGGACGGCGTCGCCGTCCAGCCGTTCCACGTCACCCGCAGCAACGTTCGCCGCCGCGAGCGCGTCGCGGGCGTCAGAGCGGTCGCGGACCCGTTTGGAGACATCGGTTCGAGTCCATCTCGAGCGGGCCTCCGCGACCGCGAACAGCGACCCGGTGACGAGCACGCAGTCGTCGCTCTCGGCGTCGGCGAGGGCGGTCGCGAGGGCGTCCGGGACCGCGGTCTCGGTACGGACGGTGCCGACGCCGGCGTCGACGAAGACATCGGCGAGGACCGCCCGATCTTCAGCCCGATCGAGCGTCGGTTCGGTCGTGACGACGGTGTCCGGCGTCGGCAGCGCGGCGGCCATTTCGCGGTGGTCCTTGTCATGCATCGCGCCGAAGACGAGGTAGAGGTCGTCGTAGTCGTAGGTCTCGAGCGTCTCGGCGAGCCCCTCGCAGGCACCCGGATTGTGCGCGCCGTCGAGGACGGTCAACGGTTCGGTATCGAGCACCTCGAATCGGCCCGGCCAATGCGCGCTCCGTAGCCCGCGTGAGAGGTTCGTCTCCGAGACGTTGCCGACCTGTCCGGCGAGGGCGGCAGCGATGCCGGCGTTTGCGGCCTGATGCTCGCCCAGCAGCGGGATCCGCGTCTCGAGGTCCCACGCCTCAGCGTCGATCGAGACAGCGGCTTCGGTGTGGTTCGTCCGCCCGCCGTAGGCGACCTGAACGTCCGGACTCGAAGCAGTCTCATCCCTGTCGCCACCGTCGTCAACCCCACTATCAGTGGCGTCCGCTGCCGGTCCGACCGTGACGACATCGCCGGCAACGTCGCGGATCGCCTCGAGCGGGCTTCCGGTGACGCCCGTGACCAGCGGCGCGTCGGCTGGGGCGACGTGGGCCTTGTCGCGGGCAATCTCTTCGACGGTGTCGCCGAGAATTCCCGTGTGCTCGAGGGTCACGCTTGTGACCGCGCTGGCAACCGGATCGACGACACTCGTGGCGTCGTACTTGCCACCGATACCGACCTCGAGGACGGCGATATCGACGTCCTCGCGGCCGAATTGCCAGATTGCCATCGCGGTCATCGTCTCGAAGAAGGTCGGGGACTCGCTATCGGCTCCGCGCTCGGTGATGTACTCGCGAACGGCGTCGACGTAGTCACAGACCGCCGCCTGCGACATCTTCCGGCCGTCGACGCGGACGCGCTCGCGGAGGTCCTCGAGGTGTGGCGAGGTGTAGAGGCCGACGGAGTAGCCCGCCTCGCGCAGTGTCCGCTCGAGCATTCGGGCCGTGCTCCCCTTCCCGTTGGAGCCGGCGATCTGGACGAAGTCGACGGTTTCGTGTGGGTTCTCGAGGTAGGCTAGCAGCCGGGCCGTCGACTCCGTGCCCGGCTTCGGGCGGAACCGCCGCAGATCGAAGAGGAAGTCCGCCGCCTCGTGATACTCCATATCCGAACCACAGAGTCTGGCCGCTTTAGGGTGTCGGACTCCGCTCTCGGGCCGTGTCTCGAGTGGGCCACGGGACCGGTCGACGGCCATCCCTCGTCCGTCTGGATCTTCTTCGCGGACGAGTCCTCTCGTCACCGTCGACGGGTTTCGACCGGGTCGCCCGGACGCGGGTCGAACGCCCGGTCCAGCGGCTGCGCGAGGAGACAGATGACGGCTGAGTTCGGCGTTGTGCTCGGCGCTCGTCAGACCGCGGGTGTCGAAAAATACGGCGACCACCGATCGACCTGCGTCTCACGTGCTCGTCGCCGTCAGCGACAGTTCCAGACCAACGTGATCGGTCAGGTAGTTCGGGACCTCGCCATCGTCGTCGGCATAGAACTGGGTCGGCGGCGCGAGTTCTCGCCAGAACACGCGGCGCTCGATCGTTTCGACGCTCAGTTCCATCGTGTGGTCGGACGCGGGTTCCTCGAGGAAGACGTAGTCGATTCGCTCGCCCGCGTCGTCGCTGGGGCAGTACGCCGGCGGTGCATCGGTCGGATCGAAGGCGCAACCGTCAACGATCGCGTCGTCATTCGTTCCGCCCGGCCCGCTCCCGTGGTCGATCCACGTGTCGGACAGCCCGGCGGTCGACGTGAACCTCTCGAGGGCGTCGGCCGCTTCGCCGTCCGGCGCGATGTTGAAATCACCTGCGACAAGGGTCACATTCTCCGGACTGGACTGCTCGGCGACGAACTCGCCCAGTTCGTCGAGTTGCTGGCTCCGCAGCGCCGGGATATCCTCGTCGCCACCATCGGCCCACGGGAGAGGTGATCCAGTCACCAGATGCGTCGTGAACAGGTCTACCTTCCCGGGTCCGAGGTCCAGTTCGACGTACTGTGCCCCTTTCCCGACATGTGCATCGACGTAGGTCAGATGATCGTCCGGTTCCGCGCCGTACTCGACCGTCGCCTGATCGGTCACGGAAACGCCCGAGACCAGATCCAGCAGTCCCGAGCCCTTCTCGCCGCCGTCCGGTCCGGGGCCCGAAATCGCCGTTCCGGTCCCGGCAGCATCGACGTACTCGGTTTCGATCGTCTCCTGTTCGTCATTGAAGATTTCACAGAGCCCGACGACATCGTAGCCCTCCGCACCCAGCCGCTGGCCGAGTTCGACCGTCCGCTCCTGATACTGCGGTTTCGCCGCGACGTCGAGCGATGAACCCATGACGCCCTCGATGCCGTCGACGAGCCACGAGTTCACCCAGAGGAACCGATACGACTCGTATACCGCCCGGACGGAACCCGTGGCGCCTGCCGCGCCAAGTACGATGCCGCCGAGTCCTGCCACACCAGATTTCAGCGCTGTTCGCCGTCGAATTGTGGAAGGATTCGTGTCGTTAGTCATGCCTCCGGCTCCGATTACCGATCGAAACGCCATAATTCTTGTTAGGGAATTGAATGTTTATGTAACGAGTAGTATGTAGAAATATATTCGCGTCTCGTGCGACGAGAGCCACGAAATCGTTCGAGTGCACAGAGGCTCACTCCAGGGGAAGGGTTGCAACCGGCATGATCGAAGCCGTCCGCTCGAGTGCGGGCCAACGACGCTAACACGTTCGGGAGAAGAGCGATCGGTCCGGCCCGGCCACGTGAGAGAGACTGCCGGAGGAGATCACTGATGCCAGCAACCGATTTCGACACCGAACGGACGTACGACGAGGATCGATTCAGCACGCGACCCGTGTTCCAGAGCGACCGGATGAAGGTCGTACTCAGCTACTTCGAGCCGGGACAGTTCATCCCGGTCCACGCACCCGGCAGTGACGTCGCAATCTGCGTCCGCTCCGGAACCGGTGTCGTCCGGGAGGGAGAGACCGAACACGTCGTCGGGACCGACGACGTGATTGTCGTCGAGGCCGATGTCGACCGGGGAATACGGGCCGACGATGACGGACGGCTTGAAGCCCTGCTCACGACCAGTCCGCCGCCGACCGACGCCGAGCACGCGCCCGTTCAGGAAGGGCTCCGGCACGGTGTCTTCGATCCCTGACTCGAGCCCTGTTCGTACTGTGTTCGCCGCCACCGATCCGTTCTCGAGTCCCCGATAGATACTGCTCTGTTACGTTCACAAGCTATCACAGAGTGCTATATGCTGTTGGGAGTGTGACATCTCATCGATAGCAGAAGGGCAGCTATCATACGCTATGGTCGACTCAAATCAAAGCCGACTCCCGGGCGGTCGACGGACCGGTAATCGAAGGACGTTCCTCCGCGCCGTGACGTGCGTCGGAACGACGCTCACAGCGACCGGCACCGTCACCGGGCGCATGATTGATCGAGAATTCCCACCGCGAAAGCGCACGGAATGGAGCGAGCCAATAACGCTCGGAAACGGCGAGCTGCGGACGTTTACCACGGTCACGCCGTCGGGCGACCCGGCGTCCCACGGCGTCTTGCTCGATCGCGATGCGCTCACCGACCTCCCGTCAGCTGCAGAGTTGCGAACCCGGGCGGAACGCGGCGATCCTGGCGACAAATACGGACCGAACGGCGCGGCCGTCGAAATCCATCACGCGTGGTCACAGGAGTTCTTCGTTCCATTTCCCGAAACGGCGGCGACGCCGTTTACCTTCCTTGGCCTGACCTGGAACCCGGAGGGGCATCCGCCGGCTGGAACCTACGACGTTCCGCACATCGACGTCCACTTCCATATGCTCGAGGCGGCCACGATAGATGCCATTGCAGGGCTGGACGCAGCGTCGTACACCATCCCGGAACCGCGGCTCCCCGAGGGATATGTCCGCGTTCCCGAACCGAGTCTCGACGGTGACTTCGCGGTCGTGACGGACATGGGTGAGCATCTGATCGACCCCGAACCACCGGAGATTGCCGGCGGCGAGTTCACGACCACGCTCATCTGGGGTGCATACGATACGACCGGCGATGGGCGTGGCGAACTCACGTTCGTCGAACCGATGATAGCGAAGCGACACCTCGAGGCCGTGACCGGCACCGATCGGTACGAGATTCCCCAGCCGACGATGTATCCGGCGGCCGGTGAGTATCCGACGGTCTACGGCGTCCGCGATGTCCCCGGCGACGATGCGATCGCGATCACTATCGAAGCGTTCAGTCCCGCTCGTCGGACTGAGAGTCACTGATGCGCCAGCCGTTTGGCGTCGCTCCGAGACGGGGCTACGCAGAGACTAGACTGGTATCGAGACGAATTCGATATCGTTCCGACTGTGGCACAAGCGTTGAGCGCCGCTACCGGGCGAAATCACGTTCCGTGAGGTCTCGTCGGGGGCCGGAAGAACAGGCCGTCGAGCAAGGCGATGATGGCGATGACGACACCGCCGAGAAGCGTCGCCTCACTGGAGAGATCGAGGATGCGGCCGACGAATCCAGCGACCGCGAAGGCCGTCGGGATCAGTCCGAGCAAGAGATCGTATCGGTCAATCGTCGAAGCGTACTCGGCGAGTCGAGCAACCGGCTCGATTCCAGTGATGTCTCTCCGTCTCATCAATTCTCACCTCCCGATGGGACGTCCGATCCCATCCCACTAAAAACATGTGGAGATTGAGGGGCACATAACGTAGCTACGCACCCATCCACCGATCTCATCCAGTTTCAGCGATCAGGCTGCGATCACCGGTCTCGTCCGCCGACCGTTCCGCCGGTCGAACCGACTCGAGCGCTCCTGGTGACTCGACGGTCGCGTCACTCCGCAGCCTGCTCTTTCGCCAGCCCGTCCTCACCGGGTTCGCGGGTGATCTCGAGGAAGGCATCCTCTAAGCTGCGGGCGTCGCCGGTCTCTGCGCGGGACTTGAGCGTCTCGGGGTCGCCTTCGGCGACGAGTTCGCCGTTATGGAGGACGCCGATCTCGTCGGCCAGTTCGTCGACGACGGGGAGGATATGCGTCGAGAGGAAGATCGTCATCTCCCGGTCGGCGAGTTCGGCGATCGTGTTCCGCATCGTCCGAGCGGCGCGGGGATCGAGCCCGCTCGTCGGTTCGTCGAGGAAGGCGACCGCCGGTTCGTGGAGGACCGCCTGGATGACCCCGACCTTCTGGCGCATCCCCTTCGAGTAGTCCTCGATCCGTTTGTCGGCGTCCTCGAGCAGGTCGAAACGCTCGAGCAACGATTCGATACGCTCGCCGGCCGCGTCCTCGGGCATATCCCGCAGGCCGGCGGCGTACTCGAGTTGTTCGCGACCGGAGAGTTCGTCGTAGATGGGCGGCTCCTCGGGGAGATAGCCGATATGAGGGGTGACGGACTCGCGGTCCGTAATCGGGTAATCAGCGACGCGAGCCGTCCCGTCGGTCGGCTTCGTCAGCGTCGTCAGCATCCGCATCGTGGTCGTCTTCCCCGCGCCGTTGGGGCCAAGGAAGCCGTAGACCGTGCCACGCTCGACGGCCATCGTCAGATTGGAGACGGCGGTCGTCTCGCCGTAGCGTTTCGTCAGACCCTCAGTTTCGATAGCAGCGGCGGCGACGGGGCTCATACGATTCCTTTCTCAGCGGTATAATTAAATGTGTGTCACGTCCCGCAGTAGCGTCGACGCGACCCGAATGACAGAAAACCAAACAATTTACTGGCAGCGTGATGCGATTTCAGGTATGCAACCCGTTCGTTCCCGGTCCCCGCACCCGAACCGAGGTGCTCGCTGATGGCACCTGCGCTCTCCATCGCCAGAACAGAGGTTCGACGAACGATTCGAGCGGTCGCCGACAATCGGACGAAACTGCTCATGATGGCGGTGGTCGTGTTGTTTGCGCTCGGTCCGGTTACGGCCGTCGCACTGCTCATCTTTCCGGCACTCGGCGAGGAGGCCGCCACCGGATCGCTCTCCGCGACCGACGCGGCGACGGTGACCGAGTTCGTCACCGGTGGAACGGCAGTCCTATGGCTATTTCTTGTCGTCATGGCGATTATGCGAACGGTTACGGAAGTCGCCGACGTCGACGAACCGGCGTTTCTCCTGCTCTCGACCACAGTCCGGAACGCCGTCATCGGGGTCGTCGCTGCGGAGATCGCACTCTTTGCGATCTGGCTGGTACCGCCGACGGTACTCTCCGCGACCGCGTTTGCCTACGGTGCGGGAACGGTGCTTCCAGTGATCGTCGCGCCACTGCTGATCGGCCTAGTCCTGTGTACCGCCGTCCCAGTCGGGTTCACCATCGGCGTCTGGATCCGACACCTTGTCACCGTCTACGAGCCGATCGCCCGATATCGAACGCTGTTGTTCGCCGCGTTCTGGGCCGTCTACTTCGGCGCGGTCGCGACCGGCGGATTCAATGCGGTCATGGGAACGCTATTCACCGCGTTACAGGCCAGCCCCCTCGGGTGGCCCGGTCACCTGCTGGTGGTCGGAATCCCCGGTATCGATTCGTCCGCGACCGGAATCGGGGCTGCGATCGGCGGCTCGCTCCTCGTCGTCGGACTCGCGATCGCGGCCGCGATTCCCTCCGCAGAGCGCCACTGGTTCGCGGATCCGGCACGGACCGAAGACGAGGAAGTCGACGAGACGACGTCGTCTGATCGGCTCGCCGGACTCCTCTCGGGGACGCTCTCGCGGCCGGTCCGAACAGTGACGGTGACCGCGATCCGTCGAACGAAACGGGCACCCATTCGACTGGTGTACGTCGGCTACCCGCTGCTGGGCGCGCTCGGGTTCGTCCGGCAGATCATCGAGCTGGGGACGATACCATCGTTCATGGCCGTGTTGTTTTCCCTGTACGTCGTCTGGGCGGCCGGCGTGCTGTTCACGCTCAACCCGCTTGGTGATCTCGGGCCGGCGCTGCCCGCCGTCGTACCGTCGACTCTCACCGGTCAGCAGGCGATTCGGGGCCGAATAATCGCCGGTGTGCTCATCAGCATCCCATTCGCACTCGGTATCTCGCTCGTCACTGGTTTCGTCAGTCCGCTCTCGCTGGAGCAGACCGCAGCGCTCGTCGCCGGAACCGCGGTCGGTGCGGTCGCCACGCCGGCACTGGCAGCCGGGATCGGCTCGGCGTTTCCCCGCTTCGGCAGCGTCAGCGTGACTAACAACCGCGAGGCGGTGATGCCGAGCAAGACCGCCTTCGTCGTTTATACGCTCGCAATCGTGCTCCCGACGGTCGCCGCCGTCGTGCTCTCCCTCGAGGCACCAGACCTGATCGCCGGCCTGATTGCGTCGGCCGCGGCAGTGACGCCGCTTTCCGAGCTCTCGATCTCCGCCCGCACGATTACCGTCGGAGCATGGATCGTCCTGATCGCCGGCCTGATCGCGCCGGTCATCTCCTATCGCTACGCGGTCGAGCGGTTCGACTGGTATACGCTCGAGTGAGTCGATCGAAGTTCGCCGCCGCTCGCGACGATCCTACTGTTCCGGCGTCGGTACCCACTCTCCGTCAACGTAGTTCTCGACCGAGAGTGACTCGGCGGAGAGCGCGTCCACCGAGACGGACGTGGCCGTGATCGTCGTCGAGTTCGAACTGTTTCCGTCACTGGTGTTGGTACTATCGCCGTCCGCAGTACCGGTGTCAGATTCTCCGATCTGACGCTCGAGAATCGTCCCACCGTCGCCGACTGCGACGTCGTATGACGACCCGCTCGCCACGCCGTTCAGTTTCGATTCGAGCGCGGTTTCGTACTGCGTCCACTGGCCCGCGGACTGGCGCTCGTACAGCATGCCGCCGTCACCGGCAGCGATCCCGTCGGCACCGCTACGGTCGATAGCGCGGATAGCCCGTCGCCCGTCGTCGACGACATGGGGCGTCCAGCGAAAGCCGTCGTAGCGGTAGACGATCCCGGACCCGGCGGCGACGTTCACGTCTCGTTCGCCCTGGCTGGCGATATCGAAGAACGCACCGCCCGCGAAATCGATACCGATCTGCTCCCAGGTACTCCCGCCGTCGAACGTCTCGGCGACGAACTGGCTCGTACTGCAGACGTGGCCCGCCTCTCGAGCGTGGAAGTCGATGCCAGGAATCGTCGAGCCGCCGCCGGGTTCGGTCACCTCGTCGTACTGGATCGCGCCGCTGTCCTGCCGGACGCCGACGAGGAGTTCGCCGGATCCGTTGACGAAGTAGAGGCGCTCGTTCTCGCCGGCGGTCCCCTGTACGGCGCAGTCCTCCCACGTGCTCGTCTTTCCGCCCGGCGAAGAGTAGTTCGTCAGCGTCTGCGTCTCGACGTTGTACTCACCGATGACGCCGCTCCCACCGACGAACCAGACCGCTGTCCCGTCGTCGGTGGCGTCGATTCCGGTCAGCCGACGACTCCGCGCCTGCGGACCGTAGCCCACGACCGTCTCCCAGCCGCTCTCCCGTCGGGCGACGACGTTCCCGTCGGCACCGGCCGCGAACGGCCCCGCGGCGGTATCGACGGCATCGTTGAGTGACTTTCCGGTCGGTGATTCGACCTGCTCCCATTCGCTTTCGTTCGATTGTGCGGCCACCGAGCCGAGCGTGAGAACGCTGGCAGCCGTCGATGCAGTTGCGAGTCGAAGGACGTCGCGTCTCGTCTGGTCGGGCATAAATCGCGACCCAGGGTAGCGCTTGAGTCGGTAAAAACCCATACGTCGTTATAGATATTTTTACCGACCGAAAACAGAAGATCTAGCCGCCGTGGTGCACTCTCGAGACTCGATATCGATCACCGGAATAGTCCCGTCGAGACCCGGACGGACGGTGTCCGAAACCGGGACCTCGATATCCGACAGAACGGTCTCTATTCGCGTGGTCATCACCATAGCGGGGTCGTGCCGTGTCTCGGAGGCGAGAATTGAACCGCGTCGGCTGCGGGCGTTCCGCGTCCGTACACGGGAATTGGCCCCGAACGGCGAGGAACGTGTCACTATCGATGCAGAGGCCCTACACCGTCCGAGGTCGTTTACGGAGCATGGAACTGAATCACGTACGCCGGGGGACGGGCGAGCCGTTACTCCTCGTCCACGGACTGGGTGGAAGCTGGCGGACGTGGCGGCCAGTACTCGAATTACTCGCCGCCGAGCGCGAGGTGATCGCCATCGATCTTCCCGGTCACGGTGGAACGCCGCCGTTGTCCGGCGAGACATCCGTCGACACCCTCGCCGACGCCGTCGGTTCGTTTCTGGAGCGGAATGATCTCGAGGGCGTCGACGTGGTCGGGAACTCGATGGGCGGGCGGCTCGTGCTCGAACTGGCGCGCCGGGGCGAGGTCGGCGCGACCGTTGCGCTCGATCCCGGTGGGTTCTGGAAGGGATGGGAGCGGTACTTCTTCTACGCGACCCTCGCCCCGTCGATCCGTCTCGTTCGCCTGCTCCAGCCCGTGATGGGGCGGCTCATGGATAGCGCCGTGGGTCGCACGCTGTTGCTGGCTCAGCTCTCGGCACGCCCCTGGGAGCTGCCCGCCGACGTCGCACTCGAGGAGATGCGGACTTTCGCGGACTCGCCGTCCTTCGACGAACTCCTGCGTCGATTGGCATTCGGACCCGGTCAGGAGGGGACGGACTCCACCCCGGGCCCGGTCGTGATCGGCTGGGGCCGCAAGGATCGGGTCACCCTCCCGCGGCAGGCGAAACGCGCGCTGAAGCGGTTTCCCGACGCACGATTGTACTGGTTCGAAGGGTGCGGTCACTACCCCCACTGGGACGCCCCCGAGGAGGCGACGCAGTTGATTCTCGCGTGTACCGGAGAGACAGCGGTAACGACCCAGTAAGGAACGACGAGCGCGACCGATTCCGACTCGCACGCCGTGCCCGCTCGAGTAGAGGGGGTCCGTCGACCCGACCCTTTATTCGATCGGCGGCGAAATCCGATGACCGATGCCACGACTGTGGCGGCTGACGCGCAATCGGTACGGCCGTGCCGCCTACGACGCACTCGCACAGGCAGGGATCACAGCGACGGTGATGGACGAGTACGTCGCGGCGCTCGACGAGAGCGAGTTCGACGCGCTCGCGCCGGACGGCAAGCGATCATACGCGATCGAAGCCTGTGAGCCAGCACAGGTCGCATCACTCGACGCGCCAGTGGCCGAACTCGGTCCCGACGAGCGCATCGTCGCCGCGCTCGAGGACGGGCGAGCACGAGGATATCTCTTTCTCTCAGTGGATACCGCCCACGAGATCGATCCCCTCGAGCGGACGCTCGCGTTCGACGGTGCCTACATCAGACGCGTCTTCGTCGATCCGGAACACCGAAACCGCGGTATCGCGACGGCGATGGTCGCCGAGGCCTGTCGACGGGCGCGCGAACGGAGCGCACAGCAGGCGACCGCGCTCGTCGCCGTCGATAACGCACCGTCGCGTTTACTGTTCGAACGCCACGGCTTCGAACCGCGTCGCCGTCGGCGCTACGTTAGGGTCGGCCCGTTCTCCCATCGGGCGACTCGAGCGACTCGAGCGATGTAATCGGTGGCCCAGGTCGACCCCGTTCGCTGCGTTCCCAGCTGGTGAGACGATCGGAACGCTCTCGAGCGGTACGTATCTCTCCACATCTATATAGAACGGTAGTAAGTAAATAGTTGTCAGAGCAGATTTATGCCGGTCCCCGTGGAGTCTCCACTCGAGCGGATGGCCAGTGAACTGCGAGAGGCGATACGAGGGGTCTGGAATCGGCTCGATCTCGCCGATCGGCGGGTCGGCAACGCGGCGGATCGAACGAACGTCTTCGGACAGCTCACGGGGGCCGATTATATCAGCCTCGGCGCGCTGTTCGTCGGGTGGGCCAGCGCGCTCCTGTTCGCTCGCGGGGAGCCCAATTGGGCACTGCTGGTCATGTTCGGTGCCTTCCTGCTGGACAAGGCCGACGGGTGGTACGCTCGCCGCACGGGAACGTCGTCACCGTTTGGTCGCCAGGTAGACTCCTTCATCGACATCTTCGCGTATCTGGTCCCGGCGGTCCTCCTGTATCACTTCGTCCTCGCACCGAGTGTGTACGCGAGCCTCGTCGTCGGGTTTCTCGTCCTCGCGTTCGGCGGACTCAGGCTGGTCCGGCACAACAGCGAGGGGTTCGGATCGGACGGCGGCGAGAGCTTCTACCATGGGACTACCGTCGTGCACACGAACCTCGTCGTCGTCGCAAACTACTTCCTCATCATCCTCGTCGGGGGCTGGAACGGCTGGCTGGCAGGGCTCGTCATCGGTGCCGTCTGCCCGCTGATGATCTCGGACTACAAGGCCTATAAGACCGATACCACCCACGTGCTGGCCGGCCTCGCCGCGGTCGCCGCCGCCGGGCTGGCGATCGCCCTCGAGTTCGGCCACCTATGACGGGTCATGCGATCGGCGTTGGCGATAGGGCATCGCGAACGCTGCGTATCGATCCCCACGTCCATACCAGCGCCTCCTACGACGGAACGACGACGCCAGCGGAACTGGTCCGGACGGCACGGACTATCGGCCTCGACGGCATCGTCGTCACCGACCACGACACGGTCGACGGCGCAACCCGGGTCGCAGAACTGGCACCCGACGATCTCGCTGTCATCGTCGGCTGCGAGGTTTCGACTGCCGACGGCCACCTGCTCGCGATGGGCGTCGACGCCGCACCCGAACCCGACCGCCCGCTCGCCGAGACGGCACGGGCGGTCCGCGCCACAGACGGCGTCACGGTCGTTCCTCATCCGTTCCAACGGTCCCGACACGGCGCTCGCGAGGCCGCAATCGATAGCGTCGACGGCATTGAAGTCTACAACGCCCACACGGTTACGAACGTCCGGAACCGACAGGCCGACCGGTTCGCGACGCGCTGTGATTATCCACAATTCGGGGGAAGTGACGCCCACCGTCCTAATAACGTCGGCCGCGCCGCCACGACGGTTCAACTGCCCACGGACACCGCTCCGACGCCGAACGCGATCCTCGAGTCGATGCGCGCCGGCCGGACTGCCGCCGTCGGCGAGCGGACGACGACGTGGCAATACCTGAGCAAGGTATTCAGGAACGCGAGGCGAAAGACTCCCTCGCTGCGCTGAGTTCGGTTCCTGACCCCCCTCGAGTCGACGGCGCGGCGACAGCTCGACTCGAGCAGCGGTGGGTCACCATCATTCCTCGAGCGTGTGTCGTCCTTGGAGGCGAAGCCTCGTTGCTTATCAGTACTGAGCGCTATATAGCGACCAGTATCGCTATGATGGCGCTCACACACGGGTTCGCGGCCCTCGCCGCCGCGGTCGTCGTCCTTCCAGTTCTCGGCGACTACGTCGGGGCGCCCCTCCTGCTCGCGGCGGCGTTCGTCGGCGGGCTCGCGCCGGACGCCGACCTGCTGGCGAGCCATCGGAAGACGCTGCACTATCCGGTCGGCTTTTCGGTCCTCTTCCTCGTCTTGCTCGGCGCGGTCCACCTGACGGCGTCGGCTCCACTGGTGGTCCTGACGGTCGGGGTCGGAGCCGCCGCCCTGCACGCCGTCTCCGACGTGTTCGGCGGCAGTGCGGAACGGGAACCCTGGAATCCGGTGACCGAAAACGGCGTCTACAACCACGTCCTCGGCCGATGGCACCGACCGCGACGGTACGTTCGGTACTCGGGCGCGCCAGAGGACTTCCTGGTCTGTCTCGGGTTCGCGGCCGTCACGATCTCGTCGGGGAGCACGCCGGCAGCAGCCGACATCGCCCTGTTCTCGCTGGTCGCGGTCGCGGGACTGTACTCGCTATGTCGAAAACGGCTCGCGGCGATCGGTGCTGGGATCGGGGGCCTCGTCCCAACGAGGCTACGCGCAATCCTCCCGGCGGTACGCATCAGAGAGACGGAAACCGACGGGACGACGATCGACGTCCGGTTCGGCCGCTGAGTTCTGCCGACTGGATTCGAGAGAACGGACATCGAGTTCCCCTTACCGTCTGACAGGTCCTACTCAGCAATCGTTCTACTACTTCCGTCCTAGTGCGCCAGTTGGGTTAGCAAATTCGCGGTCGGGAACGTCAACCGAACAAATCGCTCGCTACAGTCAAAAACGGTGAAAGCGATACCTGCGACGGAACGACTCGAGCGCTCCCTTACTCCGCCGAGCCCCACTTGGCGGCGTGCTTCGGACGGTCCGTCACCGACGCGACCTCGAGGTCGCCTTCGAAGCTATCGAGCGCTTCGACGTAGGCCTCGGCGCTGGCTTCCGTCGACAGGTAGGGAATCTCCTCTTCGACGGCCATCTCGAGGGAGTCGCGGTCGCGGCTGACGACGAAGTCGACCGTCCCCTCGCGGATGGCCTGTGGGACGTCATCGAACGACGCGACGTCGAAGTGATCCTCGAAGCCGTCGACATCCAGATCGACCACAGCAGTACCCTCGCTGACGGCGTTATCGGCGGCCTGCTGGGCCTTCCAGTAGGCCGTGCCGGAATCGCTGGCCGTCCCCATGACCTCGCCGGTGGACTTCATCTCCGGACCGAGACGCGGGTCCGAGCCCGGCAGACGGTCGAAGGGCAGAACGACCTCCTTGACCGAAGTGTGGTCGGGGATCTGCTCGTCAACCTCGAGACTCGAGAGGGTCTCGCCGGCCATGACCTTCGCGGCGAGTTTGGCGATCGGGACGCCGGTCGCCTTCGAGACGAACGGGACGGTACGCGAGGAACGCGGGTTGGCCTCTAAGACGTACACCTCGCCAGCGTCGGACTCGTCAGAGTCCGACGAGCCATCCGGGCCATGCCCGGAGACGCCGCGGACAGCCAGCTGGACGTTCAGCAGGCCCTTCGTTTTGAGCGCCTCGGCGATGTCCTCGGTGACCTCGCGGACGCGCTCTATGGTATCCTCATCGAGCGAGCGCGGCGGGATCATACACGCGGAGTCGCCGGAGTGAACGCCCGCCGTTTCGACGTGTTCCATGATGCCGCCGATGATGACGTTGCGGCCGTCAGAGACCGCGTCGACGTCGAGCTCGATCGCGTCCTCGAGGAAGTCATCGACGAGGATCGGCTTGTCGGGTGCGACACGAACCGCCTCCTCGATGTAGGTCTCGAGTTCCTCGTCGTTGTAAACGACGTCCATCGCACGGCCGCCCAGCACGTAGGAGGGGCGGACGAGGACGGGGTAGCCAATGTCGTGGGCCAACTCGAGGGCTTCCTCCTCGGAGAAGGCCGTGCCGCCCTCGGGCTGGGCGATGCCCAGTTCGTCCATCAGGGCGTTGAAGCGGTCGCGGTCCTCCGCGAGGTCCATCGCTTCGACAGAGGTGCCCATGACCTCACAGTCAAGCCCGCGGCGCGCGAGTTCGTCCTCGAGCGGTTCGCCGATGTTGACGGAGGTCTGACCGCCGAACTGGACCATCACGCCGTCGGCACCGGTCGCCTCGGCGACGTCGGCGACCTCCTCGGCCGTGATCGGCTCGAAGAAGAGGCCGTCGGAGGTGTCGTAGTCCGTCGAGACGGTCTCGGGGTTGTTGTTCACGACGTAGGCGTCGATCCCCAGTTCGCGCAGGGCGCGGACTGCGTGGACCGAACAGTAGTCGAACTCGACACCCTGTCCGATGCGGATCGGGCCACCGCCGACGACGATCACGCTCTCGATGTCGCGATTGACCTCAAGTTCGCCTGCAGCAGCGTCGCCCAGCAGTGGGCCGGACTCGAACTCGGACTTACGCGCAGAGTAGTAGTACGGCGTCTCGGCCTCGAACTCGCCGGCGCAGGTGTCGACCTGTTTGTAAGTACGGCCGGGAACCTCGGTTTCGACAGTGTCGACGTCCGCGCCGGCGGCGGAGGCGATCGTTGCGTTGGTGTGGCCGGCGATCGCAGCCTCGGTGAAGTCACCCTCCTGGGCGGCGATCGTCGAGTCGGCGATGCGCTTGAGGCGCTCGGTGTACCACTCGAAGATGCCCGTCAGTTCCTGGACTTCCTCAACAGTGTAGCCGCGTTCGAACGCCTCGAACATCGCGTAGGGACGGTCCGGCGACGGGCGCTCGAGGTAGTGGTCCTCGAGTTCGTCGTCGCTGACTTCGGCCCAGTCGACGTCGGGTTCGTACTCGCTCGAGCGAAGTGCCTTCAGGAGACTTTCCTCGAAGGTGCGGCCGATGGCCATCGCCTCGCCGGTCGACTTCATGGCCGTCGTTAGCTCGAAGTCGACGTCGTCGAACTTGTCCTTGGGCCACCGCGGAACCTTCGTAACCACGTAGTCGATCGCGGGCTCGAAGGCGGCGGTTGTCTCGCCTGTAATTTCGTTCGTAATCTCGTGGAGGCGCTTGCCAAGCGCGACCTTTGCGGTCACACGGGCAATCGGGTAGCCGGTCGCCTTCGACGCGAGTGCGGAAGAGCGGGAGACGCGCGGGTTAACCTCGACGACGCGGTACTCGCCGCCAGGGGTGCCGTCGTCGTGCCAGGCGAACTGGATGTTACAGCCGCCCTGAATACCGAGTTCACGGATGACGTCGAGTGCGGCGGTACGCATCTCCTGATGCCCCTCGTCGGGGACGATCTGAGAGGGCGTGACGACCGTCGACTCCCCGGTGTGGATGCCCATGGGGTCGATGTTCTCCATGTTGCAGATGATGATACAGGAGTCGTCGGCGTCGCGCATCACTTCGTACTCGTACTCGACCCAGCCAGCGATAGACTCCGTGATGAGTACCTCGCTGTTACGGGAGAGGCGCAGGCCCTTACGGACACGCTGGAGGAGTTCGTCCATCTCCGCGACAACACCGGAACCGGAGCCGCCTAATGTGTAGGTCGTTCGGGCGATGACCGGCAGCCCGCCAACCTTGTCGACGGCGGCCTGGACGCGGTCTTTCAGATCGTCTTCGGTTAGTTCCGAAACCTCCTCGCCCTCGTCGAGCGAGATGGTTGTCGACGCGGGAACCGGCTGGCCGATCTTCTCCATGCGCTGGCGGAAGAGGTCGCGGTCTTCCGTCGCATAGATCGTGTCCAGCGGCGTTCCCATGATCTCGACGTCGTACTCCTCGAGGATTCCTTCCTCCGCGAGTTCGGCGGTGACGTTCAGCCCGGTCTGGCCGCCCAGCCCGGCGATGACGCCGTCGGGGTTCTCCTTGCGGATGATCTCAGCGATGGCGTCGGTCGTGATCGGCTCGATGTAGACCTCGTCGGCCATCTCCGGGTCCGTCATGATCGTCGCAGGATTCGAGTTCACGAGGACGACGCGGGCACCTTCCTCCTGGAGGGCTCGGCAGGCCTGTGCGCCCGAATAATCGAATTCAGCGGCCTGTCCGATCTGGATCGGACCGCTCCCGATCAACAGGATCGTGCGCCCGTCGCCCGTCTCGGCGTCTGTGGCGGTGTCCGTACTCATTTGTCTTGTCGAATTGGAGTTCGTACATCGTAATAAGCCCCACGATACAGTACGAATCTCGAAATCGATTTTCGAAATTCGAACCCAGTAGGAGTTATCACCCTGAATCAGTCCGAATTCGCAACGGTTGCCACCGATCCAGCGGCTGAGTGTGAACCCCACTCACGCTTACCGATGGCGGCCGATAGCGATATTGAGATCGGAAATAACCGGTATTTCCGGCCACACACCTTATGACGACTCGTTCCATCTCTTTAGAATATCTAGATGATTGCGTCCGGTATCATCCGTTTCCAGCATCCAATCACCGTTATCTACGCCGACCCGGACTCTGCGGTTCGCCACCGAACCGTCGACGAACTCGAGTCAGCTGTAGATGGACTCGTAGTCGAACCCGTCGCAACGCCGGCCGAACTCCGCAGCACGCTCATAGACGCGGACGAGCAAACGTGCGTCGTGACCGAATATCGGTTCACCGAAACGGACGCGCTGTCGATGCACGAACGCATCAGAGCCGAGGGAGCCGCCGAAATTCCGTTCGTTCTCTACACCGCCGACGGCGACGAGCGGCTCGCGAGCGACGCCATTACGACCGGGCTATCGGGATACGTCTCAAAAGACGGCGCAGATTCGATCAAGCGACTGCTCGCACAACTCCAGACGGTAGTCGACGAGGGACAGCAGTCAGGCAACGGCGAGCGGGTCGTTGATCCATCCCAGTCGGTCCGAACGCGAGGAACTGACCGTGATCACTTCGCCGCGCTCTTCGAGTACAATCCTGACGCCGTCATCGTGACGCGCCGCGCCGATCCGAATCGGATCGTCGACGTCAACCCCGCGTTCGAGGACATCTTCGGCTACGAACGCGATGCAATCTCCGAGGATTCGCTCGACGATGTCCTCGTTCCTGACGACGCCGAACCGGTCTGCATCGCCGGGACAGTCGGGCTCGGTGAAGTGGTCACGGCGACCGTCGAGCGCCTGACGGTCGACGGACGCAGAGACTTCTCTCTCCGCGGGTTCGCGGCCGAAATCGACGGCGACGTCTACGAGTACGCGATCTATACCGACATCAGCGAACGGAAGCGGCGGGAACGCGAACTCGAGCAATATCGGACCCTCGTCGATACGGTCGGCGATCCGATGTTCGTCCTCGACGCGGAGGGATGGATCGAGATGGCCAACGACGCGATGGCCAACATGCTCGGGACGACGCGTCCCGAACTCGTCGGCGATCATCCGAGCAATTACATGTCCGACGAGGACGTCGAACGGGCGAAACAGACTCTCCGCGAGATCCTGTCCGACGATGATCGAACATGGGAGACCTACGAGATGCAGTTCGAACCCGTTGACGGCGACCCGGTTCTCGTCGAGAACAACGTCGCACCGCTGGTCGACGAGAACGGGTCGTTTACCGGCAGCGTCGGCGCTATCCGAGATATCAGCGACTACAAGGAGCGAGAACGACGGATTCACTGTCTCCACGAGGGGACCCGGCGGCTGATGGCCGCGGAGAGCAGCGAAGAGGTCGCCCGGGTGGCGAGCGAGATCGCCCATGACGCGTTGTCGCTCGAGACCAATTCGATCCACCTGTACGAGGAGCGAGCGGACCGATCTGCCTCAAGTAGCGACGACCCGTCACGAGAGCCCGGCGTGCTCGTCCCGGCGGCGATGACCGACGAGACGAAAGCACTGCTCGGGACGGTCCCGACCATCGAACCGGGCAACAGCATCGCCTGGGACGCCTTCAACGCCGGCGAGACGATCGTTCACGGCGACGTTCGCTACGCCGACAACGTTCGAAATCCCAAGACCTCGGTCCGGAGCGAGGTCCACATCCCGCTCGGCGAGGCGGGGATCTTCATCGCCAGTTCGACGGCGACGAACGACTTCGATCCGGAGACGATCACGCTCGCACGCATCCTCGGGGCCAACGTCGAAGCCGCACTCGAGCGGGCCTGCCGCGAGGACGAACTCGCCGTGCGAACGACCGAACTCGAGCGCCAGAACGACCGGTTGGACGCCTTTGCGAGCACCGTCTCCCACGACCTCCGGACCCCGCTCACACTCGCAGCGGGCCACCTCGATAACCTCGAGTCTCACCTCGATGCCGAAGGCGAGCGATACCGCGAGGAGATCGAGTGGGCGGTCGACCGGATGGATGCCCTCATCGAGAACGTCCTCACGCTCGCCCGGAGCGGCCAGCGACTGACGGAGACGGAACCCGTCGACCTCGACGACATCATCGAGCAGGCCCATCGGACGGTCGGCCCCGAACTGACCGTCATCCAGGAGGGGGCGTTACCCACTGTCGAAGCCGACGAAGAGCGGCTGCTCGTGCTTTTCGAGAACGTCTTCCGAAACGCACACGACCACGTCGGGACTGACGTGACGATTACGGTCGAGCCGACTGACGACGGGTTCGCCATCGGTGACGACGGCCCCGGAATCCCGTCGCGCGAACGTGAGAAGATTCTCGAATCCGGATACAGTACCGCCACGGACGGGACCGGCTTCGGACTGGCGATCGTCTCCGAGGTCGTCGAGGCCCACGGCTGGTCGATCGCCGTCGGCGAGAGCGAGGCGGGCGGGCTTCGACTGGCCGTTTCGTTCGCAACGTAGCGATATCGACTCTGCAGTACTCTCCACAGAGATCGATCGTCACACTCGTATCGCGGAGCCCCGAAGTTATATTTGTAGATACTATTTTATTATATATAATGACTGCATCGGATGAGTCGAACGGGAGGACGCTTCACCAGGCCCGGCTCGTTCTCCAACTCGGCCTCGGTAGTGCGCTGCTCGCATACGGCGTCGCTCGAAAGATGGACGTTATTACGTGGAGCCTCCCCGGAATCGTCTCTCTCATGATAGGCATCAGTCTATTTGCGTATGGGATATTTCTCGCGACGCGACCGTGAGGTCACACATCGTTTCCACCCGAAGGAGATCCTACGTCTCGTCGTGGGAATGCAGTGTGGAACCGTCCTTGCAAAACCATCACCGCCAACCTGCTCGATGGATCAGATCACGGGAATCGACGATTGCAGGCCGCTCGAGACGCTCTGCGCTACCCATTGACGCGTCTCACGTGGGTCGCGTCTCATACGGTCTACTGTAAGTCATTGCCGGCGCAACCCCGTCCGCTCTGGGGTTGCGCCGGTAAATCGTTACAGTAATCCGTATCAGAGGGGCTGGTCGTGTTCGCTCTCGAATTCGCGCTGTCGGCGATACTGATCGACGAACTCCGCGACGTCGAACTCGAGCATCTGGGACTCGAACTCGGTGACGGCGTCGTCGTTCTCGGCGTGGCTGATCGCGTGTTCCATGAGTTCGACGACGAGTTCGACGACGATCTCGTGGAGTCGACGGGCGTCGAAGTCGGTCATCCACAACAGCGTGTAGCCGACGGCACCGTCGTCGCTCGCGTCGTAGACGACGACCTCCTCGGGGAACTCCTCCAAGACGACGCCCAGCAGGTGGGGCGTCCCGAACTCCTCGAACTCGTCATCAGTGTCGATCGTTTCCTGGAGGACGGCCACGAGCGACTCCGGGAAGAAACGCGAGGGCGGATGGACGTCGGTCACGACGGCGTGGGCGTCGCCGCAGGGACAGGTATACTCGCGCATCCCCAGATCGATTTCGTGGGGGTCGACGCTCTCCCCGCAGGGAAGCTCGAGCCGATCACCGCTGTCGGAACCCGGGACGCCGGAGTCTGCCATTGGCAGCGCTTCGGCTGGAGTCGGCATAAGGGCGACGACTCGCGGAGAAAAACGGGAGACTCGTCTCGCTGCAGCTCAGGGGACGAGAACGGTCCGAGGAGTACGACTCGACCGTTTCGGGGAGAACGCCGACGGCGGAGCTATGGCCAATCGTCGCGGACCTGTTCCGCCTCGTCGTCCTCGTCATCGGCATGTGTTGCCGGTACCCAGTCCGCCGCGTCGGCGGCGTCGTGGACGTCGAGGTACTCCCAGCCGACCTCGTCGGCCAGTTGCTCGTCCTCGTCGTTCGCACCGACGTAAACGTAGCGGTCAGTGTCGAACTGGTCTTTGACGCCCTCGAGGCTCTCCGCTTTCCCGCGGGGGCCGGAGAAGAAGTCCTGTCGAATGCGATTCTTCCGCGTGAAGTTCGTCACGACGTAGGTCGGTTTCTCGGAGACGACGCCGATGTACTCGGTCCACCCTCTGGCGTCTTCGAACACGCGCTCGGGCGAGGCGAGTTCCTTGAGCGCCTCGAGTTCGAACGCCAGTGTCATGTCGCTGTCGCCGTTCATGCGTCATCGAAGGCGCGCACACGGGAAAACGACTTCGATACCACCCACTGGACGAGGGGTCTGGCTCGCGACTCCATTGGCCCACTCAGACGCGTTCGACGCGGTAGTAGTCCGTAAAGACGATCACCTCGCCCGGCTCGAGATCGGTCTCAGCAGTCGAAACGGGTCTGTCCTCCGAAACGGCGCGATAGACGGCCCCCAGTGTCTCCGAATCGAATTGATCAATATGACGAACTGTCGCGTTCGTCGTGACCGACTCGACGCGCTCGAGTCGAACGTCGGCGTGTTCGAGGCGGGCTGATCGACGGCGAAGTTCACTGGCAGCCATGTTCATTGTTACCAAATAGCTTGCTTAGACTTAATAGTTCCGGCTCGTGGGGTGGATGGTCTCCGGATCGAGGCGATAGAATGGTCGCATCAGTCTGCATATGGATCGAAACTGGCTGTAACGATACAACGCAGTAAGCGCCTCGAGAGGGGAAAAACGGACAGCGTGAACGGAACGGTTCGAATTACTGTTCCTGGGGTGCAGCGAGTTCGTCCAGATCGACGGACTGTTTGAGGAGCACGTCGGCCTGGTCGGCGACGACGCGCTGTTCACGCATCAGCTGTTTGAACTTGCTCTGGGGCGAGAGGTCACCGATGAGGACGCCACCGACGATCCGGCCGTCCTTGAAGGCGACACGTCGCCACTCCGTGTCGCTGTAGCGGCGCTCGGCGTATTCGTCGCCCAGCGTCGGGTGACCGAAGGAGAGGAACGGGAAGTCGAAGTGCGTGATGGAGTACGAAGAGACCCACTGGAACCCTTCGGCTTCCTCGTCGGCGGCCATGTTGATCGCGGCGACGCGGCCCTGCTCCTTGGCCGAGCCCCACGAGCCGTTCTGGCCCCGCTCACCGAGCAGGACGTCGTAAAACTTGGTGAGGTCGCCCGCAGCGTAGACATCGTCGACGTTGGTCTGCATGTACTCGTCGACGATGATCCCGTTGTCCTGTTCGATCCCGGATCCGCGAAGGAATTCCGTGTTGAAGTTGAGCCCGATGGCGGCTCCAACGAAGTCACACTTGTAGCGGTCGCCGTTAGGGTCGACCGCGGCGGTGACGCGACCGTCGTCGGTTTCGAAGTGATCGACGCCGCTGTCGAAGGCCGGCTCGACGCCGACCTCTCGCATGCCCTCGTGCATTATCTCCGCGCCATCGCCCGAGAGCGCGTAGCGCCACCAGCGGTCGCCGCGCATCAGGTAGTCGGCCTCGATACCCTGTGCACCACAGACCGCAGCGAAGTCGATGCCGAGTAATCCGGCACCGACGATGACGCCCTTGTCGGCGTTTTCGGCATGTTCGCGGATGCCACGGGCGTCCTCGAAGGTCCAGAAGTGGTGGATCCCGTCGGCATCGCTGTTCTCGACGGGCAGCTGTGTTGGTGTCCCGCCGGTCGCCACGAGCAGCTTGTCGTACGGTATTTCGCCGCTGTCGTGGGTAGAGATGATCTTCGCGTCGGTGTCGACGCTCGTGACATGGGTGTTCAATGAGAGGTCAATGTCACGTTCCTGATACCAATCCTCGTCGTGGATCGAAATGGGGGCTTCGGGGAGTTTGCCTTTCGCGTGTTCCTTGATGAGAATCCGATTATACAGCGGCTCCCCCTCATCGGTGATAACGGTAATCTTCGCGTCCGGGTCTTCCTCCCGGAGGGTCTCGGCGGCCGAACTACCCGAGATCCCGTCACCGATGATGACGTACTGAGTCATATCCGGAACGTTCGTAATGCGGGTTAAAGTGGGTTGCTATCTCGTCTATTTTACCAGACGGGAGAGTGTGGCACAACAATCGTAAACTAGTGACCGAATATATTCACCAACGTGCTCCCAATGCGACTATTTCGGCACCATTTCTCGAGAGAGCAAGGTTTGCTGCCATCTCTGACGACGGTTACTCCGTCATCGATGGCCGGTCCGTTCGACCGGAGTGGCGGCAAGAAACGTGGGATGTCGATCGGTCGGTGGGATCGAACATTGTTGTCCGAACCGTTCTTTAGGACTCCTGCCCAAAACGAGTGCATGAAACTCCGCCAGAACGCGAAACACTTCGCGTATCGGAAGTCACTCGAGACCCCGGGGATTCGATCAGTCACTAAGTCGGGACTCGTCAGACTCCATACCAAGATCTTCAGCGGCAAGGCCGATCCCGCCCACGCTGAGGAGCGAAACGCCCACCTCGACGGACTCTTCGACGCGACGATAGACGCCTACCTGCGCGCGCTGCAGGAGGGCTACTCCGAAGCCGAGGCCCGCGAGATCACCCACATTCAGGCCAACTTCGACTTCTACAATCACGGCTGGACCGAGATGATGGAGTTTCCTATCGACGAACTTGAGGCCCATTACGACCGCTACCGGCAGTTCTTCGAACGGTGGGACGTCACGATCGACGAACCGCTCGGCCAGTTCGCGCCGCCGGAGGGACTCCCCGAGGCACCGTCGACGCCCGAGAGACTCGAGGATCCCGAGCACCCTCACGCGGAGGGTGGCTTCGCCGACGACGTCTACGTCGAGACCGACGACGGTGAACTCGTCGTCGGCGGTCGCGAATCGGCCGAGGACGACGACCGCTGAACGTCATCGGGGCGCGGCTCTCGCGGTCAGAAACGATCTCGCGGTCTGAATGCGATATAGCGTCTGATTACGTCCGCAACGGCGACAGTAACGGGCTCGTAACAATATCCCCGTTCGATATGTTCCGTCGTGAATGCAACGACGGCACTATCTCGCAGCGACATCGGCGTTCTGTCTCGCCGGCTGTCTCACCTCGAGATCATCCGATTCGTCACCGACTGATTCCGATTCGAATGCGAGCAGAGATCCCGACCCACCACCGCAGACCGAATTCGGCGAGCAACCGGCGACGGACGACCCAGCACTGGCCGGGACAATCGACGATTTCGAGACGCTCGACTCGTGGAAGGCGTTCGGCGGAACGCTCTCGGCCGACTCGAGTCGGTCCCTCGTGGGCACCCAGAGCGCTCGCCTCGAGATACCAGCGGCCGAACGGACTGGCGGCATCGTGACGGCGTTCTCGGAACCGCAGGATCTCGCCGACGTCGTTCCGGGTCTCGCCGTCGCATCGGACAGCCTCGTCGTCCCTTGGCTCCGATTGGTCGACGACGACGGAGTGGAGATCGACTACCGTCGTGGAATCAAAGGCGGCCTCCCCCTCGTCCGGTACAACTTCGGCGTCGAGGAAATCACGACGGGGTTCGATCCGACCGCCGTTCGCGAGGTGTACGTCCTCGTCAGGACGGGCGACGGCGAGACGCAAACGGTTTGGATCGACGACCTGCATCTCGTGCCGCGCCCCGAGACCGGGAAAGTGATGATCCAGTTCGACGACGCCCACGTCACCGACTACACGAGAGCCCTCCCGATCCTCGAGAAGCACGGTTATCCCGCGGTGTCGTTCGTCAATCCGGCTCGGATCGAAGCGGAGACCCGCGGTGCCGACGACCCCGGCGGCTCCCCCCGGCTCACGGTCGATCAGGTCCACGAACTCCACGACGCCGGCTGGGTCATCGGCAACCACTGCTACTCCCACCCTCACCTATCGGAACTCGAGACGGAGACGCAGGAAACGGAGATCAAGAAAGGGAAAGCCTGGCTCGAGGCGGAGGGGTTCGGGGAGGGTGCCCAGTACTTCGCATACCCGCATGGAGATTACGACGACCGAACGCTTGACCTCGTCGAGCAATACCACGACATCGCTTTCGCGGGCGGCCGACCCGTTCAGGGATACGCCGTGAACCCGCGGCAGACGTCCCGGATCGGCGAACCCAGCGCCGAGCGAGCGCGGACGGCCGTCGAGCGCACGGCGTCGATGCGCGGGATCACCTCGCTGTTCTTCCACCGCCTCGAGGGCGATTCCCTCGCCGCCTTCAAGGCGATGGTCGACGCGATCAGCGAGTACGAGTCCGCCGGCGAACTCGACGTGATCCTGCCGGCGGACCTCAAGCGGGAGTTCCGGTTCGGGTTTTAATGCGTCTCGAGAGCGGTCGACGCCGGTTCCCAAGCGGCTAAGTGTGCGGAGGGTCCGCGTTCGGGTAACGCAATGGGGCTGAACGCGAACGATCGCGCGATCGCGAGCTTTACCATGGCGGGCCACGCGCTCGTCCACTGGTTCGAGACCTCGATCCCGATCTTTCTGGTCGTCTGGCTGGCCGAGTTCGACGTGGGGGTCGCGCTGTTTGGGATCGTCGTCGCGCTCGGCTACGCGCCCTTCGGGATCGGCGCACTCCCGGGCGGGATCCTCGCGGATCGGTACGGCACGAAGCGGCTCATCGTCCTCTGTCTGGGCGGGATGAGCGCCGCCTTCCTCGTTCTCTCGCTCGCAACCTCGATCTACGCAATCGCCATCGGACTCGTCCTATGGGGGGCCGCCGCCAGCGTCTACCACCCTGCCGGGCTGGCACTCATCAGTACCGGCGTCGAGGAACGTGGGACCGTCTTCGCCTGGCACGGCATCGCCGGCAACGCTGGCATTGCGCTCGGCCCCTTCGTCGCCGCGACGCTGCTGATCTTCCTCGAGTGGTCGCTCGTCGCGGCCGTCCTCGCCGTTCCTGGGGTCATCGCCGTCCTCTACGGTCTCAGCGCGGAGTTCAATCCCACCGCGGCCGTCGAGGAAGACGTCGACGCCGGCCCCGACGAGGCGCTGTCATTGTCGGAGTTCGTCTCGAACTCGCGGGCACTCTTTGCGAGCGCCTTCGCGGTCATCTTCCTCATCGTCGCCGTCGAGGGGCTGTACTACCGCGGAATGCTTACCTATCTCCCCGAGATTCTGCACGGACTCGCAGCGATCGAGGGGCTGGTCGTTCCCGCCGGCCTCGAGGGGATCGAACCCGCCGACTACATCTACGTCGGACTGTTGGTCGTCGGGATGGGCGGCCAGTATGTCGGCGGGAAACTGACCGATCGGATCGCGCCGGCACGCGGGCTGCTCGCGATCTTCGCCGTCCTCGCGGTGCTCGCACTCGCCTTCGTCCCGGTCACCGGGATGGGACTTGCCGCTATCGCCGTCCTCTGTGGCGTCTTCGGCTTTTTCCTCTTCGCGATTCAGCCGTTCTACCAGAACGCCGTCGCAGTGTACACGCCGGCGGATACCCGAGGGCTCTCCTATGGGTACACTTATCTCGGGGAGTTCGGCCTCGGATCGGCGAGTATCGCTATCGGTGGCTTCGTCCTCGGTGAATGGTCACTGACGGCGTTTTTCGGGATGATTGCGGCCGTTGCGATTACCGGGGCCCTGATCTCGGTGGCACTGCTCGCTGGCCTCGATCGATTCATCGATACCGACCGCTCCGTTAACGCGAACGCAGACGACTGAGAGATATCTGCACGAAGCGAGTATCGAAAACGAAACCGTCGAACGATCAATATGCGTCCGTTCTGCGACCGATGTTGTTTACGCGAGCCACGACGGCGTCACGTAGTCCGCGGTCGCCTCCTCCGGCGGCCAGATGACTTCCTGTCTTCCCTCACCGTCGTCAGTCTCCTGCCACTGGAAGTAGATCGTCTCCTCTTTCCTGTAGACGAGGTCGTGGTCGACCGGCGTTCCCTCGACGTCGGTCCCCTGATCGTAGAACTCGGCCGTACCGGCGCTACCGGTGAACGAGACGTCCTCGAGTGCGGGAACGAGTTGCTCGTGGTCGAACGTCCCCTCCTGTTCGATTGTGTGTGCGAACAGCTTGATCGCGTCGTAGGTGTGGTAGCCGGTGTAGACGGGATTCGATCCCCCGTGCATCCCCTTATATGCATTAACGAAGTCCTGAGTTTTGTCTGTGATCTCACTGGTCGCCGTAGCGCTGGTCTGGCCGATCCCGTACTGACACTTCCCGCCGACCAGATCGTAGTACGCCGGGAGCTGCATCGGCACGTGGATCCCGCCGAAGTCAAACTCGCGCTCAGGCACCCCCCAGTCCAGCAGCGCACTGGTCCCGGTATGGGCGGTCGTGATGAATATCGCATCGGCGTCTGCCGCCTCGACCTCATCGTACCGACTCTCGAAGCTGTCTATCGCCGGCGGATATCGCTCCTCGAGCGCGACATCGACGCCGGTCTCCTCGATCCGGCTCTGATAGACCTCCCACGGTTTTTCCGTCCACTCGTAGTCTTCGGCGAGGAGTGCGATCGAGTCCCAGCCGACCTCACCCGCCATATCCTTCAGGAAGTCGATCTGCATCCGTCCGAGGTCGACGTCGTTGTTCGGGCCAACACGGAAGTGGTACTTGTAGTCCTCGTACTGCTCTCGGACCATCTGACTCACTTTGGTCGTCGCCGCACCGGTGGTCAGATGAATCGTCTGCTGTTCGGCGATGTCGTCGATAATACCCAACAGCGCCTCGCTCGCGAACACGCCGGTCGTCACGTCGACATTCTCGTCAAGAATCAGCCGTTGGTACTGTCGGCGGGCCTCCTGCGGGCTCGAATTCGTATCTCCCAGAACCAGTTCGACCTGTCGGCCGTCGAGACGGTTGTTCTCGTTGAGTTCCTTGACCGCGAGCTCTGCGGATCGGTACATCGACCGACCGATCATGTCGCTGTCCGGGTCCGGTGCCAACAACCCGATCTTGACCGGATCCGCGCCGTCGCTACTACCGACGACCGACCCGGCCGTCTCGAGACAGCCGGCGAACGCCGTCCCGGCCGCAACCCCACCCGTCGTTTTCAGGAGCCGCCGTCGATCCACGGTCCGAGGGCCGGTCGTTTCCCCATCCCTCGGGTCTGTATCTAGATAGCTGTCGTCAGACATCTTGACAGTCTTTTCGTCCTGACTTGCTTAGTATTTGTGGATAACTACCAGCGTGCAGATTCATATCTAATCAATTTCGGAAAGTGAAATTTCGCAGACTGTGTCATCTCAATCTGCAATCGTCGTGAGAGTCGGGCAACGCTCAGAGCCACGGTGGTGTCCGATACGCAACGGTCGCGTGCTGCTCGATCCGGATCACTTCCCGAGCCCCTCGCCGTCGCCGTTTCCTGGCACTGGATGAAGGTTGTCGTCGGCTCAGTATCTGAGGGATGAGGATGTTGGGGATTTCGATCAGAGTAGTCAATCGTCCCCAGCTGGAGACAATCGGCAACCGGCAGACTGACCGCGCTACCGGTCGCAGTCAAGAGGTACTGTCGCTTCGGGCCGAACCCACTCTCCCCGTGATCAGCGCTCGCCCTCGAGTCAATCTCGGACTGTACATGTTCACGTATCACAAACCTAATTTGTGCGCCGTTGGCAATCACTCGAAACGGCTCTCATCAGGCGATCAAAACGTGTTGAGAGGGTAATTGAACGACGAAGGTCTTTCGACACTATGACAGACATACAGTATTGGGTATTGGTTTTTACATTCTCTGCGGATATTGATGGACATTATACGAATGAATTAGTGATTTGGGAAACAAACGCCACTCGAAGCCAGTTATCAGCTCCGATAATCACGGAACACCATTTATGTAGTGGCGAACTCAGGCGTTCTCTATCTATGGATTTCGCTCGACGGTTGGTGCCGACAGCTATCCGACGCAGGTACGCGGTCAAGTTCGGGATCGCGTTGCTCATACTCGGCTTATCTGTCGGACTGATCGGTTTCGTTGCAACAGGGACAATCGCTAATCAAGTGGAGGATCGAGTGCAGAGCGATCACGCTTCCGCTGCTGGGCAGGAAGCCCAGAGTATGCAGATGTGGAACGAACAGAACGAGCACACGATCGGGATGATCGCCCGATCGGACGTCGTCGCCAGTGACGATTCGACCGCGATCGAAGGGCGCTTCCTCGACTGGGAGGAACATTTAGACGCCGACACGTTCGATATCTCCTACGTCAACCTCAATAACGAGACCGTGACGGCGAGTACCAACGATGCATACCAGGGGGCGTCGGCGACCGACATCAATAACGTCCCGAGCGGAGCCTACGAGGACGCCACGGAAACCGTCCCCTGGGTCTCGGATGCCTATCTCGCCGATGGCGAGTTCGGCCAGAACACCACCGTGGTCACATACGTCCAGCGCTCCGCCGAAAACGAAAACCGGGCAATCGTCTATACCGCTGATCTCGAGGCATATGCCAACCAGCTGCAGGACGAGGAGGGAGTCACGACGGTGGTCCTCGACGGCGACAATAATGTCATGCTCGACAACGCTGGCTACGGCAAGAATCACGAGACGCTCGGCTACACCTACAGTGACGACAGCAATCTCGTACAGAGAGCACGGACCGAGGGTGCGAACACCCAACAGGTCTCCGGCTCGTTGCTCTCGTTCGATAACTACGCCTACGGCCTCGGTGAGGATAACACGGACGACTACGTCGCCAGTTCCGCTCGCGTGTTCGGGACCGACTGGGTCGTCCTGACCGTCGAACCCACCGACCAGGCACTCGGATTCGTCAACAACGTCAACCAGTGGGGACTCGTCGCGACGATCCTCGGCGTCCTCATGATCGGCGCGGTCGGTGCGGTCCTCGGCCGGAACACTGCCGTCTCGATCGATCGGCTCACCGATAAGGCAAGCGAGATGGAGGAAGGCAATCTCAACGTCGACCTCGAGACCAAACGGATCGACAACATCGGTCGACTCTACAACGGCTTCGACTCGATGCGCGAGGCGTTGCGCGAGCAGATCCAGGAAGCCGAAGCCGCCCGTAAGGAGGCTGAACGCGAACGCGAACGCGTCCAGGAGATCAACGGACACCTCGAGGAGAAGGCCGCCGAGTACAGCGACGTGATGGAAGCGGCCGCCGACGGCAACCTGACCGCTCGGATGGAGGCCGACGGCAACAACGAGGCGATGGCCGAAATTGCCAAAGACTTCAACGAAATGCTCGACGAAATCGAGCAGACCATCGCCGAGCTCAATCGGTTCGCGACCGACGTCGCGACCGCGTCCGAGCAGGTGACCGCCTCAAGCGAGGAGGTTCGATCCGCTTCGCAACAGGTCACCGAGTCGATTCAGGAGATTTCGGACGGTGCGGATCGACAGAACGAGTCGCTCCAGTCGGTCAACCAGGAGATGAGCGGCCTCTCGACGACGACCGAAGAGATCGCTGCATCCTCGAACGAGGTGGCCGACATCGCCGAACGGACCGTTGATACCGGACATGAAGGGCAGGAAGCCGCCCAGGCGGCGATCACTGCCATGGACGGGATCGAGAACGAGGCCGGCGACGCCGTCACCGAGATCCGACGGCTCGAGGAGGAGGTCCAGCAGATCGACGAACTGATCAACACGATTTCCGAGATTGCCCGCCAGACCAACATGCTGGCACTGAACGCCAACATCGAGGCCTCCCGCTCCGCGAGTGGCAGCGATGACGAAGGGTTCTCCGTCGTCGCGAAGGAGGTCAAGGCACTCTCCGAGGACGTCGCCGACGCGGCCGACGAGGCCGAAGACCGACTCGAGGCGATCCGTAAGCGGACCGAGACCTCCGCTGCTGAGGTCGAGGGCACGAGTTCCGACATCGAAAACGCCAGCGAGCAGGTCGAGGAAGCGGTCAACGCGCTTGAAGAGATCGCCGAACTCGCTCAGGAGACCAACGTGGGCGTTCAGGAGATCTCCGCAGCGACCGAAGAGCAGGCGGCCTCGACGCAGGAAGTCGTCGCGATGGTCGACGACGCGGCGACGATCTCCGAGGAGACGACCTCGGAAGCCGAGAATGTCGCCGCCGCGGCCGAAGAGCAGACGACTGCACTGACCGAGGTCACGAAGTCTGCCTCGAGCC
Source organism: Natrinema sp. SYSU A 869 (assembly GCF_019879105.1). Classification (NCBI taxonomy): domain Archaea; kingdom Methanobacteriati; phylum Methanobacteriota; class Halobacteria; order Halobacteriales; family Natrialbaceae; genus Natrinema; species Natrinema sp. SYSU A 869. The sequence continues at coordinate 2,965,807 of NZ_CP082249.1, read as the reverse complement.
TCTCCGAACAGGCCTCCCAGCTCTCCGGAGCGCTCGACCGGTTCGACACCGACATCGACCACGCGGACGTCGACTTCGAATCGACGTTCGACGTGGACGCGGAACTGGATGCACCCGCAGCGAACGTCGATTCCGATGCGGCCAGCGGCGAAGCGACCGAGCAGGAACAGGGGATCACGTTTGATGCCGACGCCGCGGGCGAGCAAGGCGAATCCGACGAAACTCTCACGTTCGACGACGGAGACGAGGACAGTCTGGACGCAGACACCGCCGATGGCGGCCAGTCGACCAATACCACGCTCGAGGCCGAGCCGTCCGATGCCGAGACGCCGACCGCCGACCCGGCTGCTCATGCCGGCGACGGACCGGCAACCGGCAGTGAGGCCGGCAATGGCAACGAGACCGAGGAGATCGGTGCCGAAGAAATCCTCGGAATCGAAGGGAGCGACGATGATACGGATGAAACGGGCGCTGAGCCGCTCGAGCCGGTCAATGATGGCGTCAGTTCGGAAAGCGCCGACACCGAGTCGGATGCAGCAGATACCGGCTTCGAGACCGACGAAGCGACGGCCGACGACGGAGACAACATGGACGAGGGTGAGGAGGACGACGATGACGTGTTCACGTTCGGTGCGACAGACGAGGAGTAACCCCGTAATCAGTTTCGGGTAGTCAGTCGTTGCCGCGCCCGACACGATTCGGTTCAAATTACGGAATAATCGTTCGCAGGTATCGTCGATGTTGTTCGCTACCTTTTGACTGCCGTCTGGGAAGGAATCGGCATGCTTACCGTGCGGGCACCCGCGACGAGTGCGAACCTCGGGAGTGGCTTCGACGTCTTCGGCGTCGCTCTCGGAACGCCCGCCGACGTGGTTCGGGTTGAGCGCGCCTCACAAACGACGATCACGGTTACCGGTGCCGGTAGCGAGTATATCCCGGAAGACCCCGCCAAGAACACGGTCGGCGCGGTCGCGGAGGCGCTGGATGCCCCCGCCCGTATCCGGATCGACAAGGGCGTTCGGCCGTCTTCGGGACTGGGATCGTCGGCCGCGAGCGCGGCCGCCGCCGCCGTCGCACTGAACGAACTCTACGATCGGGGTCACTCTCGAGAGGAACTCGTCCCCGTCGCCGCCGAAGGTGAGGCGCTCGTCTCCGGGGAAGCACACGCAGACAATGTCGCGCCCTCGCTGCTCGGCGGCTTCACCGTCGTCACCGACGACGGCGTCACGCGGATCGACGCGTCAGTCCCCGTCGTCGCCTGCCTGCCGGATATCTCCGTTTCCACGCGCGACGCTCGCGGCGTCGTCCCCGACTCGGCCTCGATGGACGACGTTGTCGACACAGTCGGCAACGCCGCCACGCTGACCGTCGGCATGACGCGAGACGATCCAGACCTCGTCGGCAGGGGAATGAACGACGAAATCGTCACGCCCGAACGCACCAAACTGATCGACAGCTACGAGAGCGTTCGCGAAGCCGCCCTCGAGGCGGGCGCGACCGGCGTCACCGTCAGCGGTGCCGGCCCGGGAATCCTCGCGGTCTGTCACCGCCACGACCAGCGGGCGATCGCCTCGACAATGGTCGATGCCTTCGACGCGGCCGGCGTCGAGAGCCGTGCGTATCAGACCGCCGTCGGGCAGGGTGCTACGCTGTACCGGAACGACTCGTAGCCACGGATGGGAACGAGAACCGATGGCATCCTCGCAGGAATCGCGCTCGCCGCGTTCCTGGGTCTCGCCATCCTCGCCAATGCATCGCTCTCGCTGCGTTTCCTGCTCGTCGGCGGTATCGCGACGATTACCTTCGAACTGCTCGCTGCTCGAGACCCGTCACTCGTTCGGTACTACTGGGAACGACGGACCGTCCAACTCGCATCGCTCGCGGTGGCGATCAGTGGAGCTGCCATCGGTGCTCGAATCGCGCCGGTGCCGGTACTGTCACTGTGCTGTGGCGCGACGATAACCTATCTAGTTTTTCTCGCGCTCCTCCGAACGGGCGTCGTCCCGCCGCTCGAGACGTGGTGGGAGTCGGACGCGTGACGCTTATGGCCCACTTCGGGCGAGTGGCTGTCTTCCAGCGACGGCCGTAGATCCGCGGGAGGGCATCGACCGTCGCGTGTCGAACGTTGGTCGGGACGGTCGACACTCTCGTGGAGACGCTCAACTGCTCGGTGCCTGCTGTAATTCGGTCGGCGAGTTGCTCGACGCTGGTTGAGGTTATTGTCTAACTCATACAGTCGGGACGCTGCAGACGCACAAAACGGGCGTGCTTACCGATCAGTCGTCGTTCCGGAGCGTCAGAAAACGAATACAGGTCCGATCCGCAGGCTGTTAGACGCCGCGACCCTGCATCTTCTCTTCTTCGGGGAGATCGGCGTTGGCATCGCCTTTCATGCTCTTGCCGAGGTTCTTCGAGATCTCCGCGAGCGTCTCGGGATCGTCCCAATTGTTCGTCGCTTCGACGATCGCTTCGGCCATCTCGGGCGGGTTCTCTGCGCCGAAGATGCCGCTGCCCACGAAGATACCGTCGCACTCGTGGTGCATCATGAGTGCGGCGTCGGCCGGTGTTGCGATGCCGCCTGCGGCGAAGTTGACGACCGGAAGTCGTCCCATCTCGGCGGTCTCGTGGACCAGTTCCGCGGGCGCTTCGATATCGCGGGCGAAGGCCTCTCGTTCCTCGTGGCTCATGCCCTCGAGTTTCCGAATCGCGCCCTTGATCGTGCGCTGGTGGTGGACAGCCTGATTGACGTCGCCGGTGCCTGCCTCGCCCTTCGTTCGGATCATCGCCGCGCCTTCGTCGATCCGGCGCAGCGCCTCGCCGAGGTCGCGCGCGCCACAGACGAACGGCGCGGTGAAGTCACGCTTGTCGATGTGGTAGGCGTCGTCCGCCGGGGTGAGCACCTCGCTCTCGTCGATCATATCGACGCCGACGGCCTCGAGGATCTGGGCCTCCTTCGTGTGTCCGATGCGGGATTTACCCATGACGGGGATCGAGACTGAGTCGACGATCTCCGCGACATCGGCGGGGTCGGCCATCCGGGCGACGCCACCGCGCTTGCGGATGTCTGCGGGGACGGCTTCGAGTGCCATTACGGCGACAGCGCCGGCCTCCTCGGCGATGCGGGCCTGTTCGGGGTCGACGACGTCCATGATGACGCCGCCCTTCTGCATCCGTGCGAACCCGCGCTTGACGAGATCGGTCCCGCGACGCAGTTCCTCGAGATCGGTGTTTTCGGCCATACGCCGCGGTTAGGAGCCCCGGCACTTACGCGTGTTCTTTGGGGATGATTCAGCCGCGAGAGTCGAAACCGTTCGGTAGCTACCTACTACCGGATCGCGATCGCCCGCCCGTTCCAGCCGCGTCACCCGTCTAGCCGCTCGCCCTCGAACAGGCACGCTCGAACGGCCGACCCGTACAGCCGTGCGAGCGGCTGTTGCCACAGTCCGAGTTCGCGGGCCAGTTCCGATGGGACCTCGAGGTGGGTGCCGATCGACGGCCCGAGGCCGATAGCCATCTCGCCCCGGATTCGGGCCGGCGTCCGCAGGAGATTTCCGTCTTTCCGCGTGTAGCTGGCCATCGTCCAGTCGCGTGCTCGCGGCTCGAGTCGGGGCCGGGCAGCCTCGAGTCGGACGGAGTCGTCTCCATAGCGGCCGCCCTCGACGACGATACGGACGCCGTCCGGGCCGTCAGTCACCGTGATGTCGGCTCGTTCCTTGGGATAGCCCCAGATCTCGCGCCCGAGCGCGACTGACGGCTCGGTTGTCACCGGGAGCCAGTGGACGTAGCCGCCGAGTTCGCTCCCTGCGAGCTGTGCGAGAGGGAGGGTTGTTCGACTCCCGTAGACCGCCGGAACGATGACTGCGAACTCGTCGTAGGGCTCGAGCCCCGTGCCGTCTCGACCCCCGCCGACCCGGTGGTACTGGATTCCGACGACCGTCACACAGCCGATACCGGGCGCGATTGCGAGCGCGGAGAGGTCGTCCGGCAGGACCGCCTCGAGCCGGCTGCGACGCGCGGGAACGGTGACGCCACCCATCGCGAACGAGAGTTCGAGCGGGAGTTCGACCGTATGTCCGGTCGAGAGTTGGGTTCGTGGTCGTTCGTCGGCCGTCGTCATAGCTGGGGCTACTGCGGGCGTGATCGTAGAAGTACGGGTCGCTGATGTCGGAGTGACAACCGCTACTGTTTTGCGGGTTCCGGCCGTCGCGCCGGACAATGACCGCGTCGACTCGGATGGCGGATCACGATCGAGCCGACGGCAAGTCGCTACCGTCGTCTCTCGCGCCGGTTCCGACGACCCTCGAGGACCTCGGGCTACGATTCGCGTGGCTCGTCGTGGCGATCAACCTCGCGGGGACGGCCTTTGGCTTCTGGTACTACTCCGGACAGTTCGCCGAGACCACGGCCGTCCTCTGGCCTTGGGTGCCGGACAGCCCGCTCGCGACGCTGTTCGTCGCGCTGGCGATCGCCTGCTGGAAGCTCGGCCGCGAACAGCCGTGGCTCACGGCAATGGCCTTCTTCGGCAACATCGTGCTGGGCCTCTGGACGCCATTGACGTTGCTTGCCTTCGCTGACTCCTACACCTACCTCCACCCGCTGATGTACCACTTCCTCTTCTGGAGCCACCTCGCGATGGTCGTCCAAGCTCTGGTCCTCCACCGAATCAGCGACTTTCCGGTGTGGGCAGTCGCCGTCGCCGCCGTCTGGTACTGGAGCAACCTGATCGTCGACTACTTCGTTCCCATCGTCGGCGAGCCCCACCACACGATCATCCCCGTCGGGCGAGAAACGGCTCTGTTCCTCGAGGCCGACGCACTCGGCGTGATCGCTGCCGGCGAGGTGACATTCGTCCTTCTAGCGCTGTTTCTCGCGCTCGCGATCCGGGTCAAAAAGTGCGAAGCTGCCCGGAGTCGGCCGTAGCGACTGACTCGAGTGGCAGTATTCGTCTCCTACAGGTCGTTGACGTACGCGAGTTCGAGGTATGGATCCAACGAGCGGGCCGCGGCTCGGCGCTCGACCGTCCCTGCGTCCGCGTCGTACCGCAAGACATCCGAGTCGACTAGCTTCCGCAAGTGATTGTGGTGGAACTCGACGGCGATCTGTTCGAGCCGTTCGGGGTCGGCTGCCTCGTGATCTGCGATCCGATCAACGAGGTCCTCGAGGCTGACTGCCCCACCTTTCGGGAGAGGTAGTACAACGCGTACCGGCGCTGTTCCGCGAGCAAGAGTTCGAAGATCGTGTTCGAGGGAAGGATCTGGTCGGTGTCCGCGGATTTCGCGTCCGAGATATCTGTCTTCATGGGTGCTCTGTACTCGGCTTACGCGGCGGCAAACGACGCATCGGCTCTGATCAACTTCAGCAGAGCACGTTTCACGATTGTCCGATGATGGTATAGCTATTCCGTTACTGCTGTTATTTTCAACCATATTCCAATAGAGTATGGAAATACAGATACAAATTAGGAGAAGACAGTCAACATATCACCACTCGGTCGAGAGATACGTCGTCATCCAGCGACTCGAGGATGAGACCCCTATTTGAGGATGACGACCGCCGACTCGGTCTCGATCATCTCGCCGTCGCCCGAGTAGGTGCGTTCGAGTTCGACGTCGAAGAGTTCGTCCTCGAGTTCCTCGCCGGCGACCCGAAGCACACCCGCATCCTCGTCGATCTCGTACTCGCCGCTCTCGATTCCGGCATCGATCTCACCGACCTTCGACCCGAACTTCGGGCCGAGCGTCGAGTAGTCGAGGTCGATTTCGGCGACCTCGGTCGTGATCTCCGGCGGTTCCTCGAGCGCCGTGAGGTCCTGTACGTGCATCACGTGCTGGATCGCGCCTTCGAAGCCGTCGATGGGACCGTAGACGGCCACCGACTCGAGGTCGGCGTTCAGCGGCAACTGGTGTTCGCTCTTGTAGCGTCGCAGGGCGGAGATAACTTCCATCGCGGTCTCGCCGGCCTCGAGGTCGGCCTCGTAGCCCTGCGGGGCGGGCCAGTCGCGGGTGTGGATGCTATCGAGTTCGCCCTCGCGATCCGCGTACACTGCCTGCCAGATTTCCTCCGTCGTATGGGGCAGGAACGGTGCCCACAGCTCGAGGAAGGTTCGATGCGCGGTCCGCAGCGCGTACTGGGTCGAGGGCTCGTCCTCGCGGGTCTTGGCGATCTCGAGGTAGTCGTCACAGAACGTGTTCCAGAAGAAGGTCCGCAGCCGGTCGCGGGCCTTCGCGAACTCGTAGTCCTCAAGGTGGGCCGTGAGGTCGTCGACGGCGTCGTCAAGTTCCGCGAGGAGCCAGCAGTCGATCGCCTCGAGGTCTTCGGGCTCGGCAGGGTCAGCTGGCGCGAGCGTGTCGACGAGCTTCGAGGCGTTCCAGAGCTTGCGCAGGAGCTTCTCGCCCGCGGTGAGGTCCTTCTCCTGATACGGGAAGTCGTCGCCGACGGCGGCGCTGGCGGCCCAGAACCGAACGGCGTCGACGGGATACTCGGACAGTACCTCGTCGGGTTCGACGACGTTGCCTCGTGACTTGGACATCTTCTCGCGGTTCTCGTCGAGCACGTGGCCGTTGATCATCGTCGCGTCGAAGGGCACCTCGCCGGTGTGCTCGTAGCACTTGACGATGGTGTGGAACAGCCAGAACGAGATGATGTCGTGGCCCTGGGGCCGGAGATCGAAGGGGTACAGTTCGGGGTTGTCCATCGTGAACGCCTCCGCGTCGGTGTCCCAGTCCCAGCCGGCGTTGATGAGCGGAGTCAACGAGGAGGTCGCCCACGTGTCGAAGACGTCCTCCTCGGCCTCGAACTCGTCGTGACCGCACTCGGGACAGGCGGAGACCGGTGGCTCGTCGCTGAGGGGATCGACTGGCAGATCCTCTCGCTCGGCCATCACCGGATGGTCGCAGTCCGCACAGTACCAGACCGGGAACGGAATCCCCGAGTCGCGCTGGCGCGAGATCAGCCAGTCCCACTCGAGGCCCTCGATCCAATGCTCGTAGCGGGTGAACATCTTCTCGGGGTACCAGTCCATCTCCTGGCCGGCCTCGAGGTACTCCTCCTTGTGATCGAGAATTTCGACGTACCACTGCTTGGAGACGCGATACTCGACGGCGGTGTCACACCGTTCGTGGACCTGGACCGCGTGGGATATCTCCCAGCGGTCGCGCAGGGAGCCCTCGTCCTTGAGGTCCTCGACGATGGCCTCGCGGGCCTCCTCGGTGGACATGCCCTCGTAGTCGCCGGCGAGGTCGGTCATTGTCGCGGACTCGTCGATGGCCACGCGAAGCGGGAGGTCGTGGGCCTGGTACCACTCGATGTCGTTCTGGTCACCGAAGGTACAGCACATCACGACGCCGCTGCCCTTCTCCATGTCGACGCGCTCGTCCTCGATGATCGGCACCTCGTGGCCGAAGATCGGGATACGGGCGGTCTCGCCGACAAGGTCCTGGTTCTCCTCGTCGTCGGGGTGAACGAAGACGGAGACGCAGGCCGGAATGAGTTCCGGTCGCGTCGTCGAGATGATGAACTCCTCGCGTGGCGCATCTGCTCCGACCAATTCGAACGCGATGTCGTTGAAGTGTGAGCCGCGCTCGTCGTCCTCCATCTCAACCTGCGAGATGGCCGTTTCGCACTCCGGACACCAGATCGCTGGTGCCTTCTTCCGATATTCGCGTCCCTTCTCGTAGAGGTCGAGGAAGGAGAGCTGCGAGACCCGCTGGACTCGCGGTTCGATCGTCTTGTAGGTGTTGTTCCAGTCGATCGAGGTCCCGAGATTCTGCATCTTCTCCGTAAACTCAGCCTCGTATTCCGCACAGACCTCGCGGCAGAGTTCCTGGAACTCGCGGCGCTCGTAGTCCTGATGCCGGATGTCGAGTTCCGACTCGGTCAGGCGCTCGCTCGCGATCCCGTTGTCGTCGTAGCCAAAGGGAAAGAGCACGTCGCCATCGTGCATTCGCTGGAAGCGCGCGGCGAAATCCTGCAGGGTCGAACCGTAGAGATGGCCCATGTGCAGGCTACCCGAGACCGTCGGTGGTGGGGTGTCGATCGAATAGACGGTGTTCAGATCCTGCTTTTCGTCGCCGTCGTAGGCGTAGACGTCCGCGTCGATCCAGCGCTGCTGCCAGCGCGACTCGACCGCTTCGGGGTCGTAGCCGCCCTCGAGGCTAGGTTCGTCGTCCTGTTCTGGGGTATCCATGCTCATGCTATCACCGCCCGTCGCGGGCGTCGTCGATGCGTCGTCCGGCTGTGCAGTTGGCTATCGTCCATAGAGCGGTCGTTGCTCGGTGAATGCTGGTCGGCGACAATACATCCGTCGAAACGGGGTGGGAATTGGGGGCTAGAGAGCCCCTACGAAAACAGTGTCGCGCGGGCCATCGAACGGGTCGGCCGTCACCGCGACGTACTGGCTCATACGTTCGAATTCGGATAGCGACCGTGTTAGATGTTTCGCGTCTCAGCGGGCGTGACCGGACAACTGACGGCTGCTCAAGAGAAACGAGATCACAGCAGTTCCATCAGCGGCACGACGCCGAACCAGACGATATAGGCCAGCGACGCGGCCATCAGTGCGTCGATGCGACCCGGCATCGCAGCGGCCTTGAGACGATCGCGTACCAGCCAGCCGATCGCGACCGCGTGAGGGACGCTGAGAGCGACGAGGGGGCCGTAGGCCCGGGGGAGCACCTCGAGCGCGTACAGAAGGACGCTCGTCGTTGCAGCGAGCAGCGCAGTTGCGGTCGCCACCGTCGCAACGGTGTTGATGCCGAACCGGACAGCCAGCGTCGCCTTGCCGACAGCGCGGTCGGCTTCGACGTCCGGGACTCCTGCGAGGGTGATCGACGGAAGAATTGACAGGCAAAACGGCACCCCTAGCAGCCACGGCTCCGGGTCGCGCCACGAACCGCCGAGAAAGACGAAGCCGCAGAGCAAGACGCCGAGACTGTGGGTGATGGCCACGTCGAGTTCTCCAAGCGTGCGATAGGAGAGTTGCAAGGGCGGCACTGTGTACCCAAGCGCCAGCACTGCAAGAATACCAATTGCGGTGGCCATCGCGAGCAACGAGCCGGCACCGAACACGAGGACGGCGAGGGCAGCGACTGCAGCGAGTACGAGGGCGTTCCGAACGCCGCCTCGAAGGGTCGATCGATCGATTTCGCCGTCGACGAGCACTCGAGAGCCGCCCGTAAACGGGCCTGCGAACGTATTCCGTCGATCCGTCTCGTAATCGAAGTACTCGTTGCTCAACACCGTCGCCGCCTCGAGGCCGAACAGGAAGCAAACCCGAACCAGTAGACCGCCGAGGAGAACACGTCGCTCGAGCTGGTTGCCGCCAGCGCGCCAACAGTGTAGGCGACCCACGCCATCGGATAGAACTGGAGTCGGAGCGCTTTGAGCCATGTCATGAGTCTGCGTTTTGTTCGCGTCGCCGGCGGCTCCGGGCCGTCAGCAAGACTGCGGCCCAGCCGCGTCACTTTCTCGAGCCACGCCTCGCGTTTCGACGGGCTCGAGTCCTCGATCGGACCCAGGTTCGTGACGCGCGTGGTCCGGATGCCAGCGTATCCCAGCGTCGCACGCTTGATCGCGTTGGTACCGGGTCGTCTGAGTATCCACCGATAGACCACCGGTGGCACGTCCATGGTCACGATCAACTCGGCGGTCGTGTCGTTCAGCAGTTTCCGGCGGCCTGCACCCTCGCCCTCCTCGTAAAACGAGAACGCGAATCCGGGGGTAAAGGTGCGGTCGAAAAACCCCTTGAGCAGCGCGGGCATCGTTCCCCACCAGTTCGGATAGACGAATACGAGGTGGTCCGCCCACTCGATCCGCCGCTGGGCGTCGACGAGGTCGTCCTCGAGCGGCTGGTCCTCAGGACTCTCGGTTCGAACGTGGGGATCGAACTCGAGGGCGGCGAGGTCGAGCCGGCAGACGTCGACGCCCGCCTCGCGGGCCCCCTCCTGATACGCGTCAGCCAACCCTCCGCAGAAGCTGTCGGTTCTGGGATGGCCCAGAACGACCAACACGTTCATTTCGAATTCGGGTTCCAGACGAACCGTTGTAAGCGTACGTCCGGCACTGCTCGTCGACGTTGTAAGCGTATGTCCGGCACTGCTTGTCGGGGGTCTCCACAGCGGGCACTCCGCCGTGTTCAAGACAGAGAGTCTATCGTCGCCGTCGTGTCCTGTCGACTAGTCGCCGGTCTCGTTATCCGAGTGGGCCCGCACCCACAGTTCGCCGATTCGCGAGAGTCGGGTTCGGTAGGACTTACCGTGTTCCTCGCGCTCGATGTAGCCCTTCCCGCCGGGGCCCAGCCGATCGACGTTGTAGATAACCTTCGAGCGGAAACTGTCGGTGTACTCCTCGTTCAACTCGCGGGCCAACGACTCGGCGAGTTCCGAGACGGAATCGAATTCGCCGTCCTCGCCGAGTTTGTAGAGAATCAGCTCCTCGAAGGGCTTGACGTTCGAGAAGGAAGCGACCGGCAACTCGACGATATGCTTGCCGTCAATTTCCTTCGCACCGATAGTCGTCCCCCGCTCGTCGAACTCGGCTAATAGGTCGCGAGCGGTCTCCAGACGGCTCTCGAGGCGGCCGTCGTCGGTCCCGTCGTCCCCACCGCGGAGGTCCTCGAGCAGGGCGATCTGTTCGCGTAGTTCCTCCGCGAGTTCGGTCTCTAAGTACTTCTCGGGGGCGGTGTAGTAGGTGTGGATCCCCTCGCGGTCCTCCTGCCGTTCGACCATCAGCGAGTGGGCGGCGTTGGCGAAGGCGAAGCTCACGGTCCGGGGCATCGCGGCGACGTTGACCCAGACCTCGTTGCCGGCGTCGAGTTCTGCGGTGATGAGTTCATAGGCCTGCTCGAAGGCGTCGTCATAGTCGTAGACATCCTCGAGAACGAACCGCTCGGTCTCGGCCCCCAACAGGTTCTTGAAGTCCGTCTCGAGTTTCTTCGAGAGATGCCGGGAGTACTCGACGTTGGCCTCACTGCCGACCGCGCCCTCGAGTAAGATGACGCTGTCAACGTCGATCTGATCGCGTACCAGGGGTGCGATCAGCCGGTCGTAGTCGAAGCCGACCGGGACGATGTGGGTTTGCATATCCGATACGTGGGCCGGTATTTATAAAAAACACCAGTTTCGGGACTGTTGTCGACACGTGACCGGACCGTCTCGAAGTCGGTGACGGACGAATACCGCAACGGAAATCCAGGAACGAACAACGAACTGCTCGGTTCTGTGTTCGACGGGCGGTTCGAATCGTCAGTCGCGTTACTCGGTCAGCGGCATGAGGATACCAAACACGAACGGGGAGGTGAAACCGATGGCAAAGCCGATCATCGTCAGTGCGAAAAAGAGTGTGTTCTCCCACTGCGGGAGCGATCCGAACACCGCGTGCCCGACCAGTTCGCTTCCTGCCCCGATGACGAAGAGGGTGAGCCCGAGGAAGAACCCCGTTTTCGCCATCTTCGGGTAATCGTGGCCACTATAGTGTGCCATATCGGAAAATCGATACTCGATCAATTAACTATTTCGACGGAAGCCGGATCAGTCGTCGGCCGCGTCCTCGAGTTCGAGCCCCCGGAACACGTCCACGATCGCTTCCCGATCGCGGGCCGGATCGACGTCGAGGGCAGCCGCCAGCAGGTCCGCGTCGTCGGGAGCCTCGAGCGGGAGGATCCCGCCAGCCATTACGTACGTGTCGGCGGCGGGCCAGACGGCGACGTGGGCTTCGGCGTCGATCGTCTCGGGCTCGCCATCGGGTCCCTCACCGCCGTCGGCCGCCGCACCCGAGTCGGTCGGATACGCGACCTCGAGGACGGAGAGATGCCCGACGGAGCCGTCGGGTCGGTCGATGTATTCGTTCGCGCGTTCCGCGCCGACCTCGATACCGTCGTCCTCGACTGTGTCGACGAACTGTTCGCGCGCTTTCGGAGCCGCCATCTCGAGTGCGTCGGCCGATGACAGACCGATCGTCGACAGGGAGGGACTGATATCGAGGTCGACAGTAAATAGCGACCGCGCTGGGATGTCGCCGTCCGCGCGGAGTCGCTCGAGTGCGTCGGCGGTCGGTCGGTGTTCGAAGACGGTCGTCTCAGCAGTGACCGTTGCCAGCGAGAGGCTGCGTTCGTCGGTTCGGCTACCGAGACGACGCCAGTCGTCAGCGACCGCGGGCGGCAGGTCGATAGTCATTCGTCAGCGCGTATGCGACCGGGGCCGTTCAGCGTGGCGGTTCGAAAGCCGTCAATCAGCGCCAAGCCGGTCAAAGTAGATCGCGCGCCGCTCGGCGGCCGCCGGCGAGGTCACCAGTGAGACGGCGACGGTGATGACGAGCCCGAGTCCCATCCCGACGAGGCCGGCCGACCAGCCGGCGTAGGAGTCCGGGACGATAGCGAGGAAGAGACTCGAGAGATAGAAGGTTTGGCTCACCAGTACCCCTGCAGTGATTCCCGCTCGCGTAATCGTGCGCCAGTAGAGCGCGAGCAGGACCGGCAACGCGAGCTGAGCGAAGCCGCTGAAGGCCGCGTTGCCGATATCGAACAGTGTCGCGGGCTGGAACAGACTGACGATGAACGCAGCAGTGGCGAAGATCACGACCCCGCCACGGGCCAGCAGATCCTCTCGGCGGTCGGAGAGGTCCTGCTCGATAAACGGACGATAGATATCTCGCGTGAAGTACGACGAGCCTGACAGCAGCATCGAGTCCGAAGAGGACATCATCGCGGCCATCGCGCCGGCGATGACGAGTGCGGCGAACCAGGTCGGCGTGTACTCCGCGAGGACCAGCGGGAGGACGTTCGCTCCCTCTGGAACCGCGACCTCGAGGCCGGCCGCCCACGCGCCGAGCATGAACGAGGGGACGAACAGCAGGACACAGAGGATCGGCCAGAGGGCGAAGGAGCGCTTGAGAACCGTTTTCGAGCCTGCAACGAAGAAGCGCTGGTTGACCTGCGGGAACATCGCGACGCCGAAGCCGATCGTGATCGCCGTCGAGAGCATCCACGGGACCGTGTAGTAGTCACTCCCTAGCGAGAGGAAGCCGCCGGTTTCGGGGTTCGACGCGAGGGCGTCCGTCGCAGCGCCGGGCCCGCCAACGGCCGCAAGCACCCACAGCACGGCGACCCAGGTCGTGATGAGCATGAACGCGCCCTGCAGCGTGTCAGTCCAGGCGATCCCGCGCATCCCGGCGACGACGACGTAGAGGATCATGAACGCGGTGATCAGCCCGGCTCCGGCGGCGTAGGGAACAGCGCCCGCAGTCAGGGCCTCGAGAGCGGTGCCGGCTCCGACCTGCTGGAGCATGACGTATGGGAAGAGCCACAAGAGGCTGACGCCGGCGATGAGCCCGCGGAGCCACCGCGAGCCGAAGCGGTCGCCCAGCATCTCGCCGAGGGTCACGTACCCGTACTGTTGGCCGAGGAGCCACTGTTTGTAGCCGATGACGTACCAGAGGACGGCGAAGATAATGCCGTCCATCAGCCCCATGACCAGGATCCACTCGGGCCCCCGCGCGTAGGCGATGTTCGGCCCGGCGAAGAAGGTAAACGCCGATAGCAGCGTCGCGAAGGTGGTAAAGAGGAGGACGACCGTGCCGAGCGTTCGGCTCGCGAGGTAGAAGTCCTCGGCCGTGCGGTCAGTCAGCCGGTAGGCGACCAGCCCGACCGCGAGGGCGATCAGGAGGTAGCCGACGATAATCGAGAGTTGGAGCGTGACCGCCCTCACGGCGAGTCACCTCCGGGTCGTCCGTCTCGAGTGTGCTCGGGTCGAACCGCTCCCCGGTCGCGTGGGCTGCCATCACTCTCATCGGGCTCGATGCCGATCCCCCAGGCGCGCTGCGTGAACAGCCAAAAGACGATCGATGCGAGACCCATCCAGCCGACGTGCCACCACAGCCAGACCGGAAGTCCGGCGACGACGGTCGACGACCCCCATAAGAACCACGGAATCGCGAGTCCAGCGAGGACGAGTCCGACGACGGTCCAGAGCCCCAATTCGTTTCGGCGCATGTGTGACCCTTTGTCCCGATGTGGGTAATTCTTACTGTTCGAACACCGATATCGAAGAGGATTATTCATCAATCTGGCTCCCCGCCCTCATCCGGCGGTTTTCGATAGCTAAAATCGCTCTTTCACCGAGGAAAAAGAGTATATGTGTTTGACATCGAATACGAATAGAACCTCGATATGGCCCGTCTCTTCCCCTTTCGCTCCGACACGGCCGCCAAAGAGGGCCAACCCCGTGTCGTCGACCTCGAGGGCGAGGACGCTGACGCGGTGTTCGGCGCGCTCTCCTCGACGACGGCTCGGGAGATCTACTCGTATCTCGACGACGAACCCGGCACGCCCAGTGACATCGCCGATGCGATCGACTCCTCGATCCAGAACGTCCGATATCACCTAAAGAACCTTGAGGACGCCGGCCTCGTCGAGGTCGTCGACACCTGGTACTCCTCGCGTGGCAACGAGATGAGCGTCTACGCGACGACCGACGGGCCGCTGATCGTGACGAGCAACGAGTCGCGGGCGACCCAGCTGAAGGAGGCGCTCTCGCGGTTGATCGGCGGGATCGGCGTGTTGGCCGGCGGCAGTCTGCTGGTCCAGTACGCGATGACGCAGTGGCTCGCGCCGACCGGAACGGAAGCGACGGCGAACGGCGGCGCGCAGCCAACTGGGTCAGAGAGCGGACCGCAACCGACAGAACCGGACGATGAACATGACAGCGAGACGCTTCAGAGGACCGACGACGCAGCGGAGGACGGCTCGAGCTCGGACTTGACCGAACAAGGCGGGAGCGACGATATCGGTGCTGCGGACGCCGAAACGCCGGACCACGGCTCAGCTGACGGTGCCAGTGGCGGCGATGCGGGGGCGGCGGACCCGACCGGTGATCCGGGGACGACGGATCCAACGTTGGACCCTGACAACGAGACGATCCAGAACGCTACCAACGGCGGCGCGGAGGCGATAGACACGGTGTTCGGAACCGTCCCGCCGGGACTGCTCTTCTTCCTCGGCGGACTGGTCGTTCTTCTCGCGATCGCGATCTACTGGTACTGGTATCGGCCGACGTATTGAGAGACGGACGACGCGGTTCGTACTGCGACGCCAGCACCCGTCAATCGATCGCTACCGACTGCTCGAGCCATATCACCGTGTATGCTCAAGGCGATGCATTATGCTACCATATAGCATACGGAGTCTTGGGGTGGGAGACAGTGGCCAAAACAACACTAGACGCCGAACAGCTCGTCAGCCAGTATGTAGAGATTTGGAACGATCAGGAGTTCTCGAGGCTCTCCGACGTCGTCGCCGAGTCATTTACGTTCACGTCGCCAACCACGGGGACGATAGAGGGCCGCGAGAACGTCGAAGCGTACGCCCGCGACGTTGTAGCGGGGTTTCCTGACTTTGAGATAACCGTCCACGAAATGCTCGCCGACGAGACCCTCGTCATGGCCGAAGGGACGCTCTCGGGGACTCACGAGGGAGCGTTCGACGGCATCGAGCCGACCCACGAGACACTCGAACTTCGGGACATGGCGAGGTTCGTTGTCGAAGACGGCAAACTTCAGGAAGAACGGGCGTTCTTCGACCGGTACGAGTTCCTCGAGCAACTTGGACTCGTCGACGAGTGACCGCCGCGCTCCGCTTTTCGACGCCGTCGTGTTTTCGGCCCGTTGCGGCTATAGTAGCCGCTGAAACGATTTACACACTGATCGCACAGCTGTCATTCGATCAGGTGTGCATTGACTTTCAGCGGCTACTATAGTTCACAGTCGTAGCGACCACCCATCGCATATCGGGTTCGCGGAACCACGACGATCCAGCCGACTCCGCTGAGACGCCGACCGATGGAGCGTGCGGATCGTCGGCGAACCGATCGCGACCGACGGCTCCGGAGGTCAACAGCTATTTGCCTCTCACGAACGAAATCCTATATAAATCGGTCTCCGACGCGATTCCCGCGTCATCGCCCCTCGCGGGGACAGATCTCCAATGGAAGACACTTCGAAATACCTCATTCACGCGGACGTCACGGCTGACGGGGTCGTCGAGCGCAGCGACGTCGTCGGCGCGATTTTCGGGCAAACTGAAGGCCTGCTCGGCGACGACCTCGACCTCCGCGATCTCCGGCAGTCCGGCAAAGTCGGCCGGATCGACGCCGAAATCGCGAGTACCGGGGGTCAGTCCCACGGTCAGGTGACGATCGCTACCAGCCTCGACAAAGTCGAAACTGCCACCCTCGCCGCCTCCCTCGAGACGATCACCCGAGTCGGCCCCTGTCGGGCCGACCTCGAGGTACGCGAAATCGAGGACGTGCGCGCGGCGAAGCGAAAGGAAGTCGTCGACCGCGCGAAGGAACTGCTCCGAACGGGCTTCGACGACACGATCATGTCCTCCGAAGAGATCCTCGCAGAGGTCCGCCAGCACGTCCGCGTCGAGGACATCACCGAGTACGAGGAGCTGCCCGCTGGCCCCCACGTTACGGATAGCGACGCCATTATCGTCGTCGAGGGTCGCTCCGACGTGCTCACCCTGCTCAAGTACGGCATCAAAAACGCGATCGCGGTGGAGGGGACGAACATTCCCGACTCCGTAGCCGAACTCACCTGCCACCGCACGGTCACGGCGTTCCTCGACGGCGACCGCGGCGGCGATCTGATCCTCGAGGAACTCGCTCAGGTCGGCGACATCGATTACGTCGCCTTCGCCCCTGCTGACAACTCCGTCGAGGATCTCGACCACCACGAACTGTTCGCCGCGCTTCGGAACAAGGTCCCCTATGAGACCGTCTCGGAGCTGAACGAACCCCGGGAAGCGGTCGCCGCAACGGACGGCAGTGCGTCGCCCGCACCGCGGCCGACAGAACCCGCGACCGCGTCGCCGAAGACCATCGATGAGGGACCGAACAGGTCCGACAGCGATTCGAACGGTCAGGCAGAGCCATCTACCGACGCGAGCGAGTCATCCACAGCGGCCGACTCGAATGTCACCAGTTCGACGACCGAAGCGACGGAGGAGTCGGTGGCGAGAGCGAAAACGGAACGGGCGGGCGCGGAGCCGACACCGAGCGGGTCCCAGCCCCCGGCACGGCATGCCGACGAGATCGAGAGCGAATCGGTCGATAAGGAGGCCGACGACGGGGTGGAGCCCGACGTCACGACCGACGCGACTGGCAGTCCCGAAACCGTCTACGGCCACGCGACCGCCGTCATCCGTTCGGGAACCGACCGCGTTCGATTCCTCGACGCCGACAGCGAGACGATCGATGAGGTCGACGCGTGCGACGCCTACACCGCCCTCGAGGAACTCGAGACGGTGCCGACAACAGTCGTCCTCGACGAGATTCTCGGCCAGCAACTGCTGGATCTGGCGGCCGATCGCGGCGTCGAACGGATCATCGCACGCTCGCTCGGACAGTTCACCAAGCGCCCGACCGATGTCCAGATCCATGCGGTCGACGATATCGCCAAGCGGCCGCCGGACGCCGAGCGGCGCTGACCGATTCCCAGTCACTGGTTGCCGCCGAGTCGTTGATATGCTGTGAGCGCCGACCGACTCGTAATGACCCCACCAGTCATGGCCGCGGTCGCGTTGCTCGGTATCTGGGCCCTCATGATGGTCTGGGCGACGACCACTGCCGCGACAGCCCAGTCACAAGCCGATGGCCAATCCGAGCGTACTGGCTCCAAATCACAGCGCGACCAACGTGATGGTATCGACTCGAATCGTTCGTTCCACGCTGGGGACGACTGAACCGCCGGCGACTGCATCGATATCGATTCTCTCGAACAGTCCAATACACCTCGATAGCGGCGTCACAGGCGGTGCTGAGTTAGTCGTTGATTCCGATGTACGATGTAACTGAGTCCAACGAGAGCTGTCTCGCGTGATCCACCGCTCAACCGAGCACGGCGAACGACAGCACCAGAAACGCACACACGAGCGCACCCGACAGCGTCGCCAGGAAGTTCACGCCCTGATTGCCCAAGATTGTTCCCTCGAGCGTCGCGCCGAGCAGACTGTCGACGGTCATGCCGGCGATACCGGCAGCGGTGATGATCGCCGCACCGAGGACCCCGACCTCGGGAAAGAGTCCGTAGGTGATGCCGGCGACGACGGCCGCGCCGACGATACCCGCGAGTTCCCCCTGCCAGGTGACGCCGCCGTCGGTCCCGGGATCGACCGGCTTGAGGGTCGTGATCAGCCGCGGCCGCTCGAAGACACTGCCGATCTCGCTCGAGAGCGTGTCACTCATTGCGGTCGCGATGGAGCCGGCGAAGGCGAAGAGGAACAGTTCGGGTTCGCGAGGCAGGAGACCTGCATCGCTGGCGGCGTAGCCAAGGACGGCAGCGAGCGCGACGGCGGCATTACCGAGGACGTTGCCGCTACCGCGTGCGCCGTTGTTATCCTCGGCGACGCCGAGGGCCTGCTTTCGGTCGTAGCGAAACTTCGTCGAGAGCCCGCCGATGGCGAAAAGGAGATGAGGACGGCGAACCAGCCGTAATCGCCGAGGACGATCGTCAGCAGCCCCAGTAACACTCCGGTGAGCATTCCCGCGATGGAGGCGGTCTCGAGCGCGTAGGAGGCGTACCCGAAGGCGACCGTGACCGCGAGCGCACCGATGATCCCTCCGAGACCGATGGTCGGGTTGAGCTCCGCGAGCAGCCAGAGTAGGAGGCCGACCGAGAGGACGACGATCGGGTCGTCCGAACGCAGCAATACGTCACGGAGGAGGGCAGCCAGAAGGGTACCGCTGGCGGCCAAAAAGATGAGTATCGGCAGTATCGATACGACAGTGTCGCCGGCAAGCGAGTAGACGATTGCCTGTCCGACGACGGCGGCCGCGATGGCCGTGACACAGAAACTGGCGACACGGACGACCGAATCCTCCGTTCGCAGTCTGACGAGTTGCTCGCCGAGGTTCCCGTAGCCGACGAGCAGGATCGTCCCGACGAAGACGGCGACCGGCATCGACGCCGTGGTCGCCATGAGTCCGAGCGCGACCCCAGCGAGGACGAACGTAATGAGTCCGTAGAGGCGTGAATCCTCGTAATCACCCGGATAGGCGAGCAGATCGAAGAGCGGACCGTCGGGAACGACGTACGCCCCCAGCAGGACGACACCGGCGACGGCGGCCCCCGCTCGCGGACCGAAAAGCGGAACGGCAAGCGAGAGCGTACAGAGGACCGCGAACACGCCGGCTCGCCGAACGGGTGCTGTCACGATATCGATCTCTTTCTGTGGCGTTCACTTGAAGGTTCGTGAACCCGGCTCGAGACGGTTTTCGGTGCCCTCAGCCGCCTGGAAGGGTAGATATGGATCTCAGACCGGTCGTCAGGCGAACGAAACCCGTAACCCGTATGGCATCGGCCGTGAAAGTCGCGACCGTGGGACTGTACGAACGGTATCTGGCGCTCCGAATCCGCCGCCACGAGGCCGAGCCACCCGATCACGTTGCACTCGTGATCACCGAACGCGACCTGTTAGAGCGCGGTGCGTACGAAACGCTCACAGACTTCTTCGAGTGGGCTGTCGAGTACGCCTCGCAGATAACGGTCTACGTGAGTGTCCTCGATGCAGCGGCGGTGCCGGCCTTACAGCGCGAACTCGAGACGATCGATGCGCCGCGGCCGATCGCAGTGCGGGGCCCGGAAGACAGAGCGCAGGCCGACGCACCGATCCGGATCGGGATCGGCCTCGGTGGCAAACACGAGTTCACCAGCGCTGTCCGGACGCTCGCCGAGCGCGTCGATGCGGGCGACCTCGAGCCCGATGAGATCGACGACGAACACGTCGAAGACCATCTCGTCTTCCCGTCGGAGCCGGACTTGGTGATCAAGACCGGTGCGGAGCGACTCTCGGATTTCATGATCTGGCAGTCGGTCTACTCCGAGCTATACTTCACCGACGTGAACTGGCGGGACTTCCGCAAGCGGGACTTCCTGCGGGCTGTTCTCGAGTACTGCAATCGGTCTCGCCGCTTCGGTCGTTAACCGGCCGAGTCACGCGGCGGCGAGGGACTCGAGCCCGTCGATTCGGGGTGATCGACGAGCGCCGCGACCGGGTCGGCGGCGGCGACGACCGGTCGATCCAACTGGACCGTCCCGGCGTCGCGGTCGTACTCGAGGACGTCATGTGACTCGAGTTTCGGAAGGACGACGTGGCTCAGTGCGGTCCGGACGGCGTGTTCGTCGGCGTCATCTCGAGTGGCTACGGCGTCGGTCAGACACTCGAGCGAGAGCGGTGATTCACACGTCGAGAGGACGTGGAGCGTGAGACGCGTTCGGGGGTTCGCAAGGAGCGCATACGCCTCATCGAGAGGAACGTCCGTAAGGCGAACGAACCGCTCGACGTCGACGACGGGAGCGCTGTTCAGTGCCGACATCGTACATATCGTTGTACTAATGATAAATAAATGTCTTTGGGTGAGGATTACGTTCGGCGGCCGATCCGTTTCGCGACGAGGAAGAGGGCTACCACAGTCGCGACCGTAGTGAAGCCGGGGATATCGTCTCCGGTCGACGGTTCGTCGGCGGATTCGTCGTCGCTCGCGACCGTATTCTCGGGCTCCGTCGATCCGTCAGTCGCGCCGGTCTCGGCCGTGGATCCGTTCTTAGTTTCCGGCGGATCGTCGACGATGTCCGCAGTCGGTGTCTCGAAATCGGCAGCGTACCGCGTCACCGATCCGTTCTCGTGGATGACTGCGGCCGGTGATCCGTTCGGATAGTACGTTTCGAGCGCCGCCGGTCCGCGATCGAAATACACGTGAAATTCCTCCTCAGTAGTAGGACTGACCACATCATCATACGTGACTAACGAAAGCGTCCCGTTGTACATCTCGTTTGGACTGACAGCTTTCCTGTCGTAGGTTGAATCGTTGGTTGGGTTCAGTATCCTGATCTTCCCACCGTGAGAGAGCGTGGCTGTCATATTGACTGCTTTCGAAGCGTTTCGATAGGACTCGTTAGTCGTCGCGTTCGCGTCTCGTACCTCGAGTCTGGCGTACGGTTCCAGCACCTCTCCCCGGACGGTCTGCACCGTCTCATCACCGCGGCGGAACTCCAGTGTGTACGCCGTTCCGTGATCGACGTCGCTGAGATCGAACGAGAAACTTCCCTCCTCGTCCAGTTCGATAATGGTAGTCCGTGTCTCGCCGCCCTCGAGTTTGAGGTGGGCCTCGAATTGGTCGGTCGTGCCGATATTCACGTCGACGTGTCGCCGAATCGGTTCGGCCGGAAGCGGCTCGCCATCGTCCAAATACGCCACCTCCAGTTCCGATCGGTGAAACCGAACGGAGGGTTCGTCCGAGTCGATTGTCACCGCTTCAGTGTCCACTCGAAGCGAATAGATGTATCGGTTGTAAACATCGGAAAGCGAACCGTGCTCCGGATCGACAGCGTGGCTATCGACGATCACGTAGCTCACGTTTCCGCTCCGACGAACGGTTGTATTCTCGGATCCAAGCGGGATGTCAACTGGTGCCATTCCTGGTGCAGTGATCTCTGCTGAGAGCATGAGATCCCGGTCGGTGGCACCTACCTCGCTCGAACCGAAGAAGGCCTCCGTCGAAGAGGCGTTTTCCGCCTCGAGTTCGGCGGCTAATTGGTTGGACTTGATTTCGACCACCAGCGTTTCGTTTATCAGCAGCCCCGAGGCGTTCTCGATCGTTCCGTTCTCGATTCCCGCTCGTATGTCGGAGACGCTCTCGAGGTCGGCATCGTCTGCACGGTACAGCGTAACATTTCCGTCGGAGGTGTCAGCGGTGGCGGTCGCACTCGCAGGGAACGCGGCGGCGGCTCCACAGAGAAGCACGACACCGAACAGGGTACAGAGGAGGAAGCGGCGCATATACCAGTCACCGCACCGAACAGATTAGAATGCTGTGTTTTTCGCCCCGAAATCAGTCGGCGGTTCGACCGTCCGAGTCACTCGCCTCGAGCGTCTCCGCGTCGGGCTGCTCGCTCGAGGGCAGCGAGTCGCGGAACCGATCGACGATCGAGCGGGCCTCGGCGAGTTCGGGTTCGCTGATCGCCCCGAGCAGTGCCAGTGCGCGGCGCGCGCGAGTCCGTCGCCAGGATTCCGCTCGATGTTCGTACGTTCGGATTCCGCGCAGGAAGTCGGCCTTCGAGAACTCCGGCCAGTAGGGCGTACAGAAGAAGACCGCGGCCTCGTTGCCGTTCGCGTGCCAGGGCAGGAAGTTTGACGTCCGCTCTTCGCCGCCGGGCCGGATGATGAGGTCGACGTCTCGTACCGGCTGGTCGTACAGCCGACGCTCGATGTCCTCGACGCCGATCTCGTCGGGGTCAAGGTCGCCCGCTTCGACACCCTCGGCGACGCCACGGGTCGCGTTGAGCAGCCGCGAGCGGCCGCCATACGCGAGTGCGATATTGAGCACGAAACTGTCGTAGTCGCAAGTGCGTCGTTCGGCGTAGTCGATGGCGTCTCGGACCCGATCGGGGAGCAGTTCCGTCTCGCCGATCGCGCGGATACAGACCTCGTTCTCGTGGACGCGGTCGGCCTCCGCGAACTCCCTGAGCTTCTCGCAGAGGAGGTCGAATAACGCCTCGTTTTCTTCCGCAGGACGCTCGAAGTTCTCCGTCGAGAACGTGTACAACGTCAGTTCCTCGACGCCGATATCCTGACACCACTCGAGGACGCGTTCGGTCGTTTCGGCACCCGCACGGTGGCCCTCGTGGGCGTCGCCGCCCTGGCTGCGGGCGTACCGTCGGTTTCCGTCCTGAATCACCGCAACGTGGGTCGGCGCACCGGAGACCTCTCTGGAGAGCAGCCGCTCGTATGCCGCGTCAATGCGCTGACGGAACCACCGCTTCATTGTTCGAATAAAAGTCAGCGATGACTATGTGTCTTGTGTGTGAGGTTCTGCCATCGAGAAGGAGCGACACACTCACGGTCCGCGGCGTCGTGATCCCATGAATTCCCGTCGAACGACGGGGCGCTCACGCCGTCGGAATCGTGATGGCTATCAGTCCGGCCCCGCTCGAACCTGACAATGGCAAACACGAACTCCGACGCGCTTGACGAGGACCTCTACCAGCGGACCAAAGCACTGCTCGAGCCCGGCGAGGTCGAACTCAACGGAGCGATCGTCCACACCGACTACGACGGACAGGAGGACGTCAAGATGATGCAGGCGACGATCGACGTCGGCGACATCATCGCCGAGCACTCGGGGTACGACCCGCAGGACTGTTACGTCCACTCAGGCAACGACGACCCCGACTTCTCCTCGAACCAGCACCAGGGACTGACCCTCGAGGACGAAGCGTTCGTCTGGGAGTGCCAGCAACTGCTGCGTGAGGGCAGTTTCGACATCGTCATCTACTACGAGGCGAGCGCGGACCACGAGGCGATCCTCGAGGACATCGAGGAACTCGGCTTCGACGTGACGGGCGTCGAAGGGGAGTAACCGCATCGGATCCCGATTCCGGGGTCGCTAACGGACAGCACTCTCGGAGTGCTACCGGACGTACACCTGCTACTGGACGTACAACTGCTACTGGACGTACACGTCGTTCGCCGCGGCACGGCGCGCCGCCGCACGTGGAAGCGTCGGTCTGACGGTTCGGAGACCACACCCTCTATTCGCCCTCGAGTCGGCGTTCCAATCCGCTTATACACTGCCAGCCGTGAGTGACGCGTATGACTACGGACGTCGACCTCACGGACGACGAGCGGGCGGTCGTCAACGCCTTTCAGGGCGGGTTCCCCGTCGTGGAACGGCCGTTCGAGGCCGCCGCGGCCGCCATGCACGACCACGGGGTCGACATCGACGCGGCGGCGCTGCTCGCAACGATTCGCGACCTCGACGAGCGGGGCGTTCTCTCGCGGTTCGGGGCCCTCGTCAACGCCCAGGAGATCGGCGGCGCGGCAACGCTGGTGGCCATGCACGCCCCCGAGGACCGGTTCGACGAGATCGTCGAGGCAGTCAACGATCACCGCGAGGTAGCCCACAACTACGAGCGTGAGCATCCCCACCTGAATGTCTGGTTCGTCGTGAGCGTCGCCAACGAGGACCGCGTCGAGGAAGTACTTGCCGAGATCGAGGACGAAACGGGCCAGGAGACGTACAACCTGCCGAAACGGGAGGAGTTCCGCGTCGAGGCCAAGTTCTACGTCGACGGCCCGCTCGACGGCGACGGAGACGTCGAGGCCACCGGGGTCGACTGTTCGGATCTCGGCCCCGCAGTCGCGCCCAGCGACGACGCCGCGCTCTCGCCGGCCGAACGGGACCTCGTCCTCGAGATTCAGGATGGCTTCCCGCTGACTGAGACACCCTACAGGGACATCGCCGACGCGACCAGCCAGAACGTCGAATGGGTCCTCGAGACAATCAAACGGTTCGAGCGCGAGGGGAAGATCCGGCGGATCGGCGTCGTACCGAACCACTACGCGCTGGGCTACACGGAAAACGGGATGACGGTCTGGAACGTGCCCGACGAGGTCGTCTCCGAAGTCGGCCCGGAAGTCGCCTCGCTACCGTTCGTCACCCACTGTTACCGACGCCCGCGCCACGAAGGGGTCTGGCCGTACAACTTCTTCGCGATGACTCACGGTCGCAGCGAGGCTGAGAGTCAACAGCGCATCGAACGGGTCCGCGAAGTCATGAGCGAGCACTGGGACGTGTCTGACGATGACTGGGACTCCCTGTTTTCGACGCAAATATTGAAGAAGACCGGTATACGGATGGGGGAGCGCGCCGATGCGAATACTAGAGAGCAGTAACACCGCACGTCTGACCCATCTCATCTACAATGATTCCGCTTTTGCACGATTTCACGAATGAGACGGTGCTCGTCGTCGGCGGCGGTCCGGTCGGTGCCCGAAAGGCCCGGCGGTTCGACCGCGAGGCACGGGTGCTCGTCGTCAGTCCGGCCTTCGCCGATCGCGACTTCGGCGGTGCCGAACTGATCCGGGCCGCGCCCGCTCCCGAAGAGATTTCGGGCTGGCTCGAGCGAGCCACGCCGGCGCTGGTCGTCGCGGCGACGGACGACGAGGCGATCAACGAGGCCGTCGCCGACGCGGCCCGCGAGCGGGGAATCCTCGTCAATCGAGCGGACCGGTCGGGGGAGCGCGAGTCCAGGAGCGTCGTCGTTCCCGCGACCGTCCGTGAGGAGCCGGTAACCGTCGCGATCGCGACTGGCGGGACTGCACCCGCGCTGAGCAAGTACCTCCGACAGGACCTCGAGGAAACGCTCGACGGGGCCGATGAGATGGCTCGGGTCTGTGCAGGGTTGCGTGAGGAACTCAAGACGCGTGACGTATCAGTGGATCGACGACGAGAGATCGTCACAGATGTCGTCAATTCTCCGGATGTTTGGACAGCTTTACGTACGGGTACTTCCAACTGTGCGCAAGTGATTGAGGACGTGCTCGGCGAGGAACTGTCAACTGGGGGGAAACGGCCATGATGTCAACCGGCGTCGTAACTGCCGCGCGGGTAACTCACGAGAGCGGGAGTGTCGACCAGCTGGCCGCTGCCAGTCCTGAGAGTCAGGAGAGCGCCGTTACGGAGCTATTGACCGTTCCCGATATCGAGGAGGCGTACGTCCTCTCGACGTGTAATCGGGTCGAGGCCTACGTCGTCGGTGCCGACCACGCCGTCGGCAGGGCCGCGCTCGAGGAACTTTTCGCTGCAATCGACGATGAGGCCATCGTCACGACGGACCACGACGAGAGTCTGCGGCACCTGCTGCGGGTCGCCGCGGGTCTCGAGTCGGTCATTCTCGGCGAGGACCAGATTATCGGGCAGGTCCGAACCGCCTACGAGGACGCCCGGAACGCCGGCGGAATCGACTCGATGCTCGAGGCCGCCGTCACGAAGGCCATTCACGTCGGCGAACGCGCGCGCACCGAGACCGCGATCAACGAGGGGGTCGTCTCGCTCGGGTCGGCCGCGACACGGCGGGCCGCCAAGGAGCTCCCCCTCGAGGGTACGACCGCGCTAGTTGTCGGAGCCGGCGAGATGGGACAGCTCGCCGCTCGCAACCTCGCGGCCAGCGGCGTGGATGAACTCGTCGTCGCCAACCGGACCGTCGCCCACGCCGACCATCTCGTCGCCGATCTGGAAGTCGAAACCGATTCGAGAGCTGCGCCGCTTGAGGCGCTCGACACCGTCGCGGTCCGTGCCGATGTCGTGGTGACAGCGACCGGCAGCGACGAGCCGGTGCTCAGACCCCGTCATCTCGACGGCGAGAGCGATACCGACGCGAGCGAGACCGAGCAGGTGATCGTCGATCTCGGCCAGCCACGGGATGTCGCCCCGACAGCAGACGCGTTGCCGTCAGTACGAGTGTTCGATCTGGATGATCTCGAGTCGGTCACCGAGGAGACCCGCGAGCAGCGGGCCGACGCGGCCCGGGAGGTCGAGACGATGATCGACCGCGAGTACGACCTGCTCACGGAGCAGTACAAACGAGCCCGGGCCGACGAGGCGATCGCGGCGATGTACGAATCCGCCGAGCGGATCAAGGAACGGGAGGTCGAGACCGCGCTCTCCCACCTCGAAGGCGAGATCACCGAGGGCCAACGAGAGGTCGTCGAGGCGATGGCCGACTCGCTGGTCAACCAGTTGCTCGCGCCGCCGACCAAGAGCCTCCGCGAGGCGGCGGCTGAAGACGACTGGAGTACGATTCACACCGCATTGCAACTATTCAATCCAGAGTTCGATGCGGACGACGGCACGCTCGCACCGCCATCGATCGACACCGCGAACGTCGAACCGGGAATCGGCGCAACGGACGACGACTGAGAGCGGCCGCCCCCAGATTCGTTTTCGGCTCGAGTCGACTCGAGCACGTACTCTACAATAGGCAGTGCTAGGCGCTGCCGATGTGCTATGCATCGGAATCGATCCGACCGCTCCCCGAATCCCACCCTTACTCGACCGTCTCGGCGACGCGTTATCGGTTCGGTGCGCCGTACTCCACGTGGACCGTCGGGACGCTCGGGGAGTTAGGCGCTTCGTTGCCGTTCCAGTCGACGAGACGGACGTTCGCCATCTGACCAGAGAACCGGAACCGCTGGACGCCGACATCGATCGCACCCTCGGCGACGCCGCCGGCGACGACCGTCCCCTCGGCGACCGGATCGTCCGCAAGCATCTCGAGGTCGCCGTCAACAGCGATCTCGTAGTTCGACGGGACGCCGCGCCCGACGATTGTTACGAGGTTCGGAAGTTGACTATCGTTTGCAGCCGCGTCGGTTCGATTCTGCATCGGTGTATCGCGTGTCATGCTTCGATAAGTCCAGTATCCCGGCATAAGCTTTCCTGTCGAAAAAATGGTAAGATACCGTGAATGCAAGTGCAATTCCCGCAAGCAAGTTGGTCGGAAAGGAAGAGCGGAATGGGAGACGCCGAGTTTCAGTGTCGACATTGTGAGCGGCTCCAGGCTGCTAGCCCAGTGAGCGAGAGACCGCGGGTTTGAGAGTGAATTGGACCAATCGTTCACTATCGAATTTATTATATTAAATGGGCCCTGCCCCAATCATGGTGTATTTTTATTATGATATATAAAGCACAGAAAAATTTTTAATACATATTGTAGTTAATTTCTGTGTAGATGGCTAATAGGTCACCACGGCTCACAACCCGACGTACGCTCTTGCAAGCATCGGCCGCGCTGCTGGCAGGCGGTGCACTCGCATCTTCGACTGCACGGGCCGACCATTATGACTCGAAAATCCATTACGAACCGGAACTCGACGATGACAACTTACAGACGTTATCCGTTCGGGATTACGATGTCCTCGAGGATGGGGTGAAAATCAACCTCGGCGAGTACGAGGGATACGTCCGCCTGTTCGCCGACGACATGGCGCGGGTCTCGATCGTCGAACCCGGTGAGGAGGAGTACGAGTCCCGCGGTATTGCAACGGGAAGAGCGGAATGGGAGACGCCGAGTTTCAGTGTCGACGAGAACGAAGACCGGATCGCTCTCGAGACGGAGACGATCACCGTCGAGATCAATAACGGACGCTTCGGCGTCAAGTTCCTCGACGAAGACGGAAACGTCGTCAACGAAGACTACTTAGAGAAGGGGTCGCCGGGCTACGAGGACGACAAACCCTACGCGTACAAGAAGACCGACGAGAACGAGGCCTTCTACGGGTTCGGTGAACAGCCCGGTCAAGAATTCAACAAACGGGGTGAGAAACTCGAGCAGTGGAACACGGACCAGTACGCATACGACTCGGACAGCGACTACGTCTATACGTCGATTCCGTTCTTCGTCGGCCTGAAAGACGTCGGTGCCTACGGGATCTTCTTCGACGACCCATATCACTCCGTGTTCGAGATGGCGACCGAGTCGGACGACTACTACTACTTCCTCGCTGACGGCGGCCAGTTGACCTACTATTTCGCGTACGGCCCCGAGATCGAGCAGGTCCTCAATCGGTATACGGAGCTGACCGGGACGATGGAACTCCCGCCGAAGTGGGGACTGGGATACCACCAGAGCAGGTGGCAATACACCCCGAACGAGATCGTCGAGACCGCCGAAACCTACCGCGAAAAGGGGATTCCCCTAGACGCGATGCACTTCGACATCGACTACATGAACGAGTTTCGCGTGTTCACTTGGGACGACGACTACCTCGAGACGCTCCGGCAAGTCGAGTCTATCCCGGGGATCAGAACGGTCGCCGTCAACGATCCCGGCGTCGCGGCTGTGGAGTCCTACGACAGCACGTCCGACGACAACGACCCCTCCGACGGCGGTCCGTCCACTGACGACCAGTCCAACGGCGGCACGTCTGACGACGGCACAGCCATCGATGGCACACCCTACGACGGTCCATCCGACGACAGTACGTCCGGGGACGGTACGTCTGACGACGGCACGTCCGGTGACAGCACGTTTGACAATGGTCCCGACGACGACACAGCCGGCGATAGCACACCCTATGAGGGCCCGTCTGACGACGGACCAGCCGATGATGGCCCAGCCGACGATAACCCATCCGGCGACGGCACACCCTACGACGTCTATCTCGAGGGGACGGAAAACGACTACTGGGTGAAAGACGCGAATGGCGATACTTTCGTCGGCGAGGTCTGGCCGCCTGAGACGGTCTGGCCCGACTTCTCTCGTTCGGACGTCCGTTCGTGGTGGGCCGGGCAACACGACGCACTATTCGACGTCGGTATCGATGGGATCAAAAACGATATGGCCGAGCCGGCGGTGTTCCAGGAGAACGAGAAGTACGACTGGACGATGCCGGTCGACAACATCCACGGGACGGGCGAAGACACGATGCTCCACGAGGAGTATCACAACATGTACGGCTTCGACATGGCCAGAGCAGCCAACCAAGCCTACGATGTCTATAAGCCCGATAAGCGACCGTTCCTGTTGAACCGGAACCTCTACGCGGGGGGACAGCGGTACGCGGCGCTCTGGACTGGTGACAACGTGAGCTCGTGGGAGCACCTGCAAAAGTCAATCCCGATGCACCTGAACCTAGGGCTATCGGGATTGGCGTTCGTCGGCCACGACATCGGCGGCTTCGTCGGTCGACCCGATCCGGAACTGTTCGCCCGGTGGATGGAACTCGGAGCGTTCGTCCCCTACTGCCGGAACCACGCGGACAGCCACGACAAGGTCGACGACGGAGAGCCACGGAACCAACATCCCTGGACGTTCGGTGACGAGGTCGAAGCGATTAGCAAGAAGTTCCTTCGACTGCGCTATCGGCTGCTCCCGTACCTCTACAACGAGTTCCGGGACGCCACCGAGACCGGAAAACCCGTCCAGCAGCCGCTGGTGTTCCACTTCCAAGACGACGAGCAAACCCACGATATTGCCGACCAGTTCATGTTCGGCGACGACATGATGGTCGCACCGGTGCTCGAGGAAGGCGCGACCTCCCGCGAGGTCTACCTACCCGAGGGGGAGCAGTGGATCGACTACTGGACTGGCAAGGAGTACGACGGCGGGCAGACGCTCACGGTCGATGCCCCGCTCGATCACCTCCCGGTCTTCGTTCGGAACGACACCATCATCCCGATGCGGGAGGTCCAGCAGTATACCGGTGAGCAGTCGCTGACGATGCTCGTCCTCGACACGTACGTGGACGAGGAAACGTCGTACTCCTTCTACGAGGACGACGGCGAGAGTCGATCCTACCAAGACGGAGCGTACAACGTGACCGACTTTACTGTCTCAGCCACTCCCGGCGGCGTGGTCACCTTCGAACGCGAGACGGTCGTCCAAAACTACGCGGACTCGCAGATTTCGTCGTATCTGTTGAAACTCGACCGGTCGGAAGCACCGCGGAAGGTCCAAGCAGCCTCCAGAAGGTACGAGGCAGTCAGCGACGCAGAAACGGTCGAGGACACGCCCGAAACGTTCACCTATAGCGAAACGGCCGATGCCGTCCTCATACACGTCCCCGCCGACGAGGACAACCCGGTAAAGCTGTTCTTCAACGGAAATCGAGGCGACAGAGACCGCGGTAACAGCGGTCGCGGTCGCAGAGGACGCAGTAATGGAAACCGCGGTAACAGAGATCGTGGTGACAGAAATCGCGGTAACAGAAACCGAGGTAACGGTAACAGATAACAGAAACAGAGGGAACGGAAATCGCGGTACTGGTAGCCGAGCCGGCAACGGCCGACCGTAGCGGAGCCGGCAAACATCCATCTAAATCCACTCGGCGATATGATAGGACGAGCCAGTCGCGCCCGATTGGGTCCCGCCGGTCGGTACTCGGAACCGGCTGACTCGACTCTTCGTTCTCGCGCCCGAAACTCGCCGTCAATTCTCCGCGGTGACGCCCTCGAGTACCCGGCGGTCACCGCGACTCAGTCGCTCGAGGGAACGAGGTCGCGAACGAACACGTCGCCCGCGATGTCGGGCGTCAGCGGCGGAATCTCGGACTCGCGCGAGTCGATCGTATGTCCTGTTTCGACGTGGTGTTCGATCGCCGCTTGAGAGCGGTCCTGCTGAGACGGTTCGTTGGCGGTGGTTTCGCTCCAGTCGCAGTCGAGACAGTACTTCATTGTGATTCCATCCCTGCCTGTGTTCGGGCATCCCTTTGGGTCTTAGGGTCGTCCTCGAGTGTGACTCGGCCGTCACTGTCGACGCGTACGCGGTGGCCGTGATACGTAAACGAGACGGTGCCGTCCGGTCGCTGACTGGTTCCCGTCGGTTCGAAGAGTTCGTCCAGCGCGGTCGGATCGAGGACGTCATGAAGCGGCGGCGACACCTCGAGTGGATCGATTCCTTCCCGTGCTGCGACTGCTTCGACGACGCGGATCGAAACCGGGGTTTGGGCACCCGGGGAGGACTGGGTCGATACCTGAGAATCCATTATCCGAGTAATGCCGGTCAGATGTATAAGTATGGTGGTATGTGTCATTATATATTGCCAGCAGGAAACATTTATTCTGTATGTCCTCTATGAAATGAAGGCACAATCAATTGCAAGCGGCGAATAAAAGGAGGAAGTGGAGCCCTCACTCCGATCCAGATTCGCTCACGACTTCGGAGCCGAAGTGATCGAACGGGCGGCTGTACTCCGTGCGAAGCATCTTGGAGTGTTCATCTCAAGGCCGAGGGCGTCCAGTTCCTCGGCGACGGTCTCGATATCTTCCGAATTCATCCCGACAACCTCAACGTGCAGGTTCTGGGATCCTGTCAACAGTTCGCGAGTGTTAACCACGTTCGGGACCTCGACGACCCGCTCACAGAGAGACTTGCGGTCGGCGATCGGTGCCGTACAGACGAACAGGATGTGGTGGGGCGCACCCGCTGCTTCGTAGTCGATCACCGGATCGAACTTCTCGAGAACGCCCTCGTCCTTCAGACGTTGAATGCGATTACTGACTGTACTTGAGGAAACATCGAGTTGCTCGGCGATCTCGTCGTGGGTGAACCCCGCCTGGGTCTCCGCCTGCAGAAGATACAAAATCGCGTAATCCGTGTCGTCGATGTCCATGGTCTCCCTTCGCCCTCCATCAGAAAGGGGACTTCCCCTGAATTGTCGTTCGGCGGCGGGTCAGTACAGTTCGTCGAACGAGTGGACGCGATAGTCGCCGAGCACGCACTGCCCCCGGCGTTCGTGGCCGACTCGTTCGACGTGAATCGCGTCGAGGCCGGCGTTCCAGGCCGCGCCGATGTCGTTCGCACCGTCACCCGCGAGCACGCCCTGATGGCCGTTGTAGCCGACTCCGAGGTCAGCCATGACGGACTCGACCGGTCCCGGGTCAGGCTTCCAGCCCGTCTCCTCGGTACAGCACAGCCGCGTGTCGAACCAGTCGCGGATCCCCACCTCGTCGAGGACGGGTTCACAGAGGAACTCCTGACAGTGGGTCACCAGCCCGACTGGTACCTTGAGGTCGGCGACGAACGCGGCGTCCTCGTGGAGATAGGTCTGCTCGGCCCGGACTAGGGGGTCTTCCTCCTCGTGGAAGACCGCCCAGAACGACGTCGGGTCGACCCCCCACTCCGTGAGCTGGCGGTCACGGGAGCCGGTCAGACCGTTCCAGAGGATTTCGGCTTCCCGATCGGTGAACTCGCGGCCGAGACGGTCGCCGACCCGGTCGAACACCTCACGAGTGTAGGACCACTCAACGTCGACAAGCGTGCCGTCAAGGTCGAGCAGCCAGAAATCGTACTCGCGCTCGAGGTCCATTGGACACAGGGATACGGGGTTCTCGAGTAAATGTCTATCGCCGATCGCCGGACGGAGAGCGCGTTCAGTCTCGAATTCCGGATCGGACAGGGCGTCTCGCGTGATCGGTAGAGTCGGTTCGACGGTCAGTCACTCCGCCGTCGGTCGGACCCGGTCGGCGTAGTCGTCGACGATCGGCTCACCGTCGGGGCGGAACGTCTCGGTCCACACCGCGTCCGGATCGATCTCGCCCTCAAGCAGCGCCGTCTCGGAGAGCGTCTCGCCGAGTCGCTGCCAGCGGGCCGGATCCTGCGCGCCCCACCCGTGATCTCGGACGTACGGCGTGAACTGCAGTCGGTGGGCGGCGGTTTTGAACTTCAGCCGCTCGATCTCACGGTTGCGCTCGAGCGTGGCGTTGCGGTCGACGAGCACGTCGATAGCTCGTTCTGGATCGCGCGTCGCGGCGGCCCAGCCGCGGGCAGTCGCGCGGAGGAACGACCGAATCGCCTCCGGCCGCTCGTCCGCGAACTCGGGACCGGTGACGAGCGTCATCCCGTAGATATCGAGATACTCGCCGATCGGGAGCTCGTCGGGCGTCCGGTCGTGTTCCCGGCCGATCTCGATTCCGTTGGTGACCACGCCGACCGCCGCGTCGACCGTCCCGTCGATCACCTTGTGCTGGACGCGGTGGTGCGTGTGCGGATCGACCTCAAGGAGGTCGACCTTGTCACGGATGCCCGCGTTCTCGAGCAACTGGGCGGTCAGGATCCGCGTCTTCGTCGCGGAGGGCGCGACGGTTCGGCCTGCAAGCTGCTCAGGCTCGGAGAGGGGCTCGCCGAAGACATCCCGCAACGTGTAGACGGCCGCCGGCGTCTTCTGGGTTACCGCGGCGACCGCGAGCGGCTCGAACCCCTCGCTCTGTACCGCCAGCACGGCGCTTGCACCGGCAAGCGCGATATCGGCGTCGCCACGGGCGGCGCGTTCGGCCGCGTACGGCGAGCCGTGGCCCTCGACGAACTCGATCTCGAGGCCCTCCTCCGTGTAGAACCCCTCTTCGCGGGCGAGGAAGTACGGCGACTGGAAGCCGTTGGGCTCCCAGTTGAGTTGGAACGAGATCCGCTCGGTCGCGGTCATGCTTCCACCTCGAGGTCCGTGCGGAACAGTCCAGCCGGGAGTTCGTCGATGCCGAGCGCCTCCGCGCCGGCGACGGCTCTGAGGTGTTCGAACAGCCGTTCCATACCCGCTACGGTGGTCTCGTCCCAGTCGGGGACGACCATCTCTCGCCACCGGTCGCGCACGGCGTGGACGACTTCGGGGTCGTCCTCGTACATGAGCTGCTCGCCGATCTCGTCCCAGAGTTCGTCGTCCCGTTGTAGTCGCTCGACGGCGTCCCGAAAGGCACCCTTGAATCCGCGGATAGCATCGGGTCGGTCGGCCAGATACGCCTCGCCCGTCAAGAACGTCGAGACGGGGATCGGGCGATCGCCGTCGGTGTCGGCGAGTCGGTCGACCAGCCGCGACATCGGTAGTACCTCGCGGTAGGGTCCGGTCTCGACGATCTCCGGAACGATCTGCCAGAACTGGAGGATGGCGTCGACCTCACCGTCCTCGAGCAGGCGGGTGAGTTCGACCTTCGACCCGGCTTCGACCGGCGTCGCCGTCTCGTCCGGATCGAAGCCGTGGAACTCCCGGCAGGCCGCCCGGACGAGGATCCAGTTCTTGTCGAGCCGTCTGACGACGCCGATGCGGTGGCCCGACAAGTCCGCGAGCCCCTCGATCGGCGAGTCGGTTGGCGCGACCAGCCCGCCGACGGTCTGCCCATAGGGGTGGAAGGCAACGATCGGCGCGCCCGCGGCGCGCTCGCGGGCCGTCGAGATGTAGTCGATATCGATCAGGTCAGCGTCACCCTCCTGGAGTTTCGCCTCGACTGTCTCGCGGCCCTCGTCTAGCTCGTCGGAGACGAGTTGCAGGTCGAGATGAAAGTCGTAGTCGTGGTCGTAGCCAAAGCGCTTGATTGTATAGAGCATGTACCGCGGGCTGCCGTTATGCTCGAATCGCGCCCGTAAAACGGGCCGGTCGCTGGGATCGCCCTGAAACTCGTCGATTGCGGCCTGCTGGGAACTGATGTCGATGTCAGTCATAGTTGAGTTGTGGTATTTTTGGCGGTCTCGAGAGGCGGTCACAGCGGCGCGACGATATCGTCGATCGATGCGCTCTCGTCGATCAACCCGCGATCCTGCATCCAGGCGAGGTGCTCGTCGAGTTCCTCGCGGTCGACGGGCTCCGGGACTTCGTACTGCGGCACGGTGATCTCCTCGCGGACGGCGTCCACGTCGACGTCGTCGAACAAGTCAGGCGCGACCGCGGCGTCAGCCTCGAGCATCTCCAGATACGTCCCGCGGAAGGCATCGGGATCGGCGTTGATATCCTCGACAGCGCGGCCGTAGGCCCGCAGGAACGCCTCGAGCAGGTCGCGATCGATCGCGTCGCCGCCGACGATCCCCATGTGGTTGTCGTACTCCAGCAGCCGCCGGAAGCCGAGGTGATCGGCGAGCGTGCTGTGGGGATCGATGAGCGTCACGGCGTCGACCCGGCCCTCGTAGAGCGCCTGCAGCCGGTCGGTCGGCATTCCGCAGCCGACGAGGTCGACCTCGTCGGCGGGGATGTGTTCCTCGAGCGCCTTGCGTGCGGTATACTCCTGTCCCGTCCGCCGGTTGACGCCGACCGGAACGTCCGCGAGGTCGGTCGGCGTCTCGACGTCCGACTCGGGACGTGTGAACACCGTGTACGGGAGGCTCGCGAAGGTGCCGTTCGCGACGATTCGGCCGTCGCCCATAGTCCACGTCCGGCGGATGCTCTCCCACTTGCAGATGGGGTAGAGGTCCACGTCGTACTCGCCCGTCAGCGTCTCCGCCGCGGGGATGTACTTGACCTCGACGTCGCGCCTGTCTCGCTCGACCAGGTCGACCGCGAGCCCTTCCTCGCGGAAGTAGCCTCGCTCGCTCGCTACCTTCTGTGGCAGCATGAACGAGAACGGGAGGTGGAACAGCCGGATCGATCGGTCCGCTAACATGGGACACCCCACACCAGAAAGGGGCTTAAAACGTTTTCATGATACGTTTATCAGTGCGGCAGTGGGGAGTGTTTCCTGTTCCCATGGAACGACTATCGACGACCCGCGCGGCGTTCGAGGAAGTCGCCGACGGGGTGTACCTCGCGGACCTTCAGACAGGAGAGCGGGCCGGTATGGTCTACTGGCGGATCGAATCGGGGGCGACACTACCGTCCCACACGCACGCGAACGAGCAGATCGGGTTCGTCCTCGAGGGGAACTCACCGCAATCGTCGAGGGCGAGGAGTACGCGCTCGCGGCCGGCGACGCGTACATGTTCCGGAGCAACGAGTGCCACGGCGCGGAAAATCGGAGTAGCGAGGACGCGGTCGGGATCGGGGTACTCGCACCGCCCCGCGAGGAGCCCGACTGGCGACGGACACCCTCCAAGACCGAACAGGGCTGAGCCGGGATCGGCGTTCGGTCGCGATTCCGAACCGCGACTTACGGCTCGAGTTCGGCGAGCCGATCCGGCGGCACGGTGCCGTCCGGGTTCCAGCCCCGACGGCGGTAATAGGTATCGAGCGCCGACTCGAGGCCCTCGAGGTCGTACGGCAGATCGTCGTCGTCGTCGCGGTCGAAGCCGCGCCGAGCGTTGAAGTCGCGCTCGAGGGTCACGATCCGCTCGCCAAGTCGCTGGAGGGCCTCGTCCGTCGTCGCGAGCAGCGCGGGGAGTTGCCCGCTCTCGACCGTCGTCCGGGAGAATTTGCAGAGGATCGCGCTGTCGAGGACCGCCTTCTTGTTCTCGGTCCGAACGAGGTGGTCGACCTTCCCCTCGAGTCCCGCCGGCTCGAGGGCCCTCTCCTGATCGACCATCGGATACTCGTAGACGTACATGCTGCCGTAGAGGTGGTCCGCACCGCGATTGGAGGTGGCGTACGCCAGTCCCTGCCCGTTGAGCCGCCGCCCGTCGTGGGCCGGGAACGCCACACCCTTCATCGACCAGTCGGGGACACCGAGGTCGTCGTGACACCGGGCGACCCCCTCGGCGAGCAGGTCGCCAACGCCCTCGCGAGAGGCGATCTTCTCGACGAGGTCGTGGACGAGATCGGCGTCGCCGAAGGCGTCCTCGCTTGCGAGGTAGGCCGCGACGGCCGCCCCGCACTCGATCGTATCGAGGCCGAGCGCGTCACACCGCTCGTTCGCGCCCATCACGTCGACGATATCGTCGACGCCGACGTTCGACCCGAACGCCATCACCGTCTCGAACTCCGGCCCTTCGGTCTCGAGGCCCGATTCGTCGTCCCTAGTGGGCAGTTTGCAGGCGAATGCACAACTCGAGCAGGTACCCCGCTTGTACTTCTTCTCGGCGACGCGCTCGCCGCTAATGCCGTCGATCCCCTCGAACGAGAGCTCGCTGAAGTACCTGGTCGGCAGCGCTTCGATCTCGTTGGCGAACCCGGTCAACCCCGCGGTTCCCTGCCGTTTCATCACGTGGTCGCTCTCGGCGGCCGCAGCGTGAATCTCCCCGGCGACGTCGGGCACGTCGATCGAGGGAGCAGCGTCGCCGTCAAACGTGAGGCACTTGATGTTCTTCGATCCCATCACCGCGCCCAGTCCGCCGCGGCCGAAGACCCGGCCGCCCGAGGTCACGATCGCGGCGAACCGCACCTCGTTCTCGCCGGCCGGACCGACGCAGGCGACGTGCGAGGCCGCCTCGTCGTCGTCGAAGCCGCGGCGATCCGCGATGTGAGCCGTCACCTCAGGGACGGTCGCGCCGGCCAGTTCCGGTACGTCCTCGAACGAGACGCCCTTGTCGGTCACGTGAACCGCGAGCAGCTGATCGCTCTCGCCAGTCACCTCGAGCGCTCCGTAGCCGGTGTTTGCGAACGGCTGGGAGAGGAACCCGCCGGCGTTCGACGAGACGAGCCCGTTGGACAGCGGCGAGACGGCTGTACAGTTCAGCCGGCCGGTGAAGCTCGTCCGTGCCGTCTGCAACGGACCGGCGCTGAAGAGGAGCGCGTTGTCCGGGCCCAGCGGATCGACGTTGAACGGCAGACGGTCGTATGCGAGTTTCGTTCCGACGCCTCGACCGCCGACGTACCTCGAGAGGACGCCGTCGATCCGGTCCGTCTCGACGGACCGCGTGCCGACGTCGATCGAGAGCAGTGGACCTCGTCCAGTCAGCATTCAGTCGTCGTACCACGGCGAACGTCATAAATCTGGAACCCGCCACCGGGTCGCGTGCCGGCGTCGATTCGCGTCCTCAAACTCGTCTCGACGGCGCTGCCACGGATAGGCTCTTGAAGCCGTCCGTGGTATCATCGCACATGGATGCCGTCGATCACATCAACGTCGACGTCGACGCGCTCGAGCCCTGCTACGAGTTCTATCGCGACGCCCTCGACCTCGAACTCGTCAGACCGCCGGCGGATTTTCAGGGCGAGCACGCGATGTTCCGGGCCGGCGAAACAGTCGTGACGCTGGCCGAAACGGGTCGCGCCGAGAACTGGGATGAGCGAGGGCTCGAGCATCCCCTCGACAAGGCCCACCTCGCGTTCGAGACCGATCGCGAGGCCTACGCGGCGCTGATGGATGAATTTGACGATCAGTTTCCAAAACAGGGTCCGTACGACTGGGACGAGTTCGAGGGGTTCTACTTCCTCGACCCCGACGGGAATCTCCTCGAGGTCGTCACCTACGAACCCCCTCCGGGCGAGCGAACGCGGCCGTTGCTCACGCACGACGATGTCGAGTGAGCGCCGGACTCGAGGAGGGAACGTGAGTCCGATCGCTCACTGCTGCTCCTCGAGCAGCGGCGTCCGATCGATCTGAGACGCGCACACGGGTTTGTCGAGCGCTCGCGGTTCGACCGCAGTGAGCCCACTCGTCGACGGGATACGTCCGCTAGTCGCCCTCGTCCGTGCCGGTCACGCGAACGCTCGAGCCCAGATACTTCGAGAGGGCGTCCGAGACGTCATCGGCCTTGAACGCCTCCAGGTCCGATGCGATTGACGATTGCAACGTGTCGAAGTACTCCTCATCGGTCTGCAGTTCGCGGAAGTCGACGCTCTCGACGGTCCGCTCGGGAACGCCGAGCCATTCCGCCGCGAGTCGGCGGCCGTACTCCTGATCGGCGACCTCGCCGCGCCACAACGTGTTTCGGAAGAACAGCCACCCCTCAGTATCCGGCTCTGGAGCCTCGCGAAAGAGTGTGACCGTCGTCTCCGCGGAGCTCGGCTCGAGGGAGACGAACTCCCGTGTGGGCTCTATACGGAACCGGACGCGGAAGACGTAACTGGCATCCATCGTGAAGTTAGTCGCGTGTTCGGGTCGATGGCGTCATACGGTCTACTGTAAGTCATTGCCGGCGCAACCCCGTCCGCTCTGGGGTTGCGCCGGTAAATCGTTACAGTAATCCGTATCAGGCGTCGCGCTCGGACTCGATCAACTCCGCCATCTCGATGTCGTCTCCGGTGATACCGCCCTCCTCGTGGGAGGTCAGCCGGATCTCGACGCCGGAGTACCGGATGATGATCTCGGGGTGGTGGAACTGCGCTTCGGCGATTTCACCGACCATCTGGGCGAAGTTGACGCCCCGAAGGTAGTCGTCGAACTCGTAGACGCGAACGATCTCGTCATCGTCTCGTTCCCACTCGGCAGGGAGTTCCGCCTCGATCTCCTCGTCGGAAAGTAGGTCAGCCATGTGGGGCCGAACGCAAGCCAATCAAATAACGATTGTGCCGCGTTCCTGACCCATCGCGGACGATTATTGGTCGATCGTCCCGCGATCGGCGATCAGTCGAGCCGTGACTCCTCCCCCGCGGGCTGGAGTTCGGCGTCGACCAGGGTCTCGTAGGCCCGCCGAAACCGTTCGGAGAGCGCCTGATGGGAGATTCCCAACTCCTCGGCCAGTTCCTCCATCGACACCCCGCGGGGAATCTCGAAGTAGCCGTACTCGAGTGCGGCCTCGAGCGCCTCCTGCTGTTCTGGGGTCAGTCGCGTCTTGTGGCCCTCGACATCAGTCACGTCGGTCACGCGCCGCAGATCGGCGTTGACACCGCGGTCAACAAGCCGATCGTAGGCGTCACAGAGCGTGTCACGGTCGCGGTAGCGTACGGTCACTTGCCACCAGCCGTCACTCGCCCGCGCCTCGAGCAGCGAGCCCCCGTCGGCAAGCAGGTCGTCCCAGAGAAGGATCGTTCCGGCACCCGCGGCGAAGGTCACGTCGTATAGCAGTCGCGACCCCGTTTCGACGAGGAGTTCGGCCGTCTCGACTGAGGGATCGGCCTCGAAGGCAGTAGCGGCCGTCTCGGGATCGACACCGGATACCCATAGCGACGGCCGCGTCTTCAACACCGAGGACTCGAGTTCGAACGTGGCCTCCGGCGCGCGCTCGAATGTGGTCGCCAGGGCTGTCTCCGCCGCCGGAAGCCGGAGGTCGGCTATCGTCGACATCAGGCTTCGTACATCGAGGTGGCCTAAAAACCGCAGTTATGACGAGACTGACTGTCTGATTCGGTGATACTGCTCGAGGGATGTTCAGCGTAGACACATCCTGTCGGACAGAAGTCACTGCAGAGTCAATCGCGAAAGATCGATAGTCAACTAGTTCTGTCCGACAGTATCAATCAGCGGTCAGGACGCTCGTCGTCACCAGCCTCTGTCGCGGTAGTCGCCCTAAATTCGTCACTGCCACACCCGAATACCGGAACTGGCCGGCCACACTGTCAAGGATGACAATCACCATCACGGCGTATGAACTCGCGTATCGACGCCGAGACCGACTTCGAGGAACTGACCGCCCGCATCCGCACGCAGTCACAGCAAGCGCCGGGATCGGACACGGAGCGCGTGACGATCCGCTCGCTCGAGGCCGTTCGCTCTGACTCGCTCGAGACCCTGCTCGAGGCCGCGGAAAGCGAACATCTCGAGCCGGGGGAGCTCGTCTTCGTCCTCTCACGGGCCAACGCCGAACGCCTCTGCGAGCGGGAGTTCGATATCGACGACGTCGACGAGCTCGAGGAGGTGCTCGGTCGGCGGGTTCGGGTCGAAGACGAAATGCCCGACGACACGGTCCTCCTCTTGCACCCCGACGCCGTCGACGGCGAAGACCTGCTCGAGCCCGAGGCGATCGCCTGCGGAATCGTCGGCACCGACGGCTGACGGCTACCCGTCCACTGCCGCCCGGAGGACTATCCCCGGCTCGCGTGTGCCCCCAGTATGCGTTATCTCGAGATTGCGGTGCCCGAGGGGAAGCGCCGGGCCGTTCTCGACATCCT
This sequence comes from Natrinema sp. SYSU A 869, assembly GCF_019879105.1. NCBI lineage: Archaea > Methanobacteriati > Methanobacteriota > Halobacteria > Halobacteriales > Natrialbaceae > Natrinema > Natrinema sp. SYSU A 869. Next base: position 2,924,856 of record NZ_CP082249.1, on the reverse strand, counting down.
CGAGGACGAGGGGATCGACTACGTCGTCAGCGACGAGACCAGCGGCAGGGGGTACACCGCGGTCGTTCGGTTTCCGGTCCCAACCCAGGCCGTCGAGCCCCTGCTCGACCGATTGCAGCGAGCCGGAATCGGCGACGAGTCCAGCGTGGTCGTGATTAACGCCGAGACGGTCGTCTCCGAGCAGTTCGCGACGCTCCGAGAGCGATACAGTCGCGGTGGGCAGACGGGATCACGCACCTCGAGACAGGTATTGCGCACGAAGGCCGACGAGCTCACGCCCCCGTTTACGATCTATTCCGTCATGCTGCTGATCAGCGCCGTCGTCGCCACCGCCGGGCTACTAGCTGATTCGCCGGCGGTCGTGATCGGTGCGATGGTTATTGCGCCACTGCTCGGACCCGCACTCGCCGCCAACGTCGGCATCGTGACTGGCGACGATCGCCTCAAGTCGACCGGCTTCACCTATCAGATCGTCGGCGTGACGATGGTCATCGTCGCCTCGATCGCCCTCGCGACGCTCGCCGTCTGGCCGGGCTCGAGCCTGCAGGGGTCGACATCGTCGTCGCCACCGAACTCGAGGAGCGGGTCGCGCCCAACCTCTTCTCGCTCGCGGTCGCGCTGGGTGCCGGGATCGCCGGGATACTGAGTCTTACACGAGGGTTCTCGGAGGCCATCGTCGGCGTCATGATCGCCGCGGCGCTCATTCCTCCCTCTGCTGCGGTCGGGATCACGGTCGCCTGGGGGATGTCCGGCGCGGCGATCGGTGCCGCCGTTCTCGTGATCGTGAACCTCCTGTCGATCAATCTTGCCGCACTGGCGACGCTGTGGATCGCCGGCTATCGCCCGCAGGGACTGTTCGAAGTCTCGCCCACGCGAACGCCGACCTACACCTACGCGGCGCTCTTTGGCATCGGACTGGTGGTGCTCGCCGCGCCGCTGGCCGGCGTCACCCTGCTCGACTTCCACACCACCGAACTCGAGTCGGCGGCCGAAGACGAGGTCGACGCGGTGCTCGCCGAGTCGCGATACGACGGACTCGAGGTCGAAGACGTCGAAGTCGAACTCGACGGCGACTACCCGATTCAGTCGATCGATCGGGTTGTCGTCACGGTCTCCGGTCGAGAGCCCGGCCCGGAACCGGGCCTCGCCGATCGGCTCTACGAGGCGATCAGGCCCCACAGCGACGAGTCGCTGATAGTAGAAGTCCAGTACGTCGTCGCCGAAGAGCGAGGGAGCGACGCCGACGAGCAGGAGACGAGCCGATCCGCAAGTACACCGCCAGGAAAGAGTTATAATGTAGTATGAGTAACAACTCTGCATGGCCTACGCTCGAAAACGAGACCGATACGTCTCCCAGTCGACGTGGTTCGCACTGAGTCAGTCGACTCTGCAGTTGGTGACGACCATCACACTCCTCTCGCTTACCGCATCGCTGCTGGCGGTATCGATGGGAGTACCCGATGATATCGCCGTTATCGCGCTCGCGGCCATCGGCGCGATCGGCCTCGGACTCGCGCTCGTTCGGCTCTTCGTCTTCCTCGAGTCGAACGGGATCCCGCTGCTCGAATCGGACCCCGCCTCGACCGCGTGACCCCTGTTTTGCCGACCCGTACGCCGTTCGTTCCGTGAGGAAACCGAGCAGGAGACCGGAGTGACTCGCGTCTCAAACCAGATGCAGTAAAAACAGTGATGCGATCCGTCTCGCTGACACCTCAGCGCTGGAGTCCGAACGAGACGTGGATCGTCGTCGTATACGTTTCGATTTCGCCGTCCTCTACGTCGGCCGTCTGGGACTCGATTTCGATGCCGGTGATCCCCTCGAGCGTCTCGTCCGCGTCGTTGAGCGCGGTCTGGGCGGCGTCTTCCCAGGATTCGGTCGAGGTACCGACCAGTTTGATGACTTTGGCAGTTTCGCCCATGATCCGCGGAAACTGACACCGCCGGCGGGTATAGTCCTTGGCCGGGGATATGCTGGCCGAGTTCGCCCGACTCGAGCGCAGTTAGCCGGGATCCGAGGACGGCCGATACCGACGACTCACTGCCTTCCACCGGCCGGTCCGGAACAGCCAGTAGTTGATCCCGCCCGGCACGGCTGTCTCGAGGAAGAGCGCCAGATAGAGCCCGCCGATACCCAACGGTGTGACCAGCCCGAGCGCGGCTGCCGGGAGGGCGAAGGCGTAGCGGCCGAGTAAGGAAGCGACGAACGGCCAGCGGGTGTCGCCGGCCCCCAGCAGCGCCCCCGCAGCGGCCCCGTCGATGCCGTAGCCGATCGAACTGACCGCACCGACGGCAACGAAGACAGCGGCCTGCGCGAGCGCCTCGGGGTCGGTAACGAACAGCCCCGCGATCGGCCGCGCGAAGAGCACGACCAAAACGGTCAGCCCGGTGTAGATCACCGTCGAGAGCCGAATAATCCCCGCGCCGTAGGCCCCTGCCTCCGCTTCCTCGCCGGCACCGAGGTGTTGTCCAACGAGCGAACTCGCAGCGAGGGACAGCCCCCAGTTGACGCTGTTGATCAGGGCCCGAACTCGTCGGCCGACCTCGAGGGCCGTGACGACGACGGGGCCGAACGAGGCGGCGATCCAGAGCAGTGGGAAGACGATCGCGCCCTGTGCGAGCCGTCGGCCGATCTCCGGGAGCGAAATCTCGATCAGTTGGCGGATCAGCGTCGGCTCGAACCAGGGGCCGCCGCGGGCGATCGGGACGGGACTGGGCTCCATCCCGAGTCGACCGTACGATCGGCCGAGCATCCCCCACGCGAGGACGAGGGTCACGAACCCGCTCGCGAGGGTCGTCCCGATTGCCGCGCCGGCAGCGCCCATCCCGAACCCGAAGATGAGCGCGCCGCTGAGAACGATATTGAGGACTGCACCGCCGGCGCGGGCGACCATCTCGGTGAACGTGTCGCCAACGCCTGTATACGTTCGACTGGCGATGAGATTGAGTAGCTCAAAGACCACGGCCGGCGCGACGTAGACGAGGTAGACACTCCCGTGACGAAGCGCGTCCGGACTCGCACCGAGCAGGCCGATCAGTGGGTCCGGGACGGCGAGAAAGACACTCATGATCGGAAGCGAGAATCCGATCGCGAGCAGGACGCTCTGGTTGACGGCCAGCGACGCGCGGGCAGTCTCCTCGCCCCCGTAATTCTGTGAGACGAGCGTGACGGTGCCGCCCGCAAGGCCGAGGCCCAGCAGCGTGACGATCTGCCAGTACCCGAGCGCGAACGCGAGCCCCGCAGTGCCCGCCGTTCCGACCGCGATCCCGACCATCGCGAGGTCGGCCGTCTGCTTGGACATGATCGCGAAGCCGGTGACGATCCGGGGCCACGCCAATTCCATGGTCGGGCGGAAGCGCTCGGCGTCGATGATGCCACAGCGCTCAAGCGTGCGCGCGACGGCCGCACCCCGTTCGGTCATCTGTCCGTTCTTCCGCTACCGACGCCTTCGGTCTGTCGCTCGGCGAACCGCCGACGGCCGCAGACATATACGAATCTATACTTATTTATCCCTGTCAAGAACCGAGAGAAACATGCGATTGCCAGCCCTCCCTGTCCGCCAGATTGCCCTCGGGGCAGCGCTATTCCTCGCGGCCGGTCCGTCGACGGCGCTCGCTCAACGCGGCACCGACGAGATCAGAACCGGCGTCGAGACGGTAAGCGAGTACCCCTGGTACGCCGACGCGGTCATCCCCGCCCTGATCACGCTCGTCATCGGCGGGCTCCTGATCGCCGTCAGCCCGGACGGGACGCGACGGCGCACTGATCGCGCGCTCGAGTCGCCCGGTCCGGCGCTCGTCTACGGCGTCCTGAGTCTGGTCGTCGTCATCGGCGCGTCGTTCCTGTTGGCGATGACGGGAATCGGGCTCATCATCGCATTTCCGTTGCTCGCCGTCTACGTCGTCTTCCTGCTTGTCGCCAGTGAATTCGGCTATCTCGCGGTCGGTCGGCTCGCGGCCGGCGGCTGGCTCCCCGCTCTGGTCGTCGCGACTGTCGTCTCCGCGCTGACCGGAATTGTCCCCATCATCGGATTGATAGCCGGGTTCGTGATCGGCATGATCGGCGTCGGAACGGTCGTCGAGGAGGTGGTATGACCGAATCAAGTCCGTGAGAGCACTGCTTTGAGGTGCTCGAGCGAGACCAACGACGTCGGTCGGTCCATGTGGACGCCGATCTCGCCCGACAGCGCCCCCAGTCCGAGCCGCTGGACGGGCTCGGGCAGTGAGTACGCCCGCCGGATCCAGCGGCCGAGTTCCTGTTCACGCGCTAAATCCTCGCGCCAGACGCGTTCGTAGGCCGCGAGCGTGGTCGGTCGATCGGGGTCGATCTCGCGGGCGGCGTGGTCAGCGCTGGTCATGCTATAGAGGATGCCGCCGCCGGTGAAGGGCTTGGTCTGGGCCGCCGCGTCGCCGATGAGAAAGGCCCGACGGCTGGTCACGCGATCCGGCGGACCGACCGGAATCGCTCCCGAGCAACGATGGGAGACATCGATCTCGTAGCCGTCGATCAGTTCCTCGAAGTGCTTGGTCACCTGGACACCCGGGGGAGCCGCGAGGCCGTACTCCACGCCGGCCTCGCCGCGGGGGATCCGCCACGCGAAGAAGGTCGGCGGTGTGAGATGGACATCGACGAAATCCTCATGGTCGTCTTCCTCGGAGAAGGCGAGCACCCCGTGGAGCAACTCCTCGGGCTGAGGGAGGTCGAGTTCGTCCCGCACTCTTGAGCGCGGACCGTCGCAGCCGGCGAGCATCTTCGCCTCGAACTCGACGGTTCCGTCGGGCCCGCTGGCGACGACATCGACGCGGTCGTGATGTTCGGTGACCGCAGTGACCGTGTGTTCCTCCCGGACGTCCGCACCCGCCTCGCGGGCGAGGTCGGCGAGGTGGTGGTCCAGCCCCACGCGGTCGATGACGTTCGAGGCGACTTCGTCCTTGTAGAACGGGTAAGAGTCGCTCCCGGGACCGCCAACGTGGAACCGCGCGCCGTAGATCTCGTTCTGGAATAATTCCTCGCGAGCGTCCTCATCCGTGAACTCCCAGATATCCGTGCTCACGTGGCCCGAACAGGCCAGCGGCTCGCCGATCTGTCCCTTCTCGAGGGCGAGCACGTCGTATCCCTCCTCGGCGGCTCGACGGGCGAAGCGCGCGCCCGGCGGGCCGACGCCGACGACGACGAAATCGTACATGCTCGTCACGTTCACACCGGCCGGTAAATAGTTTCTCGAGACGTGTCTCTCGTAACTGGGGACCGAAGGTGATCCGGAACAGTGGCTCGAGCGGTTCGACCGGGATTAGCGGTGCTGTCGGCTCTGCCAGTACTACTGTTTATTGAGCGCGGTGTTCGACTGGGAATGACTGGAAAGAAGCGTCCTACTATCGTGGCAACAGGGAGTGGCCACGTCCACCCCAACCGATTTCTCCTCACGGGTGCGAAGCACCCGTTTGGATGGTTCGCAGGACCGTCGGTCCCGCGCTAATGCTCGCTCCTTTCAGTCGCTCACTCATCCCTCATATACTGTCGTCGACTACCCTCGTTATCTCTCGGCCAGTCGACAGCGCGCGCCACCGCATGTCGGTTACTGGTCCAGAATGGTACTTAGCTCGTCTCCATGGATCGATTCGGACGTCGATCCTGACGGCCAACCTTACGTTGTTCCCCATAATCGTGACTACTATGAGTGAATTGATGACAGGTGACAATACAACGTTAGTCGACCTGAGCATCGGCCTTGAGGACGGCGTCGCGAGCGAACCCACGCCGCCGAGCATCGACGCGTTCGGCCACGAGGCGGGCGCGAAACGCCTCGCCGAGAACCTACAGGCACAAGGGTATGACGTCGAGCCTGACGACTTCCCCGATGGGATGGGACTCGCGTGGGAGGACGTCGAGGCCATCCCTCACGCCGGGACCCATCTCGACGCGCCGTGGCACTACGGCCCAGAGGTCGACGGGGAACCGGCGAAGACGATCGAGGAGATCCCCCTCGAGTGGTGTCGCGGGAACGCGGTCGTCCTCGATTTCAGGTGGATGGACCCTGGGAGTGAGATTTCCGTGGCAGATCTCGAGGACGCGCTGGCAGACCTCGATCACGACCTCTCGCCGGGCGAGATCGTCCTACTCCAGACGGGTGCCGACGAGCTGTGGGGCCAACCCGAATACCTCACCCAATTTCCCGGGATGAGCGCAGAAGGAACAAAATTCCTCGTCGAGCAGGGGGTGAGGGTGATCGGGACGGACGCCTACGGCTTCGACAAGCCGTTCGCCGCGATGGGCGAACGGTACGTCGAGTCGGGCGACGAGGACGAGTTGTGGCCGGCCCATTTCGCGGGCCGGGAGGTCGAGTACTGCCAGATCGAGAAGATGGCCAACCTCGACGCACTGCCGTGCAAGACCGATATCCCGCTGGTCGCGTTCCCCATCATAATCGAAAACGGGAGCGCGGGCTGGGTGCGGCCGGTCGCGATGCTCGAGATGGACACGGCAAACGGAGACAGGGCGACCGACGGGACCGACGCCGAAACTGGGGGTGAGGCGGCGTGAAGCTCGCGACGTTCGAGGTCGACACCCCCGTCGGCCCCGTCGAGCGAATCGGGGCCGCCGTCGAGGCGACCGATTCCGACGACAGCCCCGCGGGCGAGGCCACCCTCGTGGACCTCACCGCCGCTTACGGCGCGACCCTCGAGGCCGAGGGCGAACCCGCGCCCGCGGATCTGGCCCGCGCACACGTTCCGCCGGAGATGATCGCCTTCCTCGAGCGCGGCGATCGGGCAATCGCGGACGCGAGAGAAGCGCTCGAGTACGCGGCCGAGACGGACGCCGAGCGCGGCCCCGGCGGCGCGACGCTCCGGTACGAACCCGGCGAGTACCGGCTGCTCGCACCGCTGCCGCGACCCAACTCGCTGCGAGACTGCATGGCGATCGAGGAGCACGTGCAAACAGCATGGACGGCGAAATCGCGGACGTCTGGTACAGACTGCCGGTCTACTACAAGGGCAACGCCGACAGCGTGGTCGCGCCCGGTGAGACGATCCAGTGGCCCGACTACTCCGAGATTATGGACTACGAACTCGAGATCGCGGCCGTGATCGGGAAGCGGGGCCGAGACATCCCGGCCGAGGACGCCGCGGACCACATCGCCGGCTACACCGTCTTCAACGATTTCAGCGCCCGCGACATTCAGGGCGAGGAGATGGAGGGCCGGCTCGGGCCGGCCAAGGGGAAGGACTTCGCGAACGGGCTGGGTCCCTACGTCGTCCCGCGCGAGGACATCGACGTGCTCTCCGCCCCGATGACCGCCCGGATCGACGGCGAGGTCTGGTCGGAGGGGACCGTCGACGAAATGTACCACTCCTTCGCCGAGATCATCGAACACATCTCCCAGTCCGAGACGCTCCACCCCGGCGACGTCATCGGCAGCGGCACCGTCGGCGAGGGCTGCGGGTTGGAGTTAGGGCAGTGGCTCGAGGACGGCGATACGGTCGCACTCGAAGTCGAGGGGATCGGCACGCTTGAGCATACCGTCGTCGAGTGACAAGCTCTCGAGAGCGGTTCGAGAATCGAATAGCGCGGTGTCAGGTCGTCGTCGGACGCGATTGGTCGCCGAGTTCTGGCGGCAGTTCGGCGCCTTCGACCGCTTCGAGGGATTCAGTGTTCTTTTCGGTATCGACATGCCAGCGATCGACCTCGTCTTCGTACCGAGCGAGCACGTCCGAAACATCCGCCTTGAGGGCGTCGTCGTTGATATTCACCTCGAAGCTGAACCGCTCGTCGGCCTCCTGCACCGACTGCTGGATATTGGCGCTGATGAGTTCGTTGTCGAAGTAACACGGCGAGAGCTGTGTCATGACATGTTGATAGACATTCATCTCGACGGCTCGTATCGCCTTCCGACTCACGGCGTCGGCCGCTCGAGCGGCGTGGTCGAGCGCTTCGTTTCCCGTCTCGACCGCTTCGTCGATATCGCGGTCCTCGAGCGCGTCGTACGACTCCGAGAGTTTCTCACCGGCGACGGACAGGTCCTCCTCCGGCTCGGTGCCGACCTCCTCGGCCTCGCCTTCGCTCACGCTCGCTTGGACGGCGGTCTTCTCCTTGACGTCTCGGTCGAAGGTCTCGTGGGCCTTGGGTCGCCACTCGTCCCACTTGTCGAGCGCAGTCGCGAACCAACTGGACGAATCGGCATCGGCCGGCTCGTCGAGCTCTCGAAGTGCCTGCGTGATGCGTTCGCCGTGCTCGACTACCGTATCCCAATCGCCGACTACTTTGAATCCAGAAATGCTCTCTTCCATCGGATGGGATACGCGCTCACCGGTATATGTACTCACCCCGGGAGCCGTCGGGTGAGACGTCCGCCCGCTCAGCGGGACGTTCCGATAAGAGCGGTCGGCCGCGTCTCGGTGACGGGGAAGGATATCCGCTATTCGCGTCCGTCGGCGGCCTCGAGCAGGTTCCAGAACCGTTCCGTATCGCCCTCGAAGCGCTCGAGCAGGTCGCGCATTTCGGTCCGGTGGTCGTCGGCAACTTTCACGTGGACCATCCCCTCGTCGGGCTGGCCGTAGACGACGCTCGCGCCCTCGGGCGCAGCAACGATCGCCGGCAGGGCAACCAGGTCCTCCTCGCCGTCGACCAGGATCGTCGTGGGTTCGTCCGTCGAGAGCGCACGTCGAAGCGCCCGAACGACCGGCGCGGAGAGTTCGGCGGGCGGGTTCCGCACTTCGATGCTCGCACCAGACGTGACCGCGTCGCGGATCTCTTCGTCGACCGCGCTGCGTTTGGTTCGGCCGTCGACGAGCGCGACGTCCGGTCGGCGGCCCGCCTGCAAAAGGTGGTAGGTGACGACATCGCCAACGGCGATGATCGGGCCGTCGACGGTCTCGAGGAGCCGTTCTGCGTCGGTTTCGATCGGGCCCATCGGCTCCTTGAGCTCGTGGCGGAGGTCGTCCGGCAAAACCAGTAGCTGGTCGTCGTCGGCGAGCGTCGGCTCTTCGTTGTCGTCGCGGGTCACGCGAGTCAGCGAACCTTCAGGGCGTACGCGCCCGGTTCGGTGATCTGCATCTCCGTTGCGATCTGACTCTCTTCGGGGTGGGCGATGATGACGTAGCCCGCCCAGTCCTCGGTCAGCGACGAGGAGTTACAGGCGTCACAGGTCTCGTTGTCCGGTTCGTTGACCCGGTGACACTCGCGACAGACGAGGCGGTCGGATGCCATGGTTATTCACCTGCGGTCGCTTCGCGCTTTTCGCGTTCTTCTTCGAGCCAGCCGTGTTTGCCGAGCCCGGGCTGTTTCGCGGTGAGCCCGATCTTCGAGTCGCGAGGGTTGCGTTCGTCGATGCTCTTGGTGACGATTCGGGCCCGGACGGCGTCTTCGACACCGAGCGAGCGCGCGGACTCGTTCGAGGCCAGCCGCTGGTTCTCGCCATCGAAGGCGAGATATTCGTCGCTGATCTGCGAGACGTGCAGCAATCCGTCGACGGGGCCGATCCCGACGAAGGCACCGAATTCGACGACTTCGACGACGGTGCCGTCGACGACCTCCTGCATCTCCGGATCGAAGGTGACGGCGTCGAACTCGGCCTCGTAGTAGACGCCCGGCCGGTTTGGCAACACCGTTCCTTCGCCGATATCGTGGACATTGGTGACGGAGACGACGCTCCCGACCTCTTCGTCCATCCGCCCCTCGAGTTTGTCCTGGAGCAGTCGCTTGACTCGGTCCGGCGAAACGTCGCCGAGCTCTTCCGGCGGTACTTCTACTGTGTCCTTCAGTCTAACCCGTTTGTACATCTATGGTTGAGTGATCGCTAACTTGTTTCTCCCGCGTAATGCAATTACCGGTCTGCTCGCCTCGAGCACCCGGTCGCGTAGCGGGCGGTCGTTCGTGACGACGTAGTCGACTGCACCCTCACGGGCGAGTTCGACCAAAGCGTCGTCAGCGTACGATGCCTCCGTGTCGACGACGAGACAGCGTTCGGTCGCCAGGTCGTGGCCGACGGTCGCGGCCATTCCCTCCTGGCCGCCCTTCTCCGAGAGTCGCCGGAGTTCCTCGAGGACGGCCTGTGGAATCGTCGGTTCGAACGAGTCCAAGAGCCGCTCGAGTTCCTCGAACAGCCGTACGTCGAGTTCGACCGGCATCATGAGCGCGCTCGTATCGAGGGCGACCCGCGTCCGCGTGCTCATTGCCTCAGTCCGTGAGCGTTCCCAGACCGATCAGCCGCCAGCGCGCGCCGATGCGGCGGTTGATCGCGATTTTCGTCCCTGGATCGGCGGCGACGGGTCGCTTGAGTTTGACCTCACACTCGCCCTCGCGGGCGCTGGTGACCGAGCCGACGGTCGTCGCTGTGCCGACGGTCATCATCAGCGGTTCGCCCGTGCTGATTTCGTCGACCGTCTCGCCGCTCTCCGCACCGACAACCCGCTCGAGCAGGTCGACATCCATGGTGAACTCGTTCCACGTCGGCGGGAGCGAGCCCGGCGGACCGGCCATCCGGCCGGCCAGTGCGTCGCCCTTGGTGAGCGAGGGGTCAAGTCCGGTCCCGACGCCGAGCAGGCCGCCCGGTGTGACGGTTTCGGCGGCCTCGCCGCCGGCTTGGAGCGAGCGAATGGACGTCTCAATCGGGACGTACTCGGTCTTCCCGCCTTCCTCGACTTCACGGCCGGGCCGGATCTCGAGGTCGTCGCCGACCTCGAGTTCGCCCTGAACGAGACTGCCACCGAGAACGCCGCCGGCGAGGTCTTTCGCGGTCGTGCCTGGCTTGTTGATGTCGAAACTGCGGGCGACATGCATTCGGGGATCGTCGTCGGGGTCCCGATCGGGGGTGGGGATCTCCTCCTCGATTGCCTGAATGAGCAGGTCGAGGTTGACCTCCTGGCCTGCGGAGACGGGGACGATCGGGGCGTCTTCCGCGACCGTTCCCTCGACGAACTCCTTGATCTGGTCGTAGTTGTTTCGGGCGGTCTCGGCGTCGACGAGGTCCACCTTGTTCTGTGCGATGACGATGTTGTCGATGCCGATGATATCGAGCGCCATCAGGTGCTCTTCGGTCTGGGGCTGTGGGACGGGCTCGTTGGCGCTGACCACCAACACGGCACCATCCATCAGCGACGCGCCGGAGAGCATCGTTGCCATCAGGGTCTCGTGACCCGGGGCGTCGACGAACGAAACGGTCCGGAGCGGCTCACTCGGCGAGCCGTCCGCACACTCCTCCTCGACGGTGTAGCATTCGGGTTCGTCGAGCCCGTCGCAGTAGCGGAAGGTCGCGTCGGCATAGCCGAGCCTGATCGAAATCCCGCGTTTCATCTCCTCGCTGTGTTGATCCGTCCACGAGCCGCTGAGAGCTTGCACCAGCGTCGTCTTGCCGTGGTCGACGTGACCGACGAGCCCGATGTTCACCTCCGGTTGTCGATTTCCTACCATAAGACGATGAGTAATCTTGGGTAGTGATTCCGCTGTGCGCTTGATAAAGGTTGCGAGCTATCCCTTGTCTCGGGCGACGTCGATATGCGGGTCCGGCACACGAATGGAACGTCTCCAGACCGCCGAACCCGACGACTTATTTCGCCTCCCACCCTCACCAGTACCGTGTCGGAGTTCGCGTTCGAACTCGAGCTATGCGCCCGTCTCGAAGAGCGATGCGACGGAATCGTCGCGCGCCAGCTCGGCGGCGGTGTCGCCGAACCCGGCGGGCGGATCCTCGATGTACTTTGCATCGAACCCGGCCCCGAATTCGCGGATCGCGCTGCGATCACGAGCGAGTCGATTCCGGACGCCGCCATCGAGTCGGCCATCGGGACCGGGCAGGCCCGCTACTGGAAGGACGCTGTCGACTGTCATCCCGAGCGCGCTCGCAGCGCCGTCGATCGAGCCCTCGAGATCGGCTTCTTCGAACGCGATCACAGCGCCAGCGCGACCGCAAGCCGCGAGTACGTCCGGCAGGTCGCCCGCTATCCTGACTGGTACGACCGCATCGTCGGGATCGAGAACAAGCCCGACCTCGGCCAGCCGGGTGATCTCGAGGCACAACTGCGAACGGACGCGAGCCTCGCGCTGGTCGACGAGGCCATTCTCGCGACCGAGAGTTACGTCACCCGTGCACACCTGAACCGAATCCCCGAGGAAGTCGGCGTCTGGCGGGTTCATCGAGACGGGTCGGACGCGGGCTGCTCGCTCGAGATCGAGATCATCCGCGAGCCGACGCCGCTACCCGTCGACGAACCCGGGATCGAGCCCCTCGAGTCCCATCCCGGTCGGACCGAGATCGATACCGTGTCGCCCGATGCGAAGGCGCGAGCCCGCCGGCGGATCGCCGAACGGGCCTACGGCAAGGGCTGGCGAACGTACGAGTTTCCTGATTGTACGGCCTGCCGCCCGGACGATGCGAGCGGCGCGACGCTTCCTTACTGTGAGTGGAAGGGCCGCGCGGTCGACGCCGGTTCGGAGTGTGGGACAGCATGTCCGGGCTACGAGGACGCGTCAGCGACTGCCGTTGATCTCGAGGCCGAACGCAATCGTCGGACGTCGTGGGAGGCCGATCCGAGCGGAAAGCGACGACAGCAGTCAGGGCTTGATTGGTTCGGTTGACGATCGCGTCCGGACTCGGCGGCGTGAGTCCGCCGCTTACAGTACGTACTCTTCGCCGTCGATCGCCAGCGGCTCCTCGAACGCCTCGTCGGCGGGGTAGAAGTGGGCCAGATGAACCAACCGCGTCTGCGTGGCATCGAGTTCTTTGGCCAGCGTGAGCGCCCCCTCTCGAGTCATGTGCTTCGTCCCGAAGGTCCACGGGACGCCGTCGGGCTCCTCGTGGCGGCCGCCAAGGGGTGGTACTCGCAGAGACTTGCTGGGACGATCGCGTCGGCCAGCAGGAGATCCGCGTCGGCCAACACTGCGCGGGACTCCTCGGGAATGTCGTAGCTTGTATCACCCGTGATCGACAGCTTCGCGCCTGTCTCGGGATCCTCGACGGCGAGTCCGTAACAGACCAGCGGCGGGTGCTCGACCGGGATCAGTGTCACGTCGAGCCCACAGATCCGGACCGTCTCGAGCGGCGTCGTTGGGACGACGGTGACGGGATCGAGGTAGTGGTAATCGTCCCGGACCGTCTCGGCGACGCTCTTGCCCGTCTCGGTGTCGGTCTCGTCGGCCGCGTAGACTTCGAGGTCGTCCAGCACGCGGAAGACGTTGCCCAGCCCGTCGAGGTGGTCGAAGTGGATGTGAGTGATGACGGCGGCGTCGGGTAGCGGGACCTCATCGCGGAGGAACTGATAGCGGAAGTCGGGGCTGAAGTCGATCAACAGCGACTCGTCGGTCCGCTCGTTCTCGATGTGGACCGAGAACCGCGTGCGCTCGACGCCGCGCTCGCGTGCGGCGGTACAGGTATCGCAGTCGCAGCCAACGGTCGGCGTCCCCGTCGTGTCGCCGGTTCCGAGCAGGGTCACCCGCATCGTTACACCGCCCCTCCAAGAGTGGTCACGGCGCGGAGAGCGAGCGAGCGCCGAGGCCGCTCGAGTCGCTGCCGCCTACACATACGAGTGCCCTTCTTCGAGCGCCGTTCGGATGAACGGATGATCCGATTGCGCTTCGAACCGCTCGGCAGGCAAGACGTGGACTGAGAAGACGACGCCGTGCTCGAGCCCGATGGTCTCGGCGAGGACGTCGAGTTGTCGCTCGATCTCCTCGTCCGTCTCCGCGAGGACAAGCAGTACCTCCACGGACGTGTGCACGCCGCGGTCGTCGCCCCGGACGGCATCGCCGAAGACGACGAGTTCGCGGATTGACTCGCCGTGGTCGGTCTGTGCCCGGGCTGCGAACGCGTCCGCGGCGTCCCCCTGTGGCGCGTCATCGCTCATAGGGGTGATTGACAGCCGTCGCATAAAGGGTATTCCCCGCGACGGGACGACCCTACACCGTCCCGGGGTCGCCCACATCGCTGGCGTCGTACTCGTGTTCGCGAAGCAGGTCAGGGTCGACGTCGCGCAGGACCGCCTCGTGGGTCGCCTCGAGTACGACTGGTGGTGCGCAACCGGCCTCCACCGCCTCGACCCAGCGCGCGAGACAGAGACACCACCGGTCGCCGGGCTCGAGCCCCGGAAACTCGAACTCCGGCTTTGGTGTGGTAAGGTCGTTGCCCTGCGCTCGGCTGAAGCGCAAGAATTCCTCGGTCATCACGGCACAGAGTTCGTGTCGGCCCCGGTCCGACTCGACCCGGCGGCAGCACCCATCCCGAAGAAAGCCCGTCATCGGGTCGGTGCAGCAGGGCTCGAGTTCAGTGCCGTACACGTTCCGATCATCAGGCATGTGCCTCGCAACGGCGGGCGGGTGGAAAAGCGTGGCGTCAGTTCGCCAGCGGTCGGAATCGCGCTACTCTCGCGTTCGACTGCGGTAGCGCTGAATTGGCTGTTCAGTTTGGCGTGCGAACTGACCGCCGGAAATACTACCAGATACGGATACTGTCCGTAATCTCGTGCAAGATACAGAGTGCGTAATCATCATCTACGACGAACTAAACAGGTCGAGAAATCACCTGCGGTGTTATTATGATCGATAATGAAGAATGCTTCGTAATGTCCGACCCAACCGATCGCGAACGCGTCAGAGAACTCGGGGTCGAATTCGGCCCCCTCGCCCACCAGCTCGATCAGCACGAGTATCCGACGACGTGCGAAGAACTGGTCGAGGCATACGGGAGTGCGGTCCTCGGGTTCCAAAACGGCGAACAGACGCTTGCGGAGGTGCTGAGTCCGGTGCCTGAAGAGCAGTTCAATTCGGCTACGGAAGCCCGTGCAGCCATCTTTAGCAACGTCCCTGAAGGCGCCATCGGACGAAAAGGCTACAGTGATCGCACGCCGCCAGCGCTCGGTGAGCAAAGCGAGGAATCGGACGAATCGTTCTGAGTACTCCTGAAAGACACATCCTCTGTATCTCCCACTCCGTTCCTGACAAGTATTGGTCAGCTCATCGCACTGAATGATATGTGGGTCCTCTGTACTTCACACTCTCAAGAGACGACATACAACTAATCCACTAAAACAGCCACTCGAGGCCCTATTTCCTCCAAAATCCAACAGAGGCATACCGAGACCGGTTTCGAATCGACCGTCAGTGGTCGTGATCGTGGTCGTGGCCCCCGTCGCTGGCCTTGCCGAGGTCTCCACCGGCGACGAGTGCGTCGTGATCGCCCTCCATCATGTCCATGTTTTTGAGCGTGTCGCGCTCCTCGAACTCCTCGACGGCGTTGAGGAGGTCTTCCTGGGTCAAGGTCGTCCGATCCTCGGTCAGCGCCTCGAGGACGGCTTCCCGGAGCACCATCCGGAGGTCACTACCGGTCAGTCCCTGGGTGACCTCGGCGATGAGGTGGGGATCGAACTCCTCGATGTCCATGGTCCGAGTGATGACGTCGAGGATGTCGGCCCGCATGCCGGAGTCGGGCTTGGGGAAGTTGATGATCTCGTCGAAGCGCCGCCACGCGGCGTCGTCGAGTTGATCGGGGTGATTGGTCGCGCCGATGAGCAAGACATCGTCCTCGATGAGCGAGACGTTGTCGATGCTCTTCAGCAGGGTGTTGACCGCCCGCTTGAGCGCGGCGTGTTCGTCGCTGCGGCGGGTCTTGGCGACGAAGTCGAACTCGTCGATAAAGAGGATACACGGCGAGAGCCGTTTGGCGACCTCGAAGGTTTTGTCGACGTTTTTCGCCGTCTCACCGAGATACTGGCTCGTGATCATCGAGAGTTTGACCTCGACGAAGGGGAGGTCCATGTCACGGGCCAGCGCCTGTGCGGTCGAGGTCTTGCCGGTCCCCGGCGGCCCGACGAACAGTAGCTTGCCGATCTCGCGCAGACCGATATCCGCGAGATAGTCGCGGTGTTCGATCGCCTTCGCGATCTTGTCGATCTCGGCCTCCTGACTTCCAGTGAGGACGAGATCGTCGAGCGTAATGTCGACCTCCTCGGGGGCGCGAACCTCCACGAGGTCGAGCATCTCCTCGTCGTCCTCCTCGTCGAAGTACTCGTTGAGGAGGCCGTCGATCCAGACCCGATCGGCCTGAATCGGCCGGTTCTGTTCGCGGGCCTCCTCGTGAGTTACATCGAACTTGTAGTCGTCGTGGTTCGCGAAGTGTTTCGCCAGTGTCGGGTTCTCGAGCAGTCGGTCCTCATCGGCACGCTCGACGAACCACTCCTCAGCCATCCCCTGCTGGGCGAGGGTGATCGTGCCGGAGAACTCGTCGCGCTCGGTGAACATCAGGTCAGAGACCGCCTCCCACGGGCGGTTGACGCCGGTCGCCTCACGCGCAGTAGTGGTTGTGACCGACAGCGGGCGATTGATTCCGGCGGGTTTTCGGGCGCTCCCATTGCTCTCCTCGTCGCCGCTCCCGTCCTCGTCGTCGACGCCGCCAGTCCAGTAGACCTGGCGGAACGACGGCGGGAGATCGTTCTCGTCTAGCGTCCGGTCGTCCGAATACACGCTCGTCGTGAGCAGAAACGCCACGACATCGAGCGCCGCATCACTCATTCGGTGAACGTACTCACTACACGTTCTTAACAGCGTCGTCCCGCGCAACGTATGTGACTGCATTTCACCCGCAGACGGACCACGGCCGCGGTTCGATCCCGGAAATCGGCACAACCGTTTTCGTGTATCGGCTCACAGTCACCTGTATGAACGTGTTGCTGGGTCTCGGCGGCAGCGACGAGTCGGTGAAGACGCTCCGGCAGACCATTGAGCGGACGCGCGAGGTCGGTGACGACCTCACTGTCGTCATCGTCGACAAACCCGAGTCGAAACGGTCACAGGACGAGATGTACCAGCAGGCACTCGACCAACTCGAGGAGGCCGGCATCACCGACATCGAGATCGAGAAACTAGAGGGGGACCCTGGAAGCGCCCTCGTCAACTACGCCGAGCAGGGGAGTACGATCAGCTGGTCATCGGCGGCGGGACCTTAAGTCCGATGGGGAAGATTCAGCTCGGCCCGATCACCGAGTTCGTCCTGTTGAACGCACCGACGACGGTCAAACTGGTGCGATAACAATGGTCGGCACGCGTCAATATCCCGACGAACTGTCCGGTTCCTTCCCCTCGCCGCCGACAACGGCCGAGGACCGAGAGGACCGGACGATCGAGATCAGGGCACCCGAGACGTTCACCGGCGACGCGCTCGACGACGTCGTCGAGATGTACACCGAGTTCGACCCGACCGACCGCGCACAGGGGATCCCGCCGACCGGCGCAGAACGCATCCGAAACTGGCTCGAGACGATCGGGGAGGACAGCGTCAACGTCGTCGCTCGCCACGACGGGGACGTGATCGCACACGCGATGCTCGTTCCCGACACTGACGATCCGTCCGCGATCGAGCACAAGTCCGATATCGAGTGGGAGCTGGCGATCTTCGTCCTCCAGGCGTACCAGCGGGCTGGTATCGGGACGATTCTGCTGAAGAACCTCCTGGGCCATGCGATCGAGGTCGGCATCGAGCGGGTGTGGTTGACCGTCGAACGCTGGAACAACCCAGCGATCGCCCTCTACGAACGGGTCGGGTTCGAGTCGACCGGCACCGAGAGCTTCGAACAGGAGATGGCGATTCGACTCGAGGGCGACGGAAGTGGCGCGGCCGAGGGCACCGAGAGCGGCGCGGCCGATGGCGATGGCTGATTGCGCATCGGACATCGGATTCCCCACATCCCGATTAGACCGAGAGAACGGGCTGGCTCGCGTAGGAGAGGACGTACTCGGCGGCTTTCTCGAGGACCTCCGCTTTGGTTTCGGTGACGGGCTCCCGAGGGAGCACGATGAAGTCGGCGTCGACGTCGTCGGCGGTGTCAAGGACGACGTTGCCCGGGTGGCGTGTCTTCCGTGTCTGTGAGAAGCCGTCATCGACGGAGGTAACGAGCGGCACGTCGGCGTCGGCGGCTATATCGCCGACGTCGTTGAAAAATCCCTGCGTGTTCTCCGCGACGGCGGTTTCGTCGACCGTGCCGGCGTCTAACCCCCGAACGACGCCGCGTCCGAGGACGAACAGCGCGTGCACGGAGGCATTGTAACGGTCGGCGACAGCGACGGCGTACTCGACAGCGGTAGCTGACTCGTCGCTTCCGTCGACCGGTGCGAGAACGGTGTCGACGGTAAACGGCTCGCTGGCGTCCATACGCGGCAGTGGGTGCCCCGTCACAAAAAAGCCATCCCACCGATTCGGGGCGATCCGACTGCCGCGGCCCCACCGAACGGGGATGTTTAAGCAACCCCGAACGTAATCTCCAGCCATGTTCGATACGGTCGTGGTCGCTACTGACGGCTCCAATAGCGTGAAACGAGCCGTCGACATCGCGCTCGATCTCGCCGAGCGGTTCGACGCCGAGGTCCACGCGCTCTCGGTTATCGACGCCAGCGAGGTCGACGCCTCACCTCAGCAGCTCCGGGATGAACTCCGCACCGCTCTCGAGACGGCCGCCGGCGCCGCGCTTACTACCGTCGAGGAGCGGGCGGACGGGGACGTAACGACCGCACTCCGCGAGGGTCGGCCCGCCGCCGAGATTTGCGAATACGCCCGCGAGGTCGACGCCAACGTGGTCGCGACCGGCACCCGCGGTCGCCACGGCGAGAACCGCCTCTTGCTGGGCAGCGTCGCCGAGCGGATCGTCCGCACCTCGCCCGTCCCCGTGCTGACGGTGCGACAACTCGCGCCCGCGGGCGAAGACGACGACGGAGACACCACTGCCGTCTGACGATCGGTCGCATCGAAACGGCCACGTTCACCGGCCAATAGCGATCGACGGACACGTGGCCAGGACGTGTTCCGGTACTCGGCCGACAGCGTCCCACTGACGGATCTCGGCAGCGTCCGAATCGACGAGTCTCGAGACCGGCGATTACTTCCCGGCCGGTCACGCAGCACGTACTATGTACGACGAACTCATTCAGAGCGGCGATCTGTCGCTCTCGCGGAAGTCCGTCCTGCCGGGAACTGGCTTTTTCCTGCCAGATACGCTCGAGGACGACCTCGAGGAGCAACAGACCGAGGCCGCACTCGAGGGTGCCGAGGTCGCGGTCATCGCGGACCCGGACGCCGATGGGCTGGCCTGCGTCGCACTCATTCGAGAGGCCTACGACGACGTACAGAACATCCCGGAACCCGACGAGGAAGATGAGGCCGAAGATGGCGACGATACGGATCAGCCGGAACCGGTCGCTGACGCGACGGACGACGCCGACGAGCAGAACACCGTCGTTGCGGCCGGCGAGACCGACGAACCCCTCGAGGAACCCGAACCGACGCCCCACAACGTCGCGCTCATCCCCGCAAGTCCCCACGACGTCGAAGACGCGTTAGCTCGCGTCGCCGAGCACGGCGACGAGGGGATCGATATCTTCGTCTGCGACCTCGCGCCGGACCGGTACAAGTATGTCGAGGACGAACTCGCGGCCGCACTCGAGACCGCCAACCGCGTTGCGTGGTACGACCACCACCAGTGGGGCGACGATGTCGCACAGTCAGTCCGCGACGCCGGCGCTGATCTCGTAATCGGCGACTCCGACGAGGAGTGCAGCGCCGACGTGGTTTATCGCTCGCTCGAGTACGAATTCGGGCCGATGTACGAGGAACTGGCAGCCGTTACCCGGGATCACGACCTCTGGCTGCGCGAGGACCCGCGCAGCGACGACCTCGCAGACTACGCCTACTGGACCGATCCCGCGGAGTACGTCGAAGTCGTCCGCGAGTACGGCGTCGACCTGCCCGAGTGGGTCACGGACTACATCGCCGAGCGCCGCGTCGAGAAGGAGGCGCTCATCGATCAGGCGGTCGGGCGGGCGGAGCTTCGCGAGATCGGCGGCTACACGGTCGGGATTACCTACGGCCGCTGTTCGCAAAACGAAGTTGCCGAAGCAATGCGCGAGCAGGGTGCCAACGCCTCGGTAATCGTCAAACCCGCCGGCTCGGCCTCCATTCGGGGTACCGACGAGTTCGAGCTGTGCCACAAGGTCGCGGGGAAGGTCAACGGCGGTGGCCACCCCAAGGCCGCGGGCTGCAAACCCGACATCTACGACGATATGCTCGACTACGCGAACCACTGGACAACGCGCGGTGCCGTGACGAAACGCGTCATTCTCGATGCATTTCGGGATGTCGTCGACGAAGCGAACGAGGACGCCGAGGACGCCGAGAACGACGTGGACGCAGACGACGACTGATCGGCTCGAGGATCCGCCTGACTCGTTTTTGCCTCTGTCACTGAATCCTCGACTGTCAGTAAACGGTCAGTAGAGGGGTGTTGCATATCACTCCGGGCCGGCCAACCAGCGGGCGGTGGCGCGCGCTGTGTCGCGGCGAACCGATTGGTGAGCCGCGGCCCGAAGCTGCGCGAACGAATCGGCTGGGGAGGGCGTGGCGATTCCCTGTTGCCACGCGAGCAGGACACTTTGTCTCACTCACACCTCTCAGAACCCACTGCTCCATTCACAGGGGATTGTGAGCGTCAGTTACCCTCTGTTTCTCGAGATCGTCCTTCTAAAACGGTCAAGGCTCGAGCAAACCGATAGGAACGCTCGAGCAAACCGATCGCTCACTGTCGCGATGCGAAGTACCGCATCACCAGCTGCAGGACGTGGACGAAGACGCCGGCGACGGCGATGTAGACGCCGATGGTCTGGAGCGCGACTGACTCGCTACGCTGGTCGCGCACCTTCCAGATCTCCCAACCCAGCCGAAGCAGGAATCCGAGGAAGATGAGGACGAACCCGAGGAGCAACACCGGTGCGACAAAGGTCCCGATCAGAATAGCGACGATACCGCCGATGAACGCGTAGTTGGCATAGGAACCCCAGTGTTCGAACGTCTTTGATCTCGCGTAGACGTACGCCGAAATGACGGCAGTCAGCACGGCGACGACGACCGCTGTCACGGCGAGGATCGTCAACTGTGACTCTCGAGGTGCGAACCGAAGCACGCCGGCCCCGAAGATCCCGAAGGCAAGTTGCAAGATGACCATCCCGACGAACGCGATGCCCATGTCGCCGCCCTCAACGCCTCGCTCGGCGACTAGCTGTCCGCCCATGATCGCCGCACCGTAAGCGATCGCGCCGACGATCGGGAACGAAAACAGGTAGTCGTTGACGGTCGCGAGCGGCGTCACCACGAGGACGTACATCAACAATACGTTGATGGCCATCAGGGTGCTCGCGCCACCAATTACGCGCGCTTCGCGACTCGAGAGACCGAACCCGCGGCCGGTCTCATACGGGGTTTCGGTCGAACTCATTCCGTGTTGTTACGCCGGTCGCGAGCAAAAGCGGACGGCCGACACGTGACGGTATCGGGCGACGGGACAGTCACCAGTCACGGATCGTCGGCGTTTGATCGACCGGTTACTGGTCGACCTCGTCGGTCACATTCCACCGATCCGAGAACGCCGTTCCACACGTACACTGGGCGTAAGCGTGGACGACAGCACCGTCGGCGTAGATGCCGCCGACCTCCTCGTTTTGCGCTTCGGCGAACGCGAAGACGAACTGGACGGCGTGGTCCCCCTCGTCACCGGCTGCGTCCGGGCAGTGACCGCCGGTCAGGTCGTCCTCGATCTCCCCTTCGTTGCTCATCGCGGACTTGGCGAACTCCATCGCACCGGTACCCGTTGCCGCCTGAAAGGCGCTCCGACCGCGCTCGCCGTCGACCACGATCAGGATGCCGTCGTCGACGCGATCACCGAACTGCTCGAGTCGGTCGTCTGAAACGTAGGAATCAGCCAGAAACAGCGCGACATCCTCGAGGCGCTCGCCCGCCAAAAACTCCTCGCGTGGGTTACTCATGGCGTCGGATTCGCGCTCGAGGTGGAAAAAGGGCGGTATTCGCGTCGCTCCCCTCGAGCGCCGGCCAGCGGCCTGCCGTAATTCTCTCGGTTACGGGTGGGTATTCGATTGAAGTTTGGCGTATTGGTGTCGAGTTATTAATTTATGTGAAACAGTGACTGTTCGTTTCCCTGTCTCTTAATACGTCTCAGCGTCAGGAATTCAGTAGTCGTACCGACGCCCCGCGTTCGCTCGTCCGTCGGCGGATCACAGCCGACGGCCGAAGATAAGCCATCTCGCGAACCCCATTTGGTGATCGTCAATGTATGAAGAAACCCCCGGCGCCGAATCCGTGCTCGACGAGCTCTCGAGGGCGGTAACTGCCGACAGCCAGCCGAAATCGTCCGACCGCTCCCTCGGGTCGACCGAGGATGCAACGAGAGATATCGAACGCACACTCGCCGACCTCATGGAGCAGGTAAACGGGGCGTTCCCGGCCGACGACGTCCAGTTTGACGAGGCCATGGTCAGGGAGAACTTAGAGGAGGTCCTCCTGGTGCTCATCACGCTTCATGAAGAAACCCACGGCAAGGAACTCATCTCGGACCTCACCCATCTCTTTGACGCACAGCTCAGCCCAGGGACTGTCTACCCGAGCCTCCACGACTTAGAGGAGGACGACGTGCTCTCGATGCACGCCAAGGTGCGAACCAAGGAGTACTCGATCGCCGACGAGGAGTACGTGCATGCAACCGTCGAGCAAGCGATGGTCCAACACCTCGCCTTCGGGCTCTTGCTGTACGCCGCTCTCCCACGTCTCTGAACCGATTGCGATAATTCTGTGACTTACTCGAGAGGTGGGAAATTCACTCCCCCGAAGCAGACGGTCGCCTCCGAAGCGCCGCCTGCGGTCCCGGACGGGTTACTCGTCCTCGAGGTTCTCCGCGATCTCGCTCAAACTCTCGTTTGGCGGTTCGCGGGCGTCGTAGTAGGCCGTCTCGCCGGGCGCGCGAAGGCCATAGAGGAACTCGGATTCGATGACGTCAATCAGTACTGAGCCGCCCGTCGGAATGTCGTGGTCTGTAGTCCACTCGGTGAGCCGATCGGTCCCGCCGCTGGGGTCTTGAGCCAGATCCGGCGTGTCGTAGACGCCCGGAATCGACAGGTCGTCGCCGGTCAACGCCCGTTCGACTCGGGCAAACCGTTCCTCACCGTCGAGGACGACCCGGATGACCTCGTCGGTTGGGAACGCCTCGCGGTCGTCCGCTGGCACCTCGAGTTTGACGCCCGTCGCTGTCTCCGTACACGTCGACCGAACCGTCTGTACCGAGGGATGGTCGCTCGCAACTCTGTCTGTCATTGAAAACGAATGAAAGGGGCGGCGATTTACTCGTCGTCGCCGTCGTCGCCGAGCAGTTCGTCGACATCGGTGCTGCCGTGGTCGACGATCGAGGCGTTGATCTGTGCGACAGCGTCGGACACTTCACGGCCGCGAACAGTGATTCGGCGGCGCTCGCCGTCACGGGATGGCTTGTAGCCCGTTTGTTCTTCGTTCATCAGGACTTCCTTCAGGTTCGGCCCCGCGACCTCGTCGGTGAGCGGGCGGCCGGACTCGTCGGAGCCACCGGTGATCTCGAGCGTGTAGCCGTCGAGTCCGACTGCGCCGCCGTCGACCTCCTCGCCGATGGACTTGCCGATAAAGCGGTTCGCGTCCTGTTCTTCCGCCTCAAGCTGGTAGGCTAACCCGGATTCCGGGTCGCCGACAACGACAGTGAAACTTGCCATGCCCGACGGAAGACGGCCGTCGCTCAAAAGATCATCGATCGGTCCCGAACTTTTTGCTCTGCGGGCGTGGCTATGCCGCGCCCTCGGCAAAATCCTCAAAAGAACGCTCCTATAGAGCGCTCTTTTGAACTGGGCGATTCCTCCGGAATCGCTTGCAGTCGGGCGGCAGCGCCGCCCGACAACCTCGCGGGCTCTTCGATCCCGCTTCACTTCGATGAAAAGCAACGGAAGACGTTCCTGTTCACTTCCTTCGCGGTCGTCGGCGCTAAGCTCCGACTGCTCGAGGGACCAGCGGTCCCGCCGCTCGGAAGAGCTTGCTTTTTCGTAAAATCGGACGGCTCGAGCAACGCGAGAGCCGTCCTCCCGGCCAGTAGAGCCAGAATCGTTTCGGGTCCACAGCCGTTCCGCTCGAACAGTCAAGTACGTCGGACCCCTACGAGTACCCGTGTTCATCGATCCTGAGCGACTCGAGGATCGCCTGCGCGAGGAGTTCGGCGGGACGACCGGCCAGTCGCGCGTCGTCGTTCGGCAAGCCGTCGATCTTGCGGACTCGGGCCGGTATGAGGAGGACGCGGGAGTGACGCTGACGAACGATCTCGTCATCGCGGAGCTATCGGACGCCCCCGATGGAGCCCCGCCAGAGCGGTGGAACTGGTGGATCGGATCGCTCGAGATCGCATACGGCGGATATGGGCGGTTCGGGATCCAACAGTATCGGAAGTAGCCGATCGGGAAAATGGTAACACCGATTGTCTTCCGCGACATAGGGAGGGTAATGAGTGACCTGTCGCGACCGGTCTGGCCGGCGTATCCGCTGTCGGCGCTCGTTGCCGGCCTCGGCCACTGTTACCTCGGGCAGTGGAAACGCGGCGGCATCTGGTTCGTCTGCTATGGCCTCGCGCTCGCGTTCCTGAGCGCGCGGTCGCTGTCGGGAGCCCTTGACCCGGGCGATCCCTTCGTCGTGACGGCCCTGCAGTTTGACGCGGTGAGCTACACCGACGTGGCCGTCCCGCTCGCGATCCTGCTGATCTGTTTGCTCGACGTGTATCTCATTGGACTGACCGAACGGACCGCCGCCCCGACGGCGGGGCCAGACGATCGACGCTCGAACAGTTCCTGACGGCACCGAGCCGGCGACTCGAGAGCGCGACTCCGGGTCGCGATGGGACCGTACCATCGGCGCGTTGTTTTTGTGCGTGTCTATCGAATGACGAGTATGGGACGACTCAGTTCCGCCCTGCTGAAGGGAGTCGGCGTGCTCGTGCTTGCGCTCATCGTCCTGAGCGTCATCGCGACGGTCGTCGGTATCGCCCTCTCGGTCGTCGCGGCCGTCGTTTCGATGCTCGTCTCGATCGCTGTCCTGGGCGCGTTCGTTCTGGCTGTCGTCGGACTGATTTCGATCCTCAGCGACGATTCGGAAACCGAGACACAAGCACACGCGCCACGGCGATCCGACGACGGACCCGACCGCGAGGACCGCCTTCGATCGCAGTACGTCGCCGGCGAACTCGACGACGAGGAGTTCGAACGCGAACTCGATCGGGTGCTTGACCCGGACGACCGAACGAGGGACGACGGCTCGCGGACCCACGGTTCGGCGAGCGATCGGCATCGGCTCCGGGATCGGTAGCGTCGGAATGCGACCGTTCGATCTGGCCAGCCGGCCACCACGACACCGTCACGTACGCTCGTGACCGAACTCGAGGTCACCGCTTTTCATACTGCTCCACGGTGTCACCCGCCTCGTCGACGACCGTTGGCTGCCTGTCGCTTGGCTCGTCGCCATCGACTGATTTGAGAATCCCGTAGAAGCGCCACTCGTCGCCGTAGTCGTACAGGTAACAGATCCGGTCCCGTTCCTTGAGGTCCAACTTGACAATCATGTCACCGACCGTCGTCGCAGCAGCGTCGTATGTTTCTTCTCCGAACCCCATCGGACCCGACGAGTCGTCGAACTCCTGTGGGCACTGTAGTTTCACGTCGCTGTCCCAGTAGTTCTCGTCAGTACCGACGAACCAGAGGTGTCCCTGATCGAGTCCGACGGCGTCGTTGATCGTCGTCTGAAACTCGTCGACGGATCGATCCTCGCCGATAACGACATCCCGCCACAGCGAGGTCGGGTCCGGATCGAACGTGACGCGGAAGCGATAGGCTGTCATTTGTGTCTAGGTAGTCCATCGCGACCGATACTGAACATATCGCCCTCGTCGATCGACGAGCCTCGGAACGCGGTCGCCGACAGGAACCATGTCCCAGTTCGTAACCGATGGCATCAAACGGCCCGGGCCACTACCGTTCGATAATGGACGTTCGGTTTCTCGGCGGTGCCGGCGAGATCGGTCGGAGCGCGATCTATATCGACGAGACGCTCTTGCTCGATTTCGGGATGGACTCGGGGAATCCGCCAGCGTTTCCGATCGGCAATATCGATCCCGAGGCCGTCGTCGTCAGCCACGGTCACCTTGATCACGTCGGCTCGGTCCCTACTCTGTTGTCGGGCGACGCACGACCGTCGATCCACTGGACCCCGCCGACGTACGACCTCACCATGGTGTTGGCACGTGACACGCTAAAGCTCCACGGCGGCAGCTACGACTGCCCGTTCACCGAGGCGGAACTGGCTCGCGTCGCGGAAGTCTCCGAGACTCACGGCTATGAGGAGACCTTCGAAGTTGCGGGCTACGAGATCACCTTTTTCGACGCCGGCCACGTCCCGGGCAGCGCCCACGTCCTCGTCGACAGCGCGGGACGGAGCCCCGCGAACAATCGGACTGCGTCCGATGATGACGGAGAGACCAGATTGCTCTACACCGGCGACTTCCACACCGAGGAGCAACGGCTGCTCGACGGCAGCACCGCCCGGCCCGACGCCGATGTGGTCCTCTGTGAGAGCACCTATTCGGACGTGACCCGACCCCCGCGCGAGGAGATCGTCGACGAGTTCGTCGAGAGTCTCCGAACCACGATCTGGGAGGGGGGTACCGTCGTCGTCCCCGCCTTCGGCATCGGCCGCACGCAGGAGGTGCTCTGCATCTGTGCGGAACACGACCTCGAGTGCTACGTCGACGGCATGGGAAAACGCGTCACCGAACTCTTCTTGCGCGACCAAAACAGGGAGTTCCTCCGCGATCCGGACCTGCTGCGCCGAGCGAAGGGGAACGCCCGATTCGTTAACGGCCGCGACGGCCAGCGCAAACGCATCGCGGAGCAAAATACTGTCATCGTCACCACGAGCGGGATGCTCCACGGCGGCCCCGCGATGACCTACATCCCCGCGATCCGTGCTCACCCAACCAACAAAATCGCCATGACCGGCTATCAGGTCGAGGGGACACCCGGACGGGACCTGCTCGAGACCGGTAGCGCCGAGATCGACGGTCGCATGATGCCGGTCAGTGCCCAGGTCGAACAGTACGATTTCTCCGCGCACGCGGACCGAGACGGGCTGCTCGCGTTCCTCGAGTCCTGCGGGGACGCGCGGGTGCTCGTCAACCACGGCGACCGCTGTGAGGCATTCGCTGACGAACTGCGCGATGAGGGCTACAACGCGACCGCACCCGAACTGGGTGCCAGTGTCGACTGCTGACCCGTTACGCGCCGGAGACGGTGACGCAGCCGATCGAGCATCGATCCCGGTCCTGCACGTTCAACGCGTACGGTTTTCCCTCGAGTCGGCGTCGTCACGGGCGTGACCGACACCGATTCGAACGCCAGCCCCGATACGGAGACCGAACCGGACGAACTCGCGTTGAGCGACGCCGAACAGGCCGCGCTCCACGAACTCCAGTTAAGCATCGAGCACGTCCACCGGGCCTACGGCACCTTACTCGAGTTTCACCACGAACTCGGCCACGCGATGGACCGGATGGGCGACGCCGAAAACAAGCTTCGCGAGGCCGGCCACGAGGAGTGGGCTAACGAACTCAGAGACGAGCATCTCCCCGCGGGTGCGATCAGCGATCAGTGGACGTTCGAACTCGTCGAGGAGTTCTCGGGGGAGTTCCTCAAGGAAGTCGATACGTTCGAAGACGTCGTCAGGGATGAACTAGCGGACGGCGTCGATCACGTGACCGAGCGCCGCCAGAAACAGCAGTTACGGGACCGCGCCCAGCGAGAGGAGTAGGCGAGTTCCGGTGGGGATGGATCTCCGAGCAGTACATTGCTCGCGCTCGGTAGCGGATAGAGCAGTATCGAAGTGATATAGGGTCGCGAAACGAGTGGCTACAGTTCGTCGATAATCTCGTTGGCGAACGTCTCCAGCGCCGCCTCCCGGTCGTCGTTTTGCATACCGATAATCGCGTGATCGAGCCCCATCGCCTCGAGTCGGGCAAAGTACTCCCGGAACCACTCGACGCCGGCGTGGAATCCGAGGTGGAGCAGCTCCGGCTCGGCCGTCGGGTCGTCGGCCAACTCGACGCGGACAGCGATGGTGAACGGCTTCTCGCCTGCAGCCTCGCGCCAGTCCGCAAGATAGTCCTCGAGCGTGCGCTCCGGGAGGTGATAGAACAGCCAGCCGTCGCCGTGCTCGGCGATCCACTCGCGGGACTGGCGGGCGTGGCCGGTCGGCAACAGCGGCAGCGTCTCCGTGGTCGGCTTCGGGACCACGTCGAGGTCGCCCTCGAGCCGTCCCCACTCTCCCTCGAGTTCCGGGAAGTCCTCGCGCCAGACGGTCCGAAGCGCCTCGAGGGACTCGCGGAACAGGCGACCGCGCTCCTCGCGGTCGACGTCGAAGGCGGGGTACTCTGGGTCGCGATCGCCGGAGGCAACGCCGAGGACAAGCCGGCCGTCGGAGAGTCGGTCGACCGTCGCCGCGGATTTCGCGACGTGGAGCGGGTGGCGCAGCGTGAGGACGACGCTCGAGGTGCCGAGGGCGATGTCGTCGGTGTGAGCCGCGACGTGTGAGAGCCACGGCCAGGTGTCGAACGTCTGGCCCGAATCGCCGAACTTCGGCCAGTAGGTCGGGACGTCGCGGGCCCAGAGCCCGTCGAACCCGACCGATTCGGCGTGTTTCGCGAGGTGCAGTTCATCAGCGACGATCGGCGTCGAGCGATTCGCTCCCGTGAGCGGAAAGCCGGCACCGAAGGTCAAGCCGTCGCTCTTGAACAGGCGTCGGTAACCAGCGTTCTCGTGTCCACCGGCAGGCATTCGACTGTGCTATCGGACGGAGCCGTATGACGATGGCGTCTCGAGTGAGCGTCGTCGCTTGCCGGCGAGACAAAAATAGAAAATTCGAATTGCAGATCAGCAGTTGAATCGCCGAGTGATCCGATCAGTCGTCGGCGGGCGTCGCGCCGCTGCCGCCTTCGGCCTGCTCTTTCGTCCAGGACAGCTTGCCACCGGCCGCGAGGATTGCGCGTTCGCGCTCGGAGGCGTCAAGCGTTGCCGTGTACTCGTCCTCGCCGTTGATGCGGACGGTGAACTCCTCCTGTCCGCTAGTGACGGCGTCGTAGACGTTGTCGACGATCTCGACGTCGTCGCCCTGATCGATGTTGTCGTAGGTGTCCTCGTCGATCGTCAGCGGGACGATCCCGAAGTTGAAGAGGTTCGCACGGTGGATGCGTGCGAAGCTCTGTGCGAGGACGCCCTCGATACCGAGGTACATCGGACAGAGAGCCGCGTGCTCTCGCGAGGAACCCTGCCCGTAGTTCTCGCCGGCGACGAGGAAGCCGCCGTCGGCCTCGAGCGCGCGGTCGGCGAAGGTTTCGTCGACGCGCGAGAGGGTGAACTCGGAGAGCTTGGGGACGTTCGACCGGTACATCAGGATGTCCTGCGTCGCAGGGATGATGTGGTCGGTCGTGATGTTGTCTTCCATCTTCAGGAGTGCTTCACCCTGAATGTCGGTGTCGAGCTGGTCCTTCAGCGGGACGTCGCCGATGTTCGGGCCCTTGATGAGCTCGTCGTCGACAGCCTCGTCGGGGGCGATGAGGTCCGTCTTGGAGCCGTCGTACTCGTCGGGGAGCTCGACGCCGGGAGCCTCGAGGTCGCCGAGTTCGTCGGCGAGGTCTCGGGGGTCGACGATTTCGCCCTTGATCGCGGCGGCGGCCGCGACCTCCGGCGAACAGAGGTAGACGTTGTCGTCTTCGATACCGGAGCGGCCCTCGAAGTTGCGGTTGAACGTCCGCAGCGAGACGGAGTCCGAGGAGGGGACGTGGCCGATGCCGATACAGGCACCACACGTCGCCTCGGAGAAGTTGACGCCGGCGGCCATCATTTCCGAGACCCAGCCCTCACGGGCGAGCATCTCAGAGGCCTGCTTGGAGCCGGGCGCGACGATCGTGTCGGTCTCCATCGAGGTCTCGCGACCCTCGAGCATCTTGGCGACGGGGAGGATGTCCTCGTAGCCACCGTTCGTACAGGAGCCGACGATGACCTGCTCGACGTCCTCGCCAGCGGCCTCGCTGACAGGCACGACCTTGTCCGGCATCGAGGGCTGTGCGATCAGCGGCTCGAGATCGGAGAGGTCGACGACGATCTCGTCGTCGTAGTCGGCGTCGTCGTCGGGCTGGATCTCGACGTACTCGTCGCCGCGGCCGACGCGCTGGAGGTAGTCCTCGGTCTGCTCGTCGGTCGGGAAGATCGACGTGGTCGCGCCGAGCTCGGTGCCCATGTTGGTGATGGTCATCCGCTCGGGTGCGGTCAGGGTCTCGACGCCCGGACCGGTGTACTCGAGGATCTTGCCGACGCCGCCTTTGACGCTCAGTCGGCGGAGCATCTCCAAGATGACGTCTTTCGCAGTGGCCCACTCGGGGAGCTCGCCCTCGAGGCGGACGTTGACGACTTCGGGCATCTCGATGTAGTAGGGTGCGCCGCCCATAGCGACGGTGACGTCGATTCCGCCGGCGCCGATGGCGAGTTCACCGAGGCCGCCGGGCGTGGGCGTGTGGCTGTCCGAACCTAGCAGTGTCTTGCCGGGGGCCGCGAAGTTCTCGCGGTGGACGTTGTGGCAGATGCCGTTACCGGGGCGAGAGAAATGAGCGCCGTAGGTACCGGCTGCAGAACGCAGGAAGCGGTGATCGTCAGTATTCTTAAAGTCGAACTGATATGTCTGGTGGTCGCAGTACTGCGCGGCGATTTCGGTCTGAACCTCGTCCAGCCCCATCGCTTCGAACTGGAGCCAAACCATGGTCCCGGTCGTGTCCTGAGTAAGCACCTGATCGATCTCGATCCCGATCTCCTCGCCGGTCTCGAGTTCGCCCTCGACGAGGTGATCGTCGAGAATCTTTTCGGTGAGAGTCTGTCCCATAGCACCTCGAACTCGGCTTTCCGTCCTGATAAATCCAGCGTGTTTCTGTCAGGGACGACCGCTACAATCCCTGCAAAACGGGTCGGGTTCGAGTAAGTATTGCCGTTCAGGTGACCGTTCGTTTGAGGGTGAGGCCACTCCCACCGCGTGTGTCCCGTGACCGTGTGTAGTGCTGTATCGTAGCGTACCAGACGATACCGAATCAACGGGCCGTCGCGAACGGATACGCTTTTGTCGTCGCCGCGGCGTTGCGGGAACAGACATGTTCCGTTCCGGTGCCTTCGTCGCCGACCACGTCTCGCCGACGACCGATACGCAGATCCAGCCTAATGGGGTGGACCTCACCGCCGACATCGTCTTCGAGCAGCTGGAACCGGGCCGCATCGGCCGGGACAGCAAACAGATCGGCGACCGAGTCGCCCGTCCGCTTGAGGAACTCGAGCAGAAAGAACCCGATACCTACTATCTACCGGAGGGTGCCTACGTCGTCCGCTATGGCGAACAGATCGAGATCCCGGAGGGCCACATTGGCTTCGTTTATCCGCGTTCGTCGCTCATGCGCAACTCCTGTATGCTCAATACGGCAGTGTGGGACGCGGGCTATGAGGGACGGGGCGAGGGACTGTTGCAGGTCCACCATGATATCGAACTCGAGCGCGGGGCCCGAATCGCCCAGTTGGTCTTCGCTGAAGCCAACCACGAGGACGTCTACGACGGGAGCTACCAGAGCGAAAACCTCGAGTGAGAGCCCGCTGCGTTCGTCACGCCGGGACCGAGTACCGGTTCGCATACCGTTTTGCCGTTCGCTCGTCTCCCCTCGAGTGAGACACCGATGATGGCAACCACCCACGTGTTCACCGGGCTGGCGGTCGTCGCACCGATCGTATACGTCCGTCCCGAGTTCGCGACCGCACTCGCGATGGGTGCGATTCTCGGCGGGCTCGTTCCCGATTTCGACCTCGTTCTCGCACACCGGCAGACCCTTCACTTTCCCGTCGCGGGGCTCGCAGTCGCCGTCCCCGCAATCGTCGCCGCGGCCGTCGCCCCCTCGGCACTCACGCTTGCGGTGGCCGCGTTCGCCGTCACGGCCTGGCTCCACGCCGCGAGCGATGCGATCGGCGGCGGCCCCGAGATGGACCCGTGGAACGAACGCACCGAGCGTGCGGTCTACGATCACGTTCGCGGGCGGTGGATTCGTCCCCGACGGTGGATCCGCTACGATGGCGCTCCCGAGGACGCCGTCCTCGGAATCGCGTTCGCGAGTTCGGCACTACTCGTCTTCGACGGCTGGCTCACCGTCGTGATTGTCGGCGGGGTCGCCGTCTCGCTAGTCTATACGCTCTACCGGCGTCGGCTGGTCGCGTGGACGCCCGACTGGCTCGAGTGACGAGGACGAGCAGGGCGCGCTCGAGTGACCGGCGGACGCGATCCCGATATCGCGCGTGATAGCGTATCGGCTATGGCAGCGTATCGCACGTGACAGCAATACGGACTGTCCCGTGGCCGAAAGTCGGAACGCTGATACGCCCCCTGACCGAGCGACCCCGTATGGTCGACGTGCTCGCCGCCAGAACGGCGCACCTGCTCTTTGCTGCTCTCTGGGCTGGCAGTGTCTGTTTCGTCGCCGCTGTCATCGTCCCGCTCGCACGCGATGGCGCGTTCAACACGACCCACCCGCTCGAGGTCATTTCGGGAAAACTGACGACAGTCTCGCGGGTGAGTTCGCTCGTTCTCTTTCTCTCGGGGAGCCATCTGGCGGGGACCGTTTACACGACCAAGACGCTCTTCGGATCGACCGACGGCCGGCTGGTGCTCTTGATGGTCGCGCTATGGCTGGTCCTGACCGCACTCGTCGAAATCGGTGCGAAGCGACTTGAGGCCGGACTCACCGGAAAGAAGATCCGCGAACCGGCCCGCAATGCACTGCCAGTATTCCGGGCGGCGGCCATCGCCGCGATCGCCTTACTGGTGGTCGCAGGTCTGCTCTCGGCCAACGTCGCTCGCTTGCTTTAGTGGACAGTAGTCACCAACGACGGCGATATCGGACGGCGGTATCCGCCCCTCGTTTTTGCCCCGACACCGCGAAAACGGAGATTCTTGCGAAAGATACTTAGTCAGTTACTGTAACGTACTCGCTAATGATCAGGGGGAAAGACATGGCCCTGTCGCTCCTCGCGGTGGGGACGGCTGCTGTGGCTGGCTACGTCCTGCGTTCAGAGCGGTCAGCGACCCGCACGTCACGATCGAAGGCAGACCTCGGCGCACGGGTCGTCGGTCCCGAAGACATCCCGGACGATGCGACCGTCGTCGACGCGTCCGCGCAACGACTCGGCGAGATTCCCGGTGCACGACGGGCACTCGACAGGGCAATCCGTAACGGTGCGCGAGAGGAATGGGAACACATTACTCTCGAGCGCGACGGCGCCTGGTCCGTCGTCGACCGGATCCGGCAAACGCTGCCCTATTACGATGCCGACGACAGCGAGTACAACGGCGTCTACGTCCAGTACAACGATCGAATCGTCGTACTCGATGCAATCGGCTGGGCTCGCCTCGAGGAACCGATCGCGTAGGTGTCCCTCCCGATGGCTGTCTGCTCCATTCTCTCACGCCATAACATTAATCACCATCGGCTACCTCCGTTGGCCCCACTGTGACCCGAGCCGGGCAGCGCGTCGTCTTCGTCGGGGACGACTCGACACCGCTCGACGCCCTTGAGGCCGCGTTCGACGTGGTCGTTCCGGAGGAGCGAGCAGCGGTCATCGACTGCCTCGAATCGACCGCTATCGGCTGCATCGTCGTCGACGGGACCGGCACCGATCGCGTCGCGACCGTCGCTGTGGCGGCTGACGCTGCCCCATCGGTGCCGGTCGTGTACACGACGGCGACGCCCGACGGTGCCGCCGCGGCCGCGGCGACGCGTGCGGGGGCAACGGAGTACGTCATCCGAACGACTGAGGAGACGCTCGTCGAGCGCGTCGCGGCCGTCTCGACTACTTCCAACTCCGCGAGCGCAGAGACGACGGAGAGCACGGCGTCCGCCAATCGACCCGACAGGGAGACGATCGAAGCGGGTACTCGGACCGAACGGAACGTCGGGGAGAGGCGCGACGGACTCGACCCCGACCGTGAGTCCCCGATCGGGATTGACCCAAGCGGAGACGGGCCGAACGGTCGGGTGAGCCGAACCGAGCGCGATGCGATCCTCGACCGGATCCACGCGATCGTTTCCGACGACGGTCCGTTCGATGCGCGCCTCGAGGCGCTCCTGTCGATCGGTCGCACCGCGCTCGGCGTCGAGTACGGAACGCTCTCGCGGATCGACGGCAACCGTTATACCTTCAAATACGTCTCGGGCGTCGACGACCACATCACGAGCGGGGAGACGTTCCCCCTGTCGGAGGCCTACTGCCAGCGAATCGTCGACTCCGGTGAGTCGCTCGGATTTACCGCCGTCACGGACCAGCGCCCGGAATTGACCGACCGCGGTGCCTTTCGAGAGTACGGCATCACCTGTTTTCTGGGCGTCCCGGTCACCGTCGACGGCGACCTGTGGGGGACGCTTTGCTTTTTCGCCCGCTCGGATCGCTCCGTGTCGTTCTCCGAGTGGGAACGGACGATCGTCGAACTGCTGGCGAACTGGATCGGCCACGAACTCGAGGATCAGTCGCGACAACGCGAACTCGAGCGCGTGCGGACCGCTCGCGAGCGGACCCTCGAGCGACTCGACGACGCCGTCCTCACCGTCGACGAGGACTGGCGGCTGACATCGGTACACGGCTGGGCCGAGGAACTGCTCGGCGACGACGGGGCCGTGGGAACCTCGCTCTGGACGGCACTCCCCGACGCGATCGGCTCGGCGCTCGAGACGGAGTATCGATGTGCGATGGCCGAGGAGACGCCGGCCACCCTCGAGGAATACGTCCCCTCGATAGAGCGATGGCTGCAACTCCAGCTCTCTCCCTCCGAGACCGAGCTTTCGGTGTCCGTCACCGACGTGACCGACCGCCACGAGCGAGAGATCGAACTGCAACGCTATGAGACAATCGTCGAGACGATCGACGATGGCGTCCTCGTGATCGATTCCGACCGGCGATTCGTCCACGTCAACGATGCCTTCGCCGACCTCGTCGGTGCCGACCGAGAGCGACTCGTCGGCATGCACCTGTCGAGCCTCGTCGCCGAAGCGGGCCGCGGCGATTGGATCAGCACCGCCATGTCCCTGGCGACGGACGGTTCGAGCCGTGAGACGTTCGAAGCCGACCTCCAGCGAGTCGATGGCGGGACCGTCCCGATCGAGGCGAACGTGACGCCGTTGGAGTCGACCGATCCGGACGACATCGCGTTCGTGTCTGTCGTTCGCGACGTCACCGACCAGCAACGTCGGGCGGACGTCGTCACCGAATTACTCGAGACGACGCGAGCCCTGTTTTCCTGTGAAACACAGGCGGATGTCGCCGAGATCGTTGTCGATGCCGCCGAGCGCGTCCTCGGCTTCGAAATCGGTACCGTCCGGCTCTACGATCCGGAGACGGAGGATCTTGTCTTGACGGCCGCCTCCGACGCCGTCGGCGAACTGTTCGACGAGCGAAAGCGGGTCGGGATCCACGAGAGCGAGATGGGCGAAGCGTTCCGCACCGCCGACCCGATCATCTTCGAGGACGTACAGCGCAGCTCACTGTTCGAGTACGAGCTGATTCACGGTGCGATGTGTATTCCGATCGGCGACCACGGCCTCCTCAACGTTGGCTCGCCGGTCAGCGGTGCCTTCGATGACCATCACATCCAACTCGCACAGCTACTGACCGCCAGCGCGGCCGCCGCACTCGAGCGGGCCGACCGCGGCGAAGAGCTGTTGCGCCACGAACAGGTCCTCGAGACCGTCGAGGGGATGGTGTACGCGGTCGACGACGACGCTCGCCTGACACTGGTGACCGACCCGCTGGCCGAGCGGCTGGGATACGACCGCGAGGCGCTCATCGGCGAGCCCGTCTCGCGCATCTTCACCGACGAATCGTACGATCGCGCAGTCGAACACGTCGAGAATCTCCTCGCGGATCCCCAGCGCGACAGCGATGCCTTCGAGGCCACCTACACCACCGCCGACGGCGAGCAGTTCCCGGTCGAGATCGAGTATTCGCTGTTACCCCGCAGCGAGGACGACATCGCGTCCGAGACGTTCCAGGGGACCGTCAGCGTCGTCAGGGATATCACCCAGCGCAAGGAGCGCGAACAGTACTTGCAGGTTCTCAACCGCGTCCTCCGGCACAACCTGCGGAACGATCTCACTGTCGTTATCGGCTACGCCGAACTCCTCCGCGAACGGCTCGACGATCCGGAGCTTGCGGCCGCCGCGGACACGCTTCGAGAGACCGCGACCGATCTCGCAGGCACCAGTGAGAAGACCCGCGCCATCCAGCACGCGCTCGACCGAGACAGCGACCTCCAGCCTGTCGACGTCGCTGCGACCGCCGAGGAGGCCGTCACCGAGACAGAGACCGAGGACGCGACCGTTTCCGTCTCAACGGACGGCGACTGTTGGGCCTGGGCCGACTCCGGACTACGGCTCGTCATCGAGAACCTCCTCGAGAACGCGATTCAATACGGGGGATCGACACCGATCGTCGACGTGTCGGTCTCGCGTGACGGCGAGCGAGTCGAACTCGCTGTCGCCGATGACGGCCCTGGCATCCCGCCAGCGGAAACCGCCGTCGTCACCGGCGAGACCGACATCACACAGCTCACTCACAGCAGCGGCCTCGGACTCTGGCTGGTCCGCTGGATGGTCGACAGCTACGGCGGCTCCATCTCGTTCGCGACGTCGGCCCTCGGCGGGAGCCGGATCGAGATCGGCCTCGAGGCCGCGCCGTCGCCGTCGACCGATGCGGAGTAACGCGGTTCCGCTCGAGCGCTCGTCGACGGACGCGCTCCCTGTCGACTACCCCAGTCGGATCCGCATTCCTGACTTCTTCTGTCGAACCCGCGTTCCCGACTTCTTCTGTCAAATTCGTGGTCGGTGGCGACGATCGCGGCCGCCGTGGAACCGCAATCACTACCACACCGGCCGGCCGACCCCTAGTCATGCAACTGGGCCTGATCGGACTCGGACGGATGGGACAGATCGTCGTCGATCGCACGCTCGCAGCCGGCCACGACGTGGTCGCCTTTGACCTGGACGAGGAAGCCGTCGCGACGGCAGCCGACGCCGGTGCCGAGCCCGCTGCGTCGATCGACGATCTCGTCGACCGACTGGGAGCGGACAAGCGCATCTGGCTGATGGTCCCTGCCGGCGAAGCGGTCGACGTCACCCTCGAGGAACTCGAGAGCCACCTCGATGATGACGATATCGTCGTCGACGGCGGTAACTCCGCCTTCGAGGATTCCGTCCGCCGCGCCGAGTCCTGTCCCGCGGCCTATCTCGACTGCGGCACGTCCGGCGGCCCCGCCGGTGCCGAGTTGGGCTTCTCGCTGATGGTCGGCGGCCCCCAGTGGGCCTACGACGAACTCGAACCGGTCTTCGACGCTGTCGCGACCGGCCCCGACGGCCATGAGCGGATGGGACCCGCCGGCTCGGGACACTACGTCAAGATGATCCACAACGGTGTCGAGTACGCCCTGATGCAGACCTACGGCGAGGGCTTCGAGTTGCTCCACGAGGGCCGGTACGACCTCGACCTCGAGAACGTGGCCTCCGTCTGGAACAACGGCGCGGTGATCCGCTCGTGGCTGCTTGAGTTGTGCGAAGAGGCCTTCCGCGAGGAGGGGAACGATCTGGGCGACGTCGCGGATCGCATTGAAGGCGGTTCGACGGGGACTTGGACCGTTCAGGAAGCCCTCGAGCAGGAGGTCCCGCTGCCGCTGATCTACACGGCGCTCTCCGAGCGGTTCGGATCACGGGCCGACGACGGCCGGTTCTCGCGGCGACTCGCGAACCGGCTCCGGTACGGCTTCGGGCGTCACGAGGTCCCACGCCGCGAGTAGTCGTTCGATCACGAGCGGTCGTCCGATCGCGAACGATACCGTAACACGTATATCTGACTTCGGAATACTCGCTGGCAGTCGCTTCCACTCGACCGACTAGTTCGGCGTACTAAATCGTTCTTTTCTCCGAGAACGGCTGGATGAAATATTGGGACATGTTCTTTACTCTTGGTCCCGCAGCAGGAGTATGAATTCGCTTGAGTCGATATCAGTGTCCGTCGCGGCCGACGACCAGCTCAGCATGGCCATCATCGATCTCGTCGCTCAGACCTCCGATACCGATCCGGTCGAGTTACAGCCGTTGTACGACGTGATTGATCCCGACCTTCTCGACTCGCTTCCGGGCGAGACCGGCTTTACCGGTCTCGAGTTTTCCTATCAGGGCTATACCGTAACAGTCGCGGACGCGAGCGAAGGCATTGAGGTCACGCTCGAAGAAACGGGACGTTCAGCCGACGGATCGACGAACGGACTCATCGATTCGTCGCTGTAAGGTGTTTCGGGACCCGGTCTAGTATATAGCGGGGGACGGGAAATCGATCCGTCGTCGAGGGCGCTTCGGTTTCTCGAGGGTGGATCAGTCAGTGGTCTCGTCTGGACCACGCTATCACGGCCTGACCATGCCAGCGACAGCCTCATTTGACAGACACACACCACCGTTGCAAGTGAAGCGCCGTCACGCAGGGTTGGGCTGAGTGGCCCGCCTCAAGGACCCGTGCCGTCGCGACTTGGGGCCACCCTATCGAGCTGAAATTCTATTGAGCTAAAACTACTAGAGTCGTCCTTGCGTCGTCACGAAACGTATCCTCGAGTCGTCCTCGAATCTGTGCAAAACGTGTCACCGCTTTAGATGAAATCGTGGACTGTTCTCTTTCGGTCCCCTACTAGACTAGCCTTCACATGAAACAGTGGTGTGTGTGGGTTCACTTGCATCAGATGAAAAAGTGGTTTTAAATACCGCTTGTCGCTTGATATGGACATGCCTCGGTTCGAGCGGAAGCAGAACATCTTCCACAACAAGGACGCACTGGGGGAGTCGTATCAGCCCGAACAGATCGAAGAGCGGGACGAAGAGATCGAGGCGTACATGGACGCGCTCCAGCCGATCATCGACGGCTGGGAGCCGAACAACATCTTTCTCTACGGCAACACGGGCGTCGGCAAGACCGCCGTCACCGACTATCTCCTCGACGTCCTGCAGGAAGACGCCACCGAGTACGACGATATCGACCTCTCGGTACTGGGGGTCAACTGTAAGACGCTCAACTCGTCATATCAGGTTGCGGTCGAACTCGTCAATACGCTCCGTCCCGCGGGCGCTGAGATCAGCACGACCGGCTACCCCCAACAGACCGTCTTCAAGAAGCTCTACAGCGAACTCGAGGCGCTGGACGGCACAGTCGTCATCGTTCTCGACGAAATCGATTCCATCGGCGACCGCGACGAGTTGCTGTACGAACTGCCCCGCGCCCGCTCGAACGGCTATCTCGAGGCGACGAAGGTCGGCCTCATCGGCATCAGCAACGACTTCAAGTTCCGCGAACAGCTCGATCCCCGCGTCCAGGACACGCTCTGCGAACGCGAACTGCAGTTTCCCCCCTACGAGGCGTCCGAACTGACCAACATCCTCGAGTCTCGAGCCGAGGTCGCGATCACCGAGGGCGGCTGCGACAGCGGCGTCCTGAACCTCTGTGCAGCACTGGCCGCGCGCGACAGCGGGAGCGCCCGGCAAGCACTGGATCTCCTCCGGTTGGCCGGCGAAGTGGCGGAGAACAACGACGACGACGCGATTCGGGAAAGCCACGTCGAACAGGCACGGTCGAAACTCGAGCAGGAGCGAGTCGAAGAGGGGATGCGAGAACTGACTACGCACGGTCGGCTCGCGTTGCTGGCGGTCGTCTCGAAAGCCGCCAAGGAGTCGACACCCTGCCGAACGCGGGAGCTGTATCAGGAATACGAAGCGCTCTGTGAGTCCTCGGGAACCGACTCGCTGGCTCAGCGATCGGTCCACAATCACCTCTCCGATCTGCGGATGCTCGGCATCCTTTCGGCGAAGGAAAACCGAAGCGGCTCTCGTGGGAACTACTACAGCTACGAACTCGACGTTCCCTTCTCGAGCGCCGTCGATGCGATGGCCGACGTGCTCTACCTCGACGAGGAGATCGAAACGATTCGCGACATCGCTCGAATGAACAGCGTCGTCTAAGACCGTCTGTCAGCAGCGTTGGCTCGGAAGACCGACAGCACTGGCATGGTCTCCGTCCGCACCACACCACCGTTGCAAGTAAATCTCGAGCGACACGACGCCGGATTTCCGTTTCACTTGTATCGGTGGTGTGTCATGGCGTCACATTTCCAGATGGATGGCTCCCATCGATCCTCATCTCGCAGCTAGCGACTAATTTCACGCGAAGCGGTGGTGTCTCGGGTAGCCGCCCGTACTCTCGCAATCGGGCTATTAGACTAGGATAATCTCGCCTGTTCACATGTAGTGGTGGTGTCTCTGGGTCACGGTCTCGAGCGAATCATCCGACGGAACCCCCTGTACAGATGCAACTGTGTGTGTCTCCGTCCCGAGTCATTCCCGTGTCTCCGTCCCGATTCGTCCCCGTTCCGGTTCACTTGAAGCAGTGGTGTGTCAGCGGTCGAACCGCCGTTGAAAAGACCGCACCGACTCCGATTGCCTTGGAGCGGACAAATGCCGCGCCGTCGGCGCTACGTGTCCTCGTCCGGCTCGTAGTCGTCGTAGATGCGGTCCATCCGGGCAGCCATCACGAAATCGGCCTTGTGGAGGCCATCGATCTTGTGCGTCCACATTTCGATCGTTACCTCGCCCCACTCAAGCTGGATATCCGGATGGTGCCACTCTTTCTCCGCTAACTCGCCTACCTCGTACGTGAACTCGAGGGCGTCACGGAAGTCCGCGAACGTGTAGGTGCCCTCGAGATGGTGGTCGTCGACGACCGTCCACACGTCGTCGCGAATCTCCTCGCGGTAGTCGGCGTACTCATCCGGCTCGAGCGGTTTGTCCTCGCTCGTACAGGCCTCACACTCCTGATCGGCGAGCGCTGTGTCGGACATGAATGACACTCCAACCGCGAACGAAGTGAAGATTTGGGTGAAAGATTGTGTGATCTCGAGCCAGCCGTGCTTCTGCCACTCGTTTATACCTGCGTCCGCACAACGTCAACAATAGCGACTATCATCGATGGGAGGGGACAAACGCAATATCGCGGTTCGGTTTTTCGGCGGTGCGGGGAACTACACGAACGTCCTCGAGCAACTCTGCACGTACGTTCTCACCGAAAATCCGACCGAAGCGGCGGTTTTCGAGTGGGTCAAATCAAACACGCGAGCGACGAGCGACGACGGCATTCGCAATCGGCTCGCCTTTCTCGAGTCAATCGGCCTGCTCGAGCTCGATCCGGATCGCGTTCGACTCACCCAGCAGGGGATGGCGTGGCTCTCAGAGACGGATCCGGCAGTACTCTACGAACTGCTCTCGAGTACCGTTCGTGGCTTTGAGACGACACTCGAGGCGCTGCTCGATGGACCGAAGACGGACGCTGAACTGGGCGATGCGATCGGAGCCGATCATCCCGAGTTCGACTGGAACGACGCGTCCGGACCCGCCCAACACAGGGGCTGGCTACAGAGTCTCGGCTACGTCAAGCGATCCGACGGCGTGAATTCGTTGACGGACAGCGGCCGGGACTTGGCACAGCGACGGTCGTCAGACTCTCCAACCCTCGAGCAGGACGAGTTCTACGCCCAGATCGACCTCGAGGACGCGTTTGACACCAATTTTGGCTCGTATATCAAGGGCATCAGTCCGCGAACGGACGACGATGGGGAGCTGGCGTACATCATCGTGAAGGCTCGCGAGGGCGGCCCCTACG
Source organism: Natrinema sp. SYSU A 869 (assembly GCF_019879105.1). Lineage (NCBI taxonomy): Archaea > Methanobacteriati > Methanobacteriota > Halobacteria > Halobacteriales > Natrialbaceae > Natrinema > Natrinema sp. SYSU A 869. The sequence continues at coordinate 2,883,185 of NZ_CP082249.1, read as the reverse complement.
GCGACGAAATCGACGGTGATCGCTTTACTTACATCGGGGAGGGGGTCCCCGAAAAGGGCGACCAGCAGTTGACCGGTGCCAACGGTGCGCTCCTCGAGCAGGCCGACCGATCGACTGCCCCGGTGTACTTCTTCTATCAGCCGGCGGACAGCGACGAACTTCGGTATGAAGGGCTGGTCGACATCGTCGACGCCGAGTACGTCTCGCGGGACGGGCGGATGGTCTATCAGTTCACGATGGACCGCCTCGAGATCGAGCCGGCCGAGTTCGAGGCGCTCTCGGCGTCGGTGTCTGAGGTGGTCGCGGACGACGAGGACGATGAACCGGCCCTTACCGACGATGCGGAGGAGTTCACCGAGGTCCAGCGACGGGTTCGCTCGAGCGCGTTCCCGAAGGAAGTCGCATCCGCCTACGACGGCCGGTGTGCGATCTGTGGGAATTCGCGCGAATCGCCGGACGGCACGATTGACATCGAGGCGGCCCACATCTACCCAAAGCGGGAAAACGGCCGCGACAACGTTCGAAACGGCCTCGCCCTCTGTCGGCTTCATCACTGGGCGTTCGACACCGGCTGGCTCGCGGTGTCCGACGACTATCGGATTCTGATCGCCGACCGGCCCGACCTCGAGGGCTACGAGGAGTTCGCGGCCCTCGAGAACGAACCGCTCACACTGCCAGAAGACGAGGATCGCCGACCACATGCGACGTTTCTCGCCGCGCATCGGGAACGGAACGGGTTCGAATCGCCGTAATCGGTCGTCACTCGCAGACGACTCGAGGCCGGTAATTTCGACCGAAGCACCGTGATAGGGCCCGCATCTCTCGGTGGGAAGCCGATTCAGAGGAGTTAAGTATTAACCGAAGGTAATTTCCGTATTAAGAGGTAGTAAAAGTTTGCTTCAAAACACAGAACCGAGGCGGAAACCCGGTGACTGGATGCAATTGCCGTCCGACGAGCGCATCCTCGAAGTGCTCTACACGTCGAATCTCATCCTCTCGCCTGCCGTTGTCGGGAAGAATATCGAAACCACTCGAGTACATATCAATCGGCGGCTCTCCGTGCTCGTCGACTACGGAGTAGTCCATCGCGTCGAACGCGGCTACTACAAGATTACCGAGTCAGGAGTCGAGTATCTCGAGGGCGAACTCGATGCGGGCGAACTCGAAGCGGACGGCGAGTAACGAACACTCCGGTCTTTTTCGTTTGGTCGCAGTCACACTCGGAACACGGTCGCTGATTTGCCATCCCCCTACTATCAGATGGGACTGAAGGGAAATCGTCAGCGCTGGCAGAGATCGAGGTGAATCAGACCGGCTCTCGAAGCGCCCAGACGTCCTCGAGGGGCTCGAGCCGACTCGGCTCCGCGCCACGTTCAGTAAGAATCCCGGTGTGGTACAGCATCGCCTTCAGCTGGAATACTGTCGGCGAATGATAGACGGAGCCGTCCTCGAGCGTCGAAGGCCGAAGCTCACCGTCCGTGGTAAGTACACGACTCCGGACGCCATCGGTCCCCCGAACGAACAACTCGACGGTGAACGACGGATGCAACTCGTGCAGGTACACCACAACGTCCACGAGCGACGGCTCCGCGATCCCGTCCTCGTACATGCACTGGAGTTCGCGGACGAGCAACTCGGTCGCCTCGTAGTCGAACAGCACGCGTCGAGCTAATTGCCCCCATGCCGGCGCGAGATCAACGAATCGTTTCACCGACCGGTACCAGTTCTCGAATTCCTCGAGAGCTGCCTCGACGGTCCCGTAGCGCGCCGTTGCAAACCGGACGACTTCCTCGCCGAGCGAGGTCAGGTCAACACCCTCGACACCGACGCCGTCGTCGATCAATCCCAGGAATTCAGCACCTTGTCGAGCGCTATCGACGGCGCTCACCACCTTATACTCCGACAGCAGCGCCTCGGTGTCGCCGGCTGCGTAGTGTGCCAGCGGATAGCCGAGGTAGTTCTTGGGATGGTTCAGACCGAACGACGCGTCCGCGACCCCCTGTGCACTGGCCTGAAACCGGAGCGCCGTTGCCTCGGTCGTCGTCCGATTGCCGACGACGCGAGGCACCTCGAGCGGGTCCACGCTCCCCGCGGAATCCACACCGAGTACGCCGACGTTCAGCTCCCGCGCGAGCGTCCGGTCGGTCTCGGAGATTGCGGCCACCGGCGCGGCGAGATAGGCCGCGTTCACCTCGTGGAGCCGATCGTAGGCTTGGAGGATCCCGCGTTGGGTATCGACACCGCCGCTGGTCTCTCCCTTCGCCTCGATGGCGATCAACGGCGGCTCGTCCCCGAGGCGCTCGACGGCGAGGAGGTCGGACTCGAGGGTGCGGACCCCGACGAGGTCGGGGTACCCGCCGCCGATCTGGACGTGGTTGAACGGTGCTAAACAGTCACGAACGGCCGCGTCGACGGGCTGGCCGGGGAGCCACTCCTCCATCGAGAACTGGGTATCGGCCACCGCGTACGCGGTCGACTCGTCATCCGCGGGAAAGAGTCGCCGCTTCGTGTGGGCCAGCACCTGCGGTTCCGAAAGCGTCCGGGCCGCGCTACTCATGGCTCAGCATTAGCCACTGGTCTCAATAATGTTCTGGCGACAGGTCGCCGAACCGAATCAATCTTCGCCGACAGTGAACGCGCCCGACTCGAGTTCGTTCGTAATGCCGGCGACGACGGCTCCCGCCCCGAGCAGGGCGAGAACGATTCCTCCGACCCACGGCGCTGATCCGTACTCGACGAACGCGACGAGCCAGCAAGCGGCGACGAGGACGATGCCGCCGGCAACGATCAGTTGCACGAACCGCTCCATAGGAATCGCTTCGCCGCCCTGACCAAAGTATTCCGCCACTCGAGGGAAGTCAACTGCCCCCAGCGCCTCGAGCCAAGCGTTTGTATCTCGAGCCCGTTCGCCTAGATATGACCGACGCGATACTTGTCTACGACGACGACTGCGGCTTCTGTACGTGGTGGGCAGAGTACTTCGACGAGCGGACGGACCTCCGCATCGTCGGCTTCAGCGACCTCACCGACGACATGCTCGAGCGACTCCCCGAGGAGTACGAGGACTGCTCGCATCTGGTGACCGACGACGGTGTCTACTCCTGTGGGGCCTCGATCGAGGAGGCGTTCGTCCGCACGGACATCGCCAAGCCGGCAGGGGAGGCGGTCGAGTTCCTCCGCCAATTCGAGGACTACGAGCGGTTCCGCGAGCGCTCCTATCGGTGGGTCGCCGACAACCGCGATCGCTGGGGGACGTATCTCTCGAAGACGCCGCCGGCACGCCAGAAATCCGACGACGGGTGACCGAACCAACGACCTCACGAACATCGCCACCGACCGGAACTGATCACCGAAATCGCGGCTGGCGGACCTGCAACTCCTCGAGCGAGACCGGCTTCACGTACGTCCCAACGCGCTCGCGAGCCCACCAGCGGCCGCTCTCGGCTCGCTCCTCCGGCGTCGTGTACCGATAGCGGTACCGAATTGCGCGGACGCGTGACGGCGGCTCGCCGTCGAACGGGTCGTCGGCGAGCAAGGCGAGCGTCTCGTCGTCGGCCTCGAGGAGCTTCGCCAGGAACCGGAGGAACCACGGGCTCCGGCGTGGGCTGGGCGACATCGCGGCGAACCATAGCTGCCAGTCGAGCCGGAGGTGGTAGGGCGCGACTTGTGGCGGCCGCCGCTCGAGGTCCGTCGGCTTCCCCTTGAATCGGTACGGCTGCCACTCGGTCGTCCCCGAAATCTCCTCGTCGGTCGTCCCCTCGATGACGACCTCGTACCGATCCCGCGTTATCGACCCGAACGCGCCGTAGGTGTTGACCAGATTGAGCGGATCGAACGACGTATTCATGAGCTGTCGTTCAGAGAGCATGTTTCGCACCGGCTGGACGCTCAGAACGATGACGAGCACGGCCAGAAGGACCACCAGGACCCCGAGGTACAGCGGCGTCGGCGCGGTGGTGGGCGCGGAAATCGGGAGTACGGCCGCCAGCGTCCCGTCGCTGAACGTCGGAATCGCGAGTACGATCGTGATCGCGTTCAGCCAGGCGAAGTTCCCGGTGACCAGCAGCCAGCCCTGAAAGCCGATCGTCGCGACACCTGCCAGCGCCGACAGCGGCTGGGGCGCGAAGTAGCAAAAGGGCACCAGCAACTCGACGACGTGATTCCCGAAGGTCTCGACGCGATGAAACCGAGCCGGCAGATGATGGGCGAACCAGCTTACGGGGTTCGGGATCGGTTGGGTCTCGTAGTGGTAGTCCATGCAGGTCAGATCGCGCCAGCAGTCGTCGCCGCGGAGCTTGATCAGCCCGGCACCGAACATGTTGCGAAAGAGCACCCACTGGAGGAGTAAGATGACCACGAACGGCGGTGCGACCGACCCAGCCCCGAGAAAGATCGCGAGGAACCCGGTCTCACAGAGCATCGACTCCCAGCCGTAGCCGTAGAACGTCTGCCCGGCGTTCACGAAGGAGAGGTACAGCGCCCACAGCATTGCCCACAGAACCATCGAAACGGGCGTCGCAGCTCCCGCTGGCAGCCAGTACGGCACCCCGATCAGCGCCAGCCCCGACAGCACGACGCCGCTCCAGGCCGCGACCCCGATCGCCCGATCCGTCGGGACGAAATAGAAGAGGCTCGGCCGATCACGGAACGAGACCCCCTCGACGTACCACTCGAGGGGCAACAACCCGTCTTCGCCGGCCAGCGGCCGGAACTGGGTGGCCGCGACGAGAAAGGCGAGCAAGTACAACAGTGCGAGCCCCCGCTGGAAGACGACGCGGACGAGCCAGTAGCCCTCCCCCTGCCACATGTCCGACCGTAACTCCGCGAACGGGCAAAGAACTGACGCGTGCAGGGATGCACATCCGCTCGAGCGCCGCTACTCCGTTCGCCACCCTCATCAGGAGTCGCCGTACCGATATCGCAACACGCCGCCGGCGACCGCGATGACGAGGCCCGCCGAGGCGAGGAGTCCCAGACCTGGCACGTACGAGCCGGTGAGATCGTAGAGCGTCCCGATCAGCACCGGGCCGAGGAATCCTCCAATCTCGCCGACGGCGAAGATGAACCCGACCGCGGTGCCAGTCAACCGCGCGCCGATCCCCTCGAGTTCCGGCGGAATTGCCCGGATGAGCGGCGAGAGCCCGCCGAACCCGAACCCGGTGACGACGACGCTCCCGAGCAGCAAGAGACCGAGCCCGCTCGAGAGGACGCCGGTGATGCCGAGTCCCGCTACGAGCCCACAGACCATCAGGGCGGTGCGCCGAACCCCCAGCCGATCGGCGACTGCGGGGACCGTCAACACGCCGACGACATTGGCCGCGACGAGCAGGCTCGTCGTCCGTCCGGCCCGGTCCGGCGAGTAGCCCCGGGACTCGAGCAGCGTCGGGAGCCACCCCTGCATGCCGTGGGCGATTAGCAGATACATCGTCCCGACGACGACCACGAGCTGCAGCTCGCGGTGGGTAAGGACGAGGGTGAGATCGCGTCGAATAGCCGCGAGCGAGAGCGACGAGTCCGCCGCGTTCGCGCCGTTGGCCGCGCGATTGCGGGCGTCGATCCCCAATCGGCGGGCGACGACGAACCAGCACAGGCCATACGCGATCGCGACGACGCCGCTCCAGAAGAACAGGGCGCGCCAGCCGCCGAGCAGTGGGCCCAGAACTGGCCGACCGACGGCAAAGGCGCTCGCCGTCCCCGCCGACGCCCCGACGAGGTAGATAGAGGACGGAAAGCCGGTCTCGTCGGGCGGGAACAACACCGAGACGAGTTTGGGAAGCCCAAACGTGATCGCCGTCGCGCCGACGCCGATCAACAGCGTCGCCGCGAGCAAGGAGGGAAAGCCGGCCGCGAAGCTGCGAGCGACCTGAGCGACGCCGTAGATCAACACGCCGGCCGCGAGGCTCCGTCCTGGACCGACGCGATCGACGACCATCCCAGTGAACAGTGCGATCGGGATGTAGGTCAACGGGACCGCCCCCGCGACCACGCCGGCCTGGGTGCCCGAGAGCCCGAGTTCGTCGATGATCGTCGAGAGATACGCGGGCAGCGAGAACCAGATGAACATCAAGCAGGTGTAGCCCAGCGTCCCGGCAACGACGGCAGCGTACGCGCGACGGCGACGCATCCGATCACTCATCTGCCCGTGAATGGGTGACGCCGGCCCGAGTAGTTTGCTGTAGCGGGACGACTCCTCGGAGCCGGCGTCGCCCCCGGCCTCACCACTTTCCGTCCGCGCAGCGTCTGTCACCCCATGACGCCCGCCGAGCGTGCCTTCCTCGAGCGAGCCCGTGTCGCCGCGTTAGCGACAGTCGACACCGAGGGACGACCTCACGCGGTACCGATCTGTTTCGCGCTGCTCGAGCCCGTGGATCAGTCGGAGCGGCCGGAGTCGACGGACGACGCCGTCGATGCGACCGAAGTCCAAAGCGGCGGTCCCGACGACGAAAGCGACGGGATCAGACTCGTCTCGGCGATCGACGAAAAGCCGAAATCGACCGCTGACCTCCAGCGCGTGCGGAATATTCGGGCGAACCCGCGGGTGACGCTGCTCGTCGACCGCTACCGCGAGGACTGGTCGCGTCTCGCGTGGGTTCAGGTCCGCGGACGGGCACGGATCCTCGAGCCCGACGCATCGATTCACACCGACGCCGTGAGCGCACTGGAGTCAAAGTACGAACAGTACACGAACCACGACCTCGACGAGCGCCTGATCGTTTCAATCGAGATCGGTCGGACCGTTTCCTGGGGCGCGCTCGAGGACGGATGAGAGAGTGCGGACGCGATTTGCCGATCACTCCGCGACGAGCGATCGCTCAGCGTTCCCGACGATGAGGAGGGTCCCCGCTACGACGGCGACGGTCGTCACCAGCGGGTTCACGATACCGAGCACGGCAGCGGGGATGGCGATCGCGTTGTAGACGAACGCGAGTCCGAGATTCTGCCGTATTCGACTGCGTGCAGCCCTCGACAGGGCGAACGCCCGTTCGACCGCGGCGAGATCGTCGTCGACGATCGCGACGTCGGCCGCGTCGGCGGCGAGCGCCGTCCCGCTACCCAGCGAGATTCCCAGATCGGCCGCGGCGAGCGCGGGCGCGTCGTTCGTCCCGTCGCCGACCATCGCCACGCGGTCGTCGGTCTTCATCCGCTCGACCGTCGCCGTCTTTCCGTCCGGCGAGACGCCGGCGAAGACGTGGTCAACGCCCGGATGGCGATCGAAGACATCGGCCGCCGTCCCGTCGTCGCCGGTCAGGACCACGACGTCGACCCCGTCCTCGTCCAGGGCCGCGATCGTCTCGTCCCACGCCTCGCGGGGCTCATCGCCGACGATCACGACCCCTTCGGCGGTCCCATCTCGGCCGACGACGATCGGGAGCCGACCGGCCTCTCGTGCGTGATCGATCCGTGCCTCGAGGTCGGACTCGAGCGTCCACCCCCGATCCCGGAAGAGGTCGGGGTGGCCGACCAGTACCGTCCGGTCGTCCACGGTTCCCTCGACGCCGGTCGCATGGGTGTGGAACTCCCGGACGGTCAGTTCGCCGGATGCGGTCGAGCCGCCGTCAGCGCGAGCCGTCCCGTCGTCATCTTCGAACGCGCCTCCATTGCTCCCGAACGCGTCGGCGATCGCTGCCGCTGCCGGGTGGGCCGCTCGCTGCTCGAGGGCGGCGGCGGCCGCGAGCAGGTCGTCGGGGGCGTCGGCCTCGCGGACGGTCATTTCGCCGGTCGTGAGTGTGCCGGTCTTGTCGAAGACGACGACGTCGACCGCGCGGAGGCGTTCGAAGACCGTCTCATCGAAGACCACGATGCCGCGCTCGAGGGCTTCCTGAAGGCTCGCGGCGACGGAGTACGGCGTCGCGAAGCCGAGCGCCCACGGGCTGGCGACCATGAGCGTCATGAGGGCGGCCAGCGAGGCGGTCAGCCCGCTCGCGCCGGCGAGGAGGGAACCCACGCCGACGACGACTGCGGCGGCGAGGACGATCGGGACGAGGGTCGCGGCGAACTCGTCGGCTCGCCGCGTGACGCCGTGGTCAGCGCTCTGGACGTTCCAGACGACCCGCGTGAGCCGCTCGATGCTGCTGGTCGTCCGCTCGCCGACGTCGACCACCGCCGCGTCAGTGGTGACGACCGAGCCGCCGACCACGTCGTCTCCCGCCGCTTTCGTGACCGGGAGCGACTCCCCCGTCACGACGGCTTCGTCGACAGTACACTCGCCCTCGGACAGCGTCCCGTCCACGGGGATGCGCTCGCCCTCCCGGACGAGCACGCGGTCGCCCGACTCGAGGTCGGCAACGGGGAGTTCCGTCGTCGAGCCGTCTCCGGCGTAGAGCCGGGCGGTGTCGACCTGCGAGACGGTGAGGTCGGTCAGTCGGTCCGTCGCGCGGCGCTTGACCGTCGCCTCGTAGTAGGTCGCGCCCATCACGACCGAGGCCACGACGATCGTCAGATCGAAGTAGAGATCGTTGCGCCCGAGCCCGGAGACGAGGATGCTGAAGACGTACGCGCTGAGTATTGTGAAGACTGCAAGCAGGTCTGTCGTGGGCCGCCGGAGTTTCAGGCTGACGTACGCGCCCCGCAAGAGCGGACCGCCGGTCAGGTAGATGATCGCGCCCGTCAGAATGAGAAACAGGGGCAGATACAGCGGCCCGCTGAAGCCGGTAAAGGCGCCCTCGAAGTGCTCGATCGCGCCCCAGTCGGTAAACGAGGTCAGAAACATCGGGTAGAGGACGGCCACGAACGGCAACAGGAGGAACGAACCGAAGACGACGCCGACGACGTATCGCATCTCGAGCATATCGTCCGACCGGCGCTTTCGGAGTCCGGACATCTCGCGCGAGCGCTGGGTTCCGCCCGTCTCGTCGTCAGCGGTCGCGTCGTCCCGGAGATAGGCCGTGTAGCCGAGCGTACTCAGCGCGTTCTCGAGCGCGTCGGTCGAGATTCGATCGGGATCGTGATCGACCCGGATCGTCTCCGTGACGTAACTCGCCTCAGCGTCGTCCACGCCGTCGCGGCCCTCGGCGACGGCCTCGAGGAAGGCCTCGCAGGTCGCGGAGTGCATGCCGTCGACCCGGAAGAACGTGCGGACGGTCCCGTCCGGTCGTTCGTCGTCTGCGGTCGCGGTCGGTCGCGGATCAGCCGGCCGGTCAACGGACCGTAAGGGGGGGTCGCTATCCTCGGCGGAGCCGTCGCTGTCGTCGCTCGTCACACCGTCGTTTGTCCCGAACTCGGCTGCGACGTCTCGACAGCCGGTCGAACAGAACTCGTCCGACGGCGACTCGCCGTCGGGCTCCGGGAGCAGCGTCCCGCACAGCCGACAGCGGCCGTCCCGATCGCCCTCCGCGCGTCGATCGCTCACAGTGGTAGCTGTGGGTTCGACGGCCATAACAGTGACCGATCGCACCGCTCGCCGAGCCGTCCGCGCTGCCGGCGATTCGCATCGTCCGACAGCGTCATGTCGTGTCTAGATCGAGTCGCGAGAACGTCCAGGAGTCGATCGAACTCGACTCGAGTGCGAGTCCGTCCTCGAGATCGCGAGCGAGGAGGGTTCGGGACGTTGGTCGAATCAGCGCCGACAGCGGCAGCCGCGTGTCCGGATAGAACCGGAACCGCAACGGTGACGGCACCGTCTCCCCGAACGCCTCGACGTAGCTTCGGTCCGCGGACGCCTCGAGGGCCGTCGCGAGCAGGCGCTCGAGCGCCGCCGATTCCGCGTCAATCGCCCGCGGGAGCGCGTCGACGATCCGCGCGTGATCGCCAACGTTCGAGACGACGAGCGCGGCGACCGGGTCGCCGTCCCGTCGGGCGACGGAGGCCCGATACGTGTGGATGGGATTGTCGAACCGCCAGCGGTAGAACGCCGCGCTCCGGTCGGTGTGAATCGCAGCGGGAATCGACCGCTGGTAGACCGCTTCGAGCGTGTCCGCCGGCGGCGTTTCGTAGCGCTCGAGCTCGAGATCCGAGTCCGAATCGACGAACAGTCTGTCACCGGCCCGCTGTGAGGTCGCGATGGCGTCCTCGAGCGTGTTCGCGACTGCGGCGGTCGGACCGCCATCGCTCGCCCGCCGGTCGCCGGTGCCAGCCATCGACTTACTATCGCCTCGGTCCTCGAGCGCGGTGACGGGGTTCTGGGGCCGGTAATAGGCTGGTACCGTCCCGACCTCGCGCCAGCCGTGTGCGAGATTGCCGGGCTTCGAGTTCTCGTTCGGGAAGTTGAAGAAAAACGACGGTGCGCCGTCGGTGTAGCGCTCGACGGCGCGTTCGTTCATCCGGTTGAAGAGTCCTCGCTCGCGGTGGTCCCGATGGACCATCGTATCGCAGGGCTGAAACGCGGTTCGGACAGTCTCGCCGATTCGCATCTGCTGGGCAAAAAACGACCGGAAGCCGACGGGGTCGCCGTCGGCCGTCGCCACGAGGATCGGGATGTGGTCGACAAACGGATTCTCGCGGAACTTCCAGCGGAACCACGCCGGGCTTCTGTCGTGGCCGAACACCGTTTCGTACAGCGACAGGAACGCCTCTCGATCGTCGGGCTCGAACGCGCGGACGGAGTATCGCGTCGCCGTTCGTGTTGGTGTACTCATGATCGAGGTCGTTCACGCCCGTCTGCGGGGTAAACGTGAGATGCCCCGCTGTGCGGTCGTGACGGATGGATATCCGCCCCGGAACGGAAAGGCGATTGGCCTTGAATACGCCGATCCGATAGGTCCGCGAAGTAGTCCGTGTCACCGACTGTCCGCTGGCTGGATCAGGCGTACTGACTCCAAGACCACGGTCTCGAGGATCATCGACGCGATCGATGTTCCGGACCTGCTCGAGACTCGAGATCTAGGTACAGTGACGACATACCGTCACCACCCTCTCAGCGTCGTTCGACGACGGTCCCGTCCTCGCCGACCGCAACCACTCGCTCTCCGTCGATATCCATCGAAACGGCGATGAGCGATTCCGGTGCCTGCGTGTCGACCTGTTCCCAGTCAGCCGCGAGCGTTCGCTCGTAGATCACGCCGTCCGCGTCGCAGGCGATCGTCTCGCCCTCGCGACGGGTGATCCCACAGACCGCCTCGTCGCCGACCCGCTCCGGTGTCCACGTCGAGCCGCCGTAGCGGTGGACGATGCCGTCGTCCGCGCTCACCAGGCAGTCGCCCTGTCCCAGCGTCGCGAGGTTCTCGAGTGTACCGCCGGCTCCCTCGAGGCCGACACGATCGAACGATTCCCCGCCGTCGGTCGTCTCGAAGACGCTGTCGTTCGTATCACAGCAGTAGCCGACCGACGGCTCCGCGAGCGCGATCGCGCTTAGACTCGAGCCGCTACCGGGTTTGATTGGTCCGTCCCACGAGATTGCGCCGTCGCGATAGCGGCCGCGGAGAACGGCCCCGGAGCCGTTGATCAAGAGGACCGTCTCGTCACCACTCTCACCGCCGACGGCGACCCCCATCCAGTTGTCAGTGATATCCGCAGGGGCCGTGTAATCCGTGTGGAGCCCCGTCTCGGCCTCGAGTCGTCCCACCGAACCACTATCGCCCGCGACCCAGATCGCGTCGCCGCCGTCGGTCGCGTCGACGCCAGTGAGTTCGTCTCCCTCGGCGGCCGGCCCGTCTTCGAGGGCGATCGACCACGCGTCGGTTCCGGCACCGTCGGCGGCCGCTCCGGTGAGAACCAGTCCGTTCTCGCCGACTGCGTAGACCGCGCCGGCTGCGGTCACGCAGACATCTCGGAGTGTCGCGTCGGTGGGGACATCGACGAGCCGCCAGTCGAGCGCGCGGTCGGCGTCGCTCTCCCGACCGCGTTCGACCGCTCGATCGGCCCCGATCGCGTCGTTGCCGCCGGGTTCGACGTCGTGGTCCTCACTGTACACTGCAGCATCACCGCTGTCCGGTGTCCTCTTGGTCTCGGAATCGGCTCCACTGTCGGCGTGCTCGAGCGATGTGGTCGTCGCCGCTTCCGATTTCGTCTCTCGGTCGTCTGCTGGATCGTCCGCCTCGCGGTCGACAGCGGCCGTCTGATCGGACTGGTCTCCTGCTCCCCCGCGGAAATACAGCACGAGCGGCGGCACGACGTAGGAGGCGAGCGCGAGGACGATGAACCCGCGGTGGAAGATCGTCAGCGTCCCGAACGCCGTCAGGCCGGCCGTTGCGACCGCGTGAATCCACGTCTTCGTATAGCTGCGAAAGAACGAGACGAATCCGTTACCGGAGCGTGCGTCGGGGGTGGCCATTGGTCAATTCCCGCGGCTCGCGTTCACCTATCGGCGTGGTCAGCAAAAACGTGCTGCAGGCACGCTGGCGACGATGTGCGATGACCGATACTGCGCTCTGTGCGTCCCTTAGAACCCGTGTCGCTCGTCGATCAACACGAGTTGGGTGCGGTCGTCGACCCGTTCGTGCTCGAGGGAGACGAGCTTGCCGACGACGCTTCCCTGCCCGTACGCCTCTTCGGCGCGGGCGTCCTCGAGCGGGTAGGCATACTCACGGATCCGCTCGACGGCGCTCGACCAGTTGCCGACGATCTTGTTCGTGCTGCCAACCAGTACGAGCGACTCTGCACCGAATGCCCATGCGCCGACGGCGTTGCCGAGCGCGTTGGCCCCGAGCAACTCGCCACTCTCGGCGATCGCGTTGACGCTGTCGACGAAGACGTCGGCGGTAACCGCCTCGCGTCGCGCCCGGAACCGCTCCTCGTCGTCGTCGATCTCCCCGATCCGGTTGCCGAGGTAGTCGAACCCGTCCGCTGCCTCGAGGTCGTCGGTGAAGCCGATCTCCTCGAGCGTCGTCGAGTGACCGTCCATCACTTCGGCTCCGTCGGGAATCTGATCACGGAGATACTCGCGTGCGGCCTCACCGTCGTCGACGACGTGGACCTCGATATTCCGTTCTTCGATGTTCGAGACGGCTTCGTCGATCGTTTCCTCGTCCGGATCCTGATCGAAGCGAGAGTCGTCGATCTCGAGGTCGCCCGCGAAGTCGTCCTTCGTATAGTAATCGTTACTCATCGCTGTACCCGTGATTCGATGCCGTCGGGAATCAACGTGGAGCAAGCGAATACCGGTGACACCGTTCCGTGGGTCGCTCCGGCCGGGTACACGCCGGCGGTCGGCGTTCGATTACTCCGGCTGCCGGGGCTGGCGAGGCGGCGTTATCACTCTCGTGAGCGGGTACTCAGCGAGACGGTGAGGACGCCGTTGTTATAGACGGCCTCGTGATCGTCACCGAAGACGAGGTCGTCTGGAAGCGGCCGAACGGCTCGTTCGGCGACGTGGTCACCCAGATCGACGATGACTCGAAGGTGACGCGGGCCGGCTTCAACCGTCACATCATCGATACCCGTAGGAGCGATGTCGACAGCGGCCCGAAACCGGTTGAGCGGTCCCTCGTAGACAAACTGCGTCGGAAAGGGAAACGACGCCGCGTCGGACGACGGAGTGGCGGACATGCGACGACGTTCCGACGACGGACAGAAGCCTCCCGGGGTGGACAGTTGGACGCTTGATATGCCTGCACATCGTCTCTCGAACAACGGTTGATACAGAGCGATAGCGCATACCTCCGTCTTTAGGCGCGGGAGGAGGTCAATGGATATCTGCAGGTCTGAGATGACGAGACAGACCGAACTGACTACCGCGCTACCGGAAGCTGCCGAGACCGATCGACAGATTCGTCCGACAGTCCGACACCGATTTCAAATTTCATGTATTAAATCAATGGTGGTATACATAACCGATAGAAATTAACAGCTATGAGTTATAAACTTAGCATCGAGCGAGCACTCAGTTACGGGTTCGATCGAATCACGACACGCGGCGGAGCGATTCTCCTCGCCGTATACGTCCTGTTCCAACTCGTGACGCAGGTAAGCGTCCAATCGTTCTTCTCGGGTCTGTTCACTGAATTGTTCCCCGACGAGGAGTTCTCACAGACCTATCCTCTCGCCGTCGATCTTCCGATCTCCATCGGTGGCGGACTGACCGCCCTTCTCATGCTCGTCGGTAGCGTGCTCGGCGTCGTGACGATACGGGCGCTGTATTCGGATATCAACGACGTTCCGACGGCCGACCATACCCGCCGACTCGTCCGAACCGCCGGCGTGCTGGTCGTCGTCACTGTCATCACCTTCTTCGCGGTGCTGATCGGGTCTGTCTTCCTCCTCTTCCCCGGAATCTTCCTCGCAGTCTGCCTCGTGTTCGCCCCCATCGCCGTCGTCATCGAGGACGCCGGCGTCATCGAGTCACTCGAGCGAAGTTGGGAACTCACGTCTGAGAATCGAATTCGCCTCTTCATTCTCGGGGCCGTTATCGGCGTCGGCAGCGGTCTGGTTAGTCTCGTATTCACTGTCGTCGGCGTGGCTCCCATCGTCGGCAATCTGGTGACCGCGATCACGTCCGGCGTTTTCACCCTATTCGGCGCCGCCGTTCTCGTCGGTGCGTATCGACAACTCGCCGGTGAGCGGGAGACAGTCAGTACGTCCGAATGGTAGCGGGACTCTGATCAACGCGATCACCGCCGGCGACTGTGCTGGGGCCTCCGCCGCACTCTCGGGACCGTCTCAGAGGTAGCCGAGATCCGCCAATCGCTCTTTCGTCCCGTCGCGCATCTCGACTTCGCCCGACGCGCTCGCCTCGGTGAACGGTTCGAAGCGCTCCTCGAGTCGCCGTCGTAACGCCCGGACCCGCTCGGGCTTCTCGTCACTGATATCGGTGTGCTCGAGCGGATCGGTTCGGACGCGGTGGAGCCGCTCGAAGCCGTCGTCGCCGCGGACGTACTTGTACTCGGTTGTACGGACTGCCCGCAGCCGGCGATCGAACTCCCGAACACGATCCGGAATCTCGCCGAACCTAGTCTCGAGGCGCTCGATCGAGGGCTGGGGGGCGACGTACTCGGCGAAGACGGCATCGCGGTCTTGGGCATCCGACTCGGGGTGAAGTGATCTGCTCGACCACTGCTCACGTAGCTCGGGATCGTCGATTCCGGCCGTCTCGAGCAGCGTGGCGGGGATATCGAGGAGTTGCACAAGGTCGTGGCGTCGCCCGCCGCCAGTGAAGGAGCCGCCGTGACAGACCAGCGGGACGTTGAGCAGCGTGTCGTAGAGGTTGTACTGGTGCCCGAAGAAGCCGTGTTCGCCGATGTGCTCGCCGTGGTCGCCACAAACGACAAACAGGGTGTCTTCCCACTCGCCTGCGTCCTCGAGGGCGGTTCGGAGCTTGCCGACCTGGTGGTCGACGTAGGCGAGTTCGGCCCGATAGAGCCCCCGGAGCAGGGCGAACTCGTGATCGGAGATGTCGTAGTCGTTACAGTCGTAGGCGCGAGGATCCTGCCTGATCGCGGTCGCCTCTTCGTAACTGGCCCCCTCGGGGAGGAATCGTTCGGCGTACTCCGCGGGCGGATCGTACTGGACGTGGGGTTCGATGAAGTTACAGAACAGGAAAAAGGGCCGGTCGTCGTCCCGGTCCGCGAGCCAGTCGGCGATCCAGTCCGTCGACCGGTCGGAGCCGTCGTCGCCGGCCGGCTGTAGCAGTTCGCTGTAGAGGATGTTGGCGGCGTTGACGAACGGGTTCCCGTCAAGGATTCGGTCCCGGGTCGCGCCGAGTTTCTCCCGGAGATCCTCGCCGCGGACAACCGCGCCCATGTCGGCGTCGGACTGGATGTACTGCCAGCCCTTGCGGAGGTCCTCGAAGCCGCGGTCGAACCCGAACTCCTCGGTGATCCAGGTGTTGTTCGAGACGCCGATCGTCTCGAATCCTGCGTCGGCGAAGGCCTCGGGCATGGTTCGCAGATCGTCGTCGAGATAGGTATGACCGCCGTGCGTGCCGTGTTCAGAGGGATAGGTCCCGGTGAAAAACGACGCGTGAGAGGGGAGCGTCCAGGGCGCGGTCGCGAACGCGTTCTCGAAAGCGGTCCCCTCTTCGGCGAGGCGCGTCAGCGTCGGTGTCGGGCGTGCGCCAACGGAATCACCGCTCGAGCCTGGTCGATCCCCCGGAGCCGATTGGATTCCGATGGGATCGGCCGTTGGTGCGTTTCGATCGGCCGGAAACGACTGCATCCCGACGCTTTTCGCCCGCGCCGTATCGAGAACTATGAAAACGACATTCCGCACAGCACAATGTGACTCGTCGTCACGTCCGTTCGAGTCCGACATGGATACGCTACTTCCACGGTAAGCAGGGAAGGTCGTCCGCCCGGAGTATGCAGGGCTACAATATCGGCTACCGGCTGATTTCCGGTCGGATACGCCCGAGTACGGCAATATCCGATATCGATCCGGGAGCCACAGCAGCCTGACACCGATGGAGTCGGGTATTCATCTGCCAGTCTCACTTTCATCCGACCGGACCACGTACGGTCCACGAGCGGACGCTGGTGGCCCGACAGGTGACGCGAGAACGGCCCAGATCGGCCGTCGGCAGACGGCCACTAGCACCGTTGCTCGGAGGCCTTCCGATGACTGCACACCATGATGACGATGCGACGACGGATGTCTCGATGGACGACTTCACCAACCTCGAGGAGATCGAGGATCTCGAGGAGCTAGATGCACCGGCCGGCCGACTTGCGTCGGCAGTGTCCGATGCGACCGCGAGCGGGATGCTACCGCTGATCGGCGGCGGACTCTTGCTCGCGGCCGCGATCCGCTCGATGGCCGCGGACCGGCCGCAGGCGATTCCGCTCGGCATCGCCGGCAGCGGGCTGGTCGGGTTCGGGCTCCACAAGCGGCGCTCGAACGGCGAGTCCGGGACGGAGAACGGCGTCCCGGAGGTCGAGGATGGCACCGAGAGGAAGGACACGTCCGATCAGGCCAGCGCCGCCGCCACGCGCGTCGATTCCGGCCGGGAATCCGAGATCGGCTCCGACGGTGAGATCTCGGATGAACGGGGAATCGACGACGTAGATGCGTCTGGCTCGCAGATCGAGTTCACTGACGAGCCGGACGGCGACGAATCCCAGTCTAGACCGGATCTCGGAGACGAAGAAGCGGACCCCCGGCGCGAGACTGACACCGACGACGTGGCGGTCGACGTCTCCGACTCGGCGATGGCCGACGAGACCGGCGAGGCCACGGGGCCGGACCCGACACAGGCCCAGCCGACCCAGACCGCGGACACGGAACCCGAGGCGGGCCCCGCGGAGGACGCCTCCGAGATGAAGGTCGAGCCGTCGGACGAGGACGAGTCCGAATCGGAGGCGGACGAGGAAGACGCCCCGGAGGACGACGATTCGGCGGCGAACGATCAGTGAAGGCCCCCTTCCGTTGCCGCGACCGTCTTTCCAGCGCGGCTCCCCGGCCCACTCTCGAGTGATACCCCTCGAGTCGGCGATGACTCGGAACGGCGACGAGCGGCCACGCTCGCTCAGATACCGCTCCCGCGCTCGGAGTGATAGAACACGGGGACAGTGACGAACGCGGCGACGACGAACCCGAGGACGCCGCTTCCGGCAAGCAACAAGACGGGCCAGTAGTAGCCCGAAAGGGCGACGAGCGACGCGATCCCGGTTGCGACGGCGACGGCTCTCGCGGTGAGCGCGCGACTCGTTCGAATCGGGCCGTGTCCCTCGTCCAGCCCTTGAGCGAGGGCGACGAACTGCCAGCCGGCGAACCCGCCAATCGACGCGCCGAACAGGAGGACGGCGTCGGAGTCGACGGCACTCGTCACGAGCGCGACGGCCGCGAGGGCGACGGCCAGTCCGAATCCGAGCGTGCCCCGACGGGAGGGATACCGATTCAGGAGCCCCCATGTGAGGAGGAGAAAGACCAGTCCGACGCCGACGCCGACGACGACATCGACGAGGTAGTGCACGCCGAGACCGACCCGAGAGAAACAGACGGCTGTCACCATCCCGGCGGCTCCGAGATATCGACGCCGGCGCGTGCTGACGGAGCCGTACTCGGCCAGGCTCAGGTAGACGATCGTCGTCAGCAGGGCGTGACCGCTCGGAAACCCGTAGCCGGTCGCCGTCGCAGTGGCCTCGTACAGCGGGTGGACCGCCTTCGGGAGCACCCCAGCCTCCACGAGCACGCGTTCCGGCCGCGGCAGCGCGAAGACATGTTTCAGCGCCGTGATGAGCGAGAGGCCGGCCAGTAACAGCCCGAAGACGGCGGCGATCTGCTCCCGGTTGTCGGTCTCCAGCCAGTAGAGCGTCCCGACGAGTGCTCCGAGAAACCATACGTCGCCGAGTTGAGTTACCAGTCCGAGCACGACGACGATCCACTCGGGGGCGACCTCGCGGAACGTGTCGAACCAGCCGATCCCTCGAGACATACTCACGCTACGTGCGACGATCCATATAAGCGATTCCGCTCGGCCGGACGGCCGGCTCTGAGGCCGACCCCGGATGCGGCTCCCGATCGATATTGTTCACTCTCCGCGGAGAGTCACGCGAACGCGGGAAAACCCTCATTTTCGCGTCACCTGTAGGCTATCGAGACGCGCCATCGGTCGGCGTGCGAGGGGACCCAAATGAGTGAGACATCGGAGCCCGAGCGCGAGCGCATCGACCCGGAGTACGACCACCAGCGCAAGGAGGGCGTCGACGAGGCCGCACTTGAGACCCTGCTCTCAGAGTACGCGATCGGTCGGGACGACCACAAGAACGCGCCCGCCTTCGTGATCCGGCCGGACGACGTGCAGGCGGTGGTTCGCCTACTGCGTGATGAGGCAGGGTTCGACCACCTCTCGTGTATCACCCCCCAGCAGTACGAGGACCGCTACGAGTCGATCATCCACATGACGAAGTACGATCGGCGGACCCATGAGGTGACGCTGATCGTCCCACTGCCGACGGGGGCACCCGTCTGTGAGTCTGCCGAACCCGTCTTCCGGACGGCCGACTGGCACGAGCGGGAGGCCTTCGATCTCGTCGGGATCGAGTACGCGGATCATCCCCACCTCACGCGAATTCTCCTCCCCGAGTCGTGGCAGGGACACCCGCTCGCACTCGACTACGATCAGGACAAACCGCAGGTCATCAGCTACACCGAACACGCGAACCCGCTTGCGGCGGACCACCGCGTCACCGAGTCGGACACGATGATGCTCAATATCGGGCCACACCACCCGGCGACCCACGGCGTCCTCCACCTCGAGACGGTGCTCGACGGCGAGTCGGTCGTGGACGTCGAACCCGACATCGGCTACTTGCACCGCTGCGAGGAGCAGATGTGCCAGAACGGCACCTACCGCCACCAGATCATCCCGTATTCGAATCGCTGGGACTACACGGCGAACCTCCCCAACGAGTGGGCGGTCGCCCGCGTGATTGAGGATATCGCCGACATCGAGGTCCCCGAGTACGCCCAGATCCTGCGGACGATGTCGACCGAGTTCGGCCGGATGCTCGGCCACTTCCTCGCGGTCTCGACGTTCGCCTTAGACGTCTACGGCGACTTCACGGCTATCTTCCAGTACGGCATGCGCGACCGCGAGGTCGTCCAGGACATCTTGGAGGACCTCACGGGCCAGCGGATGATGTTCTACTACTTCCGGCTCGGCGGCGTCTGCTGGGATCTGCCCGAACCTCGCACGGAGTTCATCGAGAAGTGCCGGGACTTCCTCGACGAGCTCCCCGCCAAGGTCGACGAGTATCACGACCTGCTGACCGGTAACGAAATCTTCCAGGTTCGAACGATCGACACCGGCGTTCTCGAGCCCGAAGTCGCCAAGGACTACGGCTGTACCGGCCCTGTCGCCCGCGCCTCCGGCATCGACTACGACCTCCGGCGGGACGACCCCTACGGCTACTACGACAACCTCGAGTGGGACGTTGTCACCGAGGACAGTTGCGACAATCACGCACGCGTGCTCGTCCGCCTCCGTGAGGTCGAGGAGTCCGCGAAGATCATCGAGCAGTGTCTCGACTTGCTCGAGGACTGGCCCGAAGACGAGCGAACCGTCCAGAGCAACGTCCCGCGGACGCTCAAGCCGGACGCGGGGACCGAAACCTACCGCGCCGTCGAGAGCGCGAAGGGCGAACTCGGAATCTACATCCGCGCGGACGGTTCGAACTCGCCAGCCCGATTCAAGATCCGCAGCCCGTGTTTCCACAACCTCTCCGCGCTGCCGGAGATGTCCGAGGGCGAGTACGTCGCGGACCTGATCGCGTCGCTTGGCAGTCTCGACATCGTGCTCGGGAGCGTCGACCGCTGAACGGAGATAGTCGACCTATTCGGCGCTGCTACTTTCCTCGAGGTACTCGAGACAGTGGGTACGAGCGGCGAGGATGTGTTCGGCCGTCTCGCCCGATACCTCGTCCGCGAGCCCCTCGAGTTTCTCGGCGACCTCGGCTATCCGGTCGGCCTTCGGCCCGGGTTCGGTCTGGGTCAGGTGTCCCTCCTGCTCTTCGAACACTCCCGCGGTGATCGAGTTCAGTTGCGATTTGACCGTCCGGTCCGCGCCGTCGGTCGCCTGCTGGAGGCGCTCGCGGACTCGCTTTAAGTGTTCGTCGGGCTCGTGGTGGTCGTCGCCGGCCATGATCGGTTGGAATCGTCGAAGACGGAAGTGAAGGCTCCCTGAATATCCCGTCGGCTGCAACTGGTCGTCCGATTCGCCGCGAGTAGTCGATAAAGTTGCCACATTACCAAACAAACGACGGTATGTGGGCTGCTCGAGCGTCTCCAGAAGGGAACCTCGAACTAAGCTCTCTCGCTGACGACTCTGCCGTCTGGGTCGGAAACATGTGCCCGAATCACCGATCGACAACTGTTAACTGTGGCGGCGTCGGGAGACCGGACACATGGCGATCGATGGATGGCGGTCGAACGTCGACACCGGGACGGCCCGCTGGTCGGCGCTGGAACGTGACTGGAAGACCGTCGTCGGGGCAGCGATCGTCGCACTGGTCGCCGCACTTGAACCGCAGGCACCCCGGTGACGAGATGGTCGTTCGTCGTCTCCTGCCGGGGTTCGTCGCCCTCTGTCTCGGTGCGTTGCTGGCGCGGACGCTAGCACAGCCGCTCGGATTCAACCGGCTGCTGCTCGCCATTGCACTTGGGTTCGTCGCGACGAACGCCGTCGGCGTTCCGGAACGCCTCGAGCCCGGTCTCGCGACGCATACCCTGTGGCTGGGCGCTGGGATCGTCCTCATGGGCGCGTCGATATCTGTCGACACCGTCCTCGCGGTCGGCGGGCCAGTCTTCCTCCTCGTGGTCGTCGCTGCCGCGCTCTCGCTCCTCTTCGTCGAACTGCTCGCGCGAAACGTCTTCGGATTGACCGAGCAACTCGGCTCGCTGCTCGCGGCCGGTGCCAGCATCTGCGGCGTCTCCGCGGTCGTCGCGGTCGCCGGTGCCATCAGCGCGCGCGAGGACCAGATCGCCTACGCGGCGGCGACGGTCCTGCTGTTCGATGCGATCACGATCGTCCTCTACCCGATCGTCGGCGATCTGCTGGACCTGTCTGGGACGGTCTTCGGGATCTGGGCCGGTGTCAGCATGTTCTCGACGGGGCCCGTCGTCGCGGTCGGCTTCACTCACTCCGAAGTAGCCGGACAGTGGGCGACGATGACGAAGCTCTCGAGAAACGCGCTGATCGGCGTCGTCGTGCTCGCGTACGCAGGGTACTACAGTCGATCCGGGGGCGGCAGTCGCCCGTCCCTTCGGACGCTCTGGGACGAGTTTCCGACGTTTGTTCTCGGATTCTTCGCAGTCGCCCTCATCGCGAGTGCCGGCCTCTTCTCCGCGGCACAGCAGGCGTCGATCGAGCACGCCTACGACTGGCTGTTCGCGCTCGCGTTCGTCGGCCTCGGGACCGAAATCCGACTCGGTAACCTCAGAGCAACCGGACTGCTGCCCGCTCTCGTCGTTCTGTTGGCGCTGCTCGCCAGTAGTGCGCTCTCGCTGACGGCGCTGCTGGTGTTGTTCTGACGGCCGGCCCCGAATCCGACTGTGTCCCACCGACGATGTGCCGTCGAATCGAGTGAGACCGGCCGGTAGAAGTGCGGGCCTGTCGACAGTCGCAGTGATATTTCCACCGCCGGCCGCGGAGACCGGGCGTTGCCGCGGAACATACTTGTTGATGAGCGCGAAATCCATCAGCATGGAAAACGGAGCCTTCGAGGGATACGGGGGGCGACACGTGCCGGAACCGCTTCGAGAGCCGCTCGAGCAACTCGCGACGGCCTACGACGACATCGCGAACACCGAGGAGTTCCAGTCCGAGTTGCGGGACCTGCTCGAGGAGTTCGCCGGTCGACCGACGCCGCTGTACTACGCGCGCAACCTGAGCGAGCGCTACGGGGCCAACATCTACCTCAAGCGGGAAGACCTGCTCCACGGTGGGGCCCACAAGATCAACAACTGTCTCGGACAGGCCCTGCTCGCGAAGCAGGCCGGTCGCGACCGGCTGATCGCCGAGACTGGTGCCGGTCAGCACGGTACCGCGACCGCGA
The DNA here is from genome assembly GCF_019879105.1 of Natrinema sp. SYSU A 869. Classification (NCBI taxonomy): domain Archaea; kingdom Methanobacteriati; phylum Methanobacteriota; class Halobacteria; order Halobacteriales; family Natrialbaceae; genus Natrinema; species Natrinema sp. SYSU A 869. Next base: position 2,860,824 of record NZ_CP082249.1, on the reverse strand, counting down.
TGGTCGGAGCTCTACTCGGCCTCGAGACGGAGATCTACATGGGGAAAAAGGACATCAAGCGCCAGGAGATGAACGTCTTCCGGATGCGCCTGATGGGTGCGGAGGTCAACGAAGTCACCCGCGGTGACGAGGGGCTTGCTGACGCCGTCGACGCGGCCCTTGAGGACTTTGCGGAGAACGTCGAGGACACCCACTACCTGGTGGGGAGCGTTGTCGGCCCCGACCCGTTCCCGCGGATGGTTCGGGACTTCCAGAGCGTCATCGGTCGAGAGGCTCGCGAACAGATTCAGGAGCGGACCGGCGGTCTTCCCGACGCGGCAGTTGCCTGCGTCGGCGGCGGATCGAACGCGATCGGCCTCTTCCACGCGTTCCGCGACGACCCCGTCGACTTCTATGGTGCCGAGGGCGGCGGCGAAGGATCGGACTCGAGCAGGCACGCGGCCCCGCTCGCGAAGGGACAGGACGACGTCATTCATGGCATGAAGACGCGCGTCATCGACGACGACGTCGATGTCCACTCCGTTTCGGCGGGATTGGATTATCCCGGCGTCGGCCCCGAACACGCCATGTTCCGGGCCGTCGGTCGCTGTGAATACACGGGCGTCACGGACGACGAAGCGCTCGCGGCCTTCAGGGAACTGAGCGAAACCGAGGGGATCATCCCCGCACTCGAGTCTAGCCACGGAATTGCTCGCGCGATCGAACTCGCGGAAGCCGGCGAGCACGACACGATTCTCGTGAACCTCTCGGGGCGCGGCGACAAGGACATGGAGACGGCGGCCGCGAAGTTTGATCTCTAAGCAGCGATCACCGACGGGCTGAACGTCAACTCGACGTTCGCCCTGACTGCTTCGTCATAGGTGCGCTCGAACGCGATTCTGCAGTCGTGTCGCCTCGTCGGCCTCGAGTCGGTCCCGCGGCAACGACAGCGTCACGTCGTCGTCCGCAAAGCGAGGCACGAGGTGGACGTGGGCGTGGTCGACGGTCCCGACCAGCGGCCCGGTGGTGTGAAAGACACTGAACCCGCTGGGATCGAGTGCCCCCTCCAGCGCGCTCGAAACGGTGCGGACCGTCTCGAAGACGGCCGTCGAGGTCGATTCGTCGATTGTCAGGACGTCATCCTCGTGAGCCCGCGGAATCACGAGGCTGTGCCCCGTCACAGCCGGGTTCTCGTCGAGAAACGCTACCGTTCGATCGTTCTCGTAGAGGACGTGTGCCGCTCGCTCATCGGCGACGATCCGGCAGAACTCACAATCGTCGTTCATATCCGAACGTTCTCACGAACCAACATATAGGTATCTCCGATCGATGGCGGATCATCCCGAACGGGATCGACCACACTGACGACTGCCTACAGCATGCCGTACTCGTCCCGGAGCGTTCGGTACTGCTCGAGATAGCGGTCGGCCACTGCCGACCGGTCGTAGTCGGCGAAGGCCTCGTCGTACGTGCGGTGCTCGAGGTCGCCCGCGTCGAGGATGGCCGCCGCGAGTTCGTCCTCGCTGGTCGTTCGGAACCCCCGGTCCCACCCTTCGACGAGTTCGTGGGCGCTCGAGTTCGCGTGGTACTCCACGATGCCGACACAGCCCGCGGCCAGCGCCCACAGCATCTCCGTGGGGAAGACGCAGTGGTCCGCCGTCTGTGCGAAGACGTGAGCCCCGCGGTAGGCCGCGATCCGCTCCTCGAGGTCGAGGTCGCCGACGAAGGTCACCCGATCTTCGATCCGGAGGTCGCTCGCGAGCCCCTCGTAGGCGTCCCGTTCGGGCCCGTCGCCGACGACCGTCGCCCGCCAATCGCGGTCGCGGAGTTCGGCCAGTCCCAGCAACAGGCTCTCGAGGTTGGCACCCTTGTCGAGTCGTCGGGCGTAGATCACGTCGACGTCCTCATCTGGCTCGACGCTCCGGATCCGGTCGCAGTCGACCGGGTTCGTGATCGTCTCGACGATGTCGCCGTCGGCCCCGAGTTCCCGGACCCACGTCCCAACGAGTTCCGACGGCGTGATGATCCGGTCCGGGCGGCCCGTCGCGAACCGCGTCCACCGCGTGTCGTCGATGCCGCCGTCGCCGTACCACTCGAGGACGAGCGGCACACGCGCCATCGTCGCACCCCACTTGGCCGCGATGACCTGACTCGGTGGCTGTGCGCCGACGTGAATCACGTCCGGGCTCGCAGCTGCGAGGACGAACGGCAATCGCAGGAGAAACGAGGTTCGAGCTTCCGTCCCGGTCGCGACCGCATGGTATGTAACGTCCTCGTGCTCGAACGTGGACTCTTCACCGACCCAGAACCCGGCACAGTACCAGTGAACGTCGTGCCCGCGCTCCGTGAGGAAGTCACAGACGGTCCGAAACCGCTGGTTCGTCTCAGTATCGCGGTGGTGAACCGTTTCGAACGAGACGAACGCGATTCGCATCTGCTCACAGCATGCCAGCGAAAGGATAAAAATCCACCCTGTTTCCAATGAATGCGGCTCGACAGTCACCGATTCGTCGGTCGATCACTCCCCTTTCGTCGCCGGGACGAAATCGTGGCCGAACGAGTCACCCTGAGAAGAAGCCGCCGTCGGTATCGTCCTCGTCGTCTTCGTCCGCGCTCTCGTCGTCCGTCTCATCGCCTTCGGTATCGGATTCGCTCTCGTCGCCAGCATCGTCATCGCTCCTGTCCTCGTCATCGCTACTTCCCCGGTCACTATCGCCTCCACGTTCGTCCGCATCGGTCTCGCTATCCGCGTCGCCAGCATCCCCATCAGTGGCGTTTCCGTCCTCGAGTTCGCCGTCCCCGGACTCCTCGCCCCCGATTGCGCCCGCGTCAGTCCCGTTTCCGCCGTCGGTTTCGTTGCTGCCGTCGCTCTCAGTTCCCTCGGTTTCGGTAGCGCCGACGGTCACGTTCTCACGGCTCTCGGTTCCGCCGCTCCCGATCGAATCAGTGTCGGACTCATCGGCCTCGAGATCGGTCCCCTCGTCGCTGTTATCGCTCTCGTTCTCGGAGCCTCCAGTTGTCGCGGCATCGTCGCCATCCTGTGTCCCCAGGGGCTCCGTTTCGTCGTCGGCCGCGGGCTCGTCGGCCGACTCGGCGACGAACAGTTCCGGACCGACGGCCGCGACGGTCAGCCCAAACGCCGCGAGGATAATCACGGTCGTTATGAGGACGGTCCCGACCGACGACGCGTGCGTCTCTCCTGCCATCGAGCGTCTTCGCCACGCTTGAGGGCTTTGTTAAGCACAGCAATCCCGGACCGTCCCGACGCGACGCCGGGGATCACTCCCGGATCGATCGAGTCACGTGACTATCGCCATCTGGGGGATAACTGGTCCATACTCGGCCACTCGCGACTCCGTCTCCCCGACCGAAACGACTACCCCCTCGAGTCCGTACGGCTCTGACATGAGCAGCTACGACATCGAGCGCTACCTCAATATCCGTAGCGCCTACGGTGCCTCGTTCGGTCCCGACGGCGAACGGCTCTCCTTCTTGATGGACACGACCGGCACGCCACAGATCTGGACCCTCGAGGAACCCCACGGGTGGCCCGAGCAGCGGACCTTCTACGACGAGCGGGTGACCTTCGCCTCGTGGTCGCCCGAGCGACCGGAGCTGATCTTCGGGATGGACGAGGGCGGTAACGAGCGCGCCCAGCTATTCCGGCTCGACGCCGAGACGGGCCAGATCGAGAACCTCACCGCGATGCCGGACGCCAAACACCGCTGGGGCGGCTGGAGCCACGACGGTGAGCGATTCGCCTTCACGTCGAACCGTCGCGATGAGTCCGTTTTCGACGTCTACGTGCAAGGTCGCGACGAGACTGGCGATGCGGCGCAACTCGTCTACGAGGGCGACGGCTGGCTCTCGTTGTCCGGCTGGAGTCCCGACGACTCCCGACTGCTGGTCTCGCAGGCCTACTCCAATTTCGATCAGGACCTGTACGTCCTCGACCTCGAAAGCGACGAGCGCGAACTCGAGCACCTCACGCCCCACGAGGGCGACGTCCGCTACCAGAGTGCAAGCTGGGCTCCTGACGGGGAGGGTATCTATCTCGTGACCGACGAGGGCAAGGCAGACACCCTCTATCTGGCGTATCTCGACCTCGAGAGCAGCGACCTCGAGACGGTCATCGACGGAGATGGATGGAACGTCGACGGCATCGCGCTCGACGACGAGACGGGCCGATTCGTCTGCTCTCGAAACGTCGAGGGCTACACCGATCTGACTGTCGGGGAGTTCAACGCCGACAAGCCGACTGCCTTCGAAACATTCCCCGAACCCGACCTTCCGGGCGGAATCTCCGGCGGCGTCAGCTTTGATCCCGACGCGGAGCAGTTCGCCCTGTCGACAGCCGGGGACACGGTCAACACGAACGTCTTCGTGGTCGACCTCGAGACCGGCGCGGCCGAGCAATGGACCAGCGCGCCGACCGCCGGCATCCCTCACGAGTCGTTCGACGACTCAGATCTCGTCGCCATCGAGAGCTTCGATGGACTCGAGATTCCGGGTTTCCTCACCCTTCCCGATACATACGAGGCGGGCAACGGAACCGACGCCGCTGAGGGCGATGACGTCCCCGTCATCGTCGACATTCACGGCGGTCCCGAGGGTCAGCGCCGGCCCTCGTTCTCGAGCGTCAAGCAGTACTTCCTCGACCGGGGCTACGCATACTTCGAGCCGAACGTCAGGGGGTCGTCGGGCTACGGGTCGGAGTACGCCAGCCTCGACGATGTCGAGAATCGAATGGACTCCGTCGCCGACATCAAAGCGTGTGTCGAGTGGCTCCAGGACCACCCCGCGATCGACCCCGACCGAATCACCGCCAAGGGCGGCTCCTACGGCGGCTTCATGGTGTTGGCCGCACTGACCGAGTACCCCGACCTCTGGGCCGCAGGGGTCGACGTCGTCGGCATCGCCAACTTCGTCACGTTCCTCGAGAATACGGGTGATTGGCGGCGCGAACTCCGAGAAGCCGAGTACGGCTCGCTCGCCGAGGATCGCGAGTTCCTCGCGGAAATTTCACCGATCAACAACGTCGAGCAGATCGAGGCTCCACTGTTCGTCCTTCACGGGGAGAACGACCCCCGTGTCCCGGTCGGTGAGGCCAAACAGATCGCCGAGCAGGCGGCCGAACAAGGCGTCCCGGTCCGAAAACTCATCTTCGAAGACGAGGGCCACGGCTTCTCGAAACTCGAGAACCGCATCGAGGCCTATGCCGAAATCGCAGATTTCCTGGACGAACACGTCTGAACCATCTCCTCCCCACCAGATCGATACGCGCCGTTAACTACAAAAAGTATACATGATGGGGCGACGGAACATCCGTCATGGTCGCCATTGAAACGTCCTCGCTCACCAAGCGGTACGGCGACTCGGTCCTCGCCGTCGACGACCTCGATCTGGTCATCGAAGAAGGAGAGATATTCGGCTTTCTGGGGCCTAACGGTGCCGGTAAGTCGACCACAATCAACTTGCTGTTGGACTTCGTCCGCCCCTCCGACGGGTCCGCGACGGTGTTAGGCTATGACGCCCAACACGAAACCGGAGCGATCCGTGAACGGATCGGCGTCCTCCCGGAGGGCGCGAGCGTCTACGATCGACTCACCGCGCGCGAACACCTCCAGTGGGTCATCGACACGAAAGGTACCGACGACGACCCCGACGCAGTCCTCGAACGGGTCGGCCTCGCCGGCGACGGCGACCGCCCCGCCGGTGGCTACTCGAAGGGGATGGCCCAGCGACTCGGCTTCGGGATGGCGCTGGTCGGCGATCCCGACCTCCTGATTCTCGACGAGCCCTCCTCGGGACTGGATCCGACAGGGATGCAGGAGATGCGCGAGATCATCGCCGACGAGGCGGATCGCGGTACCTCCGTCTTCTTCTCGAGTCACATCCTCGGCGAGGTCGAAGCGGTCTGTGACCGCATCGGCATCATGAACGAGGGTCACCTGGCCGCGACCGGGACGCCCGACGAACTGCAGGGCGAACTCGACCTCGGCGCGCCCATCACGCTCGAGGTCGAAACCGTCCCCGAGCACCTCGAATTGGGCCAGCTCGCGGGTGTGCGCTCGGTCAGCATCGACGGCACGACGATCACGGCGACCTGTGCCGATTCATCGGTTAAGGTCGACGTCGTCCGACACATCGCCGACGTGACGGCCGTTCGTGACATTATCTCCGAAGACGTCTCCCTCGAGCAGCTATTCAACACGTACACGAACAGCGAGCGGGCGGACGAGGAGGCGCAGGCCCCGGAGGTACCGGCATGAGTACGTTAGATGTCGCGAAGAAGGACTTCCTTGACGTCCGCCGATCCAAAGTGATCTGGTTCGTCGGCGGGTTCTATGCCGTCATCATGGCGTTGTTCCTGTACTTCGGGCAGACCAACGTTTCGGAACCGAACGTGCAAAACGCCTTGAACGGGCTGACCGGTATCGGCGCGATGTTCATTCCGCTGATCGCCCTCGTCGCGGCGTACCTCGCGATCGCGGGCGAACGCGAGTCCGGCGGGATCAAGTATCTACTCTCGATCCCGAACAGCCGTCGAGACGTTGTTCTCGGCAAGTTCCTCACGCGGACGGTGATCGTCACCGCGTCGATCCTCGCCGCATTCCTGCTGAGCGCCGGTCTCGCGCTGGCGTGGTACCCCTCGATCGAGGCCGAACTCTTCGTCAGGGCCGCAGCACTGACGGTACTCTACGCGCTCACCTACGTCGCAGTCGCGATCGGCATCTCCGCGGCGACATCGTCTCGATCGCGTGCGATGGGTGGCGCGATCGGCTTCTTCTTCGTCACGAACGTGTTGAACCTCTTCGGACCACTCCGCCTCGCCATCGAGTACGTGTTCAACGACCTCATGGGACTCGATATCGCTGGCAATCAGATCATGTTCGTCCAGTCGCTGATCAGTCCGACGGCGGCGTACCTCCGCTCAACAACGCTCGTATTCCCGAATCAGACTGTTCCCAACGGCTTCCCGTGGTATCTCCAGTCCGAAATTATGGTCGCCATCATGATCGCCTGGCTCGTGGTGCCGATCGCACTGGGAATCTGGCGGTTCGAGCGCGCCGATCTGGGGTAAGATTGATTGCCGCTCGACTCAGTGATCGTCTCAGTCGATGACGCCCGTTTTCGTTGCCACGTCTCGAGCGGCTCGCTCGTTCATCCCGTTGCCCAGAATCGTGTAGCGATCGCGGATCTCGTGGCAGGTAGTCAGCGACTCGATGACGGTCTCGTCGTCGATTCCCAGTTCCGCGGCAGTCGTCGGCGCGTCGATGCTCGAGAGCGCGTCGCGAATGTCGCGCCAGATACCGTCTTCTCCCTGGTGGAGGTAAGCGGTCATGATCGAGCCGACGCCGACCTGGTGGCCGTGGAGGGCTGCCTCGGGGGCCAATCGATCGAGCTGATGCGAGAAGAGGTGTTCGGCCCCGCTGGCTGGCCGCGAGGAGCCGGCGATGCTCATCGCGACACCGGAGGACATGAGCGCCTTGGTGACGACCCAGGCCGACTCCTCGAGGCCCGGCCGGATGAGGTCGGCGTTGTCCACGAGGATCTCGGCGGTCATCTCCGAGAGCGCGGCGGCGTACTCGGAGTACTCGACGTCCTTGAGCCGGTTAGCGAGCCGCCAGTCCATCACCGCGGTGTAGTTGGAGATGATGTCGGCGCAGCCGGCGGTCGTCAGTTCCCACGGCGCGTCGGCGAGGATGCCGGTGTCGGCGACGACCGCCAGCGGCGGTTCGGCGGCGACGCTGTGGCGGGAATCGCCGTCCGGGACGGAGCCGCGATTGCTGACGATCCCGTCGTGGCTCGCTGCGGTCGGGACGGAGAGAAAGCCCATATCGAGGTGGTGACTGGCCAGTTTCGCGATGTCGATGGCCTTCCCACCGCCGATCCCGACGAGATAGGAGACCTCCTCGGCCTCGGCGACCTCGATCACCCGTTCGACGGCATCGAAGGTCGCTTTTTCGATCGTGACGATCGCGGGGTCGATCCCAGCGGCCTCGAAGTCGGCCGCGATTGGGTTCGCGGCGACCTCACGGGGCGTCGGACTCGTGACGAACAGCGGCCGTCCCTGTAAGTGGAGATCGTCGACTACGTCGACGACCTCGCTACGAACGTCGTGGCCGACGACGACGTTTCGCGGGAGTCGGATCCACGTCGACTTCTCGAACATACCTGACCTGACTCACCCCTGGGACATGTGCCTTTCCTCGTTGCCTCGCCGATCGGCCCGGAATCACCAGCCGTTCGAGAGTCGATCGACTCGGAACCCGCTCTCCCGATGTCCGACACGATCCATCACGTCGAAGACGCCATATAGTATACTTTCCAACTAGAACCAGAAGACATGATTTCGGTACTCGCCCGCTGGTTTGGACTGCTCGTTGTCGGTTACGCCACAGGCCGGCTGTACGGACGGTACGCGGTTCGACGCCGAGGCGACGGCGAGGACGACCGGCAGTCGCGCGGGACGCACCGGCTCCTCGCCGTCGTGGGGCTCGCTACCTTCCTCACCCTCGTGTTCTCCGGGCTGGTCGCCGGCACTGAGACGGCGCTCTCGTCCGTTCATCCGGCGCTGTCCGGCGGACTCGCCGCGCCGCTCGCCTGGGTGCCGACGGCAGCTGGCACGATCGTCACCGTCCTCGTCACGTACCTCGGCGTCTTTCCCTACGCCCGCGAACACAATGATCTCGAGATCAGCGCCGTGACGGCCGTCGCCCGCCTCGCAAAATATCTCGCGGCGATCGCGATATTCTGTCTGGGTGCGATCGCCCCCGTCACGGTACTCCTCGAGACGTCGGATCCGAACCTGCGGCTGATCCTGCTCCTGTTCGCCGTCCTCGCCATCGGGACGTACGGCTGGTTACAACACAACATTCGGCTCTCGCAGGCGGTCAGCAACCCGACGGCCGAACAACGACGGCGGCTCGAGGCCGCAGCTAACCGTACCGACCTGACTGCGACGATTGCCGGCGTGTTCCCTGGCAAGGAGACCGAAACTGCCATCCTCTCCCTCGAGGGACCGTTCTGGAACCGGCGGCTGTACGCCACCGACTACGCGTTCGATGTCCTCGACGACGCCGAGCTGACGGCACTGTGTGCGCGCGCCGACGCCGCTGACGAACTCTGGCTCCTCGAGCGGCGATCGCTCGTCATGGCGGGTCTCTTCAGCCTGTTCCTAAGCCTAACCGTCTGGACGTCTGTGATCCTCGCGCTCGCCGTCCTCGTCGTCGTCTGGTCGCTCTGCTGTCGGCACTGCCAGCGCTGTGAGGTCGCCGCCGATCACCGAGCGGCCGATGAAGTGGGAGCCGACGTCCTCGCGAGTGCGTACAAGGCCGCCCCGAACCTAACCGACGACAGAAGTTGGCTCCACGAGCGCCTCGCCGCCACGCCGTCAACGGCGCGTCGGCTCGAGCGACTCCGGAACTATAGTAGCCACTGAAAGTCACAGCACACCTGATCGCATGACAGCTGTGCGATCAGTGTGTAAATCGTTTCAGTGGCTACTATAGCCTTACTCAGAGGGTATCCAGGATACTCAGCACGCGCTCCTCGGCCTCCCGGTCCGGTCCGTTCTCGTCTCCGTCCCGGTCACTCTCGAGATGGTCGTCGACCGACCGGGCCATTGCGTCCTCGAGCGGCGTCGACTCCCAGCCGAGGGCAGCGAGTTTCGCCGTCGAGAGGACGTGGGGATACGTCCGGTAGAGCGGGTAGTCGTCGAGTTCGATGTCGCCGGCAGCGAGCTCTCGGGTCCCAGCGTGGACGATATCGACGCCGGTGTCGAGACAATCGGCGATCAACTCGACCATCTCCTCGAGGGTGACGAGCCGTCGGTCGCCGACGTTGTAGGCCTCGCCGGCCGCGCCGCGTTCGGCGACGATTCGGAGCGCGCTGGCGACGTCTTCGACGTAGACACGATGGCGGAGGTTCGTCCCGTCGCCGGGGACGACGGTCCGGTCGAAGCGATTGATGCGGTCAATCCACCAGTCCAAGCGTTCGGTGTAGTCGTGGGGACCATAGACGATCGGCGGTCGGACGGTCATGGCGCGAACGCCGTTGTCGGCTGCCGCGAAGACGGCGCGGTCGCCCTCTGCCTTCCGATTTCCGTAGCTCTCGAACGAGTCGTCGGTCGCCTGGTCAGCCGTACAGGAGTGTAGGGGCGTCTCGCCCTCCCGTTTCGGAATCTCCTCGCGAGCGTAGGCCGCGCCGCTCGAGATGTAGACATAGGCCTCGCAGTCGTCGAAGAGACGAGTCGCGGCGCGGACGTCCTTGGGGTGGTAGGCCACGCAGTCGAAGACAGCGTCGGGATCGACCGTCGTCGCCGCGGCCTCGAGCGCCGTGTCGTTCGTCCGATCGCCCTCAACGCGGTCGACTCGATTGTCGTCTTCGAACGGGTTCGCATGATTTCCTCGGTTGAAAACCGTCACATCGTACTCGTGGGCCAGCAGGTCGTCCACGAGGTGGCGACCGATGAAGCGAGTACCACCGATAACGAGTGCGTTGTCCATACGGAACCGACAGGACTGTCGGAGAAAACCCTGGCGACAGATGGCGATGAGGGGAGAGACCCGGAACCGGACGGTCGGGGAACTCATCCGACGACGATCGAACCCGGCGTTACCTTCATCGTTCAGGGGAGGGTTCTTTGATGCTGTTCGTGGTAGAGCGTTCCGGTATGTCAGAACAGCTCTGGACGGATCGCACTCGCGAGTATCCACTCGAGTGCGATCACTGTCACTACCCGATCCCGGGCGATCCCGAGGAGAGCGACGACGGGCGATACTGTTCGACCGCCTGCCGCGAGGCCGCCGACGACGACTCGACGATGCCCGATCCCGACGCGTACAAGCGGTTCGTTACCGGCGTCGAACCGCTCGACTCGCTCGTTCCGAACGGCATCCCTGCCGACTCGTTCCTCCTTCTCTCGGGCGACGAAGGGACCCGCCGCGCCGAACTGGGGACCGAACTCGTCTGGCGCGCACTCGAGCGGGGTGAACCCGCCGTCATCGTCTCCGTCGCTAACCCGCCGACGGCGACGCTCGAACGGTTCTACGGGAACGGCTGGAACGTCCTCCCGGCGCTGGAAAACGACCGATTGCGGATCATCGACTGCTTCACTCATCGGCTTGACGACCGGGACGACTTCCTCGACAGACGAACCGACTGGTCAACGTTGTCGGCGAGGCCGCGGAAGATTCAATCGTCGAGGTCCGCGATCCGAGCGACCGTCGCGAGGTGGCGAACAGTCTCCACCGCGCGCTCGACGACCTCGAGATGACCGAGACGGGACTGGTCACGATCGACTCGCTGGACGAACTCGAGTCGTTGCTCCAGGAGCAGTTGGTGCACGACTTCATCAAAGACGTTCGAGCGACCGTCTGCAAGGCCCGATTTGTGCCGATCGTCGCCGCCGCGACGACGGCGGGTCAGGACGGCTATCCCGAGGAGGAGTACGTCTTCGACGGAATCATCGATCTGCGGCTGACGGATCACCTTGCGCCGGACGCCCGGCTCAAACAGCTGGCTGTTCGCAAATTGATTGGGGCCCAGATTCTGCCACAGTGGGTAACCTACGAACACGAACCCGCTCGCGGGCTGTTCGCGTTCGGTCCGAACACGGACCCGCGGCAGGTCTATGGCCTCGGAAACGGCTTGTCACAGCCGAACCACTCCCGGTAGTTGGAGCCGTTCACTTGAGCGGAGACGGACTCAAACCGAATCGGATCCAGAGCGGATCCGGTCGACCGTCCCCGGTAGCCGTCTATCGCCAGTTCAGTCCCTGCTCTGCCCCGGTATGGGCATTCACGCGAACTCACGCTCGAGTTTTATCCACTCGTTCGGTCTAAACCTACCGCAGCACTACGATCATCAGCGACTAGCGCGTCGATCGGGCCGAATCGGGAATCGACGACCGACCGAACCCACCGATCTACACAGCTACACCCATGAACGACCGACCGGCGAGGGTCGAGCCCATGACGAGGATTGGTCGGGCTAACGGCTTCGAATCGCCGGCCGATATCCGTCACCACGATCCGAAATCACCTCGTTTTTGCCACCGCTGTCCCGACGATCCGGTATGAGCGGTACGTACGTCCTCGCAATTGGCGTAACCGAGTCGACGAGCATTTCGGTCGGGGCGCTCGGAAACCTCGAGTTCGCCGCCGATGCGTACGCCTACGTCGGCAGCGCGTTCGGCCCCGGCGGCTTCAGCCGCGTTGATCGCCACCGCGAACTCGCCGTCGGCAACCGTGAGACTCGACACTGGCACATCGATTATCTACTCGGTCATCCAGCGGCGCATCTCGAGAGTGCGATCACGTTCCCGGATGCCGATCGGGAGTGTGAACTGGCGCGGTCGCTGCCCGGCGAATCCGTCTCTGGATTCGGCGCATCGGACTGTAACTGCGAGGCGCATCTCCTCGCGGCTCCCGACGCGGCGGCGATTCGAGAGACGGCGGTCGACGCGGGCGGCGTCCTCGACGGATAGCGCTCATTCGCCCCTGCATTATTACAGTCGCTTGTGGAACGGTAGCTATGGCCAATCCCGATTCCGAATCTGAACCGACGCCCGAACCGACCCCGGAACTCAGCGACGACGCGATGGCCCGATTCCCCGTTCCGGCGTTCGATGACCTACCTGAAGATCTGCAGGACCGAATCGCGGAGGAGACCGACCGCGCCGGCTTCACGCCGAACGTATTCGCCGCGTTCGCGTACAAACCCTCGCACTTTCGGGCCTTTTCCAGTATCACGACGCACTCGTCGAGGACACCGCCCTCGAGCGCGAGGAGATCGAAATGATCATCGTCGCCGTCTCCGGCGTCAACCACTGCTACTACTGCAACGTCGCCCACGGCGCGCTCGTCCGGATCTACGCCGAGGATCCGACGCTGGCCGACCAGCTGATCGCGAACTACCGGACCGCGGATATCAGCGACGCCCATCGGACGATGCTTGACATCGCCGTGACACTCACCGAACGACCGACCGAGGTCGAACCGGCGGATCTCGAGGCGTTACGGGACGCCGGGTTCAGCGAGGAAGCGATCTGGGACATCGGAGCCGTCACTGCCTATTACAACATGAGCAATCGAATGGCGATGTTCGCCGAGATGCGGCCGAACGAGGAGTTTCAGACGCTCGGCAGAGAATAGTCGTCCCTGACGGACAGGCGAGTCGCATTCCCACAGCGACCGAAGACATTTGTCGCTCACACGAGACGGACGGCTATGTCCGACCGGGACGACGTCCGCCGCGCCTACGACGAAATCACGACAACGTACGCGAACGAACGGAACGCGACGCGGGACGATGAGGAGACGGCAGCTCTCGAGGCGCTGTTCGACGGACTTCCAGCCGGATTTCGTCTCCTCGACGCCGGCTGTGGACAGGGAACCCCGGCGCTCGAGTACACCCTCGACCCGTCGAACGGGTGCGACTCAGAGCTGGCCGTCGGGCTCGACCTCTCGCGGGACCAACTCGAGACGGCGACCCGGCTCGTTCCCGACGTGGCGCTGTGCCAGGGTGAGATGACTCGGATACCGTTCGCTGCGGACACGTTCGACGCCATCACTGCACTGTACTCGCTGATTCACGTCCCGATCGACGACCACCGGACGGCGATCGAGTCGTTCGCGCGCGTCCTCAAACCGGGTGGACGGCTCCTCCTCACGGAAGGCTGGACCGAGTGGACCGGTTCGAATCCGGACTGGCTCGAGACGGGCACCGAGATGCGCTGGAGCATGGCCGGCGCGGCGGCCACCCGAGACCAACTCGAGTCAGCCGGGTTCGAACTGGTCGAAAGGGGAGAGTTCAGGGACGCGCTGGCCGACGAGGAGGACGCTCGGTTCCCGTATTTTCACGTGCGGTTGATGGAGTAATCAAGCGCCGGCGAACAGAACGTATCGATCGACCGAACGATCCAGTGCGATCCGAGAGAAAAGCGTTGTTCGAGTTAGTCGTCGCTCGCCGCGAAGTTGGCTGATTCGGCTTCGGCCGCCGCCTCAGGCGCACCGGGCAGTTCATTGCGGACGTCGTCCGACCCTTGCTCGGTGATCGCCTCGTAGTAGGCCTCGGGCATGACCTTCACGAAGGCCTCGAGCGCGCGCTCCCAGTTCTCGAGCAGGCGTTCGCCACGCTCGGAGCCGGTGTAGGCGACGTGATTCTCGACGAGTCGGCGGAGCATCTGCTCGTCTTTTTCCTCTAAGTCGTCGTGCAGCGAGACCATGCCGGTGTTTGCCTTGGTCTCGAACTCGTCATCGGGGTCGTAGACGTAGGCGACGCCGCCGGACATGCCGGCCGCGAAGTTCTTCCCGGTCTCGCCGAGGACGGCGACGACGCCGCCGGTCATGTACTCGCAGCCGTGGTCGCCGAGGCCCTCGACGACGGCCTTGGCACCGGAGTTACGGACGGCGAAGCGTTCGCCGGCGACGCCGTTGACGTACAGCTGGCCGTCGGTCGCGCCGTAGAGGGCGACGTTGCCGATCGAGATGTTCTCGGTCGGGTCGTAGGCCGCGGTCTCAGGCGTCCGGATTGTGAGTTTACCGCCCGAAAGTCCCTTGCCGACGTAGTCGTTCGCGCTGCCGTCGAGATGCATCGAGACGCCGCTTGCCAGGAACGCACCGAAGCTCTGGCCGGCGGTCCCCTCGAGGTCGACGGTGATGGTGTCCTCCGGAAGGCCGGGCTCGCCGTAGCGGCTGGTGATGCGATTCGAGAGCATCGCGCCGACGGTCCGGTCAACGTTCGTGACCTCGGTCTCGAGCGAGACGGGCTCCTGATCTTCGATCGCGTCGGCCGCAGCCTCAATGAGGTCGCGGTCGAGTTGGTCCTCGAGTTCGTGATCCTGCTCGCGGATCTTCCGGCGGACGTCGCTACCGGGGTCCGCGAGGACTTCCGAGAGGTCGACGTTGCGGGCCTTCGGGTGGTCGACATCGGTTCGCTGCTCGAGTGCGTCGACTTGGCCGATCATCTCGTCGATGGTCTCGAAGCCGAGTTCGGCCATGATCTCGCGCAGTTCCTGCGCGATAAAGGTCATGTAGTTGATGACGTGTTCGGGCTCGCCAGGGAACCGCTTGCGCAGGTCCTCACGCTGGGTGGCGACGCCGACCGGGCAGGTGTTCTTGTGACACTGCCGGGCCATTACGCAGCCGCCGGTGACGAGCGAGGCGGTCCCGAAGATGTACTCCTCGGCACCCAGCAGGGCGGCGACGGCGACATCGCGGCCGGTCTTCATCCCGCCGTCGGCCGAGACGCGGATGCGGTCGCGGAGGCCGGTCGCACAGAGCATCTGGTTGGCCTCGGCGAGACCGAGTTCCCAGGGGAGGCCGGCGCTCTTGATCGAGGTTTGGGCGATGCACCGGTACCGCCGTCGTGGCCCGAGATGTGGACCACGTCGGCGTTCGCCTTCGCGACGCCGGCAGCGACCGTGCCGATGCCGGCCTCGGAGACGAGCTTGACGTTGATGTCCGCCTCCTCGTTCGCGGCCTTGAGATCGAAGATCAGCTGCTTGAGGTCCTCGATCGAGTAGATGTCGTGCAGCGGCGGCGGCGAGATGAGGCCGACGCCCGGCGTGGATTTGCGGACATGGGCGATCATCTCGTTGACCTTCGAGCCGGGGAGGTGGCCGCCCTCGCCGGGCTTTGAACCCTGAGCCATCTTGATCTGGAGCTCGTCGGCGTTCGAGAGATACGTCGACGTGACGCCGAAGCGGCCCGACGCGACCTGCTTGACGTTACACTCGCGTTCGGTGTTGAACCGCTCCGGTGGTTCGCCGCCCTCGCCGGAGTTGGACTTACCGCCCAGCCGGTTCATCGCGATCGAGTTGTTCTCGTGGGCCTCCGGTGAGAGGCTGCCCAGCGACATCGCCGCGGTGGAGAACCGCTGGACGATGTCCTTGATCGGTTCGACCTCCTCAACCGGAACCGAATCGCGATCCGAATCGAACTCGAGCAGGCCCCGCAGGGTCTGGAGGTTCTGCTGTTGGTCGTTGATCTTTTCGGCGAACTCGCCGTAGCGCTCGTAATCGTTCGAGCGGACGGCCTGCTGGAGCGCGCCGACGGTGTCGGGGTTCCACTGATGGTGGATTCCGTCCGAGCGGTGTTCGAACTCGCCGTGACGATTGAGGTCCGATTCCTCGCCGTCGCTGCCGAAGGCTGTCGCGTGGCGCTCGCGGAGGTCCTCCTCGATCTCGGCGAGGCCGATCCCCTCGGTGCGATTTTCGGTGCCTTCGAAGTATTCAGCGACGAGACCGGAGTCGAGGCCGACGGCCTCGAAGATCTGGGCACCCTGGTAGCTCTCGACGGTCGAGATCCCCATCTTGGCCATGATCTTCAGGAGGCCGTCCTCGACCGCGCCGACGTAGGCGTCGATCGCGACCTCGGTGTCGGCTCCATCGGGGCCGGCAGTGATGTCCTCGATGGTCTGGTAGGCGAGGTAGGGATTGACCGCGCCGGCACCGTAGCCGACCAATGTCGCGAAGTGATGGACGGTGCGCGGATCGGCGGACTCGACGACGAGGCCGACGTGGTTGCGCAGTCCGTTGCGGACGAGGTGGTGGTGGACGCCGCCGGTCGCCAGCAGGCTCGGGATCGCAACCCGGTCCTCGTCGACGGTCCGATCGGAGAGGATGATGACATCGTTGCCCGCTTCGATCGCCTCGACGGCGTCCTCGCGGACGCGTTCGACGGCCGCCTCAAGGTCAGCGCCGAGTTCGTCGCTCTCGGGTTCGTAGGTGATGTCGATCGTCGCAGCCGTCATGCCGTTGGCCGAACAGTCACGGATCGAGCCGAGTTCGGCGTCGGTCAGGATCGGCGAGTCGAGTACGAGCTGGCGGGCGTGTTCGGGCGACTCGTCGAGCAGGTTCCGCTGGAAGCCGAGTCGCGACTCCATCGACGTCACGAGTTCCTCACGGATGTAGTCCAGCGGCGGGTTCGTGACCTGTGCGAACAGCTGTTTGAAGTAGGAGAACAGCGGCCGGTTGAAATCCGTCAGCACCGACAGCGGCGTGTCGTCGCCCATCGAGCCGACGGGGTCTTTCCCCTTCTGGGTCATCGGCTCGATCAGGTTCTCGAGTTCGTCGTGGGTGTAGCCGAAGGTCGCCTGGTAGTCACGTAGGCCGTCGACTTCCCCCTGTGGCGTCCGGTCGTTCGTGGTCCGGATGTCGTCCAAGTGAACCTGCTCCTGGTTAACCCACTCGCCGTAGCGGTCATCGGTGAGGTCGTCGAAGACTTCCTCGTCGGGAATGACACGACCCTCGTTGGGGTCGGCAAGGAAGAGCTGACCGGGCTTGAGACGGCCGCGTTCTTCGATGTTTTCGGGTTCGGTCTCGAGCGCGCCGGCCTCACTGGCCATAATCAGCCGATTGTCCGTCGTCACGTCGTACCGGCAAGGACGAAGCCCGTTGCGGTCCAGCACTGCACCGACGCGTTCGCCGTCGGTCGCCGCGACGAGTGCCGGGCCGTCCCATGGCTCGACGAGCGAGGCGTGGAAGTCGTACCAGTCTTTCCGGTCGTCGTCCATCGCGTCATCGCCGCGCCAGGCCTCGGGGACGAGCATCCGCAGGGCGTGTTCGAGGTCCCGGCCGTCCTGCATCAGCAGTTCGAGGGCGTTGTCGACGCTTGCGGTGTCGGACTGCTCGGGGTCATCGATGATCGGCTTGACCGCCTCGAGATCCGCTAAGACGTCGCTCTCGATATCGGTCTCGCGGGCTCGCATCCAGTTGATGTTGCCCTGAATGGTGTTGAACTCGCCGTTGTGGATGATGTTCCGGTAGGGATGGGCGAGATGCCAGGCACCGAGCGTGTTGGTCGAGAACCGTTCGTGGACCATCACGAACGTCGATTCCATCCGCTCGTCGGTCAGATCGGAATAATACGCGGGCACCTGAACGCCCTTCAGCAGCCCCTTGTAGACTACCGTCGACGAGTCCAGAGAGACGACGTAGAACCGTTCCTTGTTCTCGATAGCGGCGTCCTCGACCGCGTTCTCGAGTGCGCGTCGGGCGACGTAGAGACGGCGGTCGAAGTCGTCGCCGGAGATGTCGTCGTCGGGCGTGACGACGACCTGCCAGACGTCCGGTTCGGAGTCGACGGCCGTCTGACCGAGGTCCTCGTTGTTCGTCGGAACGTCCCGCCACTCGAGGACGTCGAGGCCGTAGGTATCGAACGTCTCTTCGATGAGGTCGAGGAGTTCCGCACGTGCCGCGCCGTCCTGTGGGAGAAAGAGCGAGCCGACGGCATAGGTCTCGGGGAGGGAGGCGTCGAGAACGGTCTCGAAGAACGAGTCGGGCGTCTGGAGCATGATACCGGCCCCGTCGCCGGTGTTCTTCTCTGCGCCAGTCGTCCCGCGGTGTTCGAGATTTTCGAGTAGTTCGAGCCCGTCGGCGACGACGTCGTGTCCCCCATCCCCATCGAGGTCCATGACGACGCCGACCCCGCAGTTCGACCGCGCGTCCGCAGGGTCGGCGAGCCCCGCTGAACGCTCGGTGGATGGCGCTATATGTGGCTGTGTCATACACACCCGTAGCGGAAACAACTATAAGAGGCTAATCCATTATGACTAAGCGTATTATTAACACATATAACCCAATATAAGGTATAGTGGAACACCTTAACCACTAGTGGCCACTCCTGTACTCGGCTCGTTTCAATTACGTCCCGAAGAAGCGTCGATCAGTCCGCGCTACCGGTCGGTTGAAACCCCGTCCGGAAAGGACGGTCTCCCGGTAGCGGGGAAATGTCAGAGGCACGTAGTGTTCACCCACCAGAGTGAACACCACATCCTTCTACTTATTCTCCCCCGGTAAGGTACCTGGGGTTAAACAGTTAGGTCAGCGTGGAACAGTCACCCACGATCTGCCGGCTAGTCCTCGAGGACGGCTCGAGTCTGATTCGAACGAAACGACAAAAGAATCGCCCTGCCGAACGAATCAGTACGACTTCGCGAAGTACGCGATCTCGTCCGCCGGATCGCCACAGACGCCACACTCGTCGTGGTCGGGTTCGGGAACCTCTCCCGCAGTTTCGCCGCCTTCGTCGGCCAGGGGCTGCATGACGATCTCGGCGGCGATCTTCTCCTTGATGACCTCTTCACAGGCCTCGTCGCCACACCACGGCGTCTTCACGTAGCCGCCGTGTTTGCCGATCGTCCCGAGGATCTCCTCCGGACTGTGGGCTTCGCGGACGTTCTCCTCGAGGTTCTCCTCGGCCGTCTCATAGAGCTTGGCAAAGATTTCGTCGAGATGCTCGTCAACGCTCTCGACGATCTCGTCGCGGTCCTCGACGGATTCGGCGTTGTCGGGCCGGTGGACCAGCGTGACCTCCCCGTCGTCGACCTCGTGGGGACCGATCTCGAGTCGCAGCGGGATCCCGTTGAGTTCGTGTTCGTTGAACTTGAAGCCGGGGTTGCGTCCGTCGCGGTCGTCCAGTTCGACACGGAAGCCGGCGTCCTCGAGGTCGTCGGCGATTTCCTCAGAGTACTCGAGCACGTCGTCTTTCGTGTCCGCCTGCCAGATGGGGACGATGACGACCTGCGTGGGCGCGACCGTCGGCGGGAGCACGAGCCCTTGGTCGTCGGAGTGGGTCATGATGAGTGCACCCAGTGCACGCCAGGAGAGGCCCCACGAGGTGGTGTAGGCCGTCTGTTCTTCCTCGTCCTCGTCGGCGAAGGTGATGTCGAAGGCCTCGGCGAAACTCTGGCCGAGGTTGTGGCTGGTTGCTCCCTGCACGGACTTGCCGTCGGGCATCAGCGCCTCGACGGTCGTCGTCGTGTCCGCACCGGGGAACTTGTCGTGTTCGGGCTTCTTCCCGCGGAGCACCGGAATCGCCAGCACGTCCTCGTAGACGCGTTCGTACTGGCCGAGACGTGTCCAGACCTCCTCCCACGCGCCCTCGTTGCTCGCGTGGGCGGTGTGGCCCTCCTGCCACATGAACTCCTTCGTCCGGAAGAACGGCTTCGTCTCCGTCGCCTCCCACCGCACGACCGAACACCACTGATTGAGCCGCATCGGCAGGTCACGGTGGCTGCGCGTCCAGTCGGCCATGAACGGCGCGATGATCGACTCACTGGTCGGCCGGACGGCCAGTCGCTCCTCGAGTTCCTCGTGGCCGCCCTGGGTCACCCACGCGACCTCCGGATCGAACCCTTCGACGATGTCCTTCTCCCGCTCGAGGAAGCTCTCGGGGATGAACATTGGGAAGTAGACGTTATCGACGCCGGTCTCCTTGAACCAGCCGTCCAGCGAATCCTGAATGGCCTCCCAGAGGGCGTAGCCGCGGGGCTTCGTGACGATGAATCCGCCCATCGGCGCGTAGTCAGCGATGTTGGCCTTTTGGACGACCTCGGCGTACCACTCGCCGGGCTTATGCGATTTCGACTCGGTGATGCCGAGTTCTTGACTCTCGTCGCTCATTAGTACGACATGCAGTCAGCGCGGGCTTAAACCATGCGAAGGGCGAACGCTCGGTGGCGCGGTTGTCTCGAGGTCACGCTACCGGAGTCGACAGGGATCGGAGAGTGCTACGGCGTTTCCGTCGTCGCACCCCGACGGACGGCGTTTACCGCCGCGCCCAGCAGTATCACGACGCTGCCGAAGTACAGCCACGTGACGAACAACAGGACAGCACCGATCACGCCGTACGCCGCGTAGCGGCCGGCGTTGGCCGCGTAGATCCGGAACCCGACCTGAAGAAGGACCCAGCCGATCGCGGCGACGATCGTTCCCGGGGCCCTGTCTAGATAAGAGAAACCGCAATACAGGGAGGTAATGAAGTGACGATACCGACTGTAAAACTACCATATTGGATCTGATATAGGCGGACTCTGTTCTATGAGCAGCGATAATTCGGCTGCTTCAGCAAACTTCACATAACCAGTGACAATCACGGATCCCACCGGTGACGCTGTAACAGGCTCTGAAATCCCCCTATACGTTGGAATAGAGTAACTAGACAGTGCCGTTCCCGGAATCACTTCACCGAGCGACACGTTCACCGGTGGAAGCACGTAGTATATGGGTAGGAACGCGATCGTCAGGACGACGATCAGCACAAGCGACCCGAGCACGTTGGCGAACGGGATTTGCAGGTTCAGTATCGAGAGCACGGCGCCGACGGCGACGACGAGCGCGACGGCGAGTGCGGTGCCGACGATGACGACGATCGCGTCCCGGACCTGGCCCAGTAGCGACACGTCGACGTCGTCCGAGTATACCTCGTCGAACGCCTGATCGAGGCCACGGAAGAGCTTCAGGGCGCTCCACGCCAGCGCGAGGAATCCGACTACGGACGCGGCCGCCCGACCGGACGGATCAGTGAGCGCCTGGGATACCATCTGCTGTCCCGAAGACGAGAGTTGCTGGCTGAGCATGCTACTCACGCGGTCCGCCAGCGCCTGGCCCCCGACGAACGAGGCGATCGTCACGGCGAGCAATAGCAGCGGTATCGTCGAGACGAACGCGTAGTAGGCGATCCCCGCCGCCAGAAACGTGAGATTCCGATCCCGCGCGAGAGCGACGACGGACCCAACGGTCGACATAGCCGTCGTACGACGATGGCCCTGTTGAACCCACCCGTGGCAGTCGCAACCGTTCCAGTTTGGTCTCCTGCCGACAACAATGAACGCTCTCTTGGTTTTGTCCGGTTCTGACAGCGTTATGTGTGCGACACCGGTACACGCATTCGATATGAAAGCGATCGAAGTGACCGAGTACGGTGACAGCGACGCGCTCGAGGTCGGCGACGTACCGACGCCGGAACCGGACGCTGGCGAGGTTCGAATCGACATCGAAGCCGCAGGGATCAACTTCGCGGATATCATGCAACGCCGGGGTCACTACCCGGACGGTCCCGAAGCGCCGTACGTCCCCGGCATGGAAGCCGCGGGAACGGTCGACGCGGTCGGCGAGGGCGTCGAGGACCTGTCGGAAGGCGACCGCGTCGTCGGCATGCTCGACACCGGCGGCTACGCCGAGTACGTCACCGCTGCCGCGGACCTGCTCTTTCCCATCCCCGAGGCGATGAGCTTCGATGAGGCAGCCGGCTTCCCCGTCCAGTTTCTCACCGCCCACGCCTGTCTCTTCGAGTGGGGCGGCCTCGAGGAAGACGAATCCGTCCTCATTCAGGCTGCAGCCGGCGGGGTCGGCACCGCAGCTGTCCAGCTAGCGTCCAATGCCGGGGCTAAGGTCTTCGGCACTGCGAGCACACAGGAAAAACTCAACCTCGCAGCCGAGCTGGGCTGCGACCATCCGATTAACTACACCGAGACGGACTTCCGTGAGGTCGTCGAGGACGAAACCAACGGTGAGGGCGTCGACCTCGTCTTAGAGAGCGTCGGCGACGACGTCTTCGAGCGCAGCCTCGACGCGATGACCCACTTCGGCCGGATGGTCACCTACGGCGTCGCCAGCGGCGTCCCTGCGGAGGTCAGCAATCAGCGCCTGCTCTTCGAGAACAAGACCGTCAAAGGGTTCCATCTCGGGCAGGCCTCCATGCACGATCCGTCGCGGGTCATGAAAGCCGTCCCCGAGTTGACCGAGGGATTCGCCAGCGGCGACCTCGAGGTAATCCTAGGCGAGTCGTTCGCGCTCGAGGACGCGGCCGAGGCCCACCAGTACATCGAGGACCGGAAGAGTTCCGGGAAGGTCGTGTTGAAGCCGTAACTCGGTGATCTAATCGCGGGACCGGTTCGACGGCGACCGAACGATCAAAATGGGACGTCCCACTCGAGGTCGTGATCGACGAACTCGGCCTCGTCTAACGGCTCGCCGCCCTCGAACTGGAACTCGCCGGCGACCGTCTGCCCCTCGAGCACGCCGGGCAGCCACAGGTGATCGTCGTCCCACATCCGGTCGTAGGGGACGCCATCGATGGGAACCCACTCCGGATAGGCCTCCTCGGAGGGTGTCGGCTCGCCGGTGAACGAGCGCGTACGGTAGACGTGACAGACGGTGTGTTCCTCGCCGTCGAGGAGAAAGGTGAGTTCGCCCGCCTTCTCGAGGTCCCGGACCTCGAGGCCGACTTCTTCGTGGGTTTCGCGGATGGCGCACTCTCGCGGCGTTTCACCGGGTTCGCACTTGCCGCCGGGGCCGTTGTACCAGCCCTCGCCGAGGCCGCGGCGTTTCTCGATGAGGAGTACCTCGCGATCAGCGTCGTCATCACCGTCCCGAAGCGGGAAACACAGCGTCGTCTCGGTCATACTCGGGGATTTGCTCGAGACGTGAAAAGGGTGTACTCTCGCTCGAATCACTCTCAAGTTCGTGAGGACACGGTAGTTCGGAAAGGCTGTTCTGCTATCGTGGAACAGTGAGAGCCACGCCCTCCCCAGCCGATTTCTACTCACGGGCGCGCAGCGCCCTCTGCTCACGGGCCGACGGCCCGTTCGCACGGTATGCGGGACCGCCGGTCCCGCACTATTCGTATGGTTCGCGGAACCTCCGGTTCCGCGTTAACACTCATTCACTCATCCCTCGCGCGGAGTCAAGCGACGGTTCGCCGTTAGCTCACCGTCGCCCAGCACGCGCCACCGCACTGACTTGACGAGGAGCGACGGATCCGGATTACCCGTCAGCGTTCGAGAAGACGAACTCCCGGACCAGTTTCGCGGCTAAGGCGGCCGCCTGACCGTCGTCGCGGTCGTTGACCTCGACCACGTCGAACCCGCTGGCGTGGGGTGCGACTTCGCGGACGACGTCGCGGAGTTCGCGGGGCTCGAGCCCGAACGGCTCCATCGTCCCGGTTCCCGGCGCATAGCCGGGATCTGCGGCGTCGATATCGACGCTCAGGTAGACGTCGCGGTTCTCGAGCCGATCGGCGGGCGTCCACTCCCCTACGTTTTCGGGTGGAACGACGGTCACGTCGTCGTCGGCCGCTCGTTCCCACTCGGCTTCGCTGCCGGTGCGAGCGCCGAGGATGATCGCCTCCTCGACTGACTCGACGTCCTCGAGGATTCGTCGGGTGACGGCGGCGTGCGAGAGCGGGTTGCCGTCGTATTCGTCGTACAGATCGAGATGGGCGTCGAGACAGACGAATACCTCGGGTTCTACGGCGCGTGCGCCTGCGAGGGAGACGGTGTGTTCGCCGCCCAACGTCAGTGGCACGGCGTCGTTCCAGACCGCCTCACGAAGCGTGCTCGTCAGATACTCAAGGTACGCTTCGACATCGTTCCACGCCCGAACGTCGCCGTGGTCGACGACGCCGAGGTCCGAAAAACGCTGGTCCGTCCGGTGGTCGTAATCGTCGAACGGTGTCGCAAAAGATCGGATCCGCTGGGGCCCAAATCGGGCCCCCGGCTGAAAGGTCGTCGTTGCGTCCAGGGGCGCACCGACGACCACGAAGTTCGCGCCGTCACGGTCGGGCTCGCGCCCTTGCGTGTCGGTGTCGCCTCCACGATCGGACTGTGCCGCCGTGTTGGTCTCCTCGCGTTCGTCGGTCGCCCCGGGAAACATCAGACGATCTTTCGCTGGTCTTCCATCTCGAGGTATTCGATGTTCTCGTCGGGGGAGACATCGACGTCGTCGGGGATGCGCATCGTGATGGTCTCGTAGGTCTCCAAGTCCATGATCTGCATGTCAGCACCGTCGACGGAGACGACCTGTCCGTTTTTCCGCTCGATAATCGGAACCCAGATCTTCGCGTCGACGGGCTGGGAGAGCGAGCGTTTCTTACCGTCGAAGACGCCCTCGGCTTCGACACGAGCCTTGGCGCTGCCGTGTTTGCCCGGCTTTGCCGTCGAGTAGGCGTTGATCTTACACGGCGTGTCCTCGATCATGACGTAGCTTCCTTCCTGGAGTTCGCGAACCTCGGTCTGCTGTTTCGCCATGTCCCGGCGTAATCAACCGACGGCCATAAACCGTTTGGAACGCCGTCGCGGCGTGTCATGTCGTCACGAAACGCTGGAACCGGCTATCGACGGGAGCCACTCGAGTTCGATTCATACTGTCGGACAGAAGTCACTGCAAATTCAATCCAAAAGATCGTCCGTCGGCTGTGGAAACGGACGAATTCAGCGATCGATAGTCAACTAGCTCTGTCCAATAGTATCAGCGCGCTGATCCCAACGATGCTATCGATTGTGCCTTGACAGAGTGTATATTACACCTATATTTATCGAAATGAACATAATATCCCGGCTGACATAGATTGAGACACAGATGGAATGGGTTCGTGTAGGGATGTTTTCGGTCGCGTTGATCAGTGGGCTGTTCGGTTCGGTCGACTCCTCGCGATCGGTATCAGGAGAATCGACTGGTTCGAGACGAGACTCGAGTCGACAGTTACGGGCTGTCGGACACTGTTCACGATGGTCTCGATATTCGGCGCGTTGACTGTCCACACCGTCTACTTCCGGGTGCCGAGTCTGCGAGCGATGCTTCCACGGGGCCGTTCGGGACGGCGGCGTGGATTGCGGTAATCGTCACGGTCACAACGGCCACAGCCGTCGCCGCGGTGATGGCGTTTCACCGTGGGTTCCGACCGGCCGTCGAGGCGGTGATCAATCCCGAGTTCGAGATCGACAAGCGCGACCGACGGCGCGGGACGATCGCGGCCGTCGGAGGGATAGCGCTGGTCGTTCTCACGCCGTACGTGGCCATCGTAGTACCGATTTCCGGGGACTGGGCCGTAGTGACATGCTACGGAGTCGGAACTGTCCTGTGGATCAGCTATGTCCAGTTGACACAGACGCTCCCGCCGACGGGATCTCCCCTCCGTTTGACCGTGATCTGGGCGCGGGAGCCGACGGTCGGCGAACGGGATCGGTTCGACCAATCGCTCGGGAGGCCGATGATCCTCCGGAGCAAGCGAACGCCGATTTCTTCTGAACGCCGCCGACAGGCATCCTCGTTCGTCTCTCACAGATCGACGGATCGATACCTGTGATTGAAAGGTGTCTGACGGGTTGATTACCAGCGAAAGCCCGCGGGGTTCGCGGGCGGCTTGAGCGGGCTCTCCGGCAACCCGTCTCCGACCGCGGGATCGTTGTACGCCCGCGGCGCGACATCATTCGGGCCGTCGGGGTAGCGAAGCGACGCCAGCGTCTGGATCTGGCCGCGGCCGACGCCGAGTTCGAACTGGCCGCCGCCGTATAGCTGAACGTTGCGATCGTCGCAGTAGGCGAGGGTCTCGCACAGCGACTCGAGCGAGCCGAACCGGGAGGGCTTGATGTTGAGCCAGTCGGGCTCCCAGGGCAGCGCTTCGACGTCCTCGAGACCGTGGATCGGGGCGTCCCAGGAGACCCGTTCTCGGACAGCGGGGTCCTCGAATAGCGGCCGCGTTTCGTCGGTTAACGCGGGATCCTCGATGACAGCCTCGGGGAACGCCTCGAGGACGCGTTCGTACAGGTCGGGATCCGCCGGCATGTCGACGTCGGTACCCTCGTACTGGCCCTTCAGATCGAGGATCTGGACAGCATCCGTGCCGACCGTCTCGCCGATGGCCGCGACGAGGTCGTCGTCCCACGCCGAGATCGGGTCGAGCTTGAACTCGAGGGCGGGGACCCGCTCGCGCAGCGACTCGAGCCGGTTGGTCGTCGGCGGCTCGCCGAGCCGGGTGCTGGCGACGAACCGGACGGGATCGGCAGTTCGACCCAGTTCGCTCCCGAGATCGGTCTCTGCCTGTCGGAGCGCGAGGTCGAGCGCGGCGCTCTCGAGGCCCCAGCGCCGGTAGTTCCGAAAGACCGCGCGGTCGGGTGCGCCGCCCGGAAAGAGATCAAGGTCTGCGAGCCGGTCGGAAAACGACTCGAGGGTGTACTCGCCGGTGAGATCCGGCAGCCCCGTTTCCGCCAGCCGGTCGTGATCCGCGGCCTCGTAGGTGACGTCCTCGCCGCATCCGGTGACCGCGCCGTCACCGTCCGGTTTTGGTCCCGGAAGGGAGAGCTCCGTCGTCACGCGGGTGAACTCGCTCGAGGTCTCCCGCTCCAAGCGCTCGGTCGACACTTCGTCGATCGCTACCGAGAGGTCCGCGATCCAATCGTAGTCCATACCGATCGTTCGAGCCCGGGGTGGAAAGGCTTGGAGGGGGATTCGCCGGCGTCACTCGAGGGAACTGCGGTGGCCTACTTGGCCGTTCCTCGTCGGTCTCGAGACGGCCGTCGCCAGTGCCAGCGCGGTCACACCGTCTCCCCTTCGGACTGGGGCGTCCTCGAGGGAACCGACACGGACCGGGTGTGGGAGACGGGCTCGAGATCGTCAGATCGGAGGACGCGGTCGCGCCAGACGGCGTAGCTGGCCAGGTTCCACGCGAGGCCGGACGAGCGGTCGACGAGCGCGCCCGAGACGTCCGGCGCGAACTCGGGGACCTCGTAGCGGTCGAAGACCGACTCGAGCGGTCCCGATCTGAGGAATCGCTCCGCGGGGAAGTTCCCGTTCCCTTTCGGCTTGCTCCGGTCATACTCGGGGTACCACTCGCCGAGTAGTTTCTTCGGGACGTGTTTTGGCTCGCCGTCGTGGACGTAGCGCTCGGGCGAGGAAAGCCCGAGCGCGAGTTCGGCGACGGCCTTGCCCGCGAACGGGGTGTACATTTCGCGCTCCCGCGCGAGGCCGGCCTGCCGCCAGACGGAGATGGCGTCCTCGCAGAAGAAGTCGACCCACTGGCCGACGTGGACATGCCGGGCGTACTGATCCCCGGTCGGCGCGGGCACGCGATCCATCGCGTACTCGTAGCGCTCGCGCTGTCGTCGCTCGTACCGCCGGCTGCCGATCGCATCAACGACCGACGGCACGTCCGTGTAAACCGCGAACTGGAGCCCCTTCCCGTCGGGATCGGACGGATGTCGCCGGAGTTCTTCGAGTACGTCCCGATGCTGTCGGAGTTTCTCGACGACGGGCGGGACGTAGCCGAGGTGGCGCGTCCGCCACACCGTGCGAGCGACCTCGAGCGAGCCGCCGAGGCCGAAGACGGCGTCCGCCCCCTGACCGCTGACGAGCCGTTCACTCCCATCAAACTCGCGGTAGATTCCGTCGAATGTCGGCGTCTGGAGCTGATGGGGCGGCATCCCCAGCGCGTCGACGGCCGCCTCGAGCCGCTCGAGATAGTTCGACTCGGTCATCTCGACGACCTCGCGGTCGGTCTCGACGAGGTCGTTCGCGCGGTCGGCATACTCGCGTTCGAATTCCAGTTCGGGCGTGTCGAACGACGCGGTCACGCTCTCCGTGGGATTCGTCAGGTAGGGCTCGAGGACGGTCGAGTCGACGCCGCCGGAGAGCATGAGCGACGAGTCGTCCGCGATGGGGGCACAGATCGCCGACAGCACCTCGTCAAGCCGGTCGTGTGCGCTCGCAGGGGAGAGATCGGACTCGGGCTCGAGCGTCTCCGTCAGTTCGGTTCGTGGCGTGGTCTCCCCCGGCGTCCAGGAGAGCGTCTCGCCGTGGCCGAGGCGATGGATCCGTTCGACGTAGGAATCAATCGGCGTCGTCCGATAGAGCAGGTGATCGGCTTTCGCCCGGTCCGGGACCGTCCGATCGCCCGGCTCGAGTCGGGCGAGGGCGTTCCGAAACAGGTCGGTGAGAACCGGCTCGCCGCTCGAGTCGAGACAGTAGAACACCTCGTAGGCCGACGTGATGCCGCGGTGGGCCCGCACCGTCGGTTCGTCCGCCCGCTCCGAGAGGACGACGAACGTCCCCTCGCCGGGCAGCGAGTCGTGGAGCGCTTTGACGTCCTGAACGTCGGCTCCGCGTTCGATCGCCGCTCGGAGTTCACGCTGGTGTGTCCCAGAGAGGATCCACCGTCGCTCGTTGCTGGTAACGATCGCAGCATTCGGATTCGCGAGCAACACTGTCGCCATTACCCGATCGAACCGGTAGAGAGGATATTGTAATGGGATGGATACTCCATTCGAACCGATATTCAGTCGGTGATGAACGCGCCGTCGCTACTCCTCGCCACGGCGCTGGCGGAGGTTCTGTCGCGTGAACTGCGGTCGTGCGCCGATCGACGTCGGCGAGCGGAACGATCGGTAGAGCTGGATCAGCACGATCACCGAGAAACCCGCCGCGACGACCGATGCCCGGGGGCCTCGAGGGCGTACAGCACGCCCATCGAGAACAGCGACATCGTGAGGAGCATGCCGTAGACCAGTCGTTTGGCGAGCTTGTCGAAGACGTTCTCCTTGTCCTCGAGGCCGATGCGGACGTAGAGGTCGTCCCGATCGAGCCGATCGAGCGTTTGCTCAGCCTTGGGCGCGAGCCGCGTCAGCGACTCGCCCGATCGGCGGAGTTGTCGACCCGTCTCGTCGATGTACTGTCGGATGGATTCCTCGCGATACCCCTGCTCGGTCAGGTAGTCGGTCGCGACTGAGATGAAGTCGAAATCCTCGTCGAGCGTGACACAGACCCCTTCGACGACGGTCGCGACCCGGAGGACGAGCGCGAGGTTCTTCGGCAGCCGGAGGGGAAACTCGTAGATCGAGTCCTCGATCTGGCCGATAATCTGGTTGACCCGGTACTGTTCGACGTCCTCGCCGCGGGCGTCCTGAATGGCGATTTCCATCACCTCGGCCATGACGCCCCGGTCCGCATCGGGCGAAAGCGTGCCGATCTCGACGAGGGCGTCGAGGATACCGTCGATGTCCTGATTGGCGACGGCGATGTAGAAGTCGACGATCTTGTCCTGGACGAACTGGTCGACCCGTCCCGACATGCCGAAGTCGTAGAAGACGATTCGTCCGTCATCGGTCACCGCGAGATTCCCCGGGTGGGGATCGGCGTGGAAGACCCCGTCGTCGATGATCATCTGCAGGTACGCACGCTCCAAGTTCTCCGCGATCTCGGTTCGGTCGATTCCCTTGCGCTCGAGTTCTTCGACGTCGTTGATCTTCGTCCCCTCGATGTGCTCCATGGTGAGCACGCGCGCACTGGAGTGACGCTCGATCACGGTGGGGATGAGAAAGCGGTCGTCGTCGGCGAAGTGAGAGCGGATTTCCGATAGCATCGCTGCCTCGCGCTCGTAGTCCATCTCCTCACGGATCGTCTTCGAGAACTCCTCGGCCAGATTCTCCAGCGAAAACGAGCGGGCGTCGTCGACGAAGTACAGCAGGATCGGCAGCGACCACTTGATAACTCGTAGGTCGGCTCGGACGAGATCCTCGATGTTCGGACGGCGGATCTTAACGGCGACATCGGGCCCAGTCTCACCGTCTGTTCCGGCCCGTGCGCGCTCGCTCTCGGGGTCGAGGCGCGCCCGATAGACCTGCCCCAGACTCGCACCGCTGATCGGCTCGGTGTCGAATTCCGCGAAGCGCTCGTCGACCGGACCGAGTTCGTCCTCGAGCACCTGTTTCGCCTCGGGCCAGGGTGCCGGCGGCACGTCGTCCTGAAGCGACGCGAGAACGTCGATATACGCCGGCGGGAGCACGTCAGGACGGGTCGACAGCAACTGGCCGAGTTTGATGAACGTCGGTCCGAGGGTCAACAGCGACTCGAGCAGCACCTCGGCTCGGTGGCGGTGCGTCTCGGGATCAACCCGGCGGCGACGCCCGAACAGGAGGAAGCGTCGCCGGTCGCGGGCGTAGGCGAGCAAGAGCGGGAGGAACTGCCAGGCGACGATGACGAATCGCTTGTATGCGCGGAGGGAAACCAGCCTCGGTCACCCCAGGTTAGGAGTCCTCGTCAACGATATCGATCGTCGTCTCCCCGTGGGCACCGCGTTTCGGCAGCATCAACTCGAGGACGCCACGGTCGACCGTCGCCTCGGCACCGGCGTCGGACGCGTCGTCGGGCAACGGGAGATCGACGTCGAGAAAGAGCGATCGGTTCTCCTCGAGGTACTGGTAGTCGCCGGCCGGTTCTTTCTCTCGGTGGGCGTCGATTGAGATGCGACCGTCATCGATCGCGAGGTCGAGCGACTCGGCGGAGACGCCGGGGACGTCGAGTACGAGCAGGTAGGCGTCCTCGCTCTCGAGCAGATCGAAGAAGACGTCCTCGGAGAGGTCCCGCAACGCGTCGCGGAGCGCTGACATGGATACAGGTTCGAACGCCGATACGAAAAACCCCGCGGTCGCGGCGATCCGTCGACGCCCTCCGAGCGGTCTGCGGATTAGTCCCATGACAGCCGATAGACAGAGAGAGAAGCGCCATCTCACTCCGAAGAGACCACCTACCGTGCAGTGGCGCGCGCTGTATCGCGGTGAGTGACGAACGAACCGCGGTGGGAACTTGTGCGAGCGAATCGGTTGGGGAGGGTGTGGAAATCCCGTGTTGCCACGATAATAGGATGCTTCCGTTTCGGTTCGATCATTCTCGAGTACACTGGTCCAGTCGCGTATGTATGGAATGATGGATTCTGACTAGGGGAATAGAAAATAACATGTCCAGCTACCGTGGCAACACGGGGTCGCCACGCCCTCCCCAGCCGATTGCGGTCCTCGCTCATACGGTTCGCTGCGGTCCTCATCCCTCGCACGAGTTTGAACCGCGGTTCGCTATCCGCTCACCGCGATACAGCGCGCGCCACTGCACGTCGGTTGGTGGGTTCGGAGCGATACCCCACCTCTACTGAACAATCGGACGAGAGAGCCGGTCTGTGACACCCAGATTCTCCTCCGAACGACCGATCAGACGACGGGTTCCCCCACGCTTTTGGCCTCCGACGACTCGAGTCACCGTATGGAAGGAGCCGACCGCGAGCGCACGGAGGCCGGATTCAAGGTCCGAACGCCGGTCGACGAAGCGCGCCGGATTCTCAGGGAGGCAATCGAGGGGAGTGGGGACGCCGATTCGGACGTACCCTGCGGGACCGAGACCGTCGACGTCGACCGCGCGGACGGCCGCGTCCTCGCCGCGCCCGTGACGTCTGCTCGAGACGTACCCCACTACCAGCGGGCAGCGATGGACGGCTACGCCGTCCGGGCCGCGGACACGTTCGGGGCGAGCGATCGCTCGCCGGAAGTGTTGCGGATCGCCGAGCCAACCGGCGATACCGATGGGGGTGACCACGCGACCGCCGACCACATCGACCCCGAAACGGCCGCCCGGGTCCACACCGGCAGCGCGCTCCCGGAAGGTGCCGACGCCGTCGTCATGATCGAACGCGTCACTGACCTCGAGTCGGTCGGCGAACTCGAGGTCGAGGACGCGGTCGCGGAGGGGGAAAACGTCGCGCCGGTCGGCGAGGATATTGAGGCGGGCCAGCACCTTTACGAGGCGGGTCACCGGCTCCGGCCGTCGGATCTGGGGCTCCTGCGGTCGGCGGGCTACGACCGCGTCGCGGTGGCCCAGCAGCCGACTGTCGGCGTCGTGCCGACCGGCGAGGAACTCGTCGCGGGCGACCCCGATCCCGGCGAGGTGATCGAGACGAACGGGCTGACGGTCTCGCGACTGGCCCAGCGCTGGGGCGCTCGCGCGACTTATCGGGACGTGGTCACCGATGACCCCGAGTCGCTGCGCGTGGCAATCCAGCGGGATCTGACAAAGGACGTGGTCGTGACCACCGGCGGCTCCTCGGTGGGCGAACGCGACCTGCTGCCGGAAGTGATTGACGACCTCGGCGAGGTGCTCATCCACGGCGTCGGGCTCAAACCCGGCCATCCCGTCTGTCTCGGGATCGTTCAAGACACGCCAGTGCTCGCACTGCCGGGCTATCCTGTCGCCTGTATCGTCAACGCCGTCCAGTTCCTCCGACCAGTCTTGCGCTGGCTCGAGGGAACGACGCCTGATCCCCACCCGACCACGCGGGCCCGACTCGAGCGCAAGATTCCGAGCGAACCCGGGACGCGTACGTTCGCGCGGGTTCGACTCGAGGCACGCGATGGCGGAGATGCGGATCGCGAACGTGACGAACCCGAATACACGGCGATTCCGACCCGGGCGAGCGGGTCAGGCGTGCTCTCGAGCGTCGCACTGGCGGACGGTTGGGTGGTCGTCGACGACGACCGCGAGGGGATTCCGGCGGGCGAGACGGTGGTCGTGGAGAACTGGGAGCCGAACGCCTGATCGCTACTACTCCCGTTCCGTCCGTCGCTGCCGTACGACGACTAGGAGACCGACTGCGAGGCCGACGATCACGACCGCCGCGGTGAGGGCCGGGCGATCGGTGGCGGCGGCGCCGGCGGCGGCGAACAGTGACTGCTGTCGGCCGTAGTAGACGACCGCGCCGACAGCAGCATAAAACAGGACGGTGCCGGCCGCCGTGTAGACGCCGAACCGAGCCGGCGACATTCGGGCGAGTCCGGCTGGGATCGAGACGACGGACCGGAGCCCCGGCAGGAACCGACCCCAGCAGACCGACGAGGTTCCCCAACGGCGGAACCACTGCCGCCCGCGTTCGGTCGCGCCCTCGGAGACGTTGATCCGCTCCCGAAGACGGCCGAGGCCGCGCGATCCGGGGCCGCGAAACGCGTAGAACGGCACGTAGGACCCGACGGTTCCGCCGATAGTCGCCGCCGCGATGAAGACGACAAACGAAATCGGATCGACGATCAACAGCGCGGCCGCGGCCGGAACGACGACCTCGCTCGGGAAAAAGGGGAAGAGCATCGACGTCTCGAGGAAGGTAAAGAGCAACAGCGCGAGCGGGCCATACAGCTGAATGAATTGCAGCGCGGCCGTCCCGAAATCCGCCATAGGCGGGATAGGGACGGGTGACGTATCACTGTTCGGTCAGCATGCTTGAGGCACGACGAGCAGTCGGTTCGGTCACCGACTCACCGGAGCGCCTGTCGAACCGCATCCGCCAGCCCATTCACGCGGGCGACGTGTTCGTAGGACCCCTCGCGAACCCCATTCGTCACGTACGAAAAACTGATGTTCTCCTCGGGGTCGGCCCAGCCGACGCTGCTCCCGAGGCCGGCGTGGCCGAACACGTGTTCGGGTGAGAGCGAACCGTACGGCGCAACCGTCGTCCCACCCTTCCAGAAGCCGAGCGCGAATCGCCCTTCTCGGCCGATTGTCCCATCCGACTCCGTCTCGGCCTCGAGGCGCGTCATCCGCTCGACGGTCTCGGACTCGAGGAGTTGCGTCCCCTCGAGTTCGCCGCCGTTTGCGAGACAGGCATAGAAGCGGGCTATGTCGCCGGCGGTTCCGATGCCGTTGGCGGCGGGGATCACGGCGCGGTGGATCTCCTCTGAATTAAAGGGGGCCGCGACCTCGGTGTGATCGCCCAGTCCCTCGCCGGGATCTCGACAGCGGTCGAATTCCTCGAACCCGACGAGCGTCGCGACATCGTCGTCCTCGTCGTCTCGCAACCCGATGCCGGTGTCGTCCAGTCCGAGCGGATCGAAGACGCGCTCTCGAGCGGCCTGCTCAATCGGCGTCTCGGAAACGCGGCGGACGAGTTCGCCAACCAGCCAGCCGAACGTCAGCGCGTGATAGGCCGGCGTCTCCCCCGGCGGGAAGTTCGGCTCCATCTCCTCGAGGTGCTCCACCACGGCATCCCAGTCACCCCAGAGGTCAGGCCGATCATCGATCTCGCCTCGATTGAGTCCCGAGGTGTGGCTGAGTACCTGTCGGACGGTGATCTCGGCCTTTCGGTGCCTTCGTCGGCGAACTCCGGCCAGTGGTCGACCACCCGGTCGTCGTAGTCGAGTTCCCCCTCCTCGACGAGGGAGTGCAGGGTGACCGCGGCGTAGGGCTTTGTACTCGAGAAGAGGATGTGCCGCGTCTCGCGGGTCTCATCCGGGCCGTCCGGCGCTTCGACGCCGCCCGCGAGGTCGATCACCGGCTCGCCGTCGACGTAGACGGCCAACTGAGCCCCGTGGTGGAGCCCGGCCTCGAGGTGACGGTCGAAGAGGGCAGCGATGCGCTCGCGGTCTGTATCGGAAAGCCGTGACATGGATCGCACCTCTTCGGGCTGACGCTTAATCATTGCTGTGTGAGAACATTTCACAGGCAACGCCTGGCGGCCGAGAGACTACGGTGAGTCGACCGACGTTTTTAGCCTCGGCGTCCGAAGGACCGCTATGAACCGCAAGGAATTCCGCGATCTCGCCTCCCCCGCAGAGGCACGCGAGGCGATCGACTCGCTGGCCCTTGAGGGCGGCATCGAGCGCGTCTCACTCGAGGATGCACGCGGCCGGGTGCTCGTGGCGCGACTCGACGCCGAACTCGACGTGCCGGGGTTCGACCGGGCGAGCCTCGACGGCTACGCCCTCCGGGCCCGGGACACGTTCGGCACGGACGAGGCTGATCCTGCCCGCCTTGAGATAGTCGGTGAGATCCACGCGGGTGCGAAACCGGACGTGGCGCTCGAGGAGGGGCAGGCTGTCGAAATCTCGACCGGCGCGGTGATGCCAGACGGCGCAGACGCGATGGTCCCCGTCGAGCGAACTGATACGGACGCTGACGGCGACGAGGTCCTGGTCCGTACCTCAGTCGCTCCCGGTGACAACGTCATGTTCGCGGGGGCAGACGTCGCCGCCGGCGAACGCGCGCTCGGTCCCGGAACGACGATCACGCCTCGCGACATCGGCCTGCTGTCGGCGCTGGGGATCGACGAGGTGCCGGTCCGAGCGAAACCGCAGGTCGGCATCGTCTCGACAGGTGACGAACTCGTCCGGCCGGGGGAGGACCTCGACAGCGAGCGCGGCGAGATCTACGACGTCAACAGCTACACCATCGCCGCGGGCGTCGAAGATGCCGGCGGGGAGGCTGTCCTCTACCCCCACGCCGGCGACGAGCAAGACGAGATGGAGGAGATTCTGCGGACCGCGGCTGACGAGTGTGACCTCGTGCTCTCCTCGGGATCGACCAGCGCGAGCGCGGTCGACGTTATCTATCGGGTTATCGAGGAACAGGGCGAGTTGCTGCTCCACGGCGTGAGCGTCAAACCAGGGAAGCCGATGCTGATCGGTCGGCTGGATAATTCCGCGTACGTCGGCCTCCCCGGCTATCCCGTCTCCGCGATGATGGTCTTCCGAACCTTCGTTGCACCGGCGATCCGCGAGGCGGCCGGAACGCCGGAGCCCGCATCCGCGACGGTCTCCGGCCGGCTGGCCAGACAGGAACGGTACGAGGAGGGTCGACACCGGCTCATGCCGGTCGGGATTGTCACGGACGGCAACGGCGAGACGCTCGTCTACCCTGTTGACAAGGGCAGCGGCGCGACGACCAGCCTCGCGGACGCCGACGGCGTCGTGGAAGTCGGCCCCGAGACCGACTACCTCGAGGAGGGCGAACCCGTCACGGTCACGCTGTTCTCGCCGGACGTCCGTCCGCCGACGCTGTTCGGCGTCGGCGAGGACGACCCGACGGTCTCGCGACTGCTCGACGGGCTCGAGAACCCGCGCTACCTCTCGGTCGGGACCCGGCCCGGCCTGCGGCGACTCCGCGAGGGCGTCCCCGATATCGCTGTGGCCGCAGGACCGCTCGATCGAGAACTCGAGGCAACCGAAATCGGGCGCTGGGAACGCAAGTGGGGGCTGGTCGTCCGGGCCGGCAACCCCGACGAGATCGAGGGGCTCGAGGATCTGGTCGATCGCGATCTGCGGTTCGTCAATCGGACGACGGATTCGGGGCTGCGCTCGAGTCTCGGTGCTTCGGTCGCCGACCTCGCCGGGGAACGGGGATCGGACCGCCATGAGATCGTCGACGCGATCGACGGATTCGAGCTGGGCCTGCGCGCCCACGAGAGCCCGGCCCGCAAGGTTATCGCGGGCGATGCCGACGCCGGCCTCGGGCTGCGCGAGACCGCTGATCGGCTCGATCTTGGATTCGTCTCCCTCGGCCAGCAGCCGGTGTGCGTTCTTGCGAACCCCGATCGAACGTCGAAGGAGGGGGTTCGGGAACTCGAGGCGGCGCTTTCGGGCGTGTCGTCGTCCGAACAGTAGAACGCAACTCCGAGCGGCGGCCGTTTCGGGTGAATGCGGGCGCCCCTCTCGATCAGCACAGTCAGGGATCCACATTCGCAGCCTCTCGCCAGCGCTTACGGCAGAACGGGGGTGGCCTGCGAACTGCCCCATTTGTCGTGCGAAGCAAAGAATTGCGAGAGACACGACGCTCCGATTCGCTCGACTCGGAATTCCGCTGTCTTCGGGCTGTGAAGGGGACGGTAATCCGGCCGGTGAGCGCAGTTAGCTGACCAACATTCATACGCTGAATCGTTGCAATCGGTAGTATGTCGCCGTCCCCGACGACCGAGAAAGATGAGGGGAGAAACTGGGATCGGTCCCTGGCCAGTATCCCGATTGAACTGTATCCGATCGCTCTCCTCGCGGCCGCGCTTCGGCTCTTCCGGCTGGACTCCGAGAGTTACTGGGTCGACGAAGTCGTCTCGGTGACCACTGCTACGTCGAACACGCCGTTCGAACTCCTGATCAGCGTGCCGGGGAACGATCCCCACCCGCCGTTGTACTATCTTCTCCTCTCCGGCTGGACGGCGGTCTTCGGAACGACCGAACTGGCCACTCGACTGTTATCGGCCCTCGTCGGAATCGCCACGGTAGTCGTCCTCTACGGGGTCGGTCGGCGACTCTTCGACCGAGAGGTCGGAGCGATCGCAGCGGTGTTCGTCGCTGTCTCACCGTTTCACATCTGGTACTCACAGGAGGTACGGATGTACAATCTGCTCGCACTGCTGACAGCGCTCTCATTCTACTGGTTCGTACGCATGCAGACGGAGAGACCGGCCGACGAGGAGGGCGTTCGGGACGATATCTGGTACGTCGTTTCCACGGTGCTCCTCGGCTATACACACGTCTTCGGGCTGTTCGTGATACTCGCCCAGAACGCGTACGTCTTCGCTCGATACCTCGTCCGGATCGTCCCCCGGTCGCGACTGACCGTCCGCCGCTGGATCACCCTTGAGGGGATCACAGCCCTCCTGCTCGCCCCGTGGTTGGTGCGGTTGGGCCGCCGTACGGTAGCGGCCCACGGCGATGAAACGAGCAACGTCTCGTGGATTCCGCTACCGACGGCCGAGACCGTCAGGGAGATGTTCGCCGCGTATCTCGGCGGCTACCTGTTCGGTGAGTCGTTCCCGCTGTTCGTCTCGCTCGTGGTCGTGGGCTGTCTGGTACTCGCGCTCTCGAGCGAGCGAGCGACGGCCTCAGGGTCCGATCGCCAGGACGCGCCAGTAAATGCCATGTACGTGGTCGTCCTCTGGTTCGTCGTCCCGATACTCGTCCCGATCGCCCTCTCGCACGTCGTCGCGCCGATCTTCGTGGATCGGTACTCGATCGGCGCGTCGCTGGCGTTTTTCCTCTTGATCGCGATAGGCGTGCGGACGTTCTCTCGCCCGTCGCTTCGGTACGCCGTCGTCGGAGTGCTCCTCGTCGGTCTCGCGTTGCCGCTCCCGGCGTACTATCAGAACGACCAGAAAGAACAGTGGCGGGGGGCCGCCGCCGACGTCGAGTCGAACGTCGACGACAACGATGTCGTCCTCGTGAGCAGACCGTTCACGGAGCGGACGTTCAGCTACTACTTCGATCAGTCGGACGTGCCTACGGTTCGGATTAGCCCCGACGCGTCGGCCGACGAAATACGGGCATCCGTCGACGGGCACGACGACGTCTGGATCGTCCTCTCGTACACCGGTTCATCGACCAACCAACGGATTCTCGAGGCGGTGGAGGGCCGCGCTGAGTATCGCGGCCCGGTAGCGGTGAAACGGTACAACGGAATTACAGTAGTCCAGTTCGAGCGGACGTCGGACGGCGGATAGAATCGCTGCCAGCGTCTGCGTCGTCGGTCACACTCGCTCGAGTACGACCTTGCCAAACCGCTAGCCGTGATCGGTTCGACTCGGCCACCCGTCGCACGCCCGTCTGTCCAGTCGATCGTCAGTCATCGAGATCCACCGCACCTCGTTCCAACTCAACCGATAGTGACAGGTCTCCGGTTTCATCTGGTCCCAATAGATGGTCTGCATCGACGGGACGTCCGCATCATCCGGCGTTATTGGCAGTGGGTCTGCCTCCGGCTCGGCATCCTGTTGCATCGCGTAGAGCGTCGACTGCGGGGCTGGCGAGCCGAAGTGCCAGACTAGTCCCGAGAGAACGAGCGCCGCAACGACGGCGACGACGGCGACGGCCGTCCATCGACGTCGGGTGGCCCGGGTCGCGTTATCACCGCGGCGCTCCAGCGTCGCCGACCACCACGTCGTTACGTGCTCGACGGTGACGGCGACGCCAAGCGCGACGAAGGCAAGCCACAGGAGCGCGTCCGTCGAGCCGTCCAGGTCGACGAACAGCACCTGAAGGGCGAGTAACACGCCGCCCGCCGTTATCCACCACCGTTCCCAACGGTCGCGGACGGCGGCGTGCGCCCAGCCGTAGAGCGCCACCGGGAGGAGTAGCGACCCGTAGCCGAACACGAGCAGTATCGAGTAGACGCGCTCGGCCAGGGTGTACGACGATCCGGCGGACAGCGTCGCGACCACCGTTTCGACGAACATGGGGACGAGCGCACCTACGGCCGCGAACACGAGGACGACGACGCCGGTCACGACGCCGCCGCCCGCGATGGTCCAGAGCGCGCCCGTCCGCCTGTTTCGCTGGTAGGCCATTCCGACGACCAGTAGCGCGAAGACGCCTCCCGATTGCCACGAACCGGCGCTCAGTGCCGCGATGGCCCCGGCGAGGAAGGGGCGGTCGCGAAGGGCGAGTGCGAGCGCGAGGACACCGAAAAACAGTGCATAGAACTGGGCTCGCACCCCTTCCGGAGAGAGGAGGAAGAGTTCCGGGACGACCAGCATCGTCAGGCCGGCGGCGACCGCCGCCGCGTCCTCTCCGGTCACGAGGTATGCCACCCACCCGACGAGCAGGACGCTCATAGCAGCGACGAACGTCGTGAACGCCGAGCTGAGGCCGTGCAGGACGAGCATGTCCCCGCCGGAGAGGAGGGAGAGAACGGCTGCGATCCCGAACGGAACGGGCGGGTTCACGTCCCAGACATCGAGATACGGAACGCCGCCGTTGAGGACGTACCAGCCCGTATGCTGGAAGAACGCGGGATCGGTCGCGATCGTCGGCCAGTCGACGAGCATGTATCTGACGAAGCCGGCGACGAACAGGACGGCGACGACCGGACCGAGGACGGCGACCCATCTGGAACGACTCACGACGCGTGAACGGACGGCCATTTCAGATCCGCTGTGAGATCTTCTTCGCGACGGCGAGGGCACCCTGATCCCACGCGACGCGGTGGTCGAGGCCGGTCCCGTCAGCCGTCTCGTCGGCCTCGTAGTTCTCGAGGTACCACTCGTACGTCTCCACGAGCGCCTCCTGGTTGGAGTACTCGGGCTCCCAGCCGAGGTCTTTCAGTTTCTCGACGGAGACGTAGGAATCCTCGTGGGCCGTCTCGTAGACCCACGGATACAGCGGAGAGAGGTTTAGCGTATCCAGTACACGGAGGACCGCGACCGTGAGGAAGGCGGGCGTCCCGATGGTTCGCTTGCCCGTCCCCGCGTAGTCGATAGGGGCCTGGAAGTCCGCTTTCATCGTGGCGAACTCGTCGGTACCGACGTTGAACGTGTCGTTCACCGCCTCTTCGTCTCCGGTGAGCAGCAGTTCGATGGCAGTGACGAGGTCGTGGACGTGCAACAGCTGGTAGCGGTTGTTCCCCAGCCGACGAGCGGGACGTTCGCGCCGTCCTCGATCCAGTCGAACAGCACCTGGAACACGCCGAGTCGCTGCGGACCGATGAACGTCTTTGGGCGGAGAATAGGGACGCACATTCCCATGCGACGGAAGTCCTGACAAACCTTCTCGGCCTCGATCTTGGCCTCGCCGTAGGGGCCGACGCCATCCAGAGACGATTCCTCGGTGATCGGATGTGCGTCGTGGGTTCCGTAAACCGCGGTCGAGGAGATGTAACAGACCCGCTCGACATCGTGTTCGTTCGCCGCCCAGAGCACGTTTCGCGTCCCGTCGATGGTCGTCTCGCGGATGCGGTCGTCGTCCCACAGCGGGAGCGCGGCCGCCGCGTGCACCACCGCGGTGGCACCACTCTCCTCGAGCGCGTCGGCTACCGACTCCTCGCTTCGGACGTCCCCTCGATGAAGTCAATGCC
The DNA here is from genome assembly GCF_019879105.1 of Natrinema sp. SYSU A 869. Taxonomy (NCBI): domain Archaea; kingdom Methanobacteriati; phylum Methanobacteriota; class Halobacteria; order Halobacteriales; family Natrialbaceae; genus Natrinema; species Natrinema sp. SYSU A 869. The sequence continues at coordinate 2,819,912 of NZ_CP082249.1, read as the reverse complement.
GTCCGTGTCGTCTTCCGCCTCGAACGGCTTGAGATCAAACGCGGTGACGTCCCACCCCTGGTCGCGGAAGTGCTGGCACGTGTGGAGGCCGAGGAACCCGGTCCCCCCCGTGACGAGAACCGAACCACTCGAGTCGCCGCTGGCGTGCTCACTGTCGCTCATCGTGGTATCAAACTGGATGTCATTACGGCGCCTCAATAGTGTATCGGCGTTTCACAGCCTTATACAGCCGATTATCTTTGTGGAAGGCGAAACCGAGGGGCGACACTGCGAGAGAGCGAGAGAGACGTTCGAGACGAGCGATCGCTTGCTCTCGTGATACCGGGCATGCAGACGCTAGCGAACCAGTGGTTTGCACTGCAATAGTACGTTATGGGGCTCGTATTCCCGACGATCCGCTGTCGCTCGAGCACGCGGCTCCTGCGAGGAGCACACGGAGAGTGTTCGAAGTGACGGTAATCTACTCTAACACTCGGTTTCTCTTCCCGAAACAGTTCATTGGGGCAATCAGTTCCCGATCACGGTTTAGATGCTGCGTTCCCGACGGCAGATCGGCGGTTAGCGGCAGCATAGCGTCGGCCAGCCGCTAAAGGCAAGCCGGAACTTTTTGTCGTCGACTGTGGGAGTGGAAAGACTGATGGCTCGTGCGTACACTGACCAGAGCCGGTTCGTCGGCGCCGTCTCGGGTCTAGTAAAGGAGATACGTCCCTGGCAGTGGTACAAGCAGAGCGTTCTGCTTCTGGGATTCGTCTTCTCCAGGAGTCTGTTCGATCCGGTCGCCGCAACGAACGTCGCCCTCGGGATCGTCGCCTTCTGTGCCATCGCGGGCACGACGTACATCGGCAACGACATCCTCGATATCGAGGAGGACCGTAACCATCCGCGGAAGAAACACCGCCCCATCGCCAGCGGACAGGTGCCGATTCCTGTGGCAGTGTCGTTCGCGTTCCTGCTCTTCGTCGGCGGACTGACCCTCTCCTGGTACATCGGTCCGCTGTTCCTCCTCGTCGTCTGCGCGTATCTCGCCCAGAATGCGCTCTACTCCTCGTTTCTGAAGGACATCGTGATTGTCGACGTGATGGTCATCGCCGTCGGGTTCGTCCTGCGAGCCATCGCAGGCGTCGTCGCCATCGACGTCTACCTGAGCCCCTGGCTCGTCGTCTGTACGTTCCTCGGGGCGCTCATGCTCGCGCTCGGCAAGCGCCGCCACGAGATGATCGTCAGTGACGATCCGGCCGCATCACGCGCTACCCTCGCCGAGTACACCGAGGAGACGCTCGACCAGTTACTCGTCGTCGTTCTGGCGGCGCTGGTTGTCTCTTATTCGCTCTACACGTTCTTTCGCGGCGGACTGTGGATGATGTCCACGCTCCCGTTCGCCTTCTTCGCGGTCTTCCGCTACCACTTCCTCGCCCACACGCAGACGCTGGGCGGTGACCCGAAGTTCCTCTTCGGCGACCGGCCGTTTTTCATCAACCTCGTCGTCTGGGGACTCCTCGTCATCGCGGTCCTTTACGGGGTTCCGGCCCGTCTCCTCAAAATGATCGCGTGACCCGCTCACCCCACTCCACATCGAGACCACTATGACGACCATGACGCGGCGATACGATCTCCAAGTACACACGGACGCCTCGCCCTGCTCGAGCACACCTCCCGAGCGCGTGGCCGCGGCAGCGGCCGCCGCTGGACTCGACGGTATCGCTGTCACCGACCACGACACGCTCGCAAACGTCGACGCCGTTCGGGACGCCGCGCCGGACGACCTCGATGTGGTCCCCGCGGTCGAAGTGACGACGACCGAGGGTCACCTCCTGGCGCTCGACGTAACGGAGGCACCGCCTCAAACTGATCCGCTGACGGTGGTCGACCACGTCCACGAGCAGGGCGGCGTCACCGTCCTCTCGCATCCGTTCGACGCACTGCGACAGTACTACGAGACAGATCTCGACACACTCGCGGATGCCGTCGACGGGGTCGAAACGGTGAATTCCCGCTGCGTCCGCCGCCGGTTCAACGAGCGCGCAGCGGCGTTCGCGGCCGCCCACGACCTGCCAGCGACTGGCGGGAGCGACGCTCACTTCCCGATGGAGATCGGCCGTGCGTACACCAGCATCGAGGGCGGCGGCTCGCTCGCGGACGCCGTCCGCGACGGACGCGTTCGAGCGGGTGGTCGCGGACGGTACCTCTCAGGGCACGTCGCGACGAAACTCCACCAGTTCCGCACCGCTTCCGGTCGCGTCGTCGGGACGCTCACGTCGGGAGGGTTCCCGCGGCGATGAGCGACTACGATGGGACCGTCGTCGACTACGGTCGGGCGGTCGTCCGCGACCACGGCGTCTGGCTGACGGCGCTCCTCTCGGTCGTCGTCTTCCTCGGCCTCGCTGCCTACGCGAACGTCGGCGACGTGACGAGCGCCCTCGCCACCCTGAACTGGGAGACGTTCGCGGCCGTCATTGGCCTGACGACCGTCGGGTACGGCTTTCGGTTCGCCAAGTGGCACTACTACCTCCGGCGACTCGAGGTGGACATCCCGCTCGAGGCGAGCGCAATCACCTTCTTCAGCGGCCTGATGATGGTCGTCACGCCGGGGAAAGCCGGCGAGGTCTGGAAGGCGTGGTTCCTCCGAAAGGAGCGCGACATCCCCGCGAGCAAGATCACCTCCGTCGTCGGCGCCGAGCGCATCACCGACCTCATCGCGCTCAGCGCGATGGCCGCGCTCGGGTTGCTGGTCTACAGCCGCTCGTCGCTCCCTATCGTCGTCGTCTTCGGCGCTATCGCGGCCGGTATCGGCCTGCTCCAGTGGCGACAGGCCAGTCTAGCCGTCATCGGACGACTCGAGTCGCTCCCGGTCGTCGGCGATTACGCGACCGAACTGGAGCGGTTCTACGAGAGCGCCTACCGGCTGTTCCGGGTGCGCCCACTGGTCGTTTCAACCCTGTTCAGCCTCGTGGCGTGGGGCCTGGAGGGCGTCGCCCTCTGGCTGGTCCTCGAGGGGTTCGGCCTCGAGACCAGCGTCGTGATCGGCCTGTTCGTCTTCGGCCTCGGCTCGGTCGTCGGCGCGGTATCGATGCTCCCCGGGGGGATCGCTGCGGCGGAGGCGTCGATGGTCGGCGTGCTGCTCACGTTCGGCTACCCCGAAGCCGTCGCGGCTGCCGCCACGATTGTGATCCGCGTGGGAACGCTGTGGTACGCCGCGGCGCTCGGGACGGCGGTGTTTCTTACGTACAAGGCGACTCGCTGAGCGGTCCGCATCCAGCGACCGGCGACCCGAGACACTCGAGGAACGTTAACCAGGACCAACGCGGCCGCAATGGCCTCGCGGCCGGACCCAATCACCGACGGGCCCTGATCCGCCGCCAGCCGAGGATGACCCCCTCCGCACAGAGCCAGAGCGCCCCGAGGGCGATGCCGGCGATGTGCAGCACCTGTGGAAGGTGCATCCACGTTGGGAAGACGTATTGGGCCATGGCCGCCCCCTTCCGAATCGCCGACTCGACAGGGCCGGGCTCGTCGTCGACCGCGGTCAGTTCGGTCCCCGGTGGGACATCGGACCGCTCGTCGATGCCGATCCGGTCGGCCTCGTACGGTAGCGGTATCACCTCGCCATCGAGATCGTCGAACTGCCAGACGATCTCGCCGTCGGGATCGACCTCGAGCACGCGGTTGTTCCGGGAGTCGGTGATGAGCGTGTTGCCGTTAGGCAGCCGATCGGCATCCCGGGGCCACTGGAGGGGATCGCTCGCGGGGCCGGTGTAGCGCCAGACGCGCTCTTCGGACTCGATATCGAGTTCGACGATGCGCCCGTTTTCGCTGTCGGCGACGACCATCGTCCCCTGGTCTTCGATGCGGTGCGGATTGTGCTGTTTATCCAGCACGTCGTGGTTCCCGGGCTCGCCGACGACGTCGACGATCTCGTCGGTCCCCGGATCGACCTCGATGATCACGTCGAAGTTGCGGATGCTCATCTGGAAGTTGCCGTTCTCCAGCTGGTCGATGTCGTTCATGTGCGTCCAGTCGTCGTGTTCCCCTCCTTTTCGGGACCGCCGTACTCCTCGTAAAACGGCGTGCCGGGCGTCAGGTGATCCTCGGCGTGCCACTCCCAGGTGATCTCGCCGTCGCGGTCGACGGTGAACGCGCGATCGTTCCCCATGTCGGCGATCGCCGTCTCGCCGTTCTCGAGGCGCTCAAAGTCGTGGACTTCGTGGTCGGCGATGAACTCGTCGTACCAGTCGTACTCCCAGACGACCTCTTTCGAGTCCTTATCGAGTTCGACGACACGATTGTGGACGCACTGATGGTCTGTCTCCTCGTACTCGAGGTACTCCTCGGGACAGTCTTCGGCGGGCGTCCTGACGGCGACGGCTGCCAGCACCGTCCCCTCGTCGAGTTGTTCGACGCCGAACACGCGCGAGTCCGGCACCGACCACTCCCAGACGACCTCACCGTCGGGCGTCAGTTCGACGACCCGCCCGTCGTCGTTGTACGAATGGACGCCGACGAGCGTGTTCCCGGGATACCTACCGTCGTCGGTGACGACTCTCGGCTCGCGATCAATAATGACTGCTTGGACGCCGAGTGACGCGATCAAAAGGCCGATGAGGACGGTGACGACGGCGACGCGGGTTCGCTGGTTCATACGGGTACTGGCAGGGGAGGCCGGTTCGAGGAACGGGCCTGTCGCAACGTCGAGTCGATCAGACGGAGCAGGGACCGATCCAACGAGAGCTATGCGACGGAGTGAGATGAATCTAGGGCTCGTGAGCGGACGGCGACGATGTGGCGGTAGACGGACTCCGGAGGGATCCGGAGACGTTGTGGCGTCGGGGGATCGGTAACCCCTGCTCGGAATACGAACCAGCCGTTCGAAGCGTATCCGGTAGATTATCTACCGAAGTGCAACGTCACGGAGCCGCGGCTCAACGCTCGAGTCGGTCGCACGTCCGACGGAAATGGAGCCCAACTTCACGCCGGATCGCTCGTTCGTCCCTACCGCGATCCGTGTTATTAGGACACTGTATCGTTTCGGCCCGGTCCGACCGCCGCGCGATAGCCGAACGACGCCTTCGATCGAACCGCGATACCGGATCGGGGAGCCGATTTGATCGAGCGACGGAACGCCCCCGAGTACACGCATCGTATCCGACGCTTTCCGCGAACGACGCCGATTCCCGACGTCTACGACGACACCCCTCCTCTCGGCGAGTAGTTCGACGGCTTCCATCATCGAGGCCGCCGCTTTTGGTTACCCGATCCGTACGAGCGACTATGCGAATCGTCACGACGCTCCCTCGGCGACCGAGACCGTCGCCGCGCTCGGTTGCGAGCCGGTCGGCGTCTCCCACGAATGCGACCACCCGCCGACGGCCGCGTCAGCGCCCGCCGTCACCCGATCGCGAATCGATGCCTCGGGCTCGAGCAGCGAGATCGATCAGCAGGTACTCGAGACCGCCGACTCCGCGGACGGCGTCTACGACGTGAATATCGAGACGCTCGACGACCTCGAGCCGGACGTGATCGTCACACAGGGAATGTGCGACGTCTGTGCGGTCGACGTGGCGGTGATCGAGAACGCCGTCGATCGGATAGATGCAGATCCCGAAATCGTTCCGACCGACCCCCACAGCGTCGGCGACGTGCTGGATGACCTCGATCGGATCGGCCGCGCGGTCGATCGCGAAGAGCGGGCTCGCAAGGTCCGACAGGACCTCGAGTCACGACTCGAAGCGATCCGAAATCGAACCGCCGAGATACCAGCTGAGGACCGGCCGCGCGTGGCGATCTTCGACTGGACCGACCCCGTGATGGTTGCGGGCCACTGGACCGCCGAACTCGTCGACTGGGCCGGCGGCGAGTACGGGCTGGCCGATGTCGGCGAGCGCTCGAGCCCGCGTGAGTGGACCGACATCCGCGCGTACGATCCCGAAATCGTGGTCGTCGCGCCCTGTGGCTTCGACCTCGAGCAGACCGCACAGAACAGAACGGACCTCACCGAGCGTGAGGGATGGAACGACCTCACTGCAGTACAAGAGGGCCGCGTCTGGGCAATGGACGGCGACCACTACCTCAACCGGCCCGGTCCGCGGCTGGTGGACACGCTCGAGGCACTGGCACCGATCATCCAGCCGGACCTGTTCGACGGGCCGGCTGCGGATATCGCGGTTCCGTTCGACGAACTCGAGGGCCTCGAATCGGAGACCGACCCCGCCGACTCCGAGTCTCGAGCCGAAATCGACTCGAGCCCGTGATCATCCTGCCGACTGCAATCCGGGAGGCGATTCTCGAGCGCGCCCGCGACGGCAACCCCGACGAAATCTGTGGGGTCCTCGGTGGCGAGTACGAGCCCGACGGGCAGAGCCGCGTGCACTCGCAGTATCCGGCCACGAACGTCGCCGAAACGCCGCGAACGCGATACGAGATCGATCCCGAAGAGCAGTTGGCGATCTTCGAGCGCCTTGAGGATCGGGGCGAGGAGATCGTCGGCTTCTATCACTCCCATCCCCGCGGGCCGCCGCGGCCGAGCGCGACTGACGCTGCCCAAGCGACCTGGCCCGATCGCTCTTATGTGATCGTCTCGCTCGAGCCGCTTGAGGTAGGCTCGTGGCGGTGGCGGACAGATGAGGACGAGGATAATACCGATCAGAACGGGACGACTGACGAGAAATTCGAACGAGAACGGATGGTCGTCTGAGCGTCCTCATAACTCCCAACGTATCCGACTGCGATACACCCTCAATTATAGAGCTGACCAACAGCCATGGGAGTCCTTCTGTAATAGTACACAACCAGATTCCGCACGAAAAGCGACGCCAACCAGACGGGCCCCCGACCGTCCGGAGCGTCGACGGTCGCCGGCGACCGTCACCCGAGGGTTGGTACTAGTTGAATGTTATTCTTTCGCGTGATCTGAGTGACGGTCACGATCGATTAGATTCTCGAATTTATCGACGATGGAGGCGAGAACCCCGTCCCGTGAGTCCGAGGTCGTTCACGAGTATCTCCGCTGATTCCTCTCAGTCGTCCGCGTCGTCCTCGAGTGCATCAGCTTTCCGTCTCGCCTCGACCGCCCGCTCCCGGAACTCCTCGATTCGTTGGTTCAGTTTCTTTCCGGCGGTGTATGTGAACTCGTCGGGCATCATCCCATACTCGATGTCGAGGGTGATCATCGTGTCACAGCCCTCGACGATTTCCGGTGCCCAGCTCCCCTGTGCCAGCTTCGACTCGTCGGTGACCACCGCCTCGCCGTCCTTGACGTCGATGAACGCACTCACGATGTTCCAGATGTTCGGATCGCTGGAGCTAACCTCGTCGAACAGACCCTCGAGTCGCGAGTCTTTGATCTCCTCGTCGCGCAGTTCCGCGAGGAGGTCCTCAAGGCCGTCGGCTATCTCGTCGTGTCTAGCGGCGTCCTCGCGGAGGTCGGCCGGAGACTCGTTCGAATCGGTCCCCGTCATCGTGTCTCCCCCGTCTCGTCGGTGTCTGCGATCATATACGGATCGTACCCGCTTCGGCACCGTAAACGTACGCTTCCGGGATGGTGGTCACACTCCCGAAACCGTCCCGTCACTTCGTTCTCTCCCGTATTGTTCCGTTTCCGTTGCTGGATTATGTCGCTCGAGTTCGTTTCGGGGGTGCTCGTGTGTGATGATCCATCGTCACTACAACGGCTCACCTGTCGACCTGCCGTTCCCAGATGCCGACCCCGACGATGCCATTGTCTATCAGAAAGACGTGTATCTCGAGCCGCCGGTCCTCGAGCAGTTCCTCGGGCGCTTCGAGGGCGATGCGGATTCTCCCGCGCTGGATAACAGCGATAGTTCCACCACTCCAACAGTAGTTATAAGGGACATCAATACAACAATCAGAACGGAAGCCGCGCTCCGATCCGCCGCAGGGGGCATGCGCTGAAATGCCCCGGGTGGACCAACACCCGAGACGTGACTTCCAAATCCCCTAGGAGGGATTTGAAGCCATGATTGCGTACATTCTACCGGGATATAAACGTCCCGCACGACAGCTGAATCACCCGTTACGACCAGCGACAACGCCGAAATCAACTGTCTCGAGCGCACCCTCGAGCCTGGGTCGCCGGAGGACGAATGCCCGATGACGACGCGGAGTCGAACGCTTCGGTGTCGTTTCCCGACTGTCCCCGCTGTGGGGAGTCAGTGCTAGTGACGGCGGTCAGGGGGCCGATGGAGGCGGTGGCCTCGCCCTGTGGCTGCCTGATCGCACCCGGCGCGCTCGAGTCGACGGACTCTGAGTAATCGGTGCGGGGTCGACGCAATCCGGTGAGGTCCGGGGTTTCGGAGCTTCGGCGGCCCCGTTTTCGAGATGATTTTGTTACTGTGCGTCCTCGAGCGCCGGCACTGCTGCGGCCTCGTTTTCAAAAAGGCCAGACCGTGGATTCGACTGTCGGCGGTCAGTTCGGGATGGAACGAAGTCCCGACGACGGGGCCGTCGCGGACCGCGACGGGGCGGTCGTCCCACGACGCGAGGATGTCGGCCTCGCCGACCGAATCAATTGCGGGTGCCCGAATGAACACCGCCGGATACGGGTCGTCGAGGCCTGCGACCTCGAGCGGCGCTTCGAAGCTGTCTTTCTGCCGGCCGAAGGCGTTGCGCTCGACGCCCACGTCGAGCAGTCCGAGTTCGTCGACCCGGTCGTCGCCGGCGTCGCTCGAGGCGACGATCAGGCCAGCACAGGTCGCGAGCAGGGGTTTGCCTGCGGCGACGTGGTCCTGAATCTCGGGGGCGATTCCCTCGCTGTGGACCAGTCGGGAGATGGTCGTCGATTCGCCGCCGGGCATCGCGAGCAGGTCACAGTCGGGGACGATCCCCGAGTCCCGGATCTCGCGAACTGTGACCTCGTGGTCGCGGGCCGCGGCGGCGCGGTCGATGGCGGCCGCGTGTTCCTCGACGTCGCCCTGCACCGCGACGACGCCGGCAGTCAGTGACATAGCCACGGATATGGACGGTGCGGTGAAAAAGTCCGCGGCGCGCGGCCAGCACGCCGGCACCGCCATGGCAGCCGCTTTTGCCGCTCCCCGTCGGCGATATGACCGTGACGACGGTCCCACCGATGGCGGAACGACTGCTCGAGAGCGAGCCGCTGATGGCCCATCTGGGAACCTGCGTCGAGGGACGACCCCACGTCGCGCCGGTCTGGTACCGGTACGCGGATAAGACGGTCGAGATCGTGACGACGGGGCAGAAACTGGCGAACATCAGGCGGAACCCGCGGGTCGCGCTCTCGATACAAAAGGACGAGGCCGGGCGCACGCGCTGGATGGTGACGCTGCTCGGGACCGCGACCGTCGTCGATGACGAGGCCGAGACCACTGCTGCCCGCCGCCGGATCAACGAGAAGTACGACGCCGATTCCGAGGCCTACGCGGAAAACGCGCTGGTTCGGATCGATGTCGGCTCGGCGACCTACCGGATCTACGACGATGCGCTCGAGTGATCGCCGGACAGCCCCTCACTCGCGTCCCCTGTCCGGCGACGGCTCGCGCAACCCCGGATGCGTCTCCAGTTCGCGGACCCGTCGCATCTGCGCCCGGAGGTCGGACGGGCTTCCGGGGACCGCTCGCTCGAGGTCGCTCTCGCCGATGCCACCGTCCACATCATCGTCGTTCGCACCGTTGCCAGCCGTCCCGTCGCTGTCCGCATCGCTGTCGTCCGTTCCGTCGCTCGCCTCGAGTTCGTCGAGCGACTTGGGGAACGTACGCAGATCCTTGTGGACCGCGAGGCCGGCGTAGGCACCGTCGCCGATGGCGATCGTGGTCTGGTTCTGGCCGTGGGTGACGTCGCCGACGGCATAGACGCCGTCGACGCTGGTCTCCCGGTTCTCGTCGACGTTGATTGCACCGTCGTCGCTTAGGTCGCAGCCGAGTTCTGCGGCGAACTCAGCGTTGTACGCGGAGCCGTACATCGCGAACCCGCCGAGATAGTCCCGCTCGGTCCCATCGGCGAAGGCGAGGCCGCCGAGCCACGGGGGTTCGTCCGTGTCGATGCTTTCCTCGTCGTACGCCGAGACGACGGCCGTCTCGATCCGATCGATTGGGTGGGCGGCCAGTTGTGTATCAATCTCGTCGTCCCACTCCGGTTCGCGGTCGTTCAGGAGGAGGTCGATGTCGGCGGTGAAATTACACATCGTCATCGCGACGTGAGCAGCGCTTTCGGTGTGGCCAAGCACGAAGACCGACCCATCGCCCAGCGTGTACGCATCGCAGTGCAGGCAGTAGTGCAGGCCGCGGCCGGTGAACCGCTCGAGTTCCGGCACCTCGGGGCTCCGATCGCGAAAGCCGGTCGCGAAGACGACTCTGTCGGCATCGACTGTGGCGTGGGCCGCCTCGAGTCGAAATCGAGGGTCGACATTGCCGTCCGCGGTGCCGTCGGCCTCGTCGCCGCCCAGTTTCGTCACCGACTCGACGGCATCCGGGTAGAAGTCGCCACCGTAGTGCTCGAGCTGTGCGACGGCGTGGGCTGCCAACTCCCGTCCGGAGACGTTCTCGGAGACGCCCGGCATGTTGTGGACGTGGCTCACCATCGCGTGGCGACCGCCTTCCTTCTCGAAGAGCACGGTTCGGTGGCCCAGCCGAGTCGTGTACAGCGCCGTCGTCAGCCCCGCGGGGCCGCCGCCGACGACGGCGACCTCGTACTCGAGTAGATCGCTCATGACAATCCCGTCGGACGGCCAGCCGGTTGAGGCTGCGCCGTGCATATGCGGCCGGACCGTTCCCGGTGTCTCCGCGCTCGTATCAGACACAGTGGCAGTCTCGTCAGGTCCGAAATGGGTTGAAACAGGCGCGCGGTGGAGGGAACGCCATGAGCCAGTTCCGCGCCGCCGACCTCGAGTTCCCGACGGCCGAGACGGACGACGCCGACCTTGAGCACGGGTCGATCTTCTTCGTCGGGACCGCGACAGTGATTATCGAGTACGCCGGCTTTACGATCCTGACGGATCCGAATTTCCTCCACAGCGGCGATCACGTTCACCTCGGCTACGGGATCACCTCCCGGCGGCGAACCGATCCCGCCATCGAGATCGAGGAGTTGCCGTCGATCGACTTCGTCCTCTTGTCCCACTATCACGGCGACCACTTCGACCGCGTCGTCGAGGAGAAACTCGATAAAAGGCTCCCGATCATCACGACCCACCACGCGGCCGAGGAACTCGCCGAAAAGGGGTTTCATGAGACCTATCCGCTCGAGACCTGGGAGGAGTGTGACCTCCAGAAGGGCGATGTTCGGCTGACGATCACGGCGATGCCCGGCCGCCACGGTCCGCCGGTCGTCTCGAAGGGACTGCCGCCGGTGATGGGGAGCATGCTCGAGTTCCGATCCGATGATTCGGGTCCGGCCGAACCACCGCTCGTGCGGCTCTACGTCTCTGGCGATACAATCGTCTACGACGCGCTCGAGGAGATTCCGGAGCGCTACCCCGAGATCGACCTCGCGCTGCTCCACCTCGGCGGGACGCGAATTCTGGGTGTACTCCTGACGATGGACGCCGCACAAGGTGTCGAAGCCGTCGACCTGATCGACGCCAAGACGTCGATCCCGATCCATTACAACGACTACGAGGTGTTCCGGTCGCCGCTGTCGAACTTCAAAGCGGCGGTCAAAAAGCGGGGCTCGAGGATCGTGTAGAGTACCTCGAGCACGGTAAGACCTACGAGTTCGAACCGCCGTCAGATCGTCGCAGCTAGGTATCTGGAGAACGGCCAGTGCAGCCGATTGCTGTCTCACTTCTGATTGATCAATCGGTGTGCGGTGGCGCGCGCTGGGCCGTGTCGAATGGTCAGTGAGACGCGGGCCGAAACTGCGCGAGGGATGAGTGAGCGATCGAAGAGAGCGAACGAATCGGCTGGGGAGGGCGTGGTAATTCCGTGCCGCCAGAACGAGCAGGACGCTTTTCGTCGTTTCCGTACCAAATTCGACGTTCGATCCCACCGACTAGAACCGTAGCGCGTTCTGCTACCGTGGCAACGAGGGATTTCCACACCCTCCCCAACCGATTCACTCGCGCCATACGGCGCTCGCTCATGCCTCGCACGACATCGAGCCGTGGTTCACTCGTCGTTCACCACGGCTCAGCGCGCGCCACCGTACATGCTCTATCGGGCGAGGTCGGTCGCTTCTCGAGCCGAGACGGTACGTCTGTCCGTGCGAGGCGATCGAAACGGGTCTCCGGAACGGTTCGCTGCCGGTGAGCGACCGATCGCGTCCGGACCGCTCTCAGCGGAGTCCGCCCGATCTATTCCTCCTCGAGCCGTTCGAGAGCCGCTGCGACGACCAGCGGGAGCGTGATCGTCGCGTCGGCGTAGACGGAGACATTGTCAGCGTCCTTCTCAAGTTTGCCCCACGAGCGGGCTTCGTCCAGCGTCGCGCCGGAGAGGCCGCCGGTCTGTTTGGGGTCCATGGTCAGTTGGACGGCGTAGTCGTAGGCATCGGGCGCGACGAGCATCGTCTGGAGGGTGAAGTTCTTGGGGACGCCGCCACCGACGACGAACGCGCCGGCTTCCTCGGCGTGATATGCGATGTCGGTCAGGTGCGTCATGTCCGCCAGCGCGTCGAGAGAGAAGTCGGAGGTCTGGGAGTACATCCACGCCTGCAGGCCGAGCACGGAGTCCTGAATCGCGGGACAGTAGATCGGCACGTCGTTCTCGTACGCCGCGGCGGCGATGCCCGCGTCCTCGTCGATATCGTCGCGCTCGTTGATTTCGGCGTTCGCGCGGCCGAGTTCCTCGGTGAGTCGCTGGATCGAGACGACGCCCTCCTCCTCGAGGACCGGAAAGACCTCGTCGCGCAGGTGGGACTCGAACGTCGCGAAGAACTCCTGTGGGAGGTAGACGTTGTAGATGCGGTCGACGCCCTCGTCGCGCAGCGTCTCGTCGTGTTCGCGCTCGGTCTTCCCCTCGGCGTGGACCTCGCCGTGGTGGTGTTTCCCGCCGATCGCTTCGATCGAGTCGTGCGTGAGGTTCGCGCCCGTCGTGACGAGGACGTCGATGTGGCCGTCCCGGATCAGGTCGGCGACGATCGCTCGCATCCCCGTCGGGACCATCGCGCCCGCGAGGCCGAAGAAGACGGTCACGTCGTCGTCGAACATCGACTCGGTCACGTCGACGGCCTCGTGGAGGTCCGCCGCGCCGACGCCGGCGTTGCCGTACTCGTCCGCGAGTTCGCCGACCGTCATGCCCGCGCGGACCTCGGCGTGCCCGACCGGATCGTGCGAGAAGGTCTCCCGCTCGGGCTCGTGATGGTCGTCTCCGTCCGTCTCGCCGTCGGCGTCGCCGCCGTGATCGTGCTCGTCGCTCATGTCCTCGGCTCCGCGAGCCATCGGTTTGAACGTCGCGGTCTCAATCCTTGAGATGGTCGGCCGTCGGATCGCCGGTCGCGGCCGATACCGTCGACAGCAGTCGTGAGCAGTCGATCAGAACATTACACGTCGACGGTGAGTTACATGCGATCGGACGTCAGACAGTCTCGTCCAGCGGAATACCACCGCCACCACCGTATCGGAATCGAACAGTCGTCCGCGGCCGTACTCGAGGCGGTCCCGATCCGTTCGCCATCGGAGAAGAGGGCGACGGTCGCGAGTCCGTCGTCGCCCGAGGCGACGAACCGCCGTGTCTCATTCGGTGGGACGGCCAGCGCATTGCGACCGTCATCACTGTCAGGTCCGCTCGTCGCGTCCTCATCGGACGCCGTTGTCTGGGTCGCGGGGTCGCTCGAAGGCGAGTCGACAACCTCACCGAAATGGTCCTCCTGACACGCTTCGTACTCCCGGTTCTCGACCGAGATATCGCCACCGTGTGGCACGACAGGGGTCCCCTCTCGGAACGCGTCGACGGTGTTGACGATCGAATTCTCGGGGATCTCGTCGATGTCAGCAATGTCAACGACAGCGCTGCCGTCGACGGGGCCGAACTGCCAAGTCGTGTTTCCGATACCGGCGTCGGTGTCGAACGATGCGTCGACCATCACTTCGGTGAAATCTCCGACGACGCGGACGGTCTGACAGTCCAGAAACTCGATACCGTCCTCGACCGGCGTGGTCCGCCACTCGAGGTGGGCCCACTCGTCGGTGTCGTTCTCGACGCAGAACAGCGCCGCGTCGTGATCTGCGTCGACGCAGGTCGCTTCGAGTCGAATCTTGGCAGGGTCGATCCCCGTCGGATCGTGGTCGTCGGGCTGACCGTCGGCGCTGGCGCTCGAGACGCCAAGTACGCTCCCACCGAGGACTGCACCGGTAGTGGAGACGGTTCGTAGGTAGTCCCGTCGGGTTTGTGAATCATCCGTTGTCATGTGAACTCTCCCGGAGCCGACTCCGAGAGTGACGTGACGGTCGCCGCGGGACGACTATTGTTATCGGCCGACTGTTCCCTCGAGACACCCGTCGAGTCGGCGTTTCGGAACTGAAACTGGCGGTAGGAACACCCTGTCACGGGCCAACACCGGCTATTGAGGGGTCGACCGGCAAGGGTGACGACCCAGTATGGGACCCAGCCCAGCACTGATCGACGGGGCAGCGCTACAGTCCTGTCGGAACCTCGAGAGACGTCGTCTCGAGGCCCCACTCCTCGACTAGGTCTTGCAGCGATCGCACGCCGAAGGTTTCCGTCGCGTAGTGACCTGCGAGGAAGACATGAATTCCTGCTTCTTGGGCCTCGTGGTAGGCCTTCCCTTTCCCTTCGCCAGTCACCAGCGCGTCCGCGCCGGTGTCGACGGCCTCATCGAGCCAGTCGATGCCGCTGCCGGTGACGATCGCGACGTCCTCGATCTCGTCGGGGCCAAAGGCGAGGTGCTGGACCGGCTGGCCTCCGGTCTCGAGATTTCGCTCGAGGCGCTCGCGCAGGTCGGCCGGTGCGTAGGGGTCGGCCGCCGTCCCGCGCTGGCCGATGTATTCGGGGCCGAGTTCACCGAAGGGGACGCGATCCTCGAGTCCGAGCAGATCGGCGACGCCGGCGGCGTTACCGAGTTCTTGGTGGCCGTCCAGCGGGAGGTGCGAGACGTACAGCGCGAGGTCGTGTTCGATCAGGGGGGCGATCCGGTCGTAGGTCCGGCCGGTCACGCGGTCGAAGCCGCCCCACGAGAGACCGTGGTGGACGACGAGCAGATCCGCGTTAGCTTCGATCGCCCGATCGAATGTCTCGCGGACGCCGTCGACGGCGAACGCGACGCGCTCGATCTCGCCGTCGTCCGGCCCGACCTGCAATCCGTTCGCGCTAGCATCGAGGTCGGCGTAGTCGGCGGTTCCAATCTCCTCGTCGAGTCGATCGACGACGCTCGAGAGTTTCATAGCTGTTCGTTCGGCGGTGATCGCC
Source organism: Natrinema sp. SYSU A 869 (assembly GCF_019879105.1). Lineage (NCBI taxonomy): Archaea > Methanobacteriati > Methanobacteriota > Halobacteria > Halobacteriales > Natrialbaceae > Natrinema > Natrinema sp. SYSU A 869. Next base: position 2,804,583 of record NZ_CP082249.1, on the reverse strand, counting down.
TTGTATCCGGCTGATTCTGACCGGTCCCGCGGCGGCTTCCGACTCGAGTCGGACAAGCGAGAGCGGACGATTAAATCGAACAACCGCGATCCGGGCCCGCTACATCAGGTAGAACAGCGGGAACAGGATCACCCAGACGATGTCGACGAAGTGCCAGTAGAGCCCGAAGTACTCCACCGGGCGGTCGTCCTCGAGGTAGGCGTCGATGGACACGATACGGTAGATCATGAACACGGCGATGAGCAGTCCGAGGATGACGTGGAGGGCGTGCAGGCCGGTCGTCACGAAGTACATCGAGTACTGGAGTTCGGTGAACCAGTAGATGTCGTGGGCGAACTCCTGGCTCCACTCGTAGCCCTTGATCGCGAGGAACGTGAACCCGAGCAACAGCGTGATTCCCATCGATCCCAGGAGGCCGCGCTTGTTCCCCGTTCGGCCATCACGAGCGCGAGGATGACCGTGAAACTCGAGGTGAGTAGGACGTAGGTGTTGATCAGACCGATCGTCGCCGATGGCGGCACGGTCTCGATCTCGCCCCAGCCGGTATGGATCCGCATGAAGATGTACGCCCCAATGACGGCACCGAAGACGACGACGTCCGAGGCCAGGAAGAACCAGACGCCGGTCTTCGTCGTGCCGACCCCCTCGAACGGCCAGCGTTCGGCGATGGCCATTCTGGGCGCGTTGAACTCCTCGCGGCCGTACTCGAAGAGTGCGACTCCCAAGATGCCGACGCCGACGAGCGAGAGCACGGGATAGAGGATATTCTCCGACCCGGCGGATGTGCCGGCGAGTTCCGCCCCGCGTGCGGTGGCGAAGTCGGCGACGTAGGGCGTCAATCCAGATAGTCCGAGGAACATGACGAACATGCCGATCCCGATCCCGAACGGCCAAATGCTCGCGTGATCCTCGTGGTCCGCCTCGAGCGAGTCGACCTGTCCGGTCCGCTCGTGGGCGACCGCACCGCCGTCGGCCGCCGTCGTGTCGTCGACGAACTCGAGTTTTCCGCTGGCATAACTGGGGCGGTTCGGCCAGTTCTCGAGTGGCGGGGGCGACGTCGTCGCCCACTCGGCGGTCCGTGAGTATGCCCACGGGTTACCGGGCGAATCAGGCCCCGAAACGAAACTTTTCGCGAGCGTGATGAAGACGAGCAGAACTGACGTGGCGATGACGAAGGCCCCGACGGTCGCCAGCTGGTGGTAGAATTCGGTCCCCTCGGGGTAGTGGAAGACGCGACGGGGCGTCTCCCACGCGAGGAACATCGGGAAGTACAGCAGGTTGAAGCCGAGGAAGTAGACCGCGAAGCTGAGCTTTCCGAGCCGTTCGTCGTACATTTTTCCGGTGAACTTGGGCCACCAATAGTAGAGGCCGCCGATCAGCGCAGTGACCCCCGCAACCATCACGTAGTGGAAGTGTGCGACGACCCAGTAGGTTCCGCGGAACTCGTAGTCAAGGACGACGGCACCGAGGAAGACACCGGTAATGCCGCCGATGATAAACAGGACGAGCGCGCCGAGATTGAACAGGAACGGCGTCGTAAAGCGCACGCGACCCTTGACCATGGTATAAATCAGCGAGAAGACCATCAGATCGAAAGGCAGTGAGATTCCGATCGTCGTCGCCATAAAGAGCGTCTTGATCGGGAGGTTGATCGTTGTCAGGAACATGTGGTGCATCCAGACCAAAAAGGACTGGACCGCGACGAGTACCATTGCGATGATGACCCACTTCCGGCCGACGAGCCGCCGACCGCAGAAGGTCTGGAACGTCTCGAATATAATTCCCAGTGCCGGGAAGAAGACGATATACACCTCCGGATGGCCGAAGAACCAGAAGATGTGTCCCCAGAGCAGACTCGAGCCCTGTTCCGTCGAGGAGAAGTACTGCGTGAGCAGAAGGCGATCGGAGAGCATGAGAATCAGCGCAGCCAGCAGCGCCGCAAACGCGAACAGCATCATCCAGACAGTCAGCAGCGTCGCCCACGTGAATAACGGCATGTTCCATAGACCCAGCCCCTCGGCGCGACAGCGGTGGATCGTCGTCAGGAAGTTCACCGAACCGAGGGTGACCGACATGACGAACAGGGTCAACGCGAGGATGGTCGTGTTTCCGCCCATCGTCAGCGTGTAGCCGGGGTTGTAGATCGGCACGTTCAGCGGCGCGTACATGTACCAGCCGTTGGCCCACGTCGTCCCCTGGAAGAACGAGAGCAAGACGAGAAGCCCCGAAAAGAGGAAGAACCAGTAGCTCAGCGCGTTCAGTCGCGGGAACGCGAGATCCTTCGCCCCGATCTGGAGCGGGACGATGTAGTTCGCGAAGCCGAAGCCGAAGGGCGAGATGAACCAGAACACCATCAACAACCCGTGGATCGAGACCGACTGATTGTACTCGGTGTTCGTAAGAAGGCCGGTGCCGCCGAACTCCCACAGATGAGCGCGGAACAGCAATGCGAGAACACCGCCGGCGACGAGGAAGAACAACGCCGTTGCCAGATAGAGAAGTCCGACGTCCTTGTGGTTGGTTGTCACCAACCACCGCTTGATGGTCGTCTGCGGTGGAAAATCACTCATCGAGCACCACCTCCTGAACGGTGCCTTGAGTCGACACCATTTCGGAACGTGGCGGGGCCGGTTTCGCCTGCAAATCGACGATCGAAACGGCTCCCCGAACGCGCGACGAGATACATAGTCAACACATCCTCTGCACGATTTGTCGTATCAAGGTATCCGGCGCAGTTGCAGGCAGTACTTCCCGTATGAAGGTGAAGCTGCGATCGAGTTGCGCGGCCTCACGCCGTCAAAACCCGTCAAACGGAGGAAAACGGTTCGTCGAGCGGGCTCGGAAGCAGTCGCAAGCTCTCAAAGTGTCGCCACGGCATCGCGCCGACCGTCGTCAGTATCACACGTCTGAGCCCTCATCCAGCCCGGGGTAGTCGGCTAGTATCCCATCGACGCCAGCCGCCGCGAGCGCGTCGAACTGGACCCAGTTCCTCGCCGTCCAGACGTTGACCGCTCGGCCCTCGTCATGGGCTGTCTCGAGCACGTCGATCTTCGGTTCGGCGGCCGAACCTCCGGTGTACGCCGCTCCGGACAGGTCGGTCCCGACAATCGCGCTCCGCGGCGGGTGGATCGCCTCGCAGTCGTAGCGACGCGCAATCTCGAGGCCGGCCTCGAGGTCATCCTGGAGCAGCGGGGCGGCAGCATACTCGGCGGTCTCGCGCAGCGCCGCGATGGCTCCCTCGCAGAACGACGAAAAGAGCAGGTCACTGCCGAAGTCCGTACAGTCGGCGACGACGCGCTCGACGAACGGCTGCCAAATCTCGCGACGGTTGGCGCACTCGTCCGCTGGAAGCGATTCGCCGACTCGCAGGTCCGCGGTTCCGGGATTCTTCAGTTCGACGTTGACGCCGACCGTCTCAGGGACGGCCGCGAGCAACTCGTCGAGCGTCGGAATCGTCGCGTCGGTACCGAGCACTCGCGTCTCTTGGAGCGCCTCGAGTGATGTTTCCCAGATGAGCCCGGTCGCGTCGGTCAGCGGCCGGCCGTCGCGGGTCCCCTCGAGGCGCTCGTCATGGACGACGACCGGGGTTCCGCAGGCAGCCGGCTGGACGTCGATCTCGAGCATCGCAGTCTCATCGCGCTCGGCGGCGCGCGTGGCCGCAGTGACGGTGTTTTCGGGTGCGACACCGGCGTAGCCGCGGTGGGCGATGACGGCAGGGCGGACCATACCGGACCGAGGAGCGGGCGGGTAATGTAAACTGCGCTACGGGACGACGTGGCAGTTCCCGGCCCGTCGTTGATGCGTGTGCCCCGCCAACCGCCGGTATGACCGAAACCACGCTCGCGGACGTTGAACGCGCGCTGGACCGTGCCGCCGACCTCGAGACCGCCGAGGCCGTCTCCGTCCTGCGGACCGCCCGGCAGGACGTCCGGGATCTGGCGACCGACCCCGACGTCGACGAGGAGCGGCGGGCGGAGCTCGAGACCCGGCTCGAGCAGCGGATCCGCGAGGTGCGAGAGCGCGACGCCTACGACGGCGGACTGGGCGCAGCGATGAATCTGGACGAGGACGAAGCCCCTTGACGGTGTTCCGTCAAACCGATCGCACGAGCAATCATCAGTCGGTCGTATTTCGGACTCTCCACCCGGCGTACGCCAGTAATCCGCTCCCCAGAACGAATAGCGCCGCTCTTACTGCAGCGAGGCGACCGTTGTCTGTCCAGTGTCCACCGCTTTTTTTAGACCGATACGTCCAGTAGTACTCCCCATCGTGTTCGATGATCCTGTACCGTTCGAAGTCTTCGATTCGCTCTCCGTATACGGTGACCGACCCCGTTTCGGCCGCCCTCCGGACCTCTGCTGGCCGGTCTGCCGAATCGACAGCAGTGCGTTCGACGGCCTCTAGATAACTGATCTGCGAGAGCGTCAGAACTGTTTTATTACCGCGGGATTCGGACTCTGGAAGATATACTTCCCCCTCGATTCTGACGACCGGATACCACGGTGGGCGGTCGGTGCGAGGATCGTCCCTGTAATCGTCTATGATCCCGTCGTATTCAACGGATCCGTTCTCGAGTATTCGGGACTCCAGCGCACAGGGTCGTTCACCGGGACAGTGTAATACTTCTTCAGAGGATTGAATGGCCGCTTCGGCCGCAGTTTCGTTTTCGATATTATCGACATAATATATTATTTCTGAATCCCCTCCCCCACCAGAATAAAATAAATTGGGTTAAGGACTAAAATAAATTCAATGAGTAAGACTGAAAATGAGATTAAATATCCACGCTTCATGATTGCTTTTACTCTACCGCATATGAATATATTTATTATATGTTCCGTGTTATTTGTCGACTTTTCGTAGCTGTTCATGTACCGACTGGCCCTGAAACAGAAGGGAAGTCCAGCGGCGATACAGTCGACGGACTCAAGCAGGGGAACTATACACCATCGTTCGATCGGCGGTCTGAGACGTTTTCATAGACATTCTCGGAACGGTCGCTCCAGTCGGCTTCGCGCTGCTGTTCATCGCCGTGAGCGAACAGGCAGTGATTACCAGTTCGTCGACGACCGCTGTCTCCCTCGGTATCAGCGCGATCGTCGTCGGATCCACCATCGCCGCGGCGGTGCTGGGCCTCATTCCGCCGTTTCCGGGTGAGTGCGTTCACGCCGGCCGCGGACCGCCGATCGCCGACCGCCGGTCGTCCGAGAATCCGGCGATATCGGCCGATCTCCGGCCCTTTTATTCGAGTGCCGTCCCGAGAGGTGCGTATGCGAATTGCACTACTGGGCGGCACCGGCGATATCGGCGAAGGACTCGCGCTACGGTTTGCTCGCGATACGGGCCACGAGATCCTCATCGGCTCGAGGGATCCCGAGAAGGCCCGCGACGCGGTCGCGGAGTATGAAGAGGAACTCGCAGATCGCACCGACGAGGTCGATATCAAGGGCTTCGGTAACGAGATGGCGGCCGATCGCGCGGATGTCGTTATTTGCAGCGTCCCGCCGTACTACGTCGGTGACACGGTCGAAGCGGTTTCCGACAGCCTCGATTCGGACTCGATTCTGGTCACCCCCGCCGTCGGGATGCAGGGCGACGAGGACGGCCTCCACTACCACCCGCCCGAGGCCGGCAGCGTCACCCAGCTCGTCGCGCAGCGGGCCCCCGACGAGGTGCCGGTCGTCGGTGCCTTCCACAACCTCGCAGCCGACGCGCTGTCGAATCTCGAGAACGATCTCGATCTCGACACGCTCGTCGTCGCCGACGACGACGATGCCAAAGACACCGTCCTGACGGTCGCCAACGAAATTGACGGACTGCGCGCACTTGAGGCCGGGCCGCTGGCCAACGCGGCCGAAGTCGAGAGCGTCACGCCGCTGGTCATCAACATCGCGAAGTACAACGCAGACATGCACGACGTCGGCGTGAAGTGGACCTAAATCAAGCCGACTGCGACTCAGTGTGGGCTCGGTTTCCGACAATCGCTGTGACTCGAGGGAGATAGCCGGGGCGCTGCCGGTCAGTTGAAAGCCGCGAAAAGCTGGTGGTCGTCCCTACGCGCCGGCCGACTCGAGGGCGTTCTCGATGTCGTCGCGCTGGGTGACGCCGACGAACCGTTCGACGATGCCGTCATCGTTCTCGATGATGAGCGTCGGCAGCGATCGAACCTGGTACTCGTTGGCGACGTCCTGTTGTTCGTCGACGTTTACTTTCTCGACTTCGAATCGGCCCTCCCAGTCGTCCTCGAGCTCCTCGAGGATCGGATCCTGGGTCTTGCAGGGGCCACACCAGTCCGCGTAGAAGTCCTTAAGTGTGACAGTCATGCGGTCAACGCTAGTTGCCGCGCGCCGCGCATAAGGGTTTCCCACTGCCATCACATTGCCGTGATCGGGGACGCAGCCCGGTCGAAAGGTTTAGTTTGAGGGGCCCATAGAAACAGGTATGGATAAAGGACAGAACACCGGTGGCCTGATGTCCAGTGCCGGGCTGGTCCGGTACTTCGACTCCGAGGACTCGAACGCCATTCGTATCGATCCCAAGACGGTCATCGCGGTCGGCGTCATGCTGGGCGTGCTGGTCCAGTTGCTGACGTTCGTCTCATAACGCGGACACCGGCCACCTTCTCTCACCGTCGTCTCGAGTAGCGGCAGCACCGGCCCCTTTCCCTCGGATGGACGACCGACGCGTCGCCAGTCCTGATTGGTAATCCACGATTCCGAACGCGGCAAAATCCCACACGGCGGTTCAGTAGTCCGTGCGGAGCCGTTCGACGTCCAGCCGAAGATAGTGCCACAGCGTCCCCGTCAATCCCACGTCGGCGATCCGCCGGCCCGAACTCTCGACTAGAACCGTCGGGTAGTAGGCCGTCGGAAACCGGCCGGCGAGCGATCGGCTGAAGGCCGTGTCCTCGTTCGCCACGTCGGGAAAACCGCCGATCTCGTCGAAGGCCTGCCGGTGGACGAGACAGTTGAACCCTGGCAGGATCGGCCGCTCGAGCCGTGAAAAGACGTGATTGATCGTTAGCTCCATCGCTTTCGCTCGTCGTGGCCCGGTGATCCGGCAGTACGAACTCGCAGCCGCGAGCTTCTCGGCTTCAACGAAACCGAGCAGGTCGGTCAGGTAGTTCGCCCGAACCCGCGTGTCCGCGTCAATGAACGCGAGCCACTCGCCGGTCGCGCGGTCGGCCCCGAGATTTCGGGCGGCGGCGATGCTCGAGCCGCCCTCGCAAACGACGGTCGCACCGTACTCGCGGGCGATCGCCGGCGTCCCGTCACTCGAGTTGCCATCGACGACGATCACCTCGTATGCGTAGTCCGTGTCCAGTCCCGCGAGACTGGCCAGCGTCCCACGGAGGTACTCGGCCTCGTTTCGCGCCGGCACCACGAAACTCACGTCCGGCCCGTCGTCGCCGTCCTGATCATCGCTCGCCATCGTGTTACGCGTGAGGACTCGGCCGCGGGTTCTCAAGGTATCGGAGTCGCGGCAGCTCTCGAGGGGTGTCAGCCGGCTGCAACAGAGATCGAGAGATCATTGGAGAACCGGCATCTCGAGTGGAACAGGTCCCTCGAGTCACCGAAATCCGGTACGACGGACGCGGCTTCGATGGTCGCATCGCTGTTCCGTGCGAATTACATCCGTGGTATTTGGTTTCATACACCAGGCCGAAGAGGCGACATCTATCATGAACTTTTATAACCTAGGGGCGGATAGGGGTGAGTACAGATGTCGGTCGTACACGTAGTAGCGTGAGTTCGTTGCCGAACGACGAGTACCGATTTTCGACGATATCCACATCCCGACCGACATGAGCACCCAACGCCTGCAGTCCACGACCGACGCCGAACCGACACGAACCACTACCCGCACTCGAACGGCCCCCTCGAGCGACGTCGCGGATCCGCTGACGGCCACCGATCGCGCCCAGCGGATGTTCTCGCATGGGAATACGGGCCGACTCGAGAACCTGATCGACGAGTGGAACGCGGCTTTCGCGACCGAGGACGCCGGACGCGGGTCATAAGTCACCGAGCGGTATCCGTTTTCGCCGATGAACCCAAACCGTCTTTGGAGCGACGGCGGTAGGATCACGTGGCCGATGACGATGCTCCCGCTCCGAGCCGGACTCGGCATCCGGCGGTGACGAGCCCTATGAGTGCCGAGGCCATCGGTTTACAAGCATCTCCCGTTCCGTTACAGCCTCAATACTGGCTGTATGTAGTTCTACGGTGGCGAAAATGTGATGTCATCGAGAGATTCGCATTAGGAGACTCGAGTATCGCTTCTTGCTCTATCGGTATCAGGAGTGGTCTCTGATAAGAAAGATACATTATACAAACAACTAATCCATACGTAATGTATCTCTATACCCCCGACAAAATCGATAGAGAGCGTGCCCATCACCAAGCAGTCATTCAGGGTGCAGATGATTTGGACGTCAAACGGATCGGAAACCTCGGTGAACTTGCGTTCGAGCAGTTCTGTCGAGAGTACCTCCCTGTCGAGATGTGGGGGTGGGAGAATGAAGCGGCAATTCGGCGCTGCAACCCGGAAAGTTTCTCCGGTCACGACTTCGATGTCTTCGGCTACGAGATCGACGTGAAAACCTCGAGGGACGTCTCTGCGTTTCGTCCGGCAAATATCCTCGAGAACGATCCGGACGACGATATCATCGTGATGGTCTGGCACCGCGACAACGAAGACGCGCTTATCCTCCTCGGCTGGGAGCGAACTGAAACGCTCAAGTCGAAAGTCAAAACCCAAGACGCATACTCCGGTGAGGAACCGGAGAAACTCGCTCACCTCGCTGCTCGGCCGATGAACGAGTTACAGGATCTGGGGCCGAACACGGCTCACATGAATCAGAAGCCGGAGAACCCGTTCAAACCCGGTGACCGAGTGGTCAAAGCAGAAGATACCGATGCATCAGTTGCGGTGGTCGTAGAGGTACTCCCACCGGAACACGATGTCAATCTCTACGGGCAGACGATGGACGGCGAAGCCGTCAGCGTCGCGTTTCCAAATATGCTCGATGACGGGCCTGGCAACTGGCGCGAAATTCATCCCGCGAAGCTTGCATCCTACTGTGATGATCAAGATATCAAGCTCTATACCTACAAGCACACTAATCTTGAGCACGCAGAGAACCCCTTCACTCCGGGCGACTACGTCATCAAACCAGATTACGACGATCCGGATCTAGCAGTGGTTCTCGAGGCTGCAGAAGATGGTGACGGCGACCGGGATATCACCATCGCATTTTGCAAACATCTCGAGAAAGAATTGGGTGAGCAGACATATGTGCTGCCAGCTAACCTCAGTTCACGATGTGATGAAGCAGGTATCAAATCATACTCTTACGAATATAGTGAGCTTAGTTTCGAGCATCAATACTGAATCAGTGCCTGTAATGAATAACAAGACACAGTAAGAGCTCATCAGGTTCTACTTTAGGAAGATGCATCTTGACCAGTCACGGGTAGATCAGAGGCCTATGTCCGTGTAGATCTTCCTTGAGAATAAACTGAACCGAAGATTACAATAGTATTGGATGAGAATTTAACTATAATGTCCATAATAAATATTTCTAAATAAGTATTTTATATTATATAGAATTAATAATATGGGGTTTATTTATTATTCTTGTCGCTATAGAACCTCCATTAAACCTATCTGCTGGTAGTCTACAATCCTTGCCAATAGCACTAATCACCTTTTCTTCAATTCCCATATCTTATCTAGTAGGCACAGCTCTTCAGGGTTCGAGTTCAAAATGTTTCCCACGAAAACTCCATTTCCAGGAAATGATGAAAGAGTATTCTTTTGGTTACTATAGCACTTTCTGGAGCAGACAAACATCTTATAGAACGAGATAAGTCTCTTCGTAACCGACACGGGTGTTTAGCGCAGTATATAGATGCAAATGAAGGCCGACAAGTCAGTATCTCGTTCCGAATTATGGATAGAAGATGAGCCGTGAGTGCCGAGGCCTGCATCTCTTACCGAAGAGGTGCTATCGGTATTGAACAACTGTATAGCAGAGCATCCAAAACCAGTGTGATAAATTCGATCGCCGGTCGGAGTCGGACGGACTGATCGCCGGCGTCCAGTGCACGACCGTGGCCCTATCCGCCGTCGGGCGGCCCCAACTCGAGTACGTAGTACGTCTCGTCCTCGTCGTGGAGCGTGGCGACGACGCGGCGCTCCCGATTAAGGTCGGCTGCCGCTTCCTGGTGGACGAACAGGTACCTGATTCGATCGTTCGATTCGGCCCGCGTCTCCTCGACCGGCTCGATCGACCGATCGGAGTAGAACACCAGCGAGTGAAACCCGCCAGCCTGCGTGGATTCGGGGACGACGAAGACCGTCGCGTCCGGGGGCGTCTGGTGGTCAATCAGCGTCCCCGCGGCCTCCTGTTGCTCGTCCAACGCCGAGCCGCCCATTTCGACCGGTTCGGCGGTTGTAGACACTAGAAGGATCGCGAGGGCTACGAACGCGACGGTCCGGAGCCGCGAGACGTCGACGTCGCGCCATCGCCGCCGCAGCGTCGAGTCGAGCGGCCGCTCGGCGATAACCGCGATCGCAGCGACGACGAGGACGAGCGCGAACGCGACGCCGCCGGGAATGTGGTCCTGCAGTCGGTACTGGACGAGCGAGGTCACGTCGAGTCGAAACGTAAAGACCAACGCGAGGACGCAGCCCGTGACGACGCCGCCGACCGCGAGGGAGTGGTCGATCGATCGGGGCGACGCGACCAGCGAGACCAAGCGACCGACCAGCAGCCCCGCCGGAACGTACAGCGGCAGGATGTACCAGGCCTGGTTCCCGGTGACCGAAAAGAAGGTGAAGACGCTCGCGGACCACCACAGCAGGAATGTCGTATCGCGCAGCGGTTGCGAGCGCCCCTCCGTAACCCGAACGCGAACCGCGACGACGGCGACGACGCCGACCGCCGGGAGCAGGAAGTACAGCCACGGATCGAAGTACGAGGGAAGGTGCCGGAAGTACGGATAGGACATGAATCCGAACGTCGTCTCGTGGTACGGTGGGAACGAGCCGCTCGCCCGAGCGATCACGTGCTTGAAAACGAGTTCCTCGAGGAACAGGTCACCGTGACGGAGCCAGGCGAGGATCGGCCACGGCAACGCCAGTACGAGCGTTACCGCCGCGCCGATCGCCGCCTCTCGCGAGAGGAGCCGTCGACGCCCGAGCAGATCGAAGGGGACGAGCGCGAGGAGCGCCAGCGGGTATGTGCCAGCCGCCAGTCCCTTGACGAGGAGTGCGCCCGCCGCCGGGAACCCCGCGTACGCGAGGTATCGTCGATCGTCGGCGACGCCCTTCCAGACGAGGTAGACGAACAGGGTGCCGAAGAACACGAGCGCGGTGTCGGTTCCGCCGTTCCGACCGCCGTTCATCCCCGCGAACACCTGCGGCGTCGTCAGCCAGACCAGCCCGGCCACGAACCCCGCCCTGCGGTCGAAGAGGTCCCGACCGAAAACGTAGGCCAGCACGCCGGTCGCGATCGTGAACGTCGCCGACGGAAAGCGAGCGCCGAACGCGGTGGCACCGAAGACGCGCATCGAGATCGCCTGCAGCCAGAACGCGCCCGGGGGCTTCTGCAGGAAGAGCATCTCGGCGACGACGGCCCCGTCGGCGGCCCAGTCGATGCGAGGGACGATCCACGATCCGCCGCGGCTCAGCCGTCGCGCGATCGACGCGTAGATCGCTTCGTCGAAGGACTGGAGCGTCGACCCGCCGAGGTCGGCGTAGTAGACGTACACGCCGGCGGCGAGGAGGACGGCGATCGCGGTTCGGTCCCGATCGGTCGGGCGGAGGGTTTTGATCGAGTCGATCAGCATCGCTGCGGCGATTCGAAGTCCGGTCCGCGCTCGAGACGGTATCCTCATTCGCCGATAACCGCGATCCGATCGGAAAGACCCTGTCCCTGCCTATTCTCGGACGGTTCTCGCCCACATCAGAACCGGATTCGTGTCGTTAATCTTCGGAACGGCGATACTCCATCTTTTTACGGGTCTGATTACGAACCTGATCGGCTGGCTGTTCGTATTCGTCGGCGTGGCGTTCCTGGTCACGGGGTGGCTCTCGGACGCTCTGAGCAACCGTCGAATGCGGCAATTGTTAAAGGAGGTGGAGGACCCTCTCACATGAACGCGATTTAGAAAGAGACTGTCGTTTTGCCCGAATTAGTTACGGTACGTCGAGGAATGAGTTCGTATTGTAGTATATGACAATTCACTTATCAAAATCTGTAGGTCGCACCGACCATACATATGACCATCAAACAGGGAGAATTCCGCTGGAAGAAGAAGTAGAACTACTATCTTAGACGAATCATTTGTTCACATTTAAGGCTGGTCAGCCACCCGCTCCGATTCAGATTCCGGTATTTTGTTGTCGGTTATCGAGATATCCCTTGGATATCTTGTCTCTGACGGTATCTTTGGCGATAAATTTCGTGACGTTGATACCCATTATCAGCAGTTGATCGTGCACATCACAAATAACCTTCCTGAGAATACTATCTATCATGGTAGTCAGATCACTCATTCTCCTCTTGGGGTCGATTGACCATCACCTATTACATAGGGCGGCCAAGCCTTGCGTCAGATGTTCGATAGACCGACTCATTGCCGATGCACCACAGATGTGGTGATCAGCCAGCCCTGTGACGATCCGCCAGAATCGTAGCAACCAACCGTAGTTTCGCGCAGTATGAGCGCTGAGGCCCAACTATTACCGGGAATGCGATTTCACAAGCGACGTTCGTACACACGTGAAAATCAACGAACGAGAGCACCGAACACGCGCTCCTCCACTTTTCGGAGGTGCTCGCCCACGGTCGTCGGCGCAATTCCGACAACGTCTGCCACATCGTCGAGCGTGGATTGCCGAGACGCACTGTAGTACCCTATCTCGACCGCTACTTCGAGCACTTCCTGCTGGCGCGTCGTCAACAGTCTCGTGAGCGTCGCTTCGTCCGGTTCGTAGTCGCCCGTTTCGACGACATCGAACGTGACAGTCGTCTCCTCGACGGAGTCGCGGAACAACTCCCGAAAGGCAGCGTCGCTTCCCAGATACGTTATCCGTAGCGAACCATCGGCGGTGAAGTAGATTGGCGTCTCGATGACGACGTTCGACTCGCGTTGACGTTCCAGCAGGCGCCGAGTTGCGTCCGTCGGTTCGAACTGATTTACAGCCATCCACCGGTCCGCCCCGGAAACGAGATAGTCGACGACGTACGGCGAGTCCCGCATTATCTCCTCGTATCGGTCCCGGTCTCCGCTCCCCTCGGCGAACAACAGCACCGTGTCGTCGGCGAGGTGTTCGACGTGGTGAATCGCTTCCCGCTCGATCCCTGACTCTTTCGTGAGTTTCTCCCCGAGCGGATGGAACGCACCGCCCTCGGCCGGGTGAATGAGAACCGTGAGATATCGCATACGTATGGGAAGATATCTGGCGCGGTTTAAAGCAGCGTAGATAATCGGCAGCTGAAATTTCACGGCTCGGTGTTAATCGATAGATATGGAACGGAACCGAACCATCAGACGCCGCGAACGCTCCCGCAGCGACGAGATGACCATCAGTTCGTGCCAAAAACGCTGATGACTCCAGAGAGACGTGACGTCGCTATCATCGGAGGCGGGATCTGTGGACTAACCACGGCACTCGCGCTCGAACGGCGGGGCTGGACCCCGACCGTATATGAGGCTGCGTCCGAGTACCGACCCATCGGCGCCGGAATCCTGCTACAGACGAACGCGTTACTCGTTTTGGACCGCCTCGGAATCGTCGATCGCGTCCGAGAGGCGGGAGTTCCCCTCGAAGACAATTTGATTCGGTCCGCAAGCGGACGAGTGCTGACGCGATTCGATCTGGACCGAGTCGAACGGGCCGACTTCGGCTACGGCTTCATGGCGATACACCGCGCCGAACTGCAGCGGATACTCCTTGACGAACTGGACGCCGAAGTCAGAATCGGAATGACGTGCGAAGCGGTGACTGACACGGAAACGCCGGCCGTCCGATTTACCGACGGCACGCAAATCGAGCCCGACATCCTCATCGGCACGGACGGAATCAACTCTGTCGTCCGGGACGCCGTCGCACCGAACGTCGAACCGCGAGCGCTGGACAGTATCGTCTATCGAGCCATCGCTACGGTAGATCTACCTGAGCAGTACCGAACTCGGGGGCTCGAGGTGTGGGGCGAGGGGACCTACACCGGCGGTGCGCCAACCGACGCCGATCGGTTCTACTGGTTCACTACAGCGCCGGAGTCCACCGCTGAGGGACGAACCGACTCACGGCCGACGAAAGCAATGCTGATCGGACTGTTTTCGGAGTTTCCCGCTCCGGTTCCCTCTGTCGTCGAGTCACTTGATACCGAGACTGTGCTCAGTACTGGTTTGGCGGACGTCCCGCCACTTGAACAGTGGCATCGCGGGTCAGTCGTCGTCGCCGGCGATGCGGCCCACGGAATGTTGCCGTTTGCTGGGCAAGGTGCGGCACAGGCTATCGAAGATGCGCTCACGCTGGCCCACGAAATCACCACGTGCGGAGAGTCGACGGCGGCCTTCGAGATATTCGAGGCCAAGCGAAAACGCAGAGCCGATCGGATTCGAGCCGAGTCACACCGGCTCGGAGCCCTGATTACGATCCAATCACGGGTCGGGGCTCGAATACGAAATCTCGCGGTCGGAACGCTTCCGGACGCAGTTTTTCGACGAGCCCGCCGACGACGAGCATCGCGCACGTCACTTCCAGAGACTACTGCCTCCGATCAACACTTCGATATCCGGTAATAGTAGCGCGTTCGAGTGCCAAGGCAATCGACTTCCTTGTCTCACTCCCTATTGGTTATTCAGTACCGGAGACCGAAAGAGCCGCTACGGTTTCGTCCCGTTTACTCAGTCAAGCGTTCACACGAGCGGGAATCGAGTCGTGACTCGTGACCAGTTCGCGTGACCGCGACCCGCGACGGCATGCAATCACCGAATGTCGTTGGTCCTGAGCTGGTCGAGTTCGCGGCTCCAGCCCCGGTCGCCGCTGAGCCAGAAGGCACTGTAGTCGAAACTGCTGGTCGCGCGAGTGAACTGACTTCCGTCGGGGATCGGCTCGCCAGGCGGGACGTCGGTCAGTTCATGCCACCACTCGCGATCGGCTTCGGTCCATGGGGTCTCCGACTCGTACTCGCGCCATCGAATGAGCAACTGGTCCGACGGAATCTCGGCCGCACCGGTGACGGTGACCGTGATCTCCTCATCGAGGCCGTTGTAGTCCGACGAGATGGTTTGGTCCGGCCGATCAGGGAGCGATGACACGTCTTTCTCCGAACTCCCGAATTCGATCTCCTCGGGCTCGAGGCCGACGTATGGAATCTCGTGTTGCCCCGACCGTGGGACGTGGAGTGACCCGCTCCCGCTGATGCAATCACCGATGTCGAACTCCTCGGTATCGAACACATATTCGCTGCTCGCCACGCTGACCGCCGCGAGACTGGTTCCGTCGTCGATGACAACGCGGGTCGAACTCTGCTCGACAACAGTTCCCTGAACGTGATACGTCTCGTCGGTATATCGATCATCCTCGGTGTACGCCGCGAAGTCGAGTTCGATCTCCGAAACCGGATCGGAACCGGGCGTACACTCGTCGTCCTCGAGCGCGCCGGTACAGCCCGCGATTGCCCCGAGCGTCCCCGTTCCCCCAATCGCCAGATAGTGTCGTCGTCGCATCGGTACCAAAATATCATATATGAAGAAATACCTTTCGAATTGTATGTGGCCGAAGAGCAACCGATCCATCAAAGTCAGTGATCAGAACGGGTGTCCGTATGAATTATTCCGCGCCGAGCACCGAGACCCTTGATTCACGTATCTCTCACATCTCATTGAGAGATACTGAACCGACGTTCCGACCGCTCGGTGGACGACGGCGGAACCGAATCTGAAATCTGCCCTCGTCCGAACTACAGTAACACAGTCCCTCGATCGAAGTGGTCGTCCGCGAGCCCGGACTCGAGTAGACGGGTATTTTCCGTTGGGGCCCTTCTAGCCGATAATGTACTCGGAAACCGATTATACTATCTCACTCGAGAGTTCTGTCCGATGAATCCGACTCGCGTCGACTTTGCGGTCGACCTCGCGTACGGGATTATGATTTTCGCTGCGATTGTGCTCATCGTCGCAGTCGAGACTGGAATCGGCATCGCGTTCGGGCTCGGCGTGTTGGTCTCCTACGTCATCCACGTCGCGTGGAAGATGGCCCGGTTCGACCCCAATTGGATGACGACTGAGGTTGCCGAACGGGTCGAAGAGACGGTCAGCGACACAGTCAGTAAGGAAGTCGAGGAGACGGTCAGTGATACGGTCAGCAAGGAGGTCGGAGAGACAGTTAGTAAGGAAGTCGAGGAAACGGTCAGTGACACGGTCAGCAAGGAAGTCGAAGAGACAGTCAGTGACACAGTTAGTAAGGAAGTCGAGGAAACGGTCAGCGACACGGTCAGCAAAGAGGTCGAAGAGACGGTTAGCGACACGGTCAGCAAAGAAGTCGACAACGTGGCCGAAAAAGTTGGGGAGACTGTCAGTGAGGACGTGACCAAGACGGTCGAAGAGACGGTTACCGACACGGTCACCAAGGAGGTCGAGGAGACGGTCAGTGACACTGTCAGCGAGGAAGTCGAAAAGACAGTCAGCAAAGCGGTCGACGAATCGTCCGGCGATGACTCAGCCGAGACGGACGAGGACGATTCGGGACAGGACGACCCAGACGAACCGCGTCCCTCGAGTTCGGGCGAGTAGCCCGCGTTCCGAGCCGAAATCGGAATCGTCGACCGCCTCGAGCGCATACCCTTCCGATCGAAGCGTTGTAATCCATCGCAGTCGACCGCCTCGAGATGCGCAGTCGACCGACTATTCCTGAGAAGTGCGGAACGCTCGGACGGTATCTCGCTTCCCCGACTCGGCGTCGACCTCGTGGAGGCCCAACTCGGTGAAGACCCGATTCCAGTTGCGGTGGTAGAGCGGGAAATCGTCGTTAACGTAGCTCACGTCGGGCTTGTCCGACTCCGACTGGTCGCCCTCGCCTTCGTTTTCGACGGTAATGAGGAGGTTGTCGGTGATCCGCGTCAGTTCCTCAAGGACCCACTCGGCGTCCGGGTGGAGGTGCTGGAGCGTTTCCACGGAGTAGACGGCGTCAAACTGGCCGTCCTCGAAATCGCCGACGACGGCTTCGATCGTGTCGTGGTAGAACGTCCCGTCGGCGGCGAGGTCGGGGTAGGTCTCGTCCATCACGTCGAACGCGTCGTCGTTGACGTCGATCCCGTGCAGGTTCTCGAAACCGTGGTCGTGGAGGTGTGCGAGGTGGCGACCCGAACTACAGCCGAGTTCGAGGATGGCCGCGTCTCGGTCGACGGACTGCTCGAGCCGACTGTAGATCGCCTCGCTCCGCTTGTCGGGGCCGTAGTAGGCGTAATACTCCGGTGAGTACGCTCCGGTCCGCTCTGCCCACTGGCGACGGACCTCGTTAGAATTCACGTGTGCTGTTCAGGGCGAGCACCTAAAGTCTAGTCGGACCGCATTCGACTCTCGTTTCACGACCGCGACGCGTCACACTGCAAGGCATGTGGCTACGTCATCTATCAGGATACCGACTCCCGGGAGTAGCGCGACCATCGCTACCGACGCAGACCGATACCATCGCGGGACCCCGACCGTCGATTCAGTTTACAATTTTCATGCAGTTCATTCCGTTTCACGGGAGCGCCGACAAGGGTATCACAGTTCGCACACAGGTTTTCGCTCCCAGTTTCGAGGCGAACGCGCTTCACCGGTACGTTGAATGTCGAGACTATTCGGTCGAACAACGATGCGATTCTTGGGATGAGAAACGAGAACGACGACGCGAACGCGGGAGATCGAAGATCGAGGAAGGTGCAAGAGAGCGCTCCGGTCTGCGGAGATATTGGTTTTCGCAACTCGTCACAGCCGCCCTCTCAGAGGCGAGCTTACAGTCGTCGATAGGGGTTTCGGCAACCGTCGAAAGTTCGATCGAAAAAATATGAGTTATAGGTCTGGAGTCGAGCGGTTGATATACCGACCCATACGATCCAATAATGTCTGGTAAATATGACTTAGTAATCGTCGGCGGCGGTATCAGTGGCGCGTCGCTTCTATACACGACCGCGAAGTTCACTGATATCGATTCGATCGCCCTGATCGAGAAGGAATCAGAGATCGCAGCGATCAATTCTCACCACACGAATAACTCTCAGACCCTCCACTTCGGGGACATCGAGACTAACTATACGCTCGAGAAGGCCGAGGAGGTAAAAGAGGGCGCGGAGCTCCTCGCCGGCTATCTAGAGAATCAGGACCCCGACCGGGAGATGCACTCGAAACGCAGCAAGATGGTGCTGGGGGTCGGCGAGGACGAAGTCACGGAGCTTGAAGGGCGCTACGAAGACGAGGGCTTCGGCGACCTCTACCCGAAACTCCAGCCGATCGACCGCGAAGAGATCGGCGAGATCGAACCGAAGGTCGTCGAGGGCCGCGACCCCTCGAAGGACATGCTTGCACTTCAAACGCCGGACGGCTACGTCGTCGACTACGGCGAGACGACGAAGTCGTTCGTCGCGGAGGCAAAAGACGAGGCGAACGTCGACGTCTTCACCGGGACAGCAGTCGAGGACATCACGCCGACGCTCGACGGCTACACGATCGAAACGGACGACGACCGCTTCGACTGCGACGCCACCGTCGTTGCCGCCGGCTCGCACAGCCTCCAGATGGCCAAGGAACTCGGCTACGGCCAGGATAAGGTCCTGCTCCCAATCGCTGGGAGCTTCTTCCTCGCGGACGATCTCCTGAACGGCAAGGTCTACACGCTCCAGATGAAGAAACTGCCCTTCGCCGCCGTCCACGGCGACGCGGACGTCCACGACGGCAGTATTACGCGGTTCGGGCCGACCGCGAAACTCGTCCCCACGCTCGAGCGCGGCCGCATCTCGACCGTGAAGGACTTCCTCGATGTCTTCGGGCTGAACGCGGCGGCGTTCCTGAGCTACGCCAATATTCTCTCGGATCGTATCCTCCTGCCGTACGTGCTCCGGAACCTCGTCTACGATCTCCCGAACGTCGGCCGGAAACAGTTCCTGCCCCACGTCCAGAAGGTCGTCCCGAGCGTTGAACTCGAAGACATCGAACGCGCCAAGGGCTACGGCGGCGTCCGGCCGCAGATCGTCGACACGAAGAACAAGTCCCTGGATATGGGTGAGGCCAAGATCGTTGGCGACGACGTCATCTTCAACATCACGCCATCGCCGGGTGCCTCGACGTGTCTCAAGAACGCCATGCGCGACACGCACACGCTGCTCGATTTCCTCGGCGACGACTACGAGTTCGACGAAGAGGCGTTCCGCAACGAAACAATCGACAACTTCCCGCGCGGGGACGAATCCGACGGAAAGAAAGCCGTTAAACCGAGTGCCGACGACTGAGGCGGCATTACCCGCTGCTCAACACCTCTCGGACTCTATTCGAGATCCGTTGGAGAAGTGATCGAGTGGTTTCGTCCGACTTCGCGTCTGTGGCGTTCGTATCTGCCGGTCTCGATTCTGATTCCGTCGACGCCGAACCCGATTGCGCGCTGTGGGATGCACGCTCGCAATACGGACAGGCGTCGTTCTCGTCGGCGTAGTACGGCAGGCCACACTCGTTGCACGTTGTTCGGTCTCCCCGTGTGGATGTTTCAGTGCTCATCGACCCATTCGATATAGCGTTGCAAGCACAATATAGTTCCAGTACCGTTGACGAGACGGATAGCCGTAATTGCAGATTAGCCGACTGTCAGGTTTCGATCGAGGCGTTCGGCGGTGGTCCACACCACTGCGGCCTCTTCCAGATGGTTCGAAAGAGCGACGGGTCGGAAATCGACTCGAGACCGGCCTTCCAGTCGTTCGCGCCGACCCCTCCGAGCAGACGACGATAGCAGTCACACATGATTTATCCCCGTGACGTGATAACGGATTCCTTATCTCGGAGAGAAGCTGGCGACGACGTTCTCGACCGTATCAACCGGTGAGGGACGCGCTAGATCATCGACGAAACGATCGGTGATGCAGTCGGTCGGCAATCGGTACCGCGATTTGTCGTCATTCTATCATAACAGTCGACCGCGCGGCGCGATCGGCGGGCACAGACAGACGCTCCGGAACACGAATCAACGCGCTGTACCCCAGGACATTGGAATCGACGGCTTCTATCTCTCCGGAGACACGACGTGGCCTGGACTCGGAACCGTGGCCTGCGTGAAAGGGGGCGAGATCGCCGCAGAACACGTCCTCGACGGCTACTGATCGGCGTGTCCGTTCCCGAGACGCGAGCCTCGGTTCGATGACGGTGTTACTTCCACGACGAACCACCGGCCTGCTCGTTCGCCGACGCTCGGTTTCCGATGGCTCGCAACGTCGTCGGATCGGCGATCCGTCCGTCCGACACGGCCGGTACTCTCCACACCGACGCGCTGACCCGGTACTGCTACCGAGAACGCTATCGACGGTGACCAGAGCGGACATCGACGGAAATCAGAGCGGGCACCGGTCGCCCGTCCGACGGCTCGAGCCGCCCCGCTACGCTGTGCGGTCGCTCGCGCCCTCACCCATTCGCTCGCTGTAGTCCCAGCTGTAGATCTCTCGAGGCTCGATCCGGATCCCGACCTCCTCGCGGTCCTCGTCGAGCAACCACTCGGCGAGCGAGGAGTCCGTGCCGCCGAGGTAGCGTTCCACGAGATCCCGCAGGACCGGCCTGCCGTCGGGTTCGATTTCGACGGTCCCGTTACCCCTGATCCCGCGGTAGGGGATGTCGTTCGTCGAGATGTCGAAGGCGATCTCCGGATCGTTCCGAAGGAATCGCACCACGTCCGCGTTCGCTCGTGTCGCACACTCGAGCGCGCCGTCCCGATAGCGGTACCACAGCGTGACGAGCCACAGCGATCCGTCCGGCCGCCGGGTGGCGATCCGAATCGGCACGGTCGTCTCCTGCAGGAAGGCCTCGACGTCGTCTCCGGTCCACGCCCCGCGGAAGTCGGTCATACCCGAGACGTTCGGAGAGCAGTTTGAAAAAGCTCGACCCGACAGCGGTCTCAGGACCGATTCGCGGTCGAGGTCCGATTTCGAGTCCGGTCCGACTCCCGTCCGTCCGACGAGGCGGCCGTATCGGCGTCCGCCGACCCGGCCGCCTCGGTGTCCGACGATCCGAGCATGTCCGTCTGGACCGTCCGCTCGTAGGAGAGGAACTCCAGCGGAACCTCTCGCTCGGCTCCACCAAATTCGAGCGTCGCGTCGAACTCGACCGACAGGGTCGACGTCTCGTTGTTTCGGAGGTGTGTCACCCACCACTCGTCGAGGTTGTCGTTGTCAATCGTCGCGTTCGCCTCGAGCGTCTGCGTCCGCTCCGGCTCGAGGAGGAACTGTTCGCCGGCGACGCCGTCCCCGACGACGATGCCGTTCAGTTGGATGGTGTATCGGATCTCCGTGATCGGGATCGGTATCGCCATCGGGTTCGTGACCGTCGCCGACGCCTCAATCGGTGTTCGGTTAGGGGTGGCGTTCCCCCATTGAGCGCCCGTCTCGTTGACGATGAACATTGTCT
The DNA here is from genome assembly GCF_019879105.1 of Natrinema sp. SYSU A 869. Lineage (NCBI taxonomy): Archaea > Methanobacteriati > Methanobacteriota > Halobacteria > Halobacteriales > Natrialbaceae > Natrinema > Natrinema sp. SYSU A 869. The sequence continues at coordinate 2,782,921 of NZ_CP082249.1, read as the reverse complement.
GCCCGCCGGCTTCGAACCTCTGACTCTCGGTCGTCTGCAACGGCTCGAGCAAATCAGTGCGGACGGTTCGGGTCTGCGTCCACTGATCCGCCGAGCGGTGGATACCGGCATACTCGACAACGATGTCCGGTTCGATTCGTACCGTCGTCGTCTCGTTTCGCTCGACGTGGCTCGCCCACCACGCCGGAATGTCGTCGTTGTCGAGCCACGTCGAGACGGCAATTTCGCTCTCCGTGCCGGCGGCATCTATCTGCCGTTTACGCTCCGTAGCGACCTCAATATCGTTCAGCGAGACCGTATACGAGACGTCCGCCGCAGCATCACCGACGCGGAGCAATCGGGGATTGTCGACGCCGATGCGGGTTTCGATTTCGGTCCGTTCGCTCGTGACAGTCCCCCACTCGTTGTCGACCGATTCGATCCGTGGTTGATTCACCACGAGCAGGCTGTATGTCGCGACTGCGACGATCAGTACGATCACGACGAGAAGGGCCATCCACGTCCGACGACCGGGGGCCATCTATCGACCACTCCCCCGCGGTCGCAGTTCGACCCGCGCGTTACACGTTCAGGCCGTTCAAGACGGGGCTGCCGTGTGATCGGCCCGGTCGCGCTGCCCCGCTGCTCCTCGAGTCGGTGATTTCGGGACCGAACGATCGCTCGCGACGGATCCGGAGACCTAACAAAACGTATAACTCACTGTATCCGAACTATCGGAAAGCCATGAGTCTCTTCGGAACGGTACTCCTCGGATTCGCGGTCCTCATTGTTGGGTACAGCATCGTCCGGTATCTCGGACACGCACAGACCCGGGTCGTGGACGCCCACGAGCACTGCGAGAAGACCTGGGCCGATATCGAGGTCCTGCTGGAACGGCGACAGTCCGAACTCGAGCAACTGATCGACTTGACGAACGAACACGTCGCCCACGAACGGGACCTGCTCGCTGGTCTCGTCGACGCTCGCGAGGGGGCGATCGAGGCCCAGTCCCCCGAGGAGGCTGCCGCGGTTGCAGTCTCGCTCCGGGAGGCGACCCGGGAGGTCTACGCGCTGTCGGACGAACACCCGGAGCTGGCGTCGAACGACCGGTTCGCGGAGCTGTCTGACTCGATTCAGCGCCTCGAGCAACGGCTCGAGGATCGCCGCGAGCAGTACAATGAGGCCGTCGCCACGTACAACGCGTTGTTGAACACGTTTCCGGAGTCGACCTTCGCCGGTCGTCGCGGGTTTACCCGCCGGCAGCCCTTCGTGGCGTCCCGCGGGGCCCACGAGGGCGTCGACGTCGGTGATCGCCTCGCGGTCGGCTCGACGACCGAGACGTGATCCTCGCGATCATCCTCTACGCGACGCTGGTTCTCGGCTCGGGCTCGCTCGTCCTCATCGGAATTGTGACCGTTCGCTCGGGCTTCGAGCGCTACGAGGAACGGGCTGCGATCGTCGATCGGCCCCGCTCGTCGCTCGAGTCGGTCGCGTTCGGTAAGACGGCGCTCGTGGGGACGGCCCGACCCGACGGGGGATCCGAGCGGGTTCCGTTCGGCGGCCGGGAGCGAGCCGTCTGCTACGACATGACCGTCGAGGACACCAACAAACTCGAGACGGCCCACGTCGACGAGCGGATCGCGCCGCCGTTCGTCCTCGAGGGGGTTGCCGACGACGCGACTGACGTGGCCGGCATCCGCGTCGATGCGTCGGACCTGCGGCTGGATCTCTCCGCGGACCGCCAGTGGTCGAGGGAGGTCGCCAGTCACGAGGCCCTCGACGAGGATCTCGCGTCGTTTGCCTCGGTGAACAACCTGCCCGATCAGGGGCTCGAGCGCGACCGAAAATACGCCTACGAGTACCTCGCGCCCGGCGACGAGGTGTTTGTCTACGGCCGGGCGGTACCGGACGACGACGCCGGAGTGACCGACGGAAAGGCCGTACTCGTAACGGCACAGGAGGACGGCGGGGGCGTCATCTCCGACAAATCGCCCGAGACGCTGCTCGCGGAGCGGCGGCGGGTACTGTTCAAGAGCGTCTCGCTGGGCACACTCGAGGGCGTCGTCGGCCTCGCGGGCTTCCTCTGGCTGACCGGAATCGCCCAGTTTTTCCTCGGCGCCTGAACTATGACCACTCCTCGTCGGCGACGACCCGGAGGCCGTCGTAGATCCCGCCGACGATCCCTTTGATCATCCAGGCCGTGAACACGCCGAATACGATGCTCACCAGTACGATCCCGATAGCGGCGGGGTCAGAGAACTCGGGGCCGAAAAACCGGTCGTGGACGGACACGGTGAGGAGCAGCCAGCAGAAGATACTCGCGAGATAGAGGACGATGTTCGTCCAGAATTTGGCGGTCCGATAGATCGTGTGTACCGATTCCGGCAGGTCTCGAGTGGACCCGGTGCCGGGACGCGGGAGTCGATTGACGACGGGCCCGAGCAGCGCGACGAACTCGATCACCCCGATGATGACGAACCCGATCGGTGCCAGGAGATAGTCGACCCACGTTCGGCCGCTGCGATCATCACCGGCAGCGGGTCCGTCGGACTCGGCGCGCGTTCGGACGGTCCAGTCGTCGGGTGTCGGCGGTTTCGGGTACGTCGAGGCGTCCGTAAGCGCGTTCCGGCAGTCCTCGCAGTAGGTCGCCGGTGCTGCATCCAGCTGACGGCGGGTCGTTCCGGGCGCAACGGCGCACGGCTGGCCATCGCCACCGTCGTGCAGGTGCGTTCGCAGTCCGAGCATCGTTCCGGCGACCGACCGAGTCTCTTTGGCCAACCGCTCGCGCTCGAGGTCGGTCGGCTCGGTGCCCTCGAGCAGCCGAGCCGTCGAGACGACCCCGACCGTCTCGAACTCGGCCGCGACGCCGAACACCGCGGTCTGATCGCGACTCATCCTGATCCTGCTCTCGGTGACGCCGACGGCGAGGTCGACGGCCGGAGTTTCGTCCTCGATGTGCTTGAGGACCCAACTCGCTCTGTGGTCATCCGAACCCGTTCGTGAGGGTTCCTCGATCGGCTGTCGGATCGGAACCTGCATCTCGAACGTCTCGCGTAACGTCTCGGCGACTTCCTCACACGCCGCCGGCGACGGATCGCCGACCGGTATCACCGCAGCGTGCGGGGTGTTGTCGTGTGGAAATATAGTCATTAGTTTCCGTACCTGTTGGTACAGGCGAATACGTTTCGGTGTTCGCCGGCCCGCTCGGGAATGGATCGATCGCCCGACCCACGTTTCGGCCGTGACTATCGCCCGATTGATCCGTCGACTGACCGCCGCTTCCGGGAACGGCCGCCCGCTCGAGGGGCTGTACGTTGTCGACGCCTCCGACGCCCCGGTAATTCCGATGATCGCAAGCGGCAACTCGGACGCCCTGACGATGGCCGCCGAGAGGACGGTCGATTTCGATCGGTACAGATCGTGATCGGCGGTCGACCACTATTCATACACCCAAAATAACATATAGATAACTATTTGACGGATCGATTCGAAGGGGGCCAATAGAGCTGAATCACGGCTCGGTGTCCAATGAACGTCGACGAATTCGTCAGCGCGAACGAACCCGCGGACGGCGGTAGAACGTTTCAACTCGAGAGTAGCAAGCTACTGGATGTCGCCCTCGACGGGTCGGTGATCGCGAAGGCCGGCTCGATGATCGCGTACGACGGCGACGTTTCCTTCGAGGGGAAGTCCTCCGCCGAAGGCAGGATTACCGGCTTCCTCAAGGAGGCGGCGACGGGTGAAGGGACGCCGGTGATGGAAGCGACCGGTACCGGCCATCTCTATCTCGCGGATCAAGAGAAGAAGATCCAGCTCCTCGAGCTCAATGCCGGTCAGTCGATCTCGGTCAACGGGAACGACGTGCTCGCGTTCGAGTCGAGCGTGACCTACGAGATTCGGACCGTCGAGAGCATTGCGGGCTTCTCGGCCGGCGGCATGACTAACGTCTTCCTCGAGGGGCCGGGCACCGTCGCGATCACGACCCACGGCGAGCCGCTGGTCCTCCGCCCGCCGGTCAGAACCGATCCCAGCGCGACTGTCGCCTGGAGCGGGACGACGCCCGGCAGCCACGTCGACAACGCACTCTCGAATATGATCGGCCAGTCCTCCGACGAGACCTACCAACTCGAGTTTACGGGCTCGGAGGGATTCGTGGTCGTTCAGCCGTTCGAGGAACAAACGCCGCAGTAGTAGCAGTAGCAGGCAACATTAGCATCGCACCGTACCACGTATGACCGTTCAACCAGTACGCGTTCCTAGACGATTTCCATGAGACGACGAGCACTCGGCGCAATATCGGCCGCAGTCGCACTGACGCTTCCCTGGGTCGCCATTGTGGGAGCGACCGATATTCTTCCCTGGCTCACAGCGGTCGCGGGAGTCGAATACCAAGCACCGGCCCGGTTCAGCACGCTATCGACGTTCTGGACAGTGATCCTGACCGGACTCGCCGTTCTCGGGGCCGCGTTCCTCCTCGCGTGGGCCGCCGAGACCGCCGAGAAGGACGTCCCCCAGGCGTTCGCGATCGCGGTGCTCGCCGTGTTGGCCGTCGCGCCAGAATACGCCGTCGACGCGCTCTACGCCTGGAACGCGGGCGTGTTCGCGGGCACCGAACGCGGGATCGAGGCAGGCAACCTGGCCGTCGCCAACATGACCGGCGCGAACCGGATCCTCATCGGCATCGGCTGGGCCGGCGTCGCCCTCTTTACGATCTTTCGCCGGGGGTCGTCGGTCGATCCCTCGGTCGAGAAACGACCGGGCTTCCTCACGGACGTCGTAATCTTGGACCGGGAGATCGGCCTCGAGATCGTCTTCCTCTTGCTCGCGACGCTCTGGGCGTTCCTCGTCCCGCTCAACGGCGGGATCGATATCTTCGACATGCTGTTCCTGGTCGGGCTCTACGTCTGTTACATCGCGGTGATCCTCCGCGGCGAGGTCGAACCGGACATGGACCACGTCGGCGTGCCGGCATACCTCCAGCGCTTTTCGAGACCGCTTCGTATCGCGACCGTCCTCGTGCTCTTCATCTACTCCGGCACAATGATCTTCACCGCCGTCGAGCCCTTCGCCCACGGGCTCGAGCACCTCGGCGAGAGCGTCGGCATCCCCTCCTTCTTCATGATCCAGTGGATCGCGCCGCTGGCCTCCGAAGCGCCGGAACTCATCGTCGTCGTCTATCTGGTGAACAAGGCCCGCTCGACCGCGGGCTTTAACGCCTTGATCTCGTCAAAGCTCAACCAGTGGACGCTGCTGATCGGGACTCTCGTCGTCGTCCACTCGCTCGCGCTCGGTCGGTACGGCGTGCTCGCCTTCGACTTCAAACAGTCGGCGGAAATCTGGCTGACCGCCGCCCAGTCGTTCTTCGCTATCGCCCTCCTGATCGGCTTCAAATATCGGTTCGGGAAGCGATCACGCTGCTCGTCCTGTTCCTCTCGCAGGTCCTCCTCGAGTTCGTCATCATCCGTGAGTTCGTCGCACTTCCGGTCTCGAGTACCGACCTCCTGCTCATCTATAGCGGCATCTACATCGTCCTCGGAACGGTGCTGTTCATCAGCCGCCGGCGGGCGTTCGGTCGTCTCGTCCGGCGGACTGCAGGGACGGTCGGCGATGCGATGCCGATGGTCGGGACTGATCGAACCCACAGCGTCGACGACTAAAGCTGCCGGCCACAGGTCTACGTTCGCAGGGGTGGTTCGTCCACGTCGATGCTCTCGACCGGCGCACTGCGCCCCGACGGGGTGGGTCTCCTTGTGCTCGCGATCATACTCGCACTGGTCCACCTCTTCGCCGGCCGGCTGGGATTTGGCGGCCGGATTCCGCGGAGCCGGTGGCTGTCCCTCGCCGGCGGCGTCTCGGTCGCGTACGTGTTCGTCCACCTCCTCCCCGAGGTCGGGGCGGCCGCGGCGACGCTCAAGGAACACGGAACGCCGACAGCCTTTGCTGAGCAGTACGGCTATCTGATCGCTCTGCTGGGATTCGTCACCTTCTATGGCCTCGAACGACTCGCCCGCTGGACGAGCACCGATCCGGGATTGGACGACGAGCCCGCCGGGACGGGGGTATTCTGGATTCACGTCGGCTCGTTCGCGGCCTACAATTCGATCGTCGGCTACCTCCTCTGGGATCGCGAACTCGGCAGCCCGCTCCTGTTCGTCACTGCCATGGCACTCCACTTCCTCGTGACCGACGACGGCCTTCGAGAACACCACGGCCCGACGTACCACCGTCGAGGCCGGTGGGTACTATCTGCGGCGGTACTCATCGGCTTCGCTGGCGGATACGTCCTCGAGGACACCGAACTCCTCGTCTCCGTCTGCGTCCCGTTTCTGGCAGGCGGAATCGTCCTCAATGTGATCAAGGAGGAACTGCCGTCAAATCGCGAGAGTGGGTTCTGGGCCTTCGCCATTGGAGCGGCCGGCTACGCCGTGCTGTTGCTGTTCGTGTGACGACGTCCCGACGTATCCCAATGATCTTTCGATAGAGTATACATTCCGCGTCAATCACGGCGCATTTATGTAATAATTTTACAATATATGGGCACAAATCTCGGTGTATGTCTATACTTGCGGCCGTCGATGCAACGGAGAAACGGGATGCCGTCGTCGAGACCGGACACGATCTCGCCTCGGCGTACGGGACGGAACTGTCCGTCCTTCACGTCGTCTCGCAGGACGATTTTGAATCCCGTAAAGAGACCGTCGAGCGCGTCTCGGACGTCCAGGGATACAGCAAGTCCCAGCGCGCCGACGCCGCAGCGAACGTCGCGAACGAGGTCGTCGTCGAGACCCTCGAAGACGCCAATATCGAGGCGATCTCGACAGTCGGTCGCATCGGCGAGCCGGTGCCATCGATTCTCGACGTCGCGGGCGATATCGACGCGCAGTATATCGTCATCGGCGGTCGAAAACGGTCTCCGACGGGGAAGGCCCTGTTCGGGAGCACGACTCAGTCCGTCCTGCTCGAGGCCGATCGCCCGGTCGTGACGGTTCTGTCAGACGGGGAGTAGTCGGCGAATCAGTCTCCTAGCTCGAGGTGGCGACGCCGGATCCGTCGGCCGTCGAAGGTGCGGGCTCAGTGATGCGGACGCGCTTGATGCGTGTGTCGTCGACGCGTTCGACGGTCAGTTCGACGCCGTCGTACGCGAACGTCTCGCCGGGGTCGACCAGCCGCCCGGCGCGGTTGAACACGAAGCCAGCGATCGTCTCGAACTCCTCGCCTTCGGGGAACTCGACACCGATGACGTCGTTGACGTCCTCGATATTCACCTCGCCGTCGACCCGGATGGTTCGTTCGTCGACGGTCTCGATCGGTTCCGCCTCCTGAGCATCAAGTATCTCGCCGACGACCGCTTCGACGATATCCTCGGTCGTGACGATCCCCTCAGTCGTCCCGAATTCGTCGATGACGACGACCTGCTCGACCCGCTCGTGGCGCATCTCGCGAAACAGGTCGTCGACCTGCTTGCTTTCCGGGACGTGCAGCGTCTCCTCAATGTGGGCCTCGAGCGAGGCGTCATCGGTCGGTTCACCAGCCCGATAGTCGCGGACGAGATCGCCGAGCGCGACCACGCCGATGACGGTGTCGAGACCGCTCTCGTACACCGGCAGGCGAGCGTGGCCGCTCTTGACGCACTTCGCGACGGCGTCATCGACCGTCGCCGTGCGAGAGACGGCGGTCACGTCCAGCCGCGGCGTCATCACCTCCTTCGCGATGGTGTCGTTGAACCGGAACACACGCTGGAGCATCTCGCGTTCGCTGGCCCCGATGATCCCCTCGTTCTCGCCGGTCCGAATCAGCTCCCGGATCTCGTCGCGGCTCACGTACGAGGACTCGACGGTGGTCCCGCCGCCGGTCATCCCGTTGACGATGCGGGTCAGCCGATCGAACGTGACTACCAGTGGATACAGCGCGTACTTCGAGATCTGGAGCGGCCGGGCGACCGAGAGGGCCCACGACTCCGTGTTCTCGATGGCGTACGATTTCGGGGCGCTCTCGCCGAACAGCAGGACGACGGCGGTCACGCCAAACGTCGCCGCCGCCATCGCCTGGCCCTGTCCGACGTACATCGCGAACAGTCCGGTCGCGATCGACGACATCGCGATGTTGACGAGGTTGTTGCCGACGAGGATCGTCACCAGCAACCGATGCGGATCCGATTGCAGCGCCTGCACCGTCTCGGCACCGGGGCTCCCATCCTCGACGAGTGCCTCGATGCGGTGCTGGGCCAGCGAGAACATCGCGATCTCCGCCGAGGAGAAAAAGCCCGAGAGGACTAGCAACACCAGTAGCGTTCCGACGCCGACGGCGGCCACGAGGTTCGTCGGGAGGTCGAAGCCGACGGCTCCCTGCGCGACCGCCAGGCTCTCGACGCCGACAATTGGTCCCTGCATGACCGCCGGGCTCTCAACGCCGACGATTGCTCCCACCAGGGTCGTCTCGAGGCCGGACATGGGCGTCAGTCACCCACTGAGTCGGTGTTCGCAGACGCCGGGAACTCGTCGTCCGCGGCCGACGCGTCCGAGGCAGCCGACTCGCCCTCGCTCTCCGGGAAGTAACACGCCGCCCGGTGGCGCTCGTCGCCGGTCTCATCGATTCCCGGCTCGGCCTCCCAACACGATTCCTCGGCCTTCGGACAGCGCGGGGCGAACGCACAGCCCGAAGGGAGATCAACCGGGTCCGGCGGCTCCCCGTCGAGCAGGACGCGGGTCCGATCGACGGTCGGGTCCTTCTCCGGCGCGGCCGAGAGCAGCGACGACGTGTAGGGATGCTTAGGCTGAGTTGCGATCCGATCGACGTCACCCTCCTCGATGATTCGGCCGAGGTACATGATGGCCAGCCGGTCGGAGACCTGTGTCAGGCTCGCGAGGTCGTGAGAGATGTAGACGATCCCGATGTCCTCGGTGTCAGCCAGTCCCCGCAGCAGGTTCAGCAGGTTGACCTTCAGCGAGACGTCCAGCATCGACGCCGGCTCGTCACAGATGAGGAAGTCCGGATCCAGTATCAGCGCTTTGGCGACCGCCACACGCTGGCGCTGTCCTCCAGAGAGTTCGTGGGGATAGCTATCGAGGAACTTCTCGGCAGGGGTCAGTCCTACCTTCTCGAGCGTCTCGACGATGGCTTGCTCTTTCTCATCGGTGCGGTAGTCGTGGATCGTCAGCGGCTCACCGACGAGTTTGCGGACAGTCTGGCGCGGGTTCAGCGAATCGAAGGGGTCCTGGAAGATGATCTGGACCTTCCGCCGGAACTCCTGAAGATTGCCGTCCTGATAGTACTCGTAGGGCTCTCCGTCGAACACCAGGTCGCCGCCGGTCGGGTCCTCGAGCAGGGCCATGGTCTCGCCGAGCGTCGACTTCCCGCAGCCGGACTCGCCGGCGACGCCGAGCACCTCCGAGCGACGGACGGACAGCGAGACGCCGTCAACCGCCTTCACGTGATCGGGGTCCTCGCCGCGGAACTTGCTCACCAATGACTGGCTCTGCTCGTAGTGTTTTTCCAGAGTATCCGTCTCGAGGATGACCTCGCCGCGGTCGGAGTCGGCATCGCCGTCGTCGGGGATGTCCCACGTCTCCGGCTCGTCGGCAGCCTGTCGCATCTGGGCCGCCTCCTTGACGCGGTGGCAGGCCGACCGGTGGTTGCGGTTCGGGAGATCGACTAGGTCCGGGTGGGACTCCCCGCACTCTTCCGTGGCGAACGGACACCGATCCTCGAAGACACAGGCCGTCGGCTCCTGGTTCAGGTTCGGCGGCGAACCGGGGATCGCGACGGGGTCCTCGCTCTCGCCGATCTCCGGGAAGGAGTTCTTCAACCCCATCGTGTAGGGGTTGGTGGGGTTGACCAGCACGTTGTCGACGCTGCCCTGCTCCATCACCTTCCCGCCGTAGAGGATCGATAGCTCGTCGCAGGTCTCGGCGATGACACCGATCTCGTGAGTGATGAGCAGCAATGAGCTGTCCATCCGCTCTTGAATCTCGAGGATCTTGTCGATGATCTTGTCCTGAACGATGACGTCCAGCCCGGTCGTCGGCTCGTCGGCGATGATGAGGTCCGGCTCGAGGGCCAGCGCCATCGCGATGGTGACCCGCTGGCGCATCCCGCCGGAGAACTCGTGGGGATAGTCGTCGATCCGATCCGGATCGAGCCCGACGATCTCGAATAGTTCACGGACGCGGTCGCGCGCCTTGGAATCTGTGACGTTGCGGTGGGTGTGGATCGCCTGTGCGATCTGGTCGCCGGTCGACATCACGGGATCGAGCGAGTCCATCGCGCTCTGGGGGATGTAAGCGATGTCCTCCCAGAGGACGTCCCGCCGTTCGGCCGCCGAGAGCGATGTGAGATCCGTCCCGTTGAACTCGATCGTCCCGCGCTCGACGGTGCCGTTCCCCGGGAGTAGTCCCAGCAGTGCTTCCGCAACGGTGGATTTCCCGGAGCCGGACTCGCCGGCGAGGCCGTAGTTGACGCCCTCGTCGATACTGAAGGAGACGTCGTTGACGGCGTGGACTGGTTCGTCGTCGGTCGCGTACGTGACTGTGAGGTCTTCGACGTTGAGTAGCGTCATTGGTCAGTCTGGATTTCGGGGTTGATGACTTCCTCGTAGGCCCGTCCGATGAGGAACACCGAGGTGGTTATCGCGGCAATACCGATCGCTGGCGGGAGCACCCACCACCACGCGACGCGCATGCTGCCCGACGCGAACACCTGCCGAAGCATCCGACCCCAGCTGGTCATCGTCGGGTCGCCGAAGCCGAGGAACGCTAGACTCGCCTGTGCCGCGATCGCCCAGGCGACGCCGTAGGCGGTGTAGAGGAACCCGATCGGCAACACGTTCGGCGCGACGTGGTACAGCATCGTCCGCAGATTGCTCGCGCCGCTGGCTCGAGCCGATTTGACGAACGTCCGCTCGCGGACCGACAGCACTTCCGAGCGGACGACCCGCGCCGGCATCTTCCAGAGGAAGCCGGCGATGATGGCCGTGATCAGCCAGATGTTCGGCGTCATGAACGTCAGCAACAGCAACGCCATCGGCATGAACGGCAGCGAGAACGTCAGGTCGGTCAGGCGCATCAGGAGTTCGTCGACCCAGCCGCCGTAGTAGCCGCTGACGACGCCGACGGTGAAGCCGAGCGCACCCGTCCCCAGGCCGCCGAAGAGGCCGACAATGAGCGTCGGTCGTGCGCCGGCGAGGAACTGGCTCAGCACGTCCTTCCCGTAGGCCGTCGTCCCGAAGTAGGCGTCCGCGCTCGGGGCCGAGAGCCGGAGTACGGAGCTGGTGTCGCCGCGGACGGTGTATTCGATCGGGTCGTGCGGGGCCAGGAACGGCCCGAACAGCCCGAGGAAGACGAACGCCGCGACGACGAGCATGCCGGCGAACGCCAGCGGGTCCCGCCGCAGGAACGCGAACTGGTCGCGGACAGTCGTCCACAGCGCGTCGACGCGCCTGTACAGTTCGGCTTTGGGTTTCGTTTCGGTACTCATGCAGAGCCACCTCCGTTGGTCGACACAGTCGGATCAAAGTACGCGTAGAGGACGTCCGCGGCGAGGTTCGCGATGATAACCGCCAGCGCCATGATGAAGACCGCCGCCTGCACCAGCGGATAGTCCTGCTGCTGGATGGCCAATACGAGTTCGCGGCCGATGCCGGGCCAGCTGAAGACCACCTCGAGCAGGATGAGGCCCTGGAAAATCATGCCGAGACGGAGGGTGAAGTACGTCAGAATGGGCAGCATCGAGTTCCGGCCCGCACGGGCCAGTTGCTGCATCTCCGAGAGCCCCTTCGCCCGGTGGAGTTTGAGGAACTCCGAGCCCCGCTTCTCAATGACGCCGTTACGAGCGAGCAACAAGAAGTCACCGCTGTAGTAGAGGACGGCGACGGTAAAGGGCAGGAGGTAGTGATGGAGGAAGTCCAGCGAGACGAACGTCTCGAGGTAGCCGTCCGGCGTCGCCCGGATCGATCGCATCCCGAGGGCAGGCACGATCTCGAGGTTGTACGCGAAGACGATGATGAAGAAGATCGCCGTAATGAAGACGGGCGTCGAGCGCAGCAGCGTCGTCGAGACGATGCTGGCTTTCTCGAGGCGGCTCCCACGGTTCCAGCCGGCGTACATCCCCAGAAGCGAACTCAGGATCGCCGTCGTCACCAGCGCCGGAATCAACAGGATCAGCGAGTTGATCAGCCGCGGCTCGAGGACGTCCCAGACCGGCTGGCTCCGCAGGATGGAGTAGCCAAACTGGAAGGTCAGCAGGCTCCCCAGGTAGTTGACGTACTGCACCCAGATCGACTGATCGAGCCCGTACATCGCGCGGATTTCGTCGATCTGCTCCTGATTGAGGTTCCCCGAGGTCACGAGCGCCTCGAAGGGACTCCCCGGCAGGAGTCGAAGGACGACGAAGATGACCGAGACCGCGACCAGCGTCAACAGGACGGAGATCGCGAGTCGCTTGAGCAGGAACCGCTGGAACTTGCTCATCGGTTCCCCTCCGAACAGGTGATCGCAGTGTCGTTCGCTGACCGTGTCGCCGTGCTCGCTGCCGCGCGGCGGTCGAGCGGCGTGCGCTCGGCTCGAGCAGCGGCACGGTCAGGGTGCCGGTTCGCCTCGGGTCGGGTCCGTGCCCGCGGAATTCGCGGGAGAGTGGCCGTCGTGTGGTGCATTGGATTCCGTCTGTTCATGAGAAATCTGGCTGGTCGAGATCCGAGCGGCGCTTGTGGGAGTTCTCGGGCTGGATACGCTCGACGAACGCGCCCCAGGCCTCGCCATTGGGGAATCGCAGGTTGTCGTCGCTGTCCCAGGTGTAGCCCGCCTGCTCGAGGATCGTCCGCGCTTCCTCGGTATCGTAGTTGTAGTCAGTCGTCTCGGGATTGTGCCACTGGGTGAGCGACGAGATCAGGTTCTCTCCGGACGGGACCGTCGCCTGACCCTGGAGGAAGTCCTCGACGAACCCTTCCGAGTCGACCGCTTTCGACAGTGCGATACGGAACTCCTTGTCCCGGATCGGCGGACAGGAGAACATGAGCTTCGCGTTCAGCGGCGCGTAGCTACCGACGGACAGCTTCTCGATCCCATCGGTGTTGGCCGCGCGGTCAGCCTGCAGGTCCGAGAGTGTCGTCCCGATCGCGTCGATCGCGCCGCTCTGGAGCGAACCGATCAGTGCGTCGACATTGCTCACATTGATCCAGATCACGCTGTCGACGCCGGGGCCGCGTTCGGCCTGATCGCCCAGCGCATCGGTCCGCCAGTCGTCGTCGAACATCCAGTGGCCCTCGTTGCGCGAGGCCTCGAACCGGGTCCCCTGTTCCCAGTTTTCGAACTGGAAGGGGCCGGTGCCGACGGGCGCGTCAGGGTTGTGCTGGGACGGGTTGTCGACGTCCTCCCACCGGTGTTTCGGGAGGATAACGCTTCGGACGACGCGCTGGGTCATGAACGATGCGTCGGGGTTCGCCAGGTTGAATCGCACCTCGTGATCCCCGAGTATCTCGACCGACTCGATGGGTTCGTAGAACGGCACCTGGCTCGTAGAGGAGTACTCCTGGTACAGTTCGACGGTGAACTTCACGTCCTCGGCGGTGAACGCCTCGCCGTCGTGCCACTCGACGCCCTCGCGCAGCGTGAGTTCGACAGTCGTATCGTCGACGAAACCGCCGCCGGTCGCCAGTGCGGGGACCACGTCCAAATCGGGTGTCGCGTCGAATAATCCGTCGTAGATGAACGTGAGTCGATTGGCCTCCGCGCCGCCGGCGGCCCACGGCAGGTTCAGCGAGTTCATCGACGTGGTGACGCCCTTGACGTAGGTCCGGTTGTCCGCCTCGGGCTGGAGGTTGACCTCCGTCCAGACGAACGAGTCCATCGTCGGGCCGTTGCCCGGCGTTTCGACGTAGCCGCTCCACCGTTCCGTGTTCACCGCCGTGATGATGTTCGGGTACAGCGTGATGAGCGCCCCGACGTCTTCGGCGAACAGTTCCTGTGCGCGGTCGACGAGTTCTTCGCGCTCCTCACGATCGGTCGTCTGGGCCTGTTCTGTGAGAACCGCTTGTAGCTCGGGATTGTGGTAATTGTCGTAGTTCGAGAGCGACCCCTCGGTCGCGCGCATCAACAGCGGGTTTGGATCGAGCCCCCGCTGCGGGTCCGGCCCGTGCGTACTCATCGAAATGACCGCCTCGAGCCCCCGCGTTTTCCAGCTCTGGGCGTACAGCTGGTTCAGTGGCCGATCATTGAGCCCGACGGCCATACCCAACTCGTTGAGACCGCGCTTGACCATCAACGCGTGCTCGCGCATCCACGGGTCGTCCTCGCTCGAGAACTCGACCGGCAACTGCTCGAGTACCGACCCGGCCGTTGCGCTGTAGTCCAGCGGCGGCGAGTCGGCGTCGACGGTCTCCCATTCCCGCCAGTACTGTGTCTCGACGGTCTCCGGTACCCCTCGGGCACGTCCGGCTCGAGACTCTCACCACGGCTGCTACTACAGCCCGCAAGCGCGCTCGTTCCGAGCGTCGCGGCGGCCGCGGCGATGTAGCCGCGTCGTGAGAGTCGGTCGCATGCCCTGCCGACCGAACTATCATCATTTTCTCTTGTCGTCATCCATCCCCACGTTACGGACTCACTAGGTTCTGTTTACTCCCATAGCGACCGATATCTATCGAACTTTAAAACGGGGCGACTAACTATGACTCCCTGGTCACGCTCGAGAGCGGATTCGGTCCGGGATCAGTCGCGAGGACCGTAGATGAGTTCGAGCAGGGTCCGCTCGGCGGTCCGGAGTCGCTCGTTGACCGTCGACTGGGTAACGTCGAGTTCGTCCGCGAGGTCCGTCTCCGATGTTTCCCGGGGCACATCGAAGTAGCCGCGGGTGTAGGCCGTCTCGAGGACCGCCAGCTGGTCATCGGTGAGTTTCGAGACGAGGACCTCCGTCAGCCGGCCGCTGTCCAGTGGCTCGCCAGGCTCCTCGTCCTGAGTGACCGACAGCAGCTCGAATTCACCCAGTGTCTCCTGAATTTCGTCGGCCATCGAGCGGAACTGATCCCAGTCGCGTGCGGTCGTCACGACTTCGAAGACGCCGTTCTGGAGGACGATCCGGTTCGGAATCGCCTCCTGGCGCAACACGAGGCTCAGAATGAACGGGTACGACTCGTTCGCCAGAATAGTAAGCCGACGGATCTCGAGATTATCGGACGCGGTCGGGATCTCGCTGCTATAGAACAGTGATGCACCGGAAATCCCCTCAAGGGCCGTCTCGGGATCGAATTCGGTATTCGAGGCGACGGTCACCGACTCGAGCCATGTCCCGTCCTCGACGTAGAAGGCGTTATCGAGTTCGATACTCCGGACGTTGTCCAGCGCCTGCTGGAGCTTTGCCATCACGCCCGTCGGGACAGTTGTGAACTCGACGCGTAGAATTTGCGACCCTCCGTACAGGGTAGAGTCCGGCCCGCTCATATATAGCTCACGTTTGTCGCAGTCGATCGCTGTCAGCTCACCAGTGGCCAGTAGACGAGCCACGCGAGCGCGGCGACGACGATCGAGAGTCCCATCGTTACGAGGCCGAACGCGGCGACATCGCGGTGTGACAGCGGCCCGCGATCCATCGAGACCAGCACTGCCGTCGTGTTGAACGGCAGGATCGTCGTCGAGCCGACGACCAGTAAGACGGTCAGCGCGAGCGGCAGCCGAGCGATGCCGAAGACGCTCGCGAACTCGAGGACGATCGGGAGCGCAACGACAATCGCCGCTGAGCCGGTTGAAAACAGGATCCGGATGCCGATGGCGATGGCGATCAACACGGCGACGATCTGCCAATCGGCGAGCGCCGCGAACGGGATCCATTGTGTCAGCGCGTCGATGACGGCCGTAATTGCGCCGGTCGCGTTCATCACGTCCAGTATCGACAACATCGCGCCGATGAGGAAAATGATGCCCCAGCTCACGTCTGTGATGTCCTCGCCTGTGATGACGCCGACGGACGGGAGCGAGAGCACCGTGACCGCTGCAACTGCGGGGACCACCGTCGGAAGCCCGACGAACGAGCCGCCGATCCAGCTCGCGACGGCTCCGAGGAGGACGAGTCCCACGAGACGCTGGTCGCGCGTCAGCGAGGCCGTCCCGTCGCCGTCCGTCTCCGGGTGAGTCTCGTCACCGTCCGCTCGCACCTCGATTCCGTCGCCGTCCGCGTCCGGCCGGGGCGCACCATGCGCGCCGACCGTTGCTTTCCCACCGACCCGCGCGAAGAGCCCCGCAGCGAGGGCCGCCAGCGCGTACAGGAGGATCGTTGGCGGCACCATCAACACAGCCCAGTCGACCCACGTGATCGGCCGTACCGACGTCGCGACGATCTCGGAGGTGACCAGCGCCATCCCGCCGCCGGTCATCAGCGCCATCGACGCGATGGGATTGACGTGGCCGAGAACGAGAAATGCTGCACTCTCGAACCCGCCGTCGGCGTCCGGTCCGAACGCGCCCGCGAGTCGCTTCACGATGGGGATGAACGTGATCGCACGGGCCATCGCGGAGGGCATGACCAGCGCCAGCGCGAGGACACTGCCGGCGACCGAGCGCAGCGCCCGGCGCGGCGTGCTGTCCGCAGTCAACAGTCGTCGCGCCAGCCGCCGATCGAGCCCGACGCTCGTCGTCGCGTTGCCCAGCAACAGGAGGCAGAGCAGAAAGAACACGAGCGTTGAGGTGAAGCCCGTCGTCGCCGCGCTGAACGACTCGACGGTCCCCAGCGCGAACAGTAACGTGACGCTGAGAACGCTCGAGACGACGTATGGCACGGGCCGAGTCAGCCACAATACGAGCGCTGACAGGAAGACGGCCAGCGTGCGTTGGCCCTCAACGGTCAGCGCCGCCGGTGGGGGCAGTACCGTCCCGGCGACGAGCACGACGGCGGCCGCGAGCAGCCCCGCGACCTGCCGTGACGGCACCGTCGCCGTCAGCCCCCGCCGCTCGCCGGATCCATCGCCCATTACTGTCATCCTCGCTACTCCCGCTGAAGAATCTGGTGACACCGTGATCGGGGCAGATCAGGACGGCGGCCATCTCTCGCGAACTCGTGAATCCCACCCGCTGATCGTATCGGCCGGAGTCACCTCCTCGAGGGTCACCCTCGTAATCCCCAATTGATGACGGGAAAATCCAGTTGCACTGGGTCACCAACGCGAGTATCGGACGTTCGAACGGGACCGTTTTACCGTTCCGCCGTAATCTCTCGCTATGAAACTTCGACGGCCGCGCCGGCCGCGCGATTTCCGGCTCGCGGACTCCGCCCAGCAGATCGTCGGCGGGTTCCTGCTCGCCGGTCCGTTCGTGGTCACCGAAGAGGTCTGGGTGCTCGCGGGGAACATGCATATCCTGCAGGCGCTTTCGATCGTCGCCATCGTCTTCGCGATCGGCTACGCAGCGCTGTACAAGGCGGACACGACCAGAGATATAGACGACGAACAGGAGGTTGCCGGCATTCCAATTCGGTTTATCTCACTCATGTGTGTCACCTTCGGCTCGGTAACCGTGCTCGCGCTCCTGTTCGGTGCCCCTTGGACGTTCCTCGAGGACGCCACGACTGCCTGCGAGCCCGTGCGCCTGTTTCGTGCCTCCGGCCCATTCCTCGAGAACGCCGCGACCTCATGTGAACTCGTGCTGACCTCGTTCAAAGCGGTGACCGTGGGCTCGGTCTTCAGCGTCGTCGGTGCGGCGACAGCCGACAGCATCTTCGCGAAGTGATGTCGCCTCAGTTCGGCTCCGAGCGGCCGACTCGAGACGCCGGGCGATCCGGCTCCGTACAGTGAGAGCCGTTACAGGTACGAGTCGTCGTACGATTCCTGGGATCGCTCCGCGTGGGAGTTGCCGCAGTCACTGCACTCGAGCCGGTCCATGTTGTCCATCGTGACGTCGAGCGAGCCACAGTTCGCACAGTAGTACCCGTACTGTTCCTCGTGGGCCTCGTCCTCGTAGGTGACGAAAAACGACGCCGCGGTGCCGGACTCTTCCTCGTCGCGGGCAATGTACGCCGTCTCGCCGTCGTCGGTCGTCGTCAGGTGACCGTCGGTCGTCTCCGTTTCGGGGAACTCCTCGCCTGCCGCGTCCGCTTCGTTATCCGAATCCGTCGTTCTTGACTCCGTTGGCAGCTCCACGTCGACGTCCACGTCCGCGTACACGTACTTCACGAGGGATTCCTCGGCGACCTCGATGCGCCGGTCCCCGTTGTGCTCGAGGCCGAACTGTTCGACGAACTGATGGCCCTCAGTGTTTGCCTCGAGGACGGTGACGCAGACGTGTTCGGCCCCCCGATCGCGGAGCGTCTCGTTCGCGGTCTCGTACAGCTCCGTCCCGATCCCCTTCCCCCGGTGTTCCGGATCGACGAAGAGCCAGTTCACCTCGCCCCACTCGTCTGCGAGGCGGCCTTCGACGAACCCAGCGATGGTCGTGCCCTCGATCTCATCGCCTGTTTCGACGACGTGGAGCAACGTGTTCTCGTCGTCGATCTTGTCGGCGACGGCGTCGTCGCCGAACTGATCGTCAGTGATTCCGTCGATCTGCCCCGGACTGAGCCTGAACGAGGTCGTCATCGAACTGTCCACGACCTCTCGAATCCGCTCGGCCTCGTCCGGCTCCGGTTCCCGAATCTCCATACCGAATACTTGGTATCGACCCGGATAAGATGGCTGCAGGCGGGGACATGCGGATTTATTTGGGGGTTCCACTCCCGTCGGCACGCCGGCCGACGCTTGCCTCGACCTCGCTCGAGGACGACCGTTCGCGATCGAATATGCAGTGACTTCTGCCCGACAGTATCACTCCTCGTCGGTCCCCTCGCGTTCTCGCAGAGAGCGACGACGGATCTTGCCGGTCGTCGTAGTCGGAGCCACTCGACGAACTCGACGTGCTGGGGGTGCTCGTACTCGGCAAGTCGGTCGGTGACCAGATCGCGGATTTCCGCGTGGGGTTCGTCAGGATTGTAGCCGTCGACGGCCGGTTTGACGAACGGCGTTTTTCGACACGTGTGAAAATCGACGGGAAACCAGCCGGTACGCCGCCTGGTCAGTCCTCTTCCGTCTCTTCCTCGTCCGTTTCCTCAGCATCTGTCGCTTCTTCGTCGGTTTCGCCGCTCGGTTCCGCTTCGCCTTCGACCTCGATCTCCGCCTCGACTTCGATCGTCAGTCCGTCGGCCTCGAGTTCGCCCTCGAACTCGCGTTTGTCTCCGACCTCGATCTCGAGTTCGTTCGAGTCCACTTCGACTTCGACCTCGACGTCGACGGTGATTTCGTCGTCCATACGCGTTCTTCAGCCGGCGTCCCTAAAGGAATATCGTGCGTTTTCGGGAATCGAATCCGCGTGCTCGTCACCGATTCCCCGCGGTGACCTGGTCCGGAACGTATTTTTAGGCCGGCCGAAAAAGGAGTGCATGACTGATTCCGTCCACGTAACACTCGAGGGTGACGACGAATCCACCTCCGTTCGCGTCTACGACGATAAGGGCGATGTGTCGACCGACGACGCAACGTTTCGGTTCAGCGTCGACGGCGGAATCAGGGATGACTCGAGCGGCGACGAGACCGATGCAGCGGCCGGGAAGCGAGAGACGGCCAACGGTGACGATCCCCGCCGAATCGCGCCGCTCGCGGACGTTCCGACGAACGGGACGCTCCGGTGTGAAGCCCGACGCGACCGTCGCGGAACGGAACTGATCCTCCGACGGGAGGGCAGCGAGGTGTCCGCGTGGCGAAACTCGTGTCCGCACAAGCCCGAGGTCCGCATCGATCCCGGTCCGGGGGCGATCGTCCGCGATGATCAACTGGTGTGTCACGAACACGGCGCGCGCTTCGAGTGCGACGACGGCGTCTGTACGGCGGGCCCATGTCGGGGCGACGCGCTCGACTCGATCGCGGTCGCCGTTCGCGACGGGGCCGTCTATCTGACCGACGACCGCTTCGATTCGTGTCGACGGCTGAACGAGTAGGCCGTTCGTTATCGTCGAAATCCGCGTTCGAGTCTCGAACTGCCGCGGAGTGGTCTCTACCACCCTGTCGACTCCTGTCACTGCCCTCGGAAAAGTACACATCTGATTACATTACCTCCCGATAACCGTATGGTTCTTTTAGGACTCCGATCCAAACAGTAGTATGTCTCCACCGATTGAGGACGCGATCACCATTCTACTGGTCGAACCGAACCCCGGCGATGCCCGTCTGTTCTCCGAATCGTTCGACGATGCGAACATCGCGAGCGAGATCCATACCGTCACCGACGGTGAGGACGCGCTCGATTTCGTCTATCAGCGAAACGATCACGCGGACAGCCCGCGTCCGGACATGATCCTGCTCGACTTCCAGCTTCCCGACATCGACGGCGCGGACATCCTCTCCGAACTTAAGTCGGAGGAGGCGCTGCGATCGATCCCCGTGATCGTGATGACGAGTTCGGCGTCCGAAGAGGACATCGCCCGATCCTATGACCTCCACGCGAACGCGTACGTCCAGAAACCGGTCGAACCTGACGAGTTCATCGAACTCGGTCGTTCGTTCGAGGACTTCTGGTTGACGTTCGTCCGCTTCCCCGACGAACAGCCCTAACGGACCGTCCGAACCGTCCCCCGCTCGAGCACTCGTCTCCTTGTTCGACCGTTCGTCCCCCGCTCGAGCCTACGACTCGAGCCAGTCCGGCAATGCGTTGACCGACTCGAGGATCGCCGCCGCGCCCTCGTTCTCGTACTTCAGTCGACCCTCTTCGCCGGTCAGCCCGCCGGTCAGGACGCCGATACCGCGGTACTCTCGGTCGGAATCTGCCTCGCTCGCGTTGACCGCCGTCCGAACGTCGTCTAACGTGTCGCCGACGAAGACGACGCTCTCGGCGTCGAACCGCTCCGCGAGCGTCGTCAGCGCGCGCGGGTGCGGCTTGCCCTCCTCCCAGTCGTCCATCGTGAAGCGGTGCTCGACCGGAACCGCATCGTCGAGCCCGACTCGATCGAGGGCGATCTCGGCCTCGGCCGCCGGCCGCCCGGTCAGGACGCCCACGTCGTAGTCCGCGAGCAGCTGATCGCGGGCCTCGGGCTCGAGCAACACCGGCTCGTCGTGGATGAATCCGGCCGTCTCCCGCTCGAGGTCGGGCTCGCCGCCCTCGAGCCCGCGGTAGAGTTCGTCGCCGAGGTATAGTTGCTGGAAGACGTCGCGGAGCCGCTCGCGGTCCCAGCGCCCCGTCACGCGCTGGGTCGCCCGCGCACCGATCGCCTCGCGGACGACGCTCTCGGCCGCCTCGAGACCGCCGCCTGAAGCGGCGATCTCGTCGGTATAGGCCTCGAGCGACTGGCTGTAGCCCTCTTCGGCCGCGAGAATGTAGAGCGCGGCAGCGTACGTCAACTCCCAGTCGTTGTTGAACCCGCCTGCGTCCTTGAACTCCTGAATGTCGTCCTTACGGATCGTCCGCCCGTAGACCACGTCGACGGACTCGACGATCGCACGCCGATAGGAGTCGGCGACGTCGACGAGCACGCCGTCGATGTCCAGGACGACGGCAGCTGCGTTCATACCCGTGCGAACGAGCCGACAGGGATAAAGGCGACCGGTATTCGACCGCGTTCGATGACCGTCCCCGATCACAGGAACGGCAACTGAATGCCGACGAAGAGAAACACCGCGATCCCAAGCCCGAGTGCATAGAAAACATCGGCCCACGCCCAGGCGAGCGCGTTCGCGAGGTAAATCACGGCGATGACGGGCACACCCAATAGGACGATCGGGGACCGCCGCCACTCGGCACGAGCGCGATCCCAGAGCGCCGTCGCGTCGCCGGTACTCGGGAACGCGTGGACGCCGACCGATAGCCCCAGCCAGCCCATACCGAGCGCGGCGACGAGTGTCTCGCTCGAGGCCCAAACGTCGCCAGTCGCATCCACGAAGATTGCGAGCCAAAAGAAGATCGTCACGGCGACCGCGGTGTTGACGACGAACGGCGCGACGCCGATGACGAACAGTTCCCGATAGCGCTCGGGCTCGACATGGCGGACGTACCCCGCCGGCGTTCCGAATCCGAAGTACTTGACCTCGAGAACCGGGACGCCGACGACCGAACAGGCCAGCATGTGCGCACACTCGTGGACGGCGACCCCGGGAGCCGTCCCGAGGCGGACGACGTACCAGCTCACGGTCGTGATGCCAACTATCGCGGCAACGAAGACCGCGAGGGCACCGAGAATGAGGAGTCCCTCTACCACCGGTTCGGTGTTCACACCATCTGAAAGGTATACGCAACTAATAATCCATTCGAACGCTGTAGTCGACCTCGACTCCCGCTCGCAGCTAGCTTGTCACTCCGGCAGGGCTCGAGCGACGTACAGCGTCCCCTCCTCGATCGTCACCCGTTCGACCGGCACCGCGGGCTGGTCGCCGCCCAGCGTCGTAAACAGGAAGTCGGCGTCGGCGTCTCGAGCCACCGTTAGTGCCGGCCGGTGGAGTTCCGGCGGCAGATTCCGTGCATACACTGCGTCCGCGCCGGCGTAGACCGACGGGTCGGGGTCGACGACGTCGTCACGGACGAACGTCACGCCGTCCGGAACGTCGCGATCATGGACGTCCGTCGCGGTGACGGAAACCTCGCGTTCAGCGAGCGCTTGAGCGAGATCGGTCCGGCGGCCGATCCCGATCTCGATTATTTGATCGTACTCGTCAAAGTAATTAATTATTGCATCGAGATTCCGGCGAGAGTGGGCCACGGCGGGACGTTTATGCCACCCGCGGCCATAGCCTTTGCTATGCTCGTCGATATTGTACCGGTCGGCAACGTCTCCGCCGAGGTCAAGCGGGCGGCCTCCACCGCGTTGCGATCGGTCTACGACTGCGATGTGTCGGTCAACGACTCGCAGTCGGTCCCAAACGGAGCCTACGACTCCGACCGGAACCAATACTCCGCCGAAACGTTCATCCAGCTCGCCGAACGGGTGGGTCGTGGCGGAAAAAATATCGCGATTACCCCACAGGACCTCTTCTACCGGCGGCGCAACTACGTCTTCGGCCTAGCCTATCTCGACGGTAGCGGCAGCGTCGTCTCAACCTACCGACTCCAGACCTCGAGCGACGGCGGTTTCTCGAATCAGAGCGCCGCCGACATATTCGAGGACCGCGTCCGCAAGGAGATCGTCCATGAGATTGGTCATACCTACGGCCTCGAGCACTGCGACAACAACCGCTGTGTCATGAACTTCTCGCCGACGGTCCGCGAGGTCGACATCAAGGAAGAGAACCTCTGTGGAAGTTGCCAGCGGCTGATTAGCTAATTCCAAGCATCTATTAGTAGCACGGTACCGACTGCTGAAATTCGAGCCGACACCCTACGGCGCGTAGTAGTACTCGCCGTCGCTCTTCTGCTGGCTATCCAGCTGCGATTCGGGCTTGTTGATTCGCGGCCGGGAGGTGCGCTCGTCCCGGCGGAACGTGACCTCGAGGTTCGCGAGGAACTCGTTCATGCCGTCGCGCATCGGCTGTGGCTGGCCGGCGCGACCGTGGACGGCGGGTTCGCCGTCGAAGACCATCAGGCGGTCAGCGAGCAGGTCCATCATGTAGATGTCGTGGTCGATGACCATC
Organism: Natrinema sp. SYSU A 869; assembly: GCF_019879105.1. Classification (NCBI taxonomy): domain Archaea; kingdom Methanobacteriati; phylum Methanobacteriota; class Halobacteria; order Halobacteriales; family Natrialbaceae; genus Natrinema; species Natrinema sp. SYSU A 869. The sequence continues at coordinate 2,759,388 of NZ_CP082249.1, read as the reverse complement.
ACGGTGGCATCCTGCTGTTCGGCGTAGCGCCGGATCGCTTTCGTGGCCTGAACCCGCTGTTCGACGTCGAGGTGAGCCGAGGGCTCGTCGAGCAGGTAGAGGTCGGCCGAATCGGAGAGGCAGGCCGCGATGGCGACCCGCTGGCGCTCGCCGCCGGAGAGATCCGAGAGGTTCTGCTCCATGATCCGCTCTAACTGGAGCGGCTGGGCGATCTCTGTGTTCCAGTAGGACGACCCAAACTGGTCGGTGATCGACGAGAGGAAGGCGTCGACCCGCATATGCTGGTCGATGGTGACGTACTGGGGCTTATAGGAGATATCGAGGTCGAGATCGGCGTCGCCCTCGTCGGGCGTGAGGTTCCCAGTGAGGAGTTTCGCGAACGTCGACTTCCCGATTCCGTTGGGGCCGACAATGCCCAGCACCTCGTTTTCCCGGATCGTCCCACCCTCGATCTCGAGGGAGAACTCGCCGTCGCCGTAGCTCTTCGTGAGGTCGGGATACTCCACAAGCGCGTCGGCGTGGCTCGCGGTGCGGGGCGCGTGCTCCTCGAACTCGATGGGATCCGGCCGGATCCGCATGTTCTCGTTCTCCAGATAGCCCGAGAGATACTCGTTGATCCCGTTGCGAACGGACTTGGGTGGGTGATGACACCGTACGCGCCGGGTTCACCGTAAGCGACGTGGAGCGTGTCGGCGAGTAGGTCCAAGATTGCGAGGTCGTGTTCGACGACGAGGACCGACTTGTCCTCTTCCTCGGCGAGTTCGCGGATCAGCCGCGCTGCGGTCACGCGCTGGCCGATGTCCAAATACGGCGTCACCTCGTCGAGGAAGTAGAAGTCCGTGTCCCGGGCGAGCGTGGCCGCGATGGCGACTCGCTGGAGTTCCCCACCCGAGAGGTCGTCGATCGACTGCTCCATGACGGGCCCGAGCGAGAGCCGCTCGATGAGTTCATCGAGAGCCCCGCGCTCGTCGGTCCGCTCGAGTAGCTGGCGGGTGTTCCCGTCGAAACTGTTCGGAATCTGGTCGACGTATTGGGGCTTCTGTGCGATCGTGATGTCGCCGTCGCGGACGTCCGCGATGTAGTCCTGGAGTTCGGTCCCGCGGTACGCTTCCAGTACCTCGTCCCATCCCGGCGATTCCTCGTGCCGGCCGAGGTTGGGCTCGAGTTCGCCTGCGAGGATGCGAACGGCGGTCGTCTTCCCGATCCCGTTAGGACCGAGGATACCAGTGACCTTGCCCTCCTGTGGAGCGGGAAGCCCGTACAGCGAGAAGGCGTTCTCGCCGTAGCGGTGGACGGGCTCGTCTTGGAGCTCCTGCGGGAGATTAATGATCTCAATAGCATCGAAGGGGCACTTCTCGACGCAGATTCCGCAGGTTTCGCCTAGACAGATCTCTTCGGAGATGTGGATCTGTTCAGGCTGGCCTTCCGCGGCTTCTTCGCCCCGGAGGGTGATACACTCCTTGCCGGTTCGATTTGGCGGACAGTAGTTCTTGCACTCGTAGCTACACCGGTCCGGCTGACACCGATCCAGGTCTACGACGGCGATGCTGTCGTCGGCCATGTTAGCCCGATACCTCCGCGGTCAGCAGGATTCCCCACGCCACGAACCACAGCGAGAAGGTCATGAACGCGATGAACAGGTAGTGTTTCGCCCCGAACTCGTCCTCGCCGTAGATCCCCGAAATATTGATGAGGACGTACTGGACGAGGATCGCCCCGACGACGAACGCGAGCGCCTGCGTGTTCTCCGCAGCCGTCTCGGTGACACCCACCCAGGTTGCAGAGGCCAGCGCTGCACCGACGCCGAGTAGCGCGGACAACGCCGTCACGCTGACCGAGCGGATATGCTCGCGTCGGTCGCTGATCGATTCGGTCGACATGAGGGGAAGTCCGTGACCGGCGGTAAAAAGGCGTTCGCATTAGCCGAAGCGCGTCTCGACGACAACCACACCGAGGGTCCGAACTCAATCCGTGATATAGAAGATGTCGCTGTCGTCGCGATCGTTCCTGTTCTTTCGTTGTTCGGAATAGGTAATTGTGTATCGCTCGCCGGAGCTGCCAACGACATCGATTCCGTCCATTCGGATTTCGACCGTTCCGCTCTCACCGCCATCAGGGTCGTAAACGATCTGGTCGCCGCCATTGTAACTGACCGTGCCAGCTCCACTGACGACGGTCGGGGATCCGGAAGTGTAGTCCACACCGCCGTTCGTCTGCGGACCGCTGACGTTGATATACACGTCGTCGTTGTTCTTCAGCCCGTCACCGCTGAACGAGAACGTCTGACTCGTGTTCCCGGTACCGACATTGTCCGCCTCGAAATTAACCACACCGCTGCCACTTCCTTTGTTACACTGAATGTCAACAGTGGTGTTAAACGATACACCACTAATCGTGGTCGTCGCTCCGTCGACTTCGACGACTTCGACTCCGATATCACGGACGCCGGCAGATACCGAGTCTGCACAGACGACCGTGACGTCCTCGCTCCTTCCCGTTGCGATCGTTTCTCCGGGATTGGGGCTATCTACCGCAAGCGCATCACTGTCGTTGTAGATCTCGAACTCGATGATATCGACATCCTCATTGAGGTTATTGAAAAGCGTCGCTACTTGTTCCGGCGGATCGTCACCGCGTAACGTCCCGATGTCGTTTTCGCTGTCGACACCCAGATACGCGCTCGATTGGTCACTGGGAATGTTTACGGTCGTTCCTCGCTCGGCAGCGAACGAGCTGAACCCGAACACTGGGCCCACAAGTAGCACCGCTCCCATGGCGATAAACAGGACCGCCAGTTTACTGAGTGTCTTCATTGTTACGGTGGCCGTTCCATCTCTCCGAGTCGCATGCGACGGTTCTGTACCGCGTGGACGACCGCGGAGACGCCAAACAGCGTGAACACCAGCGTCGCCCAGCCGAGTTCCGGTACCGTTTCCGTCGGTACTACCTCGAGCCACAGCCCCGCCATTACGACCGAGCCGACGGCGGCAAGCCCCAGATAGTAGACGCCCCACGGGACCGAATCGCCGGGCACGATATCGAGGTAGACGTCTAACTCGGCAGCCTCGTCGGTGAGTTCGATCATCCGATCGTCGAACTCGATAATGTCGGCTCGCTCGAGCGTCGGCAGATGGGTCTGCTGAAGCGACGTGTAGGCTCGCTTTCGTTCGGCGGACGTAATCTCCTCGACCTCCTTGTCGAGTTCCCAGGCGGCGACGTGTTCGGCGAGATCACCCAGCGAAACCGGTTCTCCCTCGCGCTTACAATAGTGAATGGTGTACCGGCGGCGTTGATTGCTTAACAGGTCGAAAATTTCGCCTTCCCGTGACTGATCGTCCTGACCTGTTTCCCCCGCCGTACTCGGTTTGCTCTCGCTGGTCGTCGCCATCCCCTGTTCAGTATGATTATCGGTACTGTTGATACATAACGCTTGTTGCCGATCAACGCGTACCGTCTGAAGCCGCCTACAGTGATCACAGGCCGATTCTCGAAAAGATCGGTAACTATCACCATGACGATAGTGCCGTCCACAACGTTTCTTCGGGCATCGGTTCCCGCTTGCAACGGCCCACGCCTGTCTCGAGACTGTTGATTCGACAAGTGCCCGTTTCGCTAGCGGGGCGTCCCTTCCAACCCGTTCGTTGACTGCTGTACCCTACTCACACTGGACGGAAACCTCACGCTCGAGACGGCGAGTACGAGCCCGCCGACGATAATCAGTCCACGGCCGAGAGACGTAAGCGATCGCATGGGAGATCAATCGGTCACGGCCGGTCGGATTCCGTGTCGAGTGTATTCGGGGCCGTCTCTTCGACCGCTGCCCCGGGTCCACCGAGTTCGACACTCGAAGAGAGCGAACCGGGAGGAATCCTGTCTCGTTCGGACGCGATAAAGTCGAATTGCGCCGGCGCTACAATTAGCCGATGACGATGTTATCGGCGTCGACGTCGACGCCGGTATCACCCGTTACACCGTCCGTCTCGTCCGTGTTGGACTCGCCAGTTCCGACCGACGGCGAACTCCCTTCGTCGGTATCGCCCTCAAGAGTCGGATCCACGTCCTCAACCCCGCCCGCGTCACGGCCGTCGCCGGCGTCGACGTCGGTCGAATTGCCGCCGCCGGGTATGATCGTGATACTGGGTGTTCCGGGATCGACGCCCGCGCGCTCAACCTCGACGTAGACGATCAGATCGTTGAAGTCCGGGTCGTTAGTTCGGTGAGGGTTTCGTTCATAGGCCTCGACCGCGTCATCCCAGAGCGCGTCGATATCGTCCTCGTCGCACCCCCGTCCACACTCGGCCGTATTCTCGAAGAGGAACACGAACTCGCCCGAATCGAGATTGAGTTCGTCCTCGTCTTTCACGAGACCTCGCTCTTCGAGGGCCTCAGTGGCGCTGATCTGTTGGTCCGCACCCGCGGGAAGCGCCGGGATCGTATTGTTCTCGGCGCTCCGAACGCGGACGTTCTGCAGGTTCTCGCCCTGCGACGCGTCGATCGGACCGAATTCGGTATTTGACGATACGTCGTTACACCACTCGAGCGCTCGGTCTTCGGGATCCGAGTAGTGGGATAGTTCGTCGGGGTCGGTGCTTCGGTCGTTACATAGACTATATCTGGTATTCCGCAGGGTGAGTTCTGTCTCATCTTCGACCGTGAAGTTGTACGTGTAACTGTCACCGGTCTTGTCCTGCCATGTCGGCCCAGTGTTGATATTATCACCGTCGGTCGGGTTGTCGAAGGAGTGTTCGGTCCCGCCGTTCGCGACCACGTCCAGGGTCATCGGCGCGAGGAGGTGAACATATTCCCATTTGTCTTCCCAGTAATTCCAGCGTCTGTTGTTGCCAGAGACCTGTGAGCCCACGACATCGACGGTTACATTCGCGTCGTCGATTTCACCCAAGCCAACTCGACCGGGATCGATTCCGGTATCGACGACGAAATCGATGGTCTCGGTTCCGTCGTCCGTCCGAATCGTCGCCCGATACTCTCCGTCGAGGAGTTTGCTCTCGTTGAGCTCCAGCTCGATGGTATCCGATTCGCCGAACGACCGAGTGACTTCCCGTTCGAAGAGGTCTCCGTACGGATTCTCACCCTCGAGGTCGTCGGGCATCTCGTCGAGGTACTCGAGGTTCAGACTGGCGGTCTGTGAGCCGGAGTCGACGCCGGTGTTCTCGAGATCGGTCGTGATCGTGACCGTGTCATCGTCGACTGTGGCGTTCCCGTTCGACAGTTCGAAGTTTGTTCCGGGTTCGCCGACGTAGAACGATCCCTGCTCACTCAGTCCCTCGCCGTCGGCGACGATGTCGTAGTCGTATACCGTTCCCGATTCAAAGTCGTAGTCGGCGGGATTGATGTCGAACGAGACCGTATCGTGTTCGCCGCTGTCGAGCGTTATCGGTTCGGTGCGGTCGACACCGGCCTCCGGAATCGTCACTCTGACTTCCCGTGTCTCGCCGTCGCTGGCGTAGGTGCTCGCGACTTCGCCGTCGACGGTGAACGGTTCGCCAGTAACGACGATCTGATCGCCTCCAACGCCCTCGTCCTCGACGACAATGAACGCCCCCTCGTCTCCAGTCGCCTCCCCGATTACCGTCCCAGTCGCCTCGTCGTCGTCCGTCCGGATCTCGAACTCGTTTGAACCATACGGTAAGGCGCTCTTATTGACCGTCCAGCTGACGGTTCCGGTCGCACCGTAGTCGAGGCTAACCGTCTCGTTCGCGGTGACATCGTGCTCATCGAAATCGATGGTCACGTTCTGGTTACCTTCTTCGATGCCGTGATTCTGGATCTCCGCAGTGATAGTGACGTTTCCGTCACCGGTCGGCATCGTTTCGATGTCGTCCTCGGTCACGTTGAACTCCGAACCCGAGTTGCCGAAGTAGAACGATCCCGGCGGGTCGTCAGCCCTGTCGTCTTCGGTCGCGATTATGTACTTGTAGGTCTCACCGTGGGACAACTCGTCTTTGTATTCGCTGTGTTGGAACTTGAGATCGTTGGCAGCGAGTTCCTCCGGGTCGCCCGGGGATATCGTGACTTCTTTGTTCGTCTCGAGCAGATTGGTGTCGAGTTCTTCGTCCCAGATCGATGCAGTGACTGTCTGCGTTTCGTCTTCGTCACCCGTGTTCTCAATTTTCGCCTCAATGCCGAAGATAGCGTTATTCGGTCCGCCACCGAGCGAGCGATTGAGTCGCTGTTCGTACTCCAGTTCGTTCGCACCGGGTCCCGAGAGCCCCCGATCCTCCGCAACGACGACTGTCGTGGTTTCTACTGGCTCCCTGATACCCGTAATGTTCACCTCGACGGTTTCTTCGGAACTCTTGTGTTCGATACCGACGTTACTGTACTTGTCCTCATTGACTGCATCCGAGAGGAATTGATTCCATCCCTCGTGGTACGTGCTGTCTTCGATCCGGAAACTGACGTCAGTCCCGGTTGAACACCCCTCAGCGGCGTTGTTAATTCGGTCAGTGAGATTAGTCGACTCGCTATGGTTCGCTCGCGCCATCGGATCGCTACCACCGAAATCACCCTCCTCGAGTTGGAGGACCTGAAGCTGTAACCTGTCCCCGTCGTACCCAATTTGGGGTTCCGAAACGATGCTGGTCTGGCCGTTGGTCTGCTCCCAAACGCCACCACCCTGGTGTGCAATCGTCCGGCCGTCAAGTTCGAACTCGAGTGCGCGTAGCTCACCTTTGACAGGCGAACAGCGAGTTCCATCCGTCGCGTTGAACCATCTGACGGAGATATTGCCATCGTCCGTGATCGTCGGCTCCCCTCCCTGCATCTCGTCGATCGGCAGCGGCTGGTCTTCCCCCGTCACCGCGGCCGTCGTGATTCTGTGGTCCGTCTCACTGACGAACTGCTGGGTCTGTTCGTTATTCACTTCCGTTTCAATCGCGTCAAACATTGCCGATCCGGCGACGAACACCAGTGACGCACCCAGTATAACGAGTGCAAACAGCAATACGACCCCGATGATCGGACTCGCCCCTCGTTCCCTAGAATCGCTTCCCCGACCCTGGGATGTACTTCTTTCTCCCACCATTAGCTCTTATTCTCTTACTACCTACAATGTACATATAAAAATACGCATGGTAGTTCTACTATCGTAATTGATAACCACTATCTCAAGTAATACTTGATCACGCTGAACCGAGCCAACACTGACCGCCAAATTCGAAGATGAGAGCGCTGGCCCGTCATATCGGTTTTCTCTCCCAATAGCCCCGCTCGAGGGACGTGGTCGAACAACCATCGGTAGCGAGTTGGTCACATCGAGTCGCTCTCTACTAGCGGCGTTTCAGGCGGGACTTGTCCGTCTCGAGGCTCGGAGACACACGTTCAAGACCGCCTTGAACGACCGTATGGCCGATCTTTCGCCGGTTCCGGTTACTCAATACAAAGGGGGTGGGGTTTGTGGATGTGAGTAGGAACTGCGTTCCGGCACCCGCCATGGGCTGGTGCTGGGGCGTGGAACGGTGATCATAATCATGAGAATGAATCGACGTAATGTGTTAGTCGGATTGGGTACGATTGTTGCTGGCGGCGGCGCTGCGCTCGGAACGGGCGCGTTCAGTAGCGTGGAGGCGAACCGGACCGTGACCGTCAACACCGCTGGTGACTCGAGTGCATATCTGGGTGTCAGCGTGACTGGGAATTACGCCGTGAACGGAGGAAGCGGGGACGCCGTCGAAATCGATCTCGGTGACTCGAGCACCGCTGACGGGTTTAACGACGACGCGGTGACCAACGTCGACGGCATTCTCACACTCTCTAACAACGCTGCAGACGGTAATCAAATAACCGTGGGATTCGGCGACGGTTCCGGAAGCCAGACGGCGACGAGAACGATAGTCGTCGAAACCGATAGTAACGGCGATGCTGTGGTAGAGGTCGATTTCGAACTCGCCAGCGATGACGGGAGCGGCAATCAGAAGACGCTGTCCGACACTACTTCGTCCGTCGATGTAAACGCAACTGTGCGAACGGGGAGTGAAGCCACTTCGTCTTCGTCTACTGTAGACAAGACTAGTGGCTCTCTAACACTGATAGCGAACTAGCTACCGTTCTGACTGGTAGCGGTCCCTGTTTCGAGCTATTCACTGTTCAGTAGAAATCGCTACCGTGCCACGAAAACCGAATGCCATCCACAAAGGTCCTGCTCATCGCGGCTGCGGCCTGTTTTCTCCTCGCGTTCGCAGTCCCGACCGTAGCGATTACAGTGAACGAGGACACGGTACGCGATAGTGTCGCCCTCGAGCCGACCGACTCCCGATACGCAACAGTCGAAGACGACGAAGTAACACTCGACCTCGAGACCCTCAACGACCGCGCGATCACTCGCGCGGACGACGTGTTCACGATCACCGTCACCGACGACGACATCGAGCGGGTCTGGATCGACCACGACGTGCCCGGGCTCACGTTCTATCGAAACGACCAGCGGACGGCGACGGTCAGCGAATCGAGTCCCCTCAAGCCGTCGGCCGGTACCGTGGCGAGTATCGGCGTCGCAGTCGATACCCACGTCGCGCAGTCGGGGACCGAGACGTTCACGGTCACAGTGCAATATGCGGACGACGACAACGGATCTGATCAGTCTGCAGGGGGCTCGAGCGGTACGGTCCCGTCCGAATCATCGGCCATCGAACGCTCGAGTTTCACCGTCTCGCCGACGATGGTTGGGGCCGGCGAGACGGTAACCGTGACGGAGACGTACCGAAACGTCAGGGACACGACGACCGAAGTGACGGCGAACCTGATGGTTGATGGAATCGTCATTGACCGGCAGACGATCACCCTCGAGTCCGGCGAATCGAGGACCGTCACATTCGAGCGGACGATGGAGTGGTCCGGCACGTACGACATCGGTATCGACGGGGCAGGGAGCTCCTCGGTGACCGTCGAAGGGACGCCGGTCGAGATCGTCGATGCGACTGTCGTCGATCCCGACATCACCGTCGGCGAGTCGACGACTATCCAGGCGACGATTAGGAACCCGACCGACGAACGGGTCTCGCGCACGCTCGAGCTGCCAGTCGACGGGATCGTCGTCGACAGCCGGGCCGTTTCGATCCCGGCGAACAGCGAGCGGACAGTGAGCTTCGAGCGCCGATTCGACGAGCCGGGGACCTACGAGACCGCAGTCAGCGGCGTGACTGCAGGGACGGTGACGGTCGACCGAGTCATGCTCTCGATCCGGAATCGAGAGCTCTCGCCGGCGACCACGGCAGCACTTGCCCCGCCGTCGCTGGCGGGGCTGTTGTTCCTCGCGATCGCCGCGAATCGCCGGTGGGCACTCCTTCGCTCGTAGCGCAGTCGGAGCCGACAGTGCATGCCACCGGATGACCGTTGTCAGTTCGATTTCTTCGTTCTCACGGGCTACTCACGGGTCCTGGCTCTCGCGACCTTTATACTGCTGGATACGAAACGTAGACTACTCGAATAGTCAGTCTAATATGACAGTCCCATCCACTGATTCATGACTGCCGTCGGGCTCGCAAAGCGAGGGCTCGGACTCGTCCTCGTGGTGGCCGTCCTCCTCTTAGTGGTCGGCCAACTGCTCGGACAGCCGATTCTGCTCGGGTACGTCTCCTCCGGGAGCATGGAACCGACGATGGACACCGGCGACGGGTTCGTGGCGATTCCCAGCCTCGTCACCGACGACGTCGAGGAGGGTGACGTCGTCGTCTACCAGGCGCGGGAGCTTCACGACGGCGGGCTGACGACCCACCGCGTGGTCGGCGAGACGGAGGAGGGGTACGTCACGAAAGGCGACGCGAACCCGTTTACAGATCAGGACGGCGGCGAACCTCACGTCACGGAGGGCCAGATCGTCGCCGAAGTCTGGCAGCCACATGGTGCCGTGATGGCAATCCCACATCTCGGCACTGTCGTTTTGGCCATTCAAGGGGTAGCAGCGTCGGCCGCCGGCACCGTCGCGTCGGTGTTTGGACTGGCGACGATGTCCGCGAACGGGCTCGGTGCGCTCATGGTCGCGATCGGCGTCGCGATGCTCGGATTCGGAACGGTCTTCGAGCGGCTCGGTCCCTCCCAGCGCGAAACGAAACGGTCGCGCTCGCGCGAGAACGTGATCGCCTTCTGGACCGCGCTCGGGCTCGTCTTGCTCGTGTTCGTCACGTTCGCGACCGCAGCTATGGTCGTCCCGTCGGGAACGACCGAGTACGAACTCATCAGTTCGGAGTCGCCCGACGACAACCCACAGATCGTCACCCCCGGCGAGACAGCAGAACTCACTCGTACTGTCGACAATACTGGCTATCTGCCCGTCGTGGTCGCTCACGAGGCAGAGAGCGGTGGGATCAGCGCCAACCCACCACGCCAGACGATCGGTATCCGTGACAGCGGAGAGACCACGGTGTCGCTATCTGCTCCCGGCGAGACGGGCGAGTATACGCGCCATCTCGGTGAGTACCGATATCTCGCCGTATTGCCGCCGTCCGTACTGCTCTGGCTCCACGACCTGCACCCGCTCGCCGCCATCGCGGCGGTAAACGGCGTCATCGTTGGGCTCGCCGTCGTAATCGTACTCGTGATCTTCGGCAGTAACGACATCCGGTTTCGGTCTGCCGGCGATCACGTCCCGCTGTCGACGCGTCTCGAGCGAAAATTCCGCAAATGGCTCCGAAACGGGAAATAGCCGCCTGAGGCCACTACGCTTATATTGGTCGGTTTCTTTCACTAATTCATGAATTATACCGGTGACCGACCAGTTCGAAATCGAACAGGTCAGCCACCGAGCATGGTCGGATGGGAAACCGATGCTCGGGGGATAACGGATGATCGATAACCCGCGTCTCGAGTTGTTACTCGCGAAACAGGGCCGGACGATTCTGATCGCGCTGATAGTCATCGGTCTCCTCGCGATCGGTGCAACCGGGTGGGCGGTCGCAAACCCGGAGACGACGACCTCGCCCCGGTTCGACGAGGAGGGGTCACGGCCGACGTCGGAACGAGTGCGACCGTCACCGAGAGCGGCACCCTCTGGACCGACGGCGAGGAGCTCTCGAACAGTTCGGTCTACTTTCTGAACGCCTCGCCGGAACTGACGGTCGAGCCGGAAACGAGGTTGCGAAACGAAACCAAGGGGATGCCGATCGAGGACGGGAACGTTACCCATGAGTTGGTGCTTCGGTTCGAAGCGAATCGCGACGGCTCCACGTTCTGGAGCGAGCCCCATCAGGTACTCCGCGAGTCCCAGTCGGTCGAAAACGGCGTCGCGACGTCACAGGCGACGATCGATGTTGAATCCTACCGGCAGCGTCAGCGTCAACTCGAGCGCGAGGTCAGCGGGGTCGGCTCGGTCGAACTCGTGATGGAGTTCCGCGTCGAGTACGATACGGGTCACCATCAGGGAACGTTGACGAGCGCGACGCCGGTGACGATTACGGAGGAGGCTTACTGGCTCGAGGAGTCGCTCTCTAACTCCGCACCGCACAGTCACCGGAGCGGCACGACGCGGACGACCGAGTCCCGAAATCCGGCGCTCGTCGGGGGCTTGTCGGTGCTCGGGACGCTCTCGTTCGCCGGGGCGGCGATCGTCGCCCGCCGATCGACGACCGACGTCGAGGTCGCTCGCCGTGCGGTTCACGAACAGCGGTATTCCGAGTGGATCTCTCGGGGGTCGATCCCGATGTGGATCGGCGACTACCACGTCTCGCTCGATACGCTCGAGGATGTCGTCGACGTCGCGATCGATACCAACGAGCGAGTCGTCCACGACACCCAACGAGGGCTGTTCGCGGTCGTCAACGACGGCGTTGTCTACTACTACAGCGACCGCGGCCTCTGGGAGGAGACTGCCTGGCCGGAGATGGACTTAGAGGAACAGCCGGCCGTCATCGACGGCGATCGGGAGCGATCCACCGAGGAGCTCTCGGACCTCGACCCGAGCGATGAGTTCGCCGCGCCTGACGAGGAGGGCGGGTTCGAGGACGACGAAGCGGTCTGGGAACAGTTGTAGCGCCCTCTCATTGTCCCACAAGATCTGCCTGAGTGCGTCTCACACAGCGGCTGACGTCTCGTCGAGCCACGAAACTCGGTTTCGACGGCCGATCGCGTGTTCGCAATCCTTCCTGATCGATCATAAACGAAATCTCTATAGGAGCGATACGCAAAAATTTCGGCGTATGGAAACGCCACTCATTGTCACGGACTTCCTCGAGCAGGCGCGGGACTACTACGGGGAGCAGGAAGCGATCGTGGGGACGGACGGCGATCGATTTACTTACGCGGAGTTCGGCGAGCGCGCGGACCGTTTCGCGGCGGCGCTCCAGAAGCGAGGGATCGAGAAGGGCGACCGGGTGGCCGTCCTCGACCCGAACACGCAGTATCATCTCGAGGCGGCCTTCGGTGCGATGCAGCTGGGTGCGGTCCATACGCCGCTGAACTACCGGCTCGAGCCGGATGACTACGAGTACATCTTGTCAGACGCGGGCGTCGACGCGATTTTCGCCGACTACGAGTACGCCGAGAAAATCGAGGCGATTCGTGACGAGGTGCCGACGGAGACGTTCGTGACGAACGATACCGAGAGCGTGGACGGAGAGTGGGAGGATTTCGACGCCGTCGTCTCGGCGGCCGGGACTGAGTTCGAGCAACCCGAGATGGCCGAAGACGAGATCATCACCATCAACTACACCTCGGGGACGACGGGGGATCCGAAGGGCGTCTGTCGCACGCATCGGACCGAGACGCTACACGCGTACCTGATGTCGATCTACCACGAGATCACCGACGACGACACCTACCTGTGGACGTTGCCGATGTTCCACGTCAACGGCTGGGGGCACATCTACGCGGTGACCGGGATGGGTGCGACCCACGTCTGTACGCGCGGGGTCAACCCCGACAAGGTCGTCACCGCGATCCGCGAGGAGGACGTGTCCTTCCTCTGTGCGGCCCCGGCGGTGCTCAACCAACTGATCGACTACTACGAGGAACACGCTGCGCCGAAGGGGCAGCGAATCGAAGGTAGCGCGGAACTTCGTTCCGCGGACCACTCGAGCGGGCAGAGCCCGCGAGAGGACGGTGAAACCGCCGGAGCGGGGGAGCCCGAGATGATGGGCGAGAAACAGGTCCGAGTCACGACTGCCGGCAGCGCGCCGCCGGAGGCGACGATTCGGGCCGTCGAGGACCGCTTCAGCTGGTATCTGAAGCACCTCTACGGGGCGACCGAGACGGGGCCGCTGATCACGATTTCCGACGCGAAGCGTCTCATGACCGACGACAACCGCTTCGAGATCAAGAAGCGCCAAGGGATGGGCGTCCTCGGCACCGACGTTCGCGTCGTCGACGAGGACGGCGAGGATGTCCCCCGCGACGATCAGACGCTCGGCGAGATCGCCGTCCGGGGCAACCAGATCATGGACCGTTACTGGAACAAGCCCGAGGCGACCGAGGAGGCCTTTTCCGACCGCGTCGAAGGCTACTACCACACCGGCGACCTCGCGACCGTCGACGAGAACGGCATGATCGCGATCCGGGACCGCAAGAAAGACATCATCATCTCCGGCGGCGAGAACATCTCGAGCATCGAACTCGAGGACACGCTGTTCGATCACGACGCGGTCGCGGACGCGGCCGTGATTCCCGCACCGAGCGACGAGTGGGGCGAGACGCCGAAGGCGTTCGTCGTGCCATCGAACGGCGATCCGACCGATCCGCCGGTCTCGGCCGATGAACTGACCGAGTTTACCCGCGATCGGCTCGCGAGCTACAAAGTCGTCCGCCGGATCGAGTACGTCGAGGAGCTTCCGAAGACCGCGACGGGGAAGACCCAGAAGTACGAACTGCGCCAGCAGGAGTGGGCCGACGAGGATCGGATGATCGGTGAGGGGTGATCGGAACACGGTCCGCAGGGTGGATATTCAGGTATGTTTTAACCTCTCGTGATCGAAGCGGACCGTATAGCTGAGTATCGCCGTATTTGACGGGTTCCGTCCGATCAGCTACGACAGGCATATCGCGCCATTCACCGCCGTATGGGGCACTTTTCAGGATTCAATATGTAGGAACGTATCGCAGTTCTCCTTCCGGTAAGGCTCAACTTTTATACTGCTGGGGCCTTTCGAATCGTAATATGGCAGAGACCGACGGGGAGGAGATCGAAGACTTGCCACCGAGCGCGAAACTCGTCTTCAAGGTTCTCGAGTACGACGGGCCGCTGACGCAAAAACAGATCGTCGAGGAATCGATGCTCTCGGCCCGAACGGTGCGATACGCACTCGAGCGACTCGAGGAGATCGGGATCGTTGACGAGGATATCTACTTTGCGGACGCCCGTCAGAGCCTCTATCGGCTTGAGGATCCGGTCGCGGCCGACGGCAACGGCGGTGTCGAGGAGTCCCCGAAGAAAGACGCGTGCTGTGCCGAATAACGGCGAGAGCGGCAGAATTATTTTCCAGCGGTGACCGGATTCGGTATGAACAAAGAGCGACTCCCGCGGTGGGGATGGCTGCTGGTCGGCCTATTTCTGGCAGCACTGATCGCGAACCTGCTCAATCTGATCGTCTTGGTGCCGACCGTCTTCCCCGAGGCGTATCGATCGATCACGGTCATCACGACCATGTCGCCGGTACTGATCTACGTCGGCATCTGGTACGACGAGGAACGACAGTCCTACTGGGAACATTCGCGGGCGCGAATCGTCGGCGACGTTCTCTTCGTCGTGGCCGGGGCCGCACTGGGGTCGGCGATCACGCTCGCAGTGATCGTCGATCTGGGACTGTCCGCGTTCCTCCAGGACATCCTCGCGATGGCCACCGGGTTCCTCCTGGCGTGGGGACTGTTCTGGTGGCGCAACCCGGACATGTACTCCGTCCAAACTGATCAGTGAAACCCACTGTCTCGAGTAGCGGGTAGTGGTCGCGAGGGAACGGTCGCGAATCGCCCCAGCTACTTGAGAGAGTCCGCTCCGTCGTCAACCCGGCCATCGTCGCGGCCAGGGATTTCCGTCGTCGGTGGAATCGTTCGTTTGTGAGCGGTGGCAGCGTGCAGGGACGCGATCTCGTCGGCCGTCTCGCGGTCGATCCGCAGGTCGACAATGGCCTCCTCGAGCGGGAGCCCCTCTTCGACGAGTCGATACAGCAGCGGATCGATGACGTCGTACCGCGCCCCGAGTTCGCCGGCATCGGTCTGGGTCGCCCAGAAGCCCGCCGTCGGCTCCTTGCTGACGATGCGACGCGGGAGTCCGATGTGTGTGGCGAGCGCCCGGACCTCCGTCTTATAGCACTCCCCGATCGGGTAGACGTCGGCCGCACCGTCGCCGTACTTGGTGAAGTACCCCAATAGCCGTTCTGAGCGGTTTGCGGTGCCAAGCACCAGCCGCGACTGGCTGTTCGCGGCGTAGTAGGCGGTGACCATCCGCAGTCGTGCGACGGCGTTGCCGGTTTCGTGAGTCCGCTCATCGGGCCGGCCGCTCGCGTTCGATGTCGACTCGAGTTCGCTCGCGATCGTTCTCTTGAAGGCCTCGAGTAACGGCCGCAACTGGATCTCCTGAAACCCGATTCCCATGCCCTCGGCGATCGTGCGGGCCTCGCTGACGTGGGGCGCATCGGTCTTGTGACAGGGCAGTCCCAGTCCGAGGACGTTCTCGTTACCGACGGCGTCGACCGCGAGCGCGGTCGTCAGCGTCGAATCGATGCCGCCGCTCATCGCCACGACGACGCCGTCCGCGTCGGCGTCGTCGACCTGTGTCCGAATGTCGGCGATAATTCGCTCGCGAACCGCCTCGAGCGAACGACGATCGGTCAGAAACGGGCCGTTCGCATGTGCCATTTCCGAATAGACGAACGTTTCCCCATCAGCACTCATTTGTTGATATCACACTCATTTATCCAATTCATGCAAACGAGCGCACTGAATAAGAAGCTACTCCTTAAACAACTAGTAGTTCTATGTTGGTGTCCATCGACACACCCAGTACCACGGTATCCATTCATCGATTGCTCTTCGCTGGCGTGTACACTCGGAATGTTAGCGAATAGTCGTCCTGCCCACCGACTATGGTAGACACTGAAACGAGTTACATACTGATCATACAGCTGTCATGAGATCAGGTATGCAGTGACTGTCAGTGACTACTATAGCGATCCGAATCGGACGTCACATCGGCCGATTCTGGTACGGAGAACGCATCGAGACTCGTCTCCTGGACACTGCGCCACCCAATCACGACCGTGTCGCCCGGGTCGACGTTCTCGATCGTCGCTGTGGCTCCGTCCCACTCCACGGCTGTACCGTCCGATCCGGTTCCGGCCCCGATTCTCGCTTCGAGCCCACCGCGTCGATGATCCGCTCTCGTTGCCTCCACTCTGGATCGACGTAGACGCCACCGTACACGTGCGCGCCATCCAACGGGAACTCGTCAGCGTACGTTATCCGTAGCGATCGCGACTCCGAGTCGTAGTCGTACTCGAACGCGAGATCGTTCATGACGGTCCATTCAGGACCCCCGTTCGTGTCCCCGTCGTGGACGAGTCTAATCCCCGTTACCAGCTCATAGTCCGCCTTCCGAACGGAAATTTCGTCGCCTTCCTCGATCGTTTCCTCGCCGCCAGCCCAAATCTCCGGATCGTACGGATCGCCGTCGACTTCGAGCGTGAGTGCGTCGACGGGCGTTTCGTCGCCGCGAACGATCGGAATTACGAGCCGTTTCGCACTGGGATCGTATCGACTCTCCGAACCCAAGGTCGGACTGTCGTGTGCACGAGCGCGTCGGCGGTCAGCGAGGTCGATGGTGATGTCAGCGGAGAGCACTGGCCCATCAGAGCCGACGGTCGGACGGCCCTCGACCGCATCGCTCTGTCGGATCACTGATTCAAACTGTTCTTCGACGTCGGTCGTGATGACGGACTCGTCGGTCACCTGCACGAAATAACGTCGCTCGAGGTGGTCAGCGTCCGGTAGTCGCTGCCCCCTGCCGGTGGTAACGGCAGTATCGGCGTCGATACCGAGCGATTCGGCTACTTCTTGCGTAGCGGGCTCTACTTGCCGACTGTCGTACCCGTCGAGCCCTGCCAGCCCTTGCTCAAATTCGGGATGTGTCGCGAGTAGAGTGTCCGAATTCTCACTGCCGGCAGCGTCGACAACCGTTTCAATGGCCTGTTCATCGTCGCTCTGTATCATGATCCCGTCGGTGAACGCAGCGGTCCGAACACCGGGTCCGGCGGTGTCGAGTTCGTACAGTGATAGGCCATTTCGGTCGCGGATATGCTGGTCGTCCGTGTACGAGTCCGTGGTGATATCGCCAGTCACTACCCGGATCGGGAGACCATCAGACGGCGTGACCTCGACGACCCAATCGATGGCCGAGAGATCGTCGACCGGAGCGAAGTACCGATAGTCCATGTCTGTCGGTACCGCTGTGATGCCGTCGAACACACCCGGTGTTACCGCGTGAACGCTATCTATGTCGCCGATGCTTCCCGGAAGCAGTGTCAGGGGATCGGCGAGAGCCGAGGGCAACGAATCCTCGTTCTCGTTCCGTTTCTCATCGGGACTTGATTCGTCTGTCTCAGTCGTCAGACAGCCCGCGATTCCAAGCGGAAGGAGGGAACTAGTCGCTGTCAGAAATCGTCGGCGGGGACAATGCACCATAATATAAATATATTACATGAAATGTAAAGGTATTGTGCAAATGATCGTCGAATACACTGCGAGAAGGCTTCTCTCGGTGGACCGTCACTCGCTTCGTCTGCTCACGTGGACGCCGTGCCCGTTCGCCTGCTCTGCGAGACCGCTGATCTCGCGCTCTTCGTGACACCCTGCAAAAAGCTGCTCACTCACTTCGTTCGCGGGTTACCGATCTTACGACGGCACGATCGTTACCGGATCTTTCCGGTCGATTGCCTGCTCGAGTTCCTCCGCGATCGCACTGCCTCGCGACACCTGAATTTCACCACCGCGGCTCACCGTCGCGGTGAAGAGGTACTCGCTGCCGGCTCGCACCTCAACGGTCTCGCCGTGGCTGCCGTCGACGGGGATAACGATGTGTCTCGAGGTGATTTCCGGTTTGACCATCTGGCCTGCCTGCGCGCCACTACCGCCGCTACTGCCGCTGCCGTTCGCGCTGGCACCGCCGCCACCGCTCCCCGCACCGTAGTTGGGGTTCTCGTCGTGGGTTCGGACGTCGATGTCGATCCCCAGACGATTCTCGACGTCGGTGATGCGCCCGCCGCCCTTGCCGATGACGCTCGAGATGTCGTCTTCCTCGACGAAGACGATGGCCTTGTCCTGGCTCTTGAGTTCGACATCGACGTAGCCCTGGGCGATCGAGCGGATCTCCCGTTCGATCTCCTGTTTGGCGATGCGATCGACGCCGGACTCGTTTGCAGGACCGCCCTCTTCGTCGTCCAGCGGGACGGTGACGACCTGTCGGTTGAAGGTGTAGATCTCGTACTCGGGCTCGCCGGTCTGGAAATCCGTGACCTGGATGACCGGGCGAGCGAGGTCCTCCTCGGTGAGACCGGCGGGAACCTTGACTTCGGTCTTGACGTTGTAGACCGTCTCGACCTCGCCGGCCTCGATGTAGACGACGGTGTCGACGACCTGGGGGATCATCCCGAGTTCGACCCGTCCGACGAGCCGCTGGAGGGCGTCAATCGGGCGCGTCGCGTGGACGACGCCGATCATGCCCACACCGGCCAACCGCATGTCCGCGAAGACCTCGAAGTCGTTGGTCTTGCGGACCTCGTCGTAGATGGTGTAGTCCGGTCGGACCATCAGCAGGGCGTCGGCCGTCTTCGCCATCTCACCGCCCAGTTCCGTGTACTGGGTGATGTCCGGGCCGACCTGCAGGTCCCGCGGTTTCTCCATGGTCTTGACCGAGTAGTCGTGGTCCGAAATGTAGCGGGCGACCGCCTGTGCGAACGTCGACTTCCCGGCTCCCGGAGCTCCCGAGATCAGGACGCCGCGCTGGCGCTCGAGCAGCCGCTCTTTCAGTTCGTCGGCGTGCTCGTAGTCCTCAATGTCGGTCTGGGCGATCGGCCGGACGGCGGTGATCTCGATGCCGTCGGAGAAGGGCGGGCGGCCGATGGCGATCCGGTAGTCCCGGAATTGGACGATCTTCATGCCCGGCTCGGAGAGCTCGATAAAGCCGTCGGGGGCCTCCTTCGCGCCGTCGACGACCTCGCGGGCGTACTCGTCCATCGTCGCTTCGTCGAGTGGCTCGTCGGCGATCGCCTCGTAGTGCATCGCGCCAAGTTCGCCGCGTTTGGCCTTCGGGACGGCGTCGGTCTTGAGGTGGACGCTCATCGTCTGCTCGTCGAAGAACTCCTCGACGGCCAGCGTCCCGACCTTTCGTATTTCGGGGGAGACGTGCTCGACGTCGAGCCCTTTCGCCTGAGCGACCTCGGACTGGACGATATCGCTGGTGACGAATGTCGCGTCGAGCTCCTCCGCGAGATCGCGAATCAGAGCGTCGATCTCGCCTTCCGAGGCGTGGCCTCGCTCGATCGCGCTGGGCCGCTCGCCGACGTACCGGAGTTCGATGACCCCATCGTCGGCGAGGTCGGCCAGCCGCTGGAGCTCTTCTAAGCCGTCCCAGCCGCCGTCGATCCCGTCGTTGGCCTGCGCCTCGAGTTCTGCGACGACTGCTTCGGGCACGCAGATCGTCGCTCCCTCGAACTGCCCGTCTTCGATAGTCGCCGAGACGCGGCCGTCGATAACCACGCTCGTATCCGGCACGACGTTCATATGAAACCTAGGTACCCCGACGCCTTTAAGCGTGTCCTCGCAACGGCGCGTGTTGCTGTCTCTCGGCAGAGTTACTTGCGACGGATCGGCGTCAGCCAGGAAACGGTCCGACGAAACCCGTCCGATGGGATCAACACGCTGCCCCACGAACCCGCCGCCATGTCCGTCGTCGACCTGACGCGCGAACTCGCCATGATTCCGAGCCATGAAGACGAGACTGCGGCCGGCGACTTCCTCGAGTCGTGGCTGCGCCGCGAGACCGATGCCGACGTGACTCGAGACGACGCCGGCAACGTGATCGCCCGGAAGGGAGACGGAACTGAGACGCTTGCGCTGGTCGGACATCACGATGTTGTCGAGCCGGCCGACTCGCAGGTCGCGAACGCGGACGAGAACGATGACGGGAGCAGGTACGTCGTCGACGAGCGGGATGGCCGCCTCTACGGCCGTGGGACGGCGGACATGAAAGGCGCGCTCGCGGCGGCCCTGCTCGCGTTTCGTGACAGCGAGGGACGGAGTCCCTCGAGCGGCCGAACGTCATCCGGCGATGCCGATCCCGCGGGGAACTCGTCTTTGCGAGTTTCGTCGGCGAAGAAGTGGGCGGGGTCGGCGCACAGTACGCGATCGACGAGGGATTCGCGCCGGACTATGCCGTCGTCGGCGAGGGATCGACGAACTACTCGGGCCCGGACGTCACCGACGTCGCCGTCGCCCACAAGGGTCGCCGCGGGAGCACGATCACCGCCCGCGGGACCGCTGCACACGCCAGTGAGGCCGATGCCGGCGAGAACGCCATCTACCGCGCTACCGCCGCCGTTGACCGCGTGCGCGACCTCGAGCCCCCGTCGATCGACGTAGCGGGTGAGACGCTCGAGGGTCGGCTTACGGTCACCGAGATCGAGGGCGGCTCGGCGATGAACGTCGTCCCCGCTCGCTGTGCGTTCACGGTCGACGAGCGGACGGTGCCAGGCAAACGCGCCGCTCTCGAGCGAGTCGCAGACCTCGAGGGAGTCGAGTGGACGGTTGACCAGGACCTGCCGCCGATGCGCTGTGCGGACGAGGCGTTCGCCGAGACGGTTCTCGAGGCCGCTGACGGTTCCCAAGCGAGCGAGCCCGAACTCGTAACGAAACCCCACGCGACGGACGCGGGCTGGCTCTCACAGGCGGGCACGGAGTGTGTGATCTTCGGCCCGTCCGAACCCGGCGAGGCTCACACCGACGACGAGAGCGTCTCGATTGCCGTCCTCGAGCGCTGTCTCGAGACCTATCGGCGGGTCGCGGAGCGGTGGCCGACGGCGCGGTGAGAGCTGACTGACGGGCCGTCGATGCGAGTTACTACATAACACATATTTATTCCGCCATGTAACGTCGTGTATATCGAACCAATAGGACCGACAGAAGGACATCCTCCTCATGCTTTTTGCCGTTCAGAGTACCCCCTCTGACGGAACTAGTTTCGGGTGAGACGCTGGTGCCGCTGTTTTTCGTCGCGATACTCGTCACGGTCGCAGTGATGATCAGGGAGGCCGGCCGACGTTTCGCTGAGCACTCTGGACGGTAACTGCGACCCGTCCATCACTGAAGCGTGTGCGACCTGCCGGTCACGGAAGCGGACTGTCGGCGCGCAAGCCTGTCGTGTCCGCCCGGCCTTCGGCATTCGATCCTCAGACGCCCGGAACGCCGACCGCCTCGAAGCCGGTGATGCCGAGCACCGCAAGGACGTACAGCGCGATCAGGACGGTGACCCACGCGACGAGTCCGATCATCGCCGCGGCGGTCCAGTCGCCGGGATACCGCCAATTGATGACCCCGACGTACGCGATCAGGGCCAGCAGGGGTCCAACGAGTGGAATCCAGCCAACGACGAAGCCGACGATCGCCCAGACGATCGCTCCGATCAGCGCGGTGACGATGGCATGATCGTAGTCTCCGCGGCCGACGATGACTCGAGCGCCCGCGTAGATACCGAGGGCACCGATCAGTAGGCTCACGACGAACACGACGGCTGACGCAATTGGTGATGCGAGGGCCATAGCGATCCGACTTACGTCAGATCGGCGGAACAGTCCGGTGCTTGCAAGTTCTATCTCACTCTCATCGGCTCGTGATTGGGGCAGTACGGTCGCTCACGGTGCCTTTAATACCGGGTATTGATAGTCACAGTAGCCGACATCCAACCGGTCAGTCTCGAGATGCCCGGAACCCCGACGTTGATACTGCTTCCGAGCGAACGGTACGTCTATGGCGACCGATCAGGCCCAGAGCGACGCGAGCGAGGCCGACACGTACGATCAGTTCGAAGAGCGAGTGCGGCGCATCTCGAACGTCGGGAACGCTGCCGGCATCCTGCAGTGGGATCAGGAGGTCGTGATGCCCGACGAGGGCACCCCGGCCCGCGCCCAGCAACTCTCGACGCTGTCCTCGATCAGTCACGAACTTCTGACTGCCGACGAGACCGGCGAGCTGCTCGCGGACCTTGAAGGCGAGACGACTGCGTCGTCTCGAGAAGACGGTGAAACCGCGAGCACCGATCTCGACGAGGAAGAAACCGCCGTCGTCCGCGAAACCCGCCGCCAGTACGACCGCGAGACGAGCGTCCCGCAGGACCTCGTCGAGGAAATTTCGGCGACGGCGTCAAACGCCCATCCGAAGTGGAAGCAGGCCAGAGCGGAGGACGACTTCGACCACTTCGCGCCGACCCTCGAGAAACTGGTCGACCTCAAGCGAGAGTACGCGAACCACATCGATCCCGACGCCGACCCATACGCCGTTCTCTTCGCGGACTACGAGCCCTACATCGACCTCGAGACCGCGGAACGAGTCCTCGAGCGGCTACGTGAGAACCTCGTCCCTCTGATCGACGCGATCGACGACAGTGACGCCGAGCTCACAACGGACGCCTTCGCAGGTCAGTTCGACGATGACGATCAGGAGGCCCTCGCGCGCGATGTGCTCGACTCACTTGGCTACGACTGGGATCGAGGCCGCCTCGATACCGCGCCGCACCCGTTCTCTTCGGGGACGCAGTTCGACGCCCGCGTGACCACCCGCTTCGAGGAGGATGACCTTCTGGGGTCGATCACCTCCACGATCCACGAGTTCGGTCACGCGAACTACACCCTCGGACTCCCGGACGAGGGGTACGGCACGCCGCTCGGCGAGGCCCGCGATCTCTCGGTCCATGAGTCTCAGTCTCGCCTCTGGGAAAACCACGTCGGCCGATCCCGGCCCTTCTGGGAGCACTTCCTGCCGATCGCCCGCGAGCGCTTTCCCGAACTCGAGGACGTTACGCCCGACGAGGCCTACGAGTCTGCCAACCAGGTCTACGACGACAATCTCATCCGCGTCGAGGCGGACGAACTCACCTACCACCTCCACATCGTCATCCGATTCGAGATCGAACGCGATCTGATCCGGGGCGACCTCGAGGTTTCCGAGGTGCCCGAGGTCTGGAACGACAAGTACGAGGAGTACCTGGGCGTGCGTCCCGAAACGGATGCTGAGGGCTGCCTGCAGGACATTCACTGGTCCCACGGAGACTTCGGCTACTTCTCGACGTACTCGTTGGGCTCGGTACTCGCAGCGCAGTTGTACACCGCGGCGGACGCCGATCTCGGCGAATTCGACGATCAGATTCGCGAGGGAGAGTTCGATGAACTCAACGGCTGGCTCCGCGAGAATATTCACCAGCACGGCAAGCGCTACGTCACGCCCGACCTGATCGAGAACGCGACCGGTGAGGGGCTGACCGCGGACTACTTCCTTGAGTACGTCGAGTCGAAGTACGGCGACCTGTACGACCTGGACGGCTACTGACCGCGCGGTTCGTGTGATCGTCGTCGATCACCGATCCGGCGGTTCTGCGACCCTCGTTTTTACGATCGATGCTCGCGTACTCGTGGCATGATGTCAGACACGCTCGAGCAGGGAACGGCGATCGTCACGGGCGCGAGTTCGGGAATCGGCGCGGCGACGTGTCGCGAACTCGCGGCCGAGGGAGCGAACGTCGTCCTCGCGGCCCGCAGCGAGGACCGACTGACGAGCGTCGCGGACGACCTCGAGGCGACCCACGACGTCGAGACGCTGGTCGTCCCGACGAACGTCCGCGAGGAGGACGACGTCGACGCGCTCATCGACGAGACCGTCGCGGCGTTCGGCGGCATCGACGTCCTGGTGAACAACGCGGGACTGTCCCGGGGCAGCAAGGTCGAATCGCTGTCGACCGAGGAGTACGAGACGATCCAGGAGACCAACGTCGACGGCGTCTTCTACGCGTCGCGGGCGGCGATACCCCACGTCTGCGAGAGCGAGGGCCACCTGATCTTCGTCGCCAGCTTCGCCGGCCGACATCCGCGGCCCGCCAACCCGGTCTACGCGGCCTCGAAGTGGTGGGTCCGGGGCTTCGCCAAGAGTCTCGCGGCCCAGATCGGCGACGCCGACGTGGGGGTCACGATTATCAACCCCGCCGAGGTCCGTTCGGAGTTTGAGACCCCCGATGGCGAGACCTTCGCCGAGCGGTTCGACGAGGACGAGGCCAGCGCCCCTCAGGAGGTTGCCGAAGCGATTCGATTCGCCGCGTCTCAGGACCACTCGAGCGTGAGCGAACTCGATATCAACCGTCGGGGCAAGTTCGCCGACACCTTCCACTGACGAGAGCGGCGACGGCCACCGCAATCACCTAAAACGGGGCTGTGATTGCCGGGTGTGTATTCACCCGTTCCCGGCCCCCTCCCTCGAGTATGCGAGTATCGATTCCACGCGTTCCGGGCGTCTACTTCGACACCGACGCGGAACCGCTGGCGATCAACGTCGCGCTGACCGCCGCGGGTCGGCGAGCGCCGAAACCGCAGGGCTACGCCATCCAGGCCCTGCCGTACCTCTGGTCGTTCGACGTCGACCTCCAAGAGGTGCCCACCGATCATCCGATCCAGTACCTCCATCCGGAGGGGGCACGGAGCCTGGGCGATCTCTCCCGCCAGCGCGGCGTCCGCGAGGCCGGGACCGAACTCGAGTCGGTGTTGCGGTTCGTCTGGTCGGTCAATCAGGAAGTGGAGTCGGCGACGGGGCAGTTGCTTGGGGTGTCCTCTGACGACGACGGCGTCACCATCGAGGTCCACGAGGGTGCCGTCAGCGCCGACGGATCGACGCTCGAGACTGACGAGTTCGATATTGACGAGGGCGGGGCGACGGAGTCCGACCGCACCGAGATCGACATCGACGAGGGCGGAGCAAACGAATCCGACGAATTCGGGTTCGACGAGACAGGTCCCGACGACGAGTTCGACTCCGACGACGAGTTCTGAATTACATCGAGATCGATGCCGCCGGCCACTCAGTGAGTGAATTCTGCCGTTCGATCAGTCGGATCGGTGGCCGTCGAGACAGCGAACGGTATAACACCCTGGCCCCGCTGGATCGACTCGAGACCATGGCTCCCCGCGCGTTTCGGATCGCCTACGACGGCACTGACTACTACGGCTTCCAGCGCCAGCCCCAGCCCGACATCCCCACCGTCGAGGACGCGATCTTCGACGCCCTCCGCGCGCTTGAGGTCCTCGCCCCCGACGCCGACAAGCCCGCGGGCTACGCGGCCGCCGGCCGCACTGACGCCGGCGTCTCCGCACTGGCTCAGACGATCGCGCTCGAGGCACCCGATTGGCTCGCACCCCGGGCGGTGAACGCCGAACTTCCCGCCGATGTACGGGCGTGGGCGGCCGCAGACGCGCCCGAGGGGTTCCACGCGACCCATCACGCGAGCCGCCGGGCATACACCTATCACCTGTACGCGCCACCCGCCGATGAAGCGATGTCCGGTTCGGACGCCGATCAGACCGCGCCCGCCGTCGACGACGAGCGGTTCCGCGCCGCCTGCGAGACGCTGTCGGGCACCCACGATGTCCACAACCTGACGCCGGACGGTCGCAACACGGAGCGCTCGCTGACGCTCGAGGCCGACCGCGATGGCGACTACCTCGTCGTCACCGTCAGCGCGGGCGGCTTCGCTCGGGAACTCGTCCGCCGACTCGTCTCGCTCGCCCGCGCGATCGGTGCCGGCGAGTCTCCGCTCGCGAAGATCGATCGCGTCCTCGAGTCCGAGCCGTTGCCCGGTCATAAGGGAATCGCGCCTGCCCCGCCGGAGCCGCTCGTGCTGACCGACGTGGTCTACCCCGATCTTGCCTTCGAGATCGACGCGGACGCAGCCGAGAGCGCTCGAGCCGTGTTCGACCGCCGCCGCGTCGACCGACGGACTGGGGCGCGGGTCGCCGGACAGCTGGCCGACGGGATGCGCTGATCGGGGAGCCGGGCCGACTCGAGCCGAAACCGTCGCCGCCCGAGCTGCGTACGAGCGTTTTTCACGCCCGAAGACACACGTCGGCGCATGGAACTGTCACCGGAAGAGTACGGTGCCTACTGGCGCGCATCGATCCGCGTCGCTGCGGGGCTGCTCGTGATCTTCTTCGGACTCCGTCTCACGTCGCCGCTCCGGTCCTACCCCGAGGTCGGTGCGTCTGCGCTCGGCATCGTCTTGCTCGTCTTGCTCGTGGTCGTCGGCACGTTCGTCGCGATGCTCGGCGTCGCTCGTGTCGTTCGGACAGCGGTCGACGTTGAGACCTGAAACTCGCCGATATCCCTGCTCACAACCACGCGTCGGGCCACATCTCCGCGGCACGCATTCCCGACTCGTACTCCTGTGCCTGCAACTGTTCGCGAAGCTCACGCTCGTCGATCCGCGGCACGTCTCGTCTCGTGAGTTCGCGGACGAGCAGCGCAGTCAGGACAGCGTGGTCCCGGAGATTCCGCGGGTCGGCCTTGTCTCGCGTGTCCGCCGCCGTATGCCCCCAGCCGCGGCCGCGCTCGCTGCCCTCGAGCGGTTCGCTGTGGAGTTGCAGCGCCGGCACGCCCGCCCGCAGGAACGGCCAGTGGTCGCTGAACGGGTGTGGATCCGGCTCGTGGACGACCGGCTGGCCGAAGGCGTCAGTCACGTCGTCCGCGAGTTCCGCGAGCGACTCGGAGCCGTGTGACAGTGCCCGCAGGTTCCGGAACCGCCCCGCGCCGTCGACGTTGACGACTGCCCGAATCGACTCGAGGGGCAGATCGTCAGCGAGCGCCTCGGCACCGAGCAGCCCGATCTCCTCGCAGCCGACGCCAGCGATCCGGACCGGACACTCGAGGTCGTCCTCGATCGCCGCGAGGACCGATGTCGCGCCGGCAACGGTCGCGATTCCACAGCCGTTGTCGAGCGCACCCTCGCCGATGTCGTGGGCATCGTAGTGAGCGAGGACGAGCACCTCGTCGTCAGTCTCTCGCGAACTCCGTCCGCTCGACTGTCCCGAGGCGCTACGCGCCTCGCCACCGAGTCTGCCGTGGACGTTCTGACTCGAGCCATCCCACGTGGTGGCGTCGACGCGGAGTCGAGCGCGCGCGCCGCCATCGGCGTAGTCCGTGAGCCAGTCGTGCGTTTCGGCGCTGACGCCGACCCCCGGAACGGCGGCCTCGGCGTCGAACTTCAGGGCACCCGTCGGCGGTAACTGTCCAGGGACGTGGTTGCCGAAGACGAACGCCTCTGCCCCCGCCGCTGCGGCGTGGCCGAACTTCTCCATCCGGTGGACGAACCGCTTGCCCGGCGGCGTTGTCGTACTCGCGACGGCGATCCCGCCCTGCAAGGCCGCATCGTCGATCTCCTCGGGGGTGCCGTAGCCGATGTCGACCAGCGGCCCCTCGACATCGTTAGCCGGCGAATACGGCAGTGCAATCGCCTCGAACGACCGATCGATTCGATCGGTGGCCACCGCGTCGCCGCCCGCTCGGGCTCCCGTTTCCGTCTCGCCCTCGAGGACTGCGAATTCGGTCGTGCCACGCTCCCAGCACCGCATGGGAAACTCGTCGATTCGAACGTCCTCGAGACCCGCATCGGAGAGGGTTTTGCGGACGATTTCGGCGGCTCGGCGCTCGCCACCCGAGCCGCCCATCCGATGGGGGAGTTCGGTCAGTCGGGTCAGCAGGTCCCACGGTCGATCGTCGGTCCACGCTCGGCCGATTGCGCGCTCGAGGGCCGGTGTCTGGTCCGAGTCGGCCGACCCCGTTTCTCGGTCGCCGTCGTCCATACCGTCCGTTCTCCGTCGAGCGGGAAAAGGGCAGGCCGGCGCAAGCGCTGTGCGTCGCTTCCGACGGTTGCCGTTCGTGAAGGGGTCCGACACGCTTTACCGCCACCGCTTCGAAGCCGTCCCCATGAGTTCCGTTCCCGAACGCTCCGAGGTCGACGAGGGATATACCTGGGACCTCGAGAGCATTTACGCGACCGATGACGACTGGGAGGCCGCCTACGAGGCGGTCGCCGAGCACGTTGATGACCTCGACACCTACGAGGGACAGGTTACCGACGACGCCAAAACCCTCCTCGAGATCCTCGAACTCCGCGACGAGATCATGCGCGAGGTCTCGATGGTCGCGGCCTACGCTCGAATGCGCCGCGACGAAGACACGACGAACCAGCAGTACCAGGCGTTGACGGCCCGATCGCAGTCGCTCGCGGCTGACGCCCAGTCCGCGGCCTCCTTCATCGACCCCGAACTGCAGGAGTTGACCCGCGAGGAGTTCGACGAGATGGTCGCGGAGGCACCTGCCCTCGAGACCTACGACCACTACGTCGACGACGTGCTCCGGATGAAACCCCATACGCGCTCAGCCGAAGTCGAGGAGCTACTCGCCGACCTGAGCGAGGTCACGGGCGCGACGGGCGAGGTATACAACATGCTCTCGAACGCGGACATGGCGTTCCCGACGGTCGAGACGCCCGAGGACGACGAGGAGGATGCGATCGAGATCACCCAGAGCAACTTCACGAACCTGCTCAAGCGTCCCAACCGCGACTTTCGCCAGCGCGTCTACGAATCCTACTTCGACGAGTGGGAGTCGGTCCGGAACACGGTCGCGGCCAGCTACAAGAACAGCGTCAAAGCCGACGTCAAGACCGCTCAGGCGCGCAACTACGACACCGCACGTGAAGCGGCCCTCGATGGCCCGAACGTCCCCGTCGACGTCTACGACACGCTCGTCGATACCGTCCACGACAATATCGACAAGCTCCACCACCACACGGAACTCAAGGAGCAGGCGCTTGGCGTCGACGAACTGCAGATGTGGGACGTCTACATGCCACTGACCGGTGACGAGGGTCCCGATCTCGAGTACGATCAGGCAACCGAATACGTCGTCGACGCGCTCGCACCCCTCGGCGAGGAGTACCAGTCTCGAGTCGCCGAGGGGCTGGACTCCCGCTGGGTCGACGTCTACGAGAACGAAGGGAAACAAGCCGGCGCGTACTCCGGCGGGACCTATGACACCCAGCCCTTCATCCTCCTGAACTACCAGCGGGACATCTCCTCGATGTACACGCTGGCTCACGAACTCGGCCACTCGATGCACTCTGAGCTCACGAAAGAGGAACAGCCCTTCATCTACTCGAACTACGAAATCTTCGTCGCCGAGGTCGCCAGCACCGTCAACGAGGCGCTGCTGACCAATCACCTCCTCGAGACCGTCGACGATCCTGAGTTCCGGAAACACGTCCTCAACGAGTTCCTCGAGCGCGTGCGCTCGACGCTGTACCGCCAGACCCTCTTCGCGGAGTTCGAACACGAGACCCACCGCCTCGAAGAAAACGGCGAACCGCTCACCGCCGACCGACTGGACGACCTCTACCGCGGGCTCAAGGAAGACTACTACGAGCCCGCCGCGATCGACGACCGCATCGCCCGCGAGTGGATGCGTATCCCCCACTTCTACCGGGCTTTCTATGTCTACCAGTACGCGACCGGCATCTCCGCCGCACTCGCCATCGTCGACGATGTCCTCGAGAACGGCCAGTCTGCCGCCGACGACTACCTCGAGTTCCTCCGCCACGGCTCCCGGGAGTACCCGCTCGAACTCCTGCGGATCGCCGGCGTCGACATGAGCTCCTCGGGGCCGATCGACCGCGCGCTCGAGACCTACGGCCAGCGCCTCGAGGAGTTCGAGTCGCTGCTTGACTGATCGAGCCCCCGATTGGTATCAAAATTTTACTAATTCTTCCGCGGACGCCGGTATCTGCTGCCCGCTCCCTGCAATCGCACAGTGTGCAGTAATACCATTCGGCAGAAATCCCTCCGGGACCCAAAGGCACATTTACCATCGAAATCCTATCGGCGTACAACAGGATGTCTCGAAGCCCGTCTATTCCCGACCGACCTCACCGCGATATCGACTCAGAGCTCCCCGATGACGAACGGCTCGAGGCGCTCCGTGGGCATTACGAGGATCTGGTCGACGTGAACGACCAGCTCTCCGACCAGCTCGACGACGCCGAGGACCGCCGCGAGCGACTCCGGGAGAAAGTCGATCGTGTCGAACGAGAAAACGAGACGCTCAAGAGTTCGTCGCTATACATCGCCACAGTCGAGGACGTCCTCGAGGACGAACAGGTCGTCGTCAAACAGCACGGCAACAATCAGGAAGTGCTGACCGACGTCTCCTCGCGTATCGTCGACCGCGTCGAGCCCGGCGACCGCGTCGCGGTCAACGACTCCTTCGCGATCCAGACGGTTCTGGACACCGAGACCGACGCGCGCGCCCAGTCGATGGAGATCACGGAGAAGCCGGAAGTCACCTACGCCGACATCGGCGGTATCGACGAGCAGGTCCGCGAAGTCCGCGAGGCCGTCGAGCAGCCGCTGACCGAGCCCGAAATCTTCAACGAGGTCGGCATCGACCCGCCGAGTGGCGTCCTCCTCTACGGACCGCCGGGGACGGGGAAGACGATGCTCGCCAAGGCTGTTGCCAACGAAACCAACGCTACCTTCATCAAGATGGCCGGCTCGGAACTCGTCCGCAAGTTCATCGGTGAGGGCTCGCGGCTCGTCCGCGACCTCTTCGAGATGGCCCGCGAGCGCCAGCCCGCCATCATCTTCATCGACGAGATCGACGCCATCGCGACTCGTCGAACGGAGTCCAAGACCTCCGGCGACGCCGAGGTCCAGCGGACCATGATGCAACTGCTCTCCGAGATGGACGGCTTCGAGGCCCGCGGTGAGATCCGTATCATCGCCGCTACCAACCGCTTCGACATGCTCGATCGGGCCATTCTACGCCCCGGACGGTTCGACCGCCTCATCGAAGTCCCCGAACCTGACCGCGACGGCCGCGAACAGATCCTCTCGATCCATACCCGCAATATGAACATCGCTGACGGCGTCGACTTCAGCTCGCTCGCCGACGACACCGACGGCTACTCCGGTGCCGACATCGAAAGCCTCGCCACCGAATCCGGCATGTTCGCCATCCGCAACGGCCGCGACGAAGTTACACATCAGGACTTCGCCAACGCCTTAGAGAAGATCGAAGAGGACGACTCGAGCGACGTCGTGTCCTCGGCCGGCTACTTCTACCAGTAGCGAGACGAGCGTCCGCTCGTCGAACCGTTCGTACGATTTCGAAACGCGCGAGTAGATTATGCTTCGACCGCGAACGAACGACGCAGTCGCGACGACCACGACCGTCGCTCGTTACTCCGTTTTCGAGATGGCGTGGACAGTGCCCTCGTTATCGCCGACGTAGACCGTCTCATTGATGATCGCGGGCGACGATTGCATTCCACCCGCCGCGTCCGCCTGCAGCTTCTCGCGGTGCTCGCCTGTGTCGGATCGACGGCGTGCAATCCGTCGTCGGACCCGAAGTAGACGCGATCGCCGGCGATGACCGGGCTCGTCACGGACAGGACCTGCTCGAGGTCAACCACCTGCCACTGCTCGCGTCCTGAGTGCGGATCGAACGCTCGAACCTCGCCCGTGTTCCAGGTCCCGACAACCAGTAGTTCGTCGTCGACGGCCGGTGACGGGTACAGCATTCCCAGTCCGTCGGTATTACTGCGCCACTGTTCCGTCCCGGTTTCCCGATCGAGCGCGTGGACGATACCGCTCTGTGTCCCGACGTACACGGTGCCGTCGCGAACGGTCGGCGCTGCGACGACGCCTCCGCTCGCGTCGAACCGCCAGTGTTCAGTGCTGTCATCGACATCCAGCGCGAGCACGCGGCTATTCGTCGAGCCGGCGTAGACGGTTCCGTCGACGATCGCCGGCGGCCCGAAGAGTTCGCTACCGACGTCGACCGACCACCGCTCCCGACCGGTCTCGGCCTCGAGAGCGATCAGTGCCGCTCCCTCGTCGCTGCCGACGAAGACGGTCCCGTCGGCAGACGCGATCGAACGAGACCCGTGTGCGGTCGAAAAGGTCCACTCCGTGTCACCCGTCTCCGCGTCCAGCGCGAGCACCGTCCGGTCGCCGCTGTCGTTCAGGTACACACGCTCGTCGTCGAGTGCCGGCGCTGCGAGGGGGTCTTTCCCACCGGTGAACCGCTTCCACAGCACTTCTCCGGTGTGCTCGTCGAGGGAGGCCGTTTTCCCCGCGCCCCTGTCGTGGACGTACACCCGTCCGTCGACGACGATGGGCGTGGACCGTATCTCGCTGCCGATCTCGACCGACCAGCGCTGATCCGACGAGAGCGAAACCGGGTCGGACTGTGGACTCACGCCCGTCCGCGCCACGTCGTATCCGTCGGCGGGCCACTCGTCGGTTTGGACGAACGCCGGACCGGAGCTATCCGTCTTCGCGAGTGACGTGCATCCGGCCGTCAGAATGGGGACCGTTCCCTCTATATCCCCCCTTCGTTTCATTGGTTAGAGGAACGCAGATAAGGCGTATTAATCTGCTGAATGATACCGCTCGTTCACGATGACAATCGAGTGGAGCGATTCGCCAAGACGCGTCGCTGCTGGTGAATCGCAACGCCTTACGGCGCTCGTCCCCGAAGACGGATATGAGCACGATTCGAGTCGTCTGGGGCTCCGCGTCGGCACCCACGGCGATGGCCTCCTACGACGCCGCGCTCGCCGAGGCCGGCGTCGAGAACTACAACCTCGTCTCGGTTTCCTCCGTGATCCCGGCGGGCGTCGATGTCGAGGCCGTCGGCACCGCGCCCGATCTCGGCCCCGCCGGCGAGCGCCTGACAGTTGTCGAGGCTCGAGCGACCACTGCCGATCCCGGCCGCGTGAGCGCGGCGCTGGCGTGGGCACAGTCCGTCGACGACGGCCCGGGCCTATTCTACGAGACCGCGGGCGAGATGGACCGCGAGGACGTTGAACGCCGGGTCCGTGAGGGGCTGGCTGCGGGCCAGGAACTTCGCGACTGGCCGTTCGCCGACCCGCGAGTTGCCGTCGAGAGCCGGCAGGCCGATTCGGGAGCGCATACGACGGCGGTCGTACTCGCGGTCTACGGCGAGAGCGAACCGATCCTCTCGGAGTGACCCAAAGCGAACCCTTTTGAACCGGCGACCCATTGATACGGGTACACACTTCTCATGAACGGAAATACGCCGTACGCAGGGCTACCGGGCGAGACTGGTGCTGGGCAGCGTGCAGCGGCGGACGTTCCTGACCTCTCGAACACACAGAAACGATTGCTTCACCGCGACGTCTCGCGGATCGCCGCCCGCACGCGCGAGTTCCTCCCCAACGAATACGTCGTCGACGCTGACGTCTCGAACGGCATGACCGGCCCGGAAGTCACCGTCGCCGTCCGACCGCCGGTCGGCCACGCTGTCTCCGCCGGCTTCACCCCCGACCTCGAGGAGGCGGCGGCCGCCGAGGAGGTCATCACCGCCGACGAACGCGACGAAGTCGCTCGCGGGCTCGCGGCGAGTGCGGCCCTGCAGGTGAAACGGGCGATCAGCAACAACGTGCGGCCGACTGGGAAATAGCCGGGACGCCGTATTCGATTCTCGCGTTCGACTGCTGCGTGCCGTCGGTAACTAACTACAACTCGCTTTTTGACGTATCGTCGCAATTCAATAGAGCAACTGTTCGAGCTGATGGGTCCGCCGCTCAAGGTCGATCGCCGGCTCGACCGACGGATCGGCGCTGAGTCGTTCGAGCACCAGGAGCGGGTCTCCACCGGCCCTTTCGACCTCCCTGAGTAACAGTTCGATCGCAGTGCGATTCGTCGCGAGCGATGAGCACAGGCCGAGTGCCAGCGCGAGCGGGATCGCACGTTCGGGCTTGGTGGGGAACGCGTCGCTAACGCGTGAGAAATCGGGATCGGTGAGTGTCGTCGCCTCGTCAGTTCTGTCGTGGTCTGCCTGTGAGGCCGGCTCGAGGGTCAGACAGTGCGTACAGAACGAAACGACGGCGGCGGCCGACGGCGCGTCCGTGCGGTACGCCTCCGGAACGGAAAACGAAATCGCGGGCGAATCGCATTCGGAGCAGGCCATCGGGATCGAAGTCGTGGATGGATGTCCGGTCGATCGACGGCGAGGCAGTCAGCGCGCTTACTGGTTGGCCGCGGGCGACTGTGCGGCGGTATCCGGCTGAATGTCCTCGAGTTCCTCCTGTTTTGCTTCGGCTTCCTCGGCGTCGGCGGCTTCCTCGGCCTCTCGCTCTGCCTTTTCTTCGGCTTCCTTCTTCTCCTTGATCTTCTTCAGACGGAACGTCTCCTCGCGTTCCTGTTCCTCGAGTTTCTGCTCGATGTACTCCTGATTCTCGTAGAGTTCCGGCAGGAGCTTGAACTCAAGGGCGTTGACACGGCGCTTGGTAGTCTCGATCTCGCGGAGCATCTTCTTCATCGCCGTCTCGACTTCGGCGGCGAGGATGATGCTCTCCAAGAGGTCCTCGTAGGCCTCAGCGGCCTCGTCGATGCGGGCGGAGGTGCCCATGATCCCGTAGCCGCGCTGATCGAGGCTCTTGGAGACCCGGGAGGACTCGATTTGCGGGACGACGACGCCCATGATATTCTTTGATTCGGTGGTGATCTCGGGGTGTTCCTGCAGTGCCGATGCGGCACCGCGGACCGCGACGTCACCCTCCATCGCGCGGGCCATGTTGATCTTCTTCTGGGCGTCCTCGTAGTCCTCGGCGAGGTCGCCGCGGACGTCCTGGGCCTTGTCCAGGATGTCCATGAACTCCATGATCAGCCCGTCGCGTTTCTTCTCGAGCGTCCCGTGCCCCCGCTCGGAGAGCTCGATGCGATCCTCGATCGCCATCAAGTTCTTGCGGGTGGGCTTGACGTCGTTGGCCATCTTGTGGGAGGATAGCGGCCCCAGTCGGATAACTGTTTACAGTTTCCGCGCACCGTTCGCACTCGAGACGCGGGAAATCGGCGGCAGCGGGTCGCACTCAAGGAGGGATCTCTAGCCGAGGAACAAATCGATCATGTCGCCCGACGACTGCCCCTTGTAGAGTTCCGAGTAGCCACAGTTCGTACAGCTCACAACGTGGAAGCTCCGATTTTGGATGTCGAACATCTTCGAGAGCCCGCTCCCGGTCGTCGAAATCTCGTCGATCTCAGTCTCCGTGTGGTCGCACTTCGGACAGCCGCGATCGTCGTCTCTCATAGTCGACCCTATCCTGTCAATTCACAAACTCTTTGTGCTCGGCTCCTCGAGTAACGGACGAGCTATGTCTATCGTTCTCGGCCTCTTCCTTCTGGCTTCGCTCGCGATTCCGCTCGTCCTCTGGCTGGCGATCAGTCAGGAAACCTCGGACCCGACCGTGGTCGATCGGGCGGAAGCGGAACGGATCGCGAAAGAACGCGGCGGCCACGATCCGACCCGCTCGGCTGACGGGCCGAACCGTTCCGTCGCCACCGACGATACCACGGCCGCCGGATGGGACGATCACCGCGAGAACGACCAGCAAACTGATCGGACGGCGGGAATCGATCAGGATGATCACGACGAGTGGGGCAATCGGCGGACGTAGCCAGGATTTCTCACCGAGACCGTCGCTATACGTCGACGGCACTCAGTCCGCCACCATGACGGCCTCCAGTTCGATCACCCGGTCTGGAACAGTAGATCTACAGCTCCTCGGGAAACACCGCGCGGCGTCGACATCCGTTTCGTCGTCGCCGTGACCGATGATGTACGTCTGAACGCCGCTCTCACCGGTAAAATCGCTCAGACAGCCCGCGA
This sequence comes from Natrinema sp. SYSU A 869, assembly GCF_019879105.1. NCBI lineage: Archaea > Methanobacteriati > Methanobacteriota > Halobacteria > Halobacteriales > Natrialbaceae > Natrinema > Natrinema sp. SYSU A 869. Next base: position 2,723,676 of record NZ_CP082249.1, on the reverse strand, counting down.
CCGAGAGCGTCCCCGCAGTCGCGCACTCGTAAGCACCGATCATCGTGTCGTCCCTGTCGGATCGGACATACCTGAGCAAGCCGACAAAACACACTACTCTGCCACTATGTTCAGAACAGTAACCTATATGGCATCTCGGAGCGGCTCCGATCGGTCCGTGGCACTCTCGAGCAGTCACAACGGACGAACCGTCCGTCGCTCGTTTCGGCGATCCGGCCGATCGGCGTCCCTATCCCTGTCCGACCATCCGCTCTTCGTCGCCCCACTCCTCCTGCCGGAGTTCGTACTTCTGGACCTTTCCCGTCGCGGTCGTCGGCAACTTATCGACGAACTCGACCCGATGGACGGCCTTGTAGCCCGCGAGGGTCTCGCGAGTGAAGGCCTCGAGATCATCCTCGGTCACGCCCGGCTCGTCGGGGTCGCCGCTGGCCGGAACGACGAATGCCTTCGGCGTCTCGCCCCACTCATCGCTCGGGGACGGAATCACCGCCACGTCCGATACCTCGGGGTGGTCGAAGAGGGTGTCCTCGAGTTCGATGCTCGAGATGTTCTCGCCGCCGGAGATGATGATGTCCTTTTTCCGGTCCTGAATCGCGATCATGCCGTTCTCGTCGATCGTCGCGAGGTCACCGGTGTGGTAGTAGCCCTCGACGCGGTCAGTGAACGCTTCTTCGGTCGCCTCGGGCTTCTCCCAGTACTTCTCCATGATCTGGTTGCCTCGGACGACGATCTCGCCGAGCGTCTCGTCATCGCGGGGGACATCGTTTCCGTCCTCGTCGACAACGCGAATTTCGGTCCCGAGATAGGCCAGCCCCTGTCGTTTCTTGATCCGGAATCGGTCGTCGCTGCCGTCCTCGAAGTGTCGGCGAGCATCGGAGGTCGTGATCAGCGGCCCCGTCTCGGTCGCCCCGTAAACGTGTTTCAGGTACCAGCCGAACTCGTCCTCGACGGTCCTAATGGTGGCTTCCGGCGGCGCGCTGCCGGCGGTCGCGAGCCGAACCGCTGCATCGCCAGTCGTCTCTGGCTCGTTCTCTTCGTAGTAATCAACGAGCATATTCAGGACCGTTGGCGCACCGCACATGTAGGAAACGTCCTCCGAACGCACGGCCTCGAAGATATCCCCGGCGTCGACCCCGCGCGTACAGACGTGTTTCGCGCCAATCCCCGTCACTGCGAAGATATGGCCCCAGCCGTTGGCGTGGAACATCGGCAGCGTCCACAGGTAGACGTCGTCGTCGGTGATCTCTTGATGGGCGACCAGCAGGTAGGCGTGGATCGTCTCGCAGCGATGCGTGCGACAGACGCCCTTCGGCTCCCCCGTCGTCCCCGAGGTGTAGTTGATCGTGATGATCTCGTCTTCCGCCATCTCGGGCCGGTCGTACTCCGTGCCCGCGTCCTCGAGTACCTGATCAAACTCTTCCCACTCGCCTTCGACAGCATCCGCGTCGTTCGTGATGAACGTCTCCGTCGGCACCTCGTCACGGACCGCCTCGATCCGCTCAGCGAAGTCGTAATCGGCGTAGATCGCGTCGACACCGGCGTCCGACAGGATGTACTCGAAGTCGTCGGGCGTGAGCCGATAGTTCAGCGGCGTGTGAACAGCGCCGATTTGCATGATTCCGTAGGCTGCCTCGAGGTGATAGTGCGTGTTCGGGTCGAGGACGGCCACCCGGTCGCCCTTCTCGATCCCTCGCTCCTGTAGTGCCGCCGCGAAGCGATCGGCGCGCTCGCCGAGTTCGTCGTACGTGAACCGTTCCCCCGTGGTGGCGACCACCGCCTCGTCGTCACCGTAATGCCGTCGTGCCCGGTCTACAAACTCCGGAACGAGCAGTGGTTTGTGCATACATACCAGGATTCATTGGCGGAGCATACGGTTGTTTCGATTTGTTGCATTTACTGATAGTTCCTCGAGTTGTACCCCTTTACTCCATGGCCAGCTAAGCTGTTCACCATCGCCGACCGATAACAACCACAATAAGCACGAGGACGACTCCGGCGAGACCGTATACGAACGATGAGAAATAGCTGTCTGTTAGCCAGACCATCACTCCTGACACACCACCGATACCCAGTATATTTAGAACGGTTATAATACGCTCATCTGTGTGGGTTTCAATATATGATGATAAAATAAATCGTATATATGCAACATGAGTCCACAGAGAACACCGATACAAAGAGCGGCTGCTGGGTCAGAATTACTAATAGATGGTGTATTTCTTACATATTTGTTTTCGTCTTTGGACAGTATTAAATTCAATAACTATTAAATATTTATAACTCATTTACTCGTTCACTGTTCCGAGTTGGCTGGCGCTCGAGGTGTCGACGAGTCAGAAGAGACCACCTGAACGAACAGCAAAAACTGAATGTGGGCGATCCGCGACGGTCAGTCGGCCTGTACGGCTTCGGCCGTTTCGTCTTCGTGGTAGTGCTCTTCGATGAGCTCCTCGTCGATACGGTTGAGCTCCGTCTTCGGCAGATCCGAGAGCAGTTCCCAGCCGAGATCAAGCGTGTCGTCGATCGAACGGTTGGTGTCGTACCCCTGCTGGACGAACTCTTCCTCGAAACGGTCTGCGAAGTCGAGGAACTTGTTGTCCCGCTCGGAGAGCGCTTCGCGACCGACGATGTTCACGAGGTCGCGCAGGTCTTCACCCTCCGCGTACGCGGCGTACATCTGGTCGGAGACGTCGCCGTGATCTTCGCGGGTCAGGCCCTCGCCGATCCCGTCGTCCATCAGCCGCGACAGGCTGGGCAGGACGTTGACCGGCGGCTCGATCCCCTGACTGTTGAGGTCCCGATCCATCATGATCTGACCCTCGGTAATGTACCCGGTCAGGTCCGGAATCGGGTGCGTCTCGTCGTCGCCGGGCATCGTGAGGATCGGAATCTGTGTGACCGATCCTTCCTTGCCCTCGATTCGACCCGCACGCTCGTAGAGCTGTGCCAGGTCAGTGTACATGTATCCGGGATACCCACGGCGACCCGGGACCTCCTCACGTGCGGCACCGATCTCGCGCAGTGCCTCACAGTAGTTGGTCATGTCCGTCAGGATGACCAGCACGTGGTAATCCTTCTCGAAGGCCAGGTACTCGGCCGTGGTCAGCGCGAGTCGCGGCGTGACCTGCCGCTCGACTGCGGGGTCGTCCGCGAGGTTCATGAAGACGACCGAGCGCTCGAGCGCGCCGGTGCGCTCGAAGTCGTCCATGAACTCGTTGGCCTCCTCGGCGGTGATCCCCATTGCGCCGAAGATGACGGCGAACTCGGATCCATCGCCCTCTTCGTCTTCCTCCGGCACCGTCGCTTGACGGGCGATCTGCAGTGCGAGTTCGTTGTGGGGCAGCCCCGAGCCAGAGAAGATCGGCAGCTTCTGGCCTCGGACCAGCGTGTTCATGCCGTCGATGGCAGAGACGCCGGTCTGGATGAACTCCTCGGGGTACTCCCGGGAGTAGGGGTTGATCGCTTTCCCGACGATGTCTTGCCGTTCGTCGGGGACGATTTCCGGGCCACCGTCAATCGGGTTCCCGGAGCCGTCGAGCACCCGCCCGAGCAGATCCTCGGTGACGGGCATCTTCATCGTCTCGCCCAGGAAGCGAACGGAGGCGTTGCGGTCGATTCCGCCCGTCCCTTCGAACACCTGGATCGAGACGATCCCTTCGCTCGATTCCAGCACCTGGCCGCGCAGCGTTCGCCCGTCCTCAGTCTCGATCTCGACGATCTCGTCGTAGCCGACCGGTTCGTCGACCTCGGCGAACACCAGCGGACCGCTGATTTCCGTGATAGTCTGGTACTCTTTCATTGTTAGTACAGTGCGCGCAGTTGGTCTGCGAGGTCGCTCTCAATCCCGTCGATGAACTCCTCCCACTCCTCGGCCGTACCCATCCGGTTGAGCTGCGGCGCAGCGTCGACGTCCGTGATCTCCTCGATGGGAACGCCGGCTTCCAGCGCCTCGAAGGCCTCATCGTTGAACGTCTTGATCGCACCGAGCATTCGGTAGGTCTTCTCGGGTTCGCAGTATGTGTCGACGTCGTGGAGCGCGTTCTGCTGGAGCCAGGCCTCACGGATGTAACGTGCGACTTCCATCGTGAGCTGCTGGTCCTCCGGCAGTGCATCCTTCCCGACAAGCTGAACGATCTCCTGCAGTTCGTCCTCCTCATCGAGTACGTCCACCGCCCACTGGCGGGTGTCCGCCCAGTCGCCGGCGACGTTGCTCTCCCACCACGGGTCGAGCTGGTCCTTGTACAGCGAGTACGACTCGTTCCAGTTGATCGAGGGGAAGTGCCGACGCTCCGCGAGGTCGGCGTCCAGTGCCCAGAACGTCTTGACGATACGCAGCGTGTTCTGAGTGACCGGCTCGGAGAAGTCGCCGCCCGGCGGCGAGACCGCCCCGACGACAGAAATCGATCCTTCGCCGCCGTTCATCAGCTGGAACTTGCCGGCGCGCTCGTAGAACTCCGAGAGCGCAGCCGCCAGATACGCGGGGTAACCCTCTTCGCCGGGCATCTCCTCGAGTCGGCTCGAAATCTCCCGCATGGCCTCTGCCCACCGCGAGGTGGAGTCGGCCATCAGTGCGACGTCGTAGCCCATGTCGCGGTAGTACTCTGCGATCGTGATTCCCGTATAGATACAGGATTCACGCGCCGCGACAGGCATGTTCGACGTGTTGGCGATGAGGCAGGTCCGGGCCATCAGCGGATTCCCGGTCTGTGGGTCCGGCAGTTCCGGGAAGTCCTCGATGACCTCGGTCATCTCATTGCCACGCTCACCACAGCCGATGTAGACGACGATGTCCGCGTCGGACCACTTGGCGAGTTGCTGCTGGGTGACGGTCTTCCCGGAACCGAAGGGGCCCGGAATCGCCGCCGTCCCACCTTTTGCGAGCGGGAACAGCCCGTCCTGGACGCGCTGTCCCGTCACGAGGGGCTCGGTCGGCGTCTCCTTGTCACCGGCGGGCCGGGCTTCGCGGACCGGCCACTCCTGGTGCATCTGGATCTCTTCGCCGTTGTCGAGTTCGACGACGGTCTCCTCGACCGTGAACTCGCCGTCCCCGACGGTGGTGACTTCGCCGCCCTCGTAGTCCGGCGGCACCATGACCTTGTGGTCGATGGTGACGGTCTCCTCGACGATCCCGACGATGTCGCCGGGTTCGACGGTATCGCCCGTTTCGACCTCTGGGGAGAACTCCCACTTCTTCTCGAGGTCGATCCCGGGGGCGTCGACCCCGCGGTCGAGGAACGCGGTCCCCATCTTGTCCTCGAGGACGTCGAGGGGACGCTGGACGCCGTCATAGATGGAGTCCATCATGCCCGGCCCGAGGTCGACGCTCAGGGGCTCGCCCGTGTTCTGGACGGGTTCGCCCGGGCCGACGCCGGAGGTTTCCTCGTAGACCTGAATCGTGGTCAGGTTCCCTTCGATCTCGATGACCTCGCCCATTAGTCCTTCGTCGCCGACGTAGACGACGTCGTTCATTCGGGCGTCGAGGTCCGTGGCGGTCACGACGGGACCACTCACGCTTTCGATTATACCGTCTTCGTCGACGGATTCGATGTCTTCTGCCTGGCTCATAGTTTAGCTGTCTTCGTCCTCGTCCATCAGGTCGATACCGATCGCGCGTTTGATCTGGTCGCGCAGCCCGCCGCCACCGGTTCCGCTCCCGATCGTGACGACGACCGGCTCGACGCTCGTTTCGACCTCCTGGCGAACCGATCGCGACAGGTACTCGAGATCCTCGTCGTGCATGACGACGATCCCGACGCCCTCATCCTCGAGGGCCGCCGTCGCCGCGTCGTCCAGCCGCTCGTCTTTCTCGTCGTCCGGGACGTTCTCGAACCGACGGACGCCCGCGAGGCGGAAGCCGGTCGTAAACTCCGGACTGCCGACGACTGCGATTTCCTGGCTCATAGGATCACCAGCTCCTCTTCGATCTCGTTTTCGTCGAGTCCGACCTCGCGACCTCGCGCGATGGCGCGGATGTTCTCGACCTCGCGTTCCTTCGCGAGGATGTACGACAACACGGCCGAGACCGAGGCCGGGTAGATGCTCGAGAGCGTGTCCGCGTACTCGAGCAACGCAGCATCTAGTGCGTGCTCGAACTGGATAAGGCTGTCAGCATCGCGCAGCCGTCCCAGTGCACTCGAGAGTCGGTCGCCGTACCGCCTGCTATCGGCGATGTGATCGACGAGTGCGTCGTAGTCACCGACCAGTCGGTTGAGGTCCGACTCGTCGAACAGGACGCCGCCGTCGATGTAGTAGGTCGCGGGATCGAGGTCGGCACCGCTGCGTGCGAGTCGCAGTGCGTTCCGGGCGTTCCGGAAGTCGATCTCGGCCTCGAGGAACTCGACGTACTTCGCTTCCGGTCCCTCCTGCGGTCGGCCGAGGTCCGCGAGTAGGTTCTCGTAGAACTCTCGGTCGAGCGCGTTTTCGAGGGAAACGAGCGCACCGCTCTCCTCGAACTCCTCGTAGGCGACCGTCAGCGGCTCGTAGTAGCTCGTGCCGTACAGCACTTCGATTGCGTCCTCGATCTCGTCGGCCTCGAGCAGCCGGTCAATCGTCCGGTCGTCGAGTTCGCCGGCTCGGATGAGGTCAGTCTGGATGTCCTCGGGGTCGGTATCGGTGTAGATCCCGCGGATGATCGTCTTCAGGTTCCAGACATCGAACTTCCGCAGGTAGCGGGCGATCAGGTCGTAGAGCCGTCCCTTCGACCAGTCTAACAGATCGTCGAAGTGCTTCGCGAGGTTGCGGTTCAGCGCGTACTCGATCAAGTCGACGCCAGAGAACCGTGTTCCGAGCTCGTTGATCTCGCGTTCGTACTCCGTCTCTTCCATAAACCGCGCGATCTCGCTCGGCCCCATCCGGATCAGCTTGCGGTAGTCTTCGTCCGAGAACAGCGAAGCTCGGCGCGACCGAACGCGAGCGTTCACGTATTCCGGATTCGAGGCACCTGCGCTCACGCGAACCACCCCGCGTGGTGAGCCGAGCCCTGCGAGGCGATCCTCGTCGGACTCGTCCGACGTCGGTGAGTGTTTGCAGGGAGTAGCTCACGAGCCATGCAAGTGGGAACGACCGTGCTCATTGCTCGAAGAGTCGGTTGCTGATCTCCTGAAGGTTGTCTTCCCATACGTCCTCGAGCACCGAGTCGAACGTGTTATTGACCCGGACACGGGACTGCTCGCTCTCGACGACGACGCCGCCGAGACAGTCGAACTTGCCCGCGTACTCGTAGCCGTCGTAGTCGTCGAGGATCGACTCGAGCAGCTCCTGATCGTCGTCCCGACCGTAGATGGAGACATCGTCGTCCTCGTCGAACTCCTCGCTCGCCGCCTCAAGCAGGGTACGAGTGAGTTCCTCGCGGGTGTCACCCTCGAGGGATGCGAGTCCGTCCTCGACTGCCTCGCGGACCTCTCCGAGCACGTCACGACGGGCCTCCAATCGCTGCTGTTTCGCCTCCAGCTTCGCACTGGAGAGGCGCTGTTCGCGAAGCTGGTCGATCTCGCGCTCGACCTCGGCCTCCGCGTCGGCGAGGATCTCCTCGGCGTCGGCCTCCGCTGCCGATTCGATCTCCTCGGCGCGCGTCTCGCCCTCAGAGCGGATGTCCTCCGCACGCGCGTGGGCTTCTTCTCGAATGTCTTCTACGACTGTGTCCAAACTCATTGGTGAGAGAAGGGGTGTGGTTATCCGACGATGAAGACGACGACCAGCGCCAGGATCACGAGCGTCTCCGGAAGGACGGTCATGATCAGCCCTGGGACGAACATGTCGTCGTCCTCGGCGATTGCGCCGACGGCTGCTGCGCCGATACCACGTTCGGCGTATCCCGCTGCGAGCGCGGCGAGACCGACGGCGATTGCCGCGGCACCGGCGTCGTTGAGCGTGGGCGCTGCTTCGACTGCTGCGTCTCCGTTCTGAAGTGCGACGTCTGCGAGTTCAATCATTGTATTAGTTGTTAGTCCTCAGTGTGGTTTCGATCGGTTCCGAACGGTTCGTAGTTCTCCCCACCGCCTTCATAAAACTTGTTAAAGAATTCGACGTACTCGAGGCGCACAGCCTGTAAGCCGGCGCTTGTCACGCCAAGAACTAGCACGACAATGTGCCCGAGTACGAGAATCACAAGTCCGCCGATCAGGGCCGCGGTCCCCGAATGCATGAGGCCGCCGAAGATAACTTCGGCCCCCTCACCGTAGTGCTCGGCGACGTAGCTCGGCTCGTGATTTCGAAGGAAGTGGAACGCGCCGTCAGGATCCTCGTACCCGCCGAAGAACAGCAGGTTGACCACGAACGCCATGCCGGCCTTCGCGAGCAACACTGCGCCCATCCGGGTGTACGAGAAGACGTTGACGACGACGTCGAGCGATTCGACGAGTTCGACGGGGTCGCTGATTCCAAGCATGACGAGCCCGATCAGGAAGACCAGTAGCGGGGCCGTCAGCAGGAAATCAATCCCCGGAATCGTGACGAGTCCCCACTCCGGGAACCCGGTGAAGCCGATTGGGAACGGCCCGTCGCTGGCGAACGTGTCGAACAGGAAGCCTGGCTTCGAGCCCTTCACATGCTCCGAGAAGATCCAGATCCAGATCCCGTTGATCATCAGGATCCACGAGCCGCTGTGGAAGAGGGCGTCTTTGACCCCGTGGCTGAGGTTCTCGTAGAAGTCCAGGATGTATCCAATGTTGAGGTGGACGATCCCGGCCAGCACGCTGACGACCATCCAGCCCAGGGCGAAGTCGGCTGCTGCCGGCTCGAGCCCCTTGTTGAGCGGCAGTAACTCGACGTGCAGCAGGTCGTGCCAGAGCACTTCTCCGAGCACGTGCAGGCCGAATATCTCGCCGTAGATGGCCCCGAACAGGATCGTGAACAGCCCCGCCCAGATGGCGACGCCGCCGAGACTGGTGATTCCCTTGCTGTCGAACCGCGTTGCCATGTAGGCCCCGATGGCCACGTACATGATCCCGTAGCCGACGTCACCGATCATGAATCCGAAGAACACCGGGAACGTCAGGAACAGGAAGATCGTCGGGTCCAGCTCGCTGTACTTCGGTCGGTTGACCGCCTGCACCAGCAGCTCGAACGGCTTGGCGACAGACGGGTTGTTCTGGACCACTGGCGGCTCGTCGCCCATCGTCACGGTCGAACCGCCGTCCGTGACTGCCTTCTGTTGTTGCTCGTCCGCATCGGCAGCGCCGTCGTCTTCCTCGTCGGCTCCGGCTGGCGTTCCCTTCTGGACCTCTTCCGTATGGGAGTGTGCGCCGTGCCGGTCGTAGTCCGCTCGCTCGAGTTCTTCGACCTCGACACTGTCGCCGACGGCGTCGTTCAGCGTGGCGACGAGCCGGTCGTACTCGTCGGTCGGGATCCAGCCTTCCGCGACGAAGGCGTGTTCCGTCGTCGCGAACTGCAGCGGCGCTTCCGCCTGCTGGACTTCAATCGTTAGCTCTTCTTCGACTCGCAGGAGGAAACTCGCTTCCTCCCGTTTGATCTCCTCGAGTTCCGTGTCAATCTCGTCGAGCTGGGACTCGAGTTTCTGTTTCCGGTTCTCGAGATCGGAAACGTACTCCTCGGGACTCTGCTCGGTGTCAGGAACCTCGTAGCGGGTGAACTCGACGCTGACCAGCGCGTCGTCGATCGGCGCCTCGTCGGCGTCCTCGGTGGGCGCGGCCACGATGGCCACAACGTCGCCGCCGGTGAACGTCTCGAACGCCCGAATGTCATCGGACGCGGCGACGGCCGCCTCGACTTCGTCGAGGGGACCCTCACCGACGAGGACGTCGACCGTCTCGTACCCTGACAGCAGGTCGAGGTCGATACCGAGCGCCGCGAACGGAGCGACGCGGTCGATCTTTTCGTTGATCTCCCGCAGTTCGTTGTTGACCTCACTGCGCCGGTCGTCGAGTTCGTTAACCCGCGTTCGGGTCTCCTCGAGTCGCGCTTCCCAGTCGTCCTCGAGCCGCCCCGGATCGGCCTCGTCGGCCGACAGATCCAGGGTGCTCTCGAGGGCGCGGACGGTAACCAGCTTCTCGGAGGCTTGATCGGCACCCTCCATGGGGTTGCCGTTGTCGAACCCCTCCCAGGAGCCGTCGTAGTCCGAGAGATGCACCAGACTCAGCTTGTGAACCGTCTCGATGACCGTGGGCATGACGCCCCGCGAACCGGTCACCGAGACCTTGCTCATTCGTTCAGGTCTGAGCATGGACGTCCTCCTGGAACAGTTCGACGACGTGGTCGGTCACGTCGTCGACCCGTTTCCGGGCGCGCTCGGCGAGTTCCTCACGCTCCTGTTCGCCTTCTTCGAGGACCTGCTCGCATTCCGCATCGATCTCCTCGCGAGCTTCCTCCAGGCGACGCTCTCTGAGCTCCTGCGCCTCCTGTTCCGCTTCCGTGCGAATCTCCTCGGCACGTTCCCGGGCCTCGGCTATTCGCTCGTCGCGGTCGTTTTCTGCCAATGCGACGATCTCGTCGGCCTCCTCTTCCGCCGACTTAATTCGTTCGAGAACCTCTGGCCTCGGCATACTCTAAGCAATCGGACGTTTGCCAGAGCGCGTATATGGTAGTTGCGAAAGTGGCTCAGCACGAACCGGTTCCAAACGGCCGATAATAATTTCTTACTCCCTCGACAAGGACCCGGAACAGTAGACATATGCCGGTCGGACCGAAACTCGTCACTAATGGGACTTCTCGAGAACAAGGCCCGCGCTCGACTGTTCTACAAGTACCTCTCGCGGGTCTACGACCAGGTGAACCCCTTTATCTGGACTGAGGACATGCGCACCGAGGCCCTCTCCCTGCTCGACATCGAGGACGATATGACGGTCCTCGATGTCGGCTGTGGGACCGGCTTCGCGACCGAGGGACTGCTCGAGCACGTCGATGAGGTGTACGCCTTCGATCAGAGCGAACACCAACTCGAACAGGCCTACGAGAAGTTCGGAAAACGGGCACCACCGGTCCACTTCCACCGCGGCGACGCCGAACGGCTCCCGTTCGCGACGGACACGTTCGACGTCGTCTGGTCGTCGGGCTCGATTGAGTACTGGCCCAATCCAATCCTCGCGCTCCGGGAGTTCCGGCGCGTCCTCAAACCCGGCGGGCAGGTACTCGTTGTCGGCCCGAACTATCCCGACAACGTCGTCAGTCAGCTGCTGGCCAACTCCATCATGCTCTTTTACGACGAGTACGAGGCCGATAAGATGTTCAAAACCGCCGGCTTCGAAGACGTCAAACACGCGTTTATGGGTCCGTCCTACGACCCCGAGGTCGCCATCACGACAATCGGGCGCGCGCCTGAATAATCCGGTCGGGACCCGCCGTCTCACGTCGCCGTCGTCTCGAGTTCTGCGATCCGTTTCCCGTCGACGACGAGGGTTGCGGTGACAGAGTCGTCGGCCCCGAGCGTCGGTGTATTGGTGTCGGCGATCGAAACACCGGCCCGTTCTCCCGCCGTCCAGTCCGAATCAGCTCTCGAGTTGAAAGGACCGTCCGGCGCACCATCGAACCCGCTCGCGCCGACGAACGGAACCGGGGGTTGTGCACTCAGATCCCGCCCGTTTACCGCGATCGTCACCGATAATGACTCGACGTCGATGCTCTCACCGGCGACGTGTTCGATCTCAACCGTCGATCGATCGCCGTCAGCCGAGAGCTCGAAGGTCGCGGTCGGCCCTGACGACTCGAGCGACCACGCGCCGATACCGACGGCAACGACGGCCCCGAGCGCGACAGTAAGCGCTAGCAACAGAACGATACCGACGATCGGGCTGACGGCGCGTCCATCTCTCGATACTGCTGTCTGCGTGCCGCGACGGTCCCCCGTTCCGTTCACGGCCCGCTTTGGGCGCTCTCTCCCGTAAAAATCTCAGGTCGCGATCGACGAATATTCACCGGCCGGTTCTGCGTGCCTGTCAGTCCGCCCGTCCATCAGTGGTATCCCGCGGTCAGGTATCCGTAATCGTCGCGTTGACATCTCCGGACGCCGTTTCCGCTGTGATACTCACTCCGCCAAACGGCTGAGCGATCCAGCGAGATCCGTCTTCACCGGTCTCGCCGACCTCAACGCCGTCGACCATAATAGTCGTCTGGACGGGATCGCCAGTCTCCAAGTCGGTCACCGTCACGTTCATCGGGCCGTTTGCAGCCGTCTCAGTGGTCGTCATTTTGAGTCCATCGCTGATCCAGGTTTCGCTTTCGCCGGTGGGAAGCGACGAGACGGATAACTCCTGGATCTCGCGGTAGACATCGCCCGTTCTGCTGTCGAAGTAGAACTCGAGGCGACCGTGGTCGTGTCCCATTTCGGCCCAGTAATAGTTGTCATCGAAACTGTTGTCCTGAAATGACGGTCCGGATTCGCTTGCCCACGGATAGAGATTCGCGATATGATAGTATGCTTCGCTTCCTTCGAACCGGTCCGATGCCGTTTCGTTGCGGTTATCGAATCGGCTCGTTTCGACGACGTACTGACTGCCATCCATCATTGAGACGCTGTAGCCAGTCTGTGAAGTCGAGACGACAATATTGTGATAGACGTTACCCGTCGGTCGTTCGGACAGCCGGCTGAGGGTCGCTCGGAGCGGCGTCTGGTGGGCGGCGAGCGTCTTTTGGTCGGCACGTGGCTGGCTATTTTGGTCGGCATGTGTCTGGCTGCCCGACAGTGAATATCTCGGAACCTGATCTGCCCGGTTCTCCAGTTCCTCGAGGTCTTCGGACAGCATCTCCGCCTCGTTGTGATTTCGTAGCAGTATCTGGAGGAGATCCATCGACGATCGTTCGCCGATTGCGTGCGCTCTCGTGGCATTTCGTTCGCGTTGCTCGAGTTCGGTTATCCGTTGTGTAAGCCGCTCATAGGCCGCTTGGAGCATTGCTTCTCGTTCCGCGTCCGTTGCATCGTCGAACTCGCTGTCGACAATTGTATACTGGTCGTGATCGACTCGGAGCTGGTCATCCGCGCTCGTAAGCGCCATTCCCAGATCCGGTCCGTACTCGATGTACTCGCTTCTGACTTCGCCGCTGAGCTGGAGCCTGTTGGTCGTGTTATTGATTGACGTTGGCGTCGTTTGGGAGGGAAGCTCTTGCAGGCGAATCGTCTCGGCACCGCTGTTACTCTCGCCCGTTGGCCCTGCCGCGATAACAGTTATCGCAGGCAAGGAAAGGACGAGAAGCAACGCGAGAAGGACGGGGGTCGCGTTGTTCATCGACACACCGTATGGGCTCTTGATACAAAAACAGGTCGTCTCCTAATGAACAAATAAGTACCGCTTTTAACGAACCATTCACGGCCCAGTAAACCTTTTACGACCGCTAGTAACATTTTATTTTCCGATGGAAAGTGTTTTTCCCCCGGGAAACCACCCGTTGGTACGCATGCGGATGTCCACTGCCGCTACTCTCGCCCTCACGGTCCTCCTCGCAACAACCACGCTGGGGGCAGTGGCCGCTACTCCGTCGGCACAATCCCCGACGACGGTCGAGCGGTCCCCGCCAGCGCCCTCGCCTTCCACCGCAGTACTCGAGCCGTCGCAAGCCGTCTCGTCCGCGGCCACTCCGCCGCCGCCCGAGCAACCCGCCACCAAGCAGGTCATTAGAATTCGAATCACCGAAACCGGGGATGCGGAATGGACGATCGAGAGTCGATTTCGTGTGACGAACGAGACGGAAGTCGAAACGTTCAACGAGTACGCCGAAGCGGTCGTTTCGGAGCAGCGAGACGACACCCCGTACGGTCCTCAGTTGTTCCCACGGTACGCAGGTCTCGTGGCAGAGTCGACTGGCCGCGAGATGTCTGTTGAGAACGAAGGGTGGGGCGAGTACCGAATCGAGGACCGTGAAAGCGGAGCGGACCAGACGTCTGACAGAGAGACAGATCGGATCGGCATCATTTCGTACACGTTTACGTGGACGAACTTCGCCACCGTTGACGGTGATCAGATTCACGTCGGCGATTCATTTCAGACCGATGACTGGGAACTGTTCCCGGCGTTGAGTTCCGGTCAGCGCCTCGTCATCGAACCACCGCCGAACTACGGCTTCGTTGATGCTCCGACGGGGACGGACAACGGTGCGCTCGTCTGGGATGGCCCCCACGAATTCAGTGAGAACGGACTCCAGATCACGATTCTCAAGGGTGCCGGTGGGAATTCACCGCTCTTTGCTGGAGAGGGGTGGCTGATCGCTGCCATTCTCGGTCTCGTGATCATCGTCGGTGGCGCTGCGTATCTGCTCACGCGACGTGATTTCGACGTCCCGGTCTCGTCCAACCGACTTTCGTCGCTCGAGATCGCCGCGATACTCGATCGCAATGGGGACGACGATGACGACCGCGAGACCGTCACGACCGGCAGAGACAGAGGTTCCGAAGCAGTCACCTCCACGCCGGTCGATTCGGCCGCCGACGGCGATTCCAGGGCAGGGACCCGCCTCGAGTTCGATGAGCTGGTCGAAGATGAGATTGACCCCGAACTGTTGAGCGACGAGGAGCGCGTCCTCCGCCTGCTCGAGCAAAACGGCGGCCGGATGAAGCAGGCGTCCATCGTTTCGGAGACCGGCTGGTCGAACGCAAAGGTGTCGCAGTTGCTCTCGAAAATGGACGACGATAACGAAATCGAGAAGCTCCGGATCGGCCGGGAGAACCTCATCACGCTACCTGGTGTCGATCCGACCGAGACTAACTGAGCGTCTCGAATCGCTGTGTTGTCGGTTGAAAGCTCAGTTCTCGCTCGTCTCCGAATCGTTAGAATCGGCGTCGTCAACAGCCGAGTCGTCAGAATTGCCATCGTCAGCAGCCGAGTTGTCGGTCTCCGTCTCCGGATTGTACTCGACGGTCTTGCCCACGGAGTCGTAGATGTCGTCCCAGTCCTTGTCCTCATCCATCAGGAAGACCTCGACGGTCAGCGGACCGGCCCCGAACTCTTCGATTCCATCAGGGCGGACATCGATATGGTACGTGCCGTTTTCTTCCATTCGGACTTCTCCCGTGCGCTCGATCAGCTTCTGTTTGTCTTCGTTGATCTTGACGAAGAAGTACGGCTCACCGATGACGTCACCGTGTTCCGGTGGATCAACGTTTTCCATACTCGTGTTGGCGACGACCTCGAGGTTGAAGTTCGAGTATCCCTCGCCGCTCTCTGCGGGCTCTCTGTCGACGAACTCGACGGATTCGATCCGATCTTCGCGCTTGTCTTCCAGCCCCCATCATCTTTCCGGTTCGGTTCCTCCGGTGGAGTCCACTCCGCGTTCGCGGTGTCGTCTCCGTCGTCAGTGTTCGCACCTCCATCGTCAGTGTTCGCATCGTCCTCGGTTCCGTTCGAGCCGGCGGCGTCATCGGGATCGGTTTTCCCATTGTCGGATTCGTTCGCTCCCGTTTCGTTCTCATTCAGCGACTCTGTATCACCTTCGCTCGACGGTTCATCCGCTTGTGATCCCCCGAGGGCGCTACACCCGGAGAGCGCCACAAGCAGTGCGACCGCGACGACAGCGATAGTTCGGAATTGCATCGTACCCCGTGGTACCGGGACGGTTGGTATTATTACAACCCCGATAAGCGGTAGCGGCCCGTTCGACGGCAGACGGAACAGAAGGGGTTCGTAACGGCCGTTTTCGTGCATTGCACGCTGTGGGACCATCCTTAGACTGTGCAAAACAATGTGTGCCAGTTCACTTGTGACCGTTTTCGGCGAAAAATACCGACGGGGTGGAGCGCTTCTGTGCCCTCGCTTCCGAGCCACGCGATTCACGTGACTCGTTCGTACCCTCTCGCGCGGCACGCCGCGTGAACGGTCCGCGGGACCGAAGGTCCCACGCTACTCATTCTCCTCCAAAAATCTCCCCTGCGAGAGCTTCTCTCTTGTCTCGCCGGTCCTTCGCTCGGTATACTCGCGAAGACATCAAAAAGATCCGCTCACTCACTTCGTCCGCTCGCGGTGCTTACGCCAACGGCGTCCGCTCGACGACCTGCCCGTCGTAGGTCGGATACTGCTCGACGATTTCGCCCTCTTTGAGGTCGCCGTCCTCGATCATCTCCTCTAAGAGCCACCAGGCAACCTCGACGTGGTCAGTTTTGACGGTGTAGAATTCCTCGGGGACACCGAGGGCTTCGAACTCCTCAGGGTTGGCGCGGGTCTTGCCGTAGACGAGCGTGCCGTCGTCGGTGACATCGTCGAACTCGCGGCGGATGTTTCGCGCCATGCGTTTGAGACGGCGGCGGTGCTGGGCCGCGTCCTTGAACACGGAGGTACAGAAGTAGACCTTCTCGTGGTCGCCCATCACGTCGAGGATCTCCTCGCGGGAGCCGTCGACGGCGCTCATGTGGTCCTCTTTGAGTTCGTACCCCTGTTCTTGCATCCGGCGGTAGTTGCCGTCGCTCATCTCGAACTCGTTGACGTTACAGAACTCGGCGGCTCCCTCGTCGATCAGCTCGAGGAACTCTTCTTCGGCGCGGATACCAGGTATTTCGAAGGCGGGCGTCAGTCCCTCTTCGCGGGCGATATAGAGGATTTCCTCCCACTCGGTACCGTGGAGGTCACCCCATTGTTCGTAGGGTGGGTGGAAGCGAATCTCATCGAGGCCGGCCTCCGAGAGGCGGCGCATGTTCTCGCGGCCGCCGGTGATGCCGGTATAGAGGTGTGTGTGGTGATCCTCGCCGAACTCGTCTTTGAGTAACTCGAGGTAGTGACAGGTCCGGTCGAGGGCCTCCTGGGGTTCGCCGCCGGTAATCGATGTGCCCAGTGCGTCCATTCGGTGGGCCTCGGTGAGCACGTCCTCGTCGCTCTCGACGAGTCGTTCGTTGGCGTAGACGTCAGTGACGTTCTTGCGGTTCTCGCCGAGCGGGCAGTAAAAGCAGTCGCGCTGGTCGCAGTAGCCGTAGACGAACAGCACCATCTTGCCACCTTTCGCGCACTGCTCACAGCCCTTCGAGATCATTCGAGGGAACATACCCACCCGAGACTCAAAAGCAGTGCGAAACTGATCGGGGACGTGTGTCGATAGCTGTCGGTCGAGACTCACCCACATACTATTATACTGTGGAGTCTGAACATGGCGTATCTGATGTCTTCGGGGATTCACGTCCTCTGTGTCGACGATGACTCCCAACTCCTCGAGTTGACGGCCACCGTTCTCGAACGGTACAACGACAATATCGTCGTGACGACCGCGGGAAGCGGCCGCGACGGGCTGGCGATGTTCGACGGAGAGAGTGATGTCGATACCGATACCGAACCTGACCACGGTATCGACTGTGTCGTCAGCGACTACGACATGCCCGATATGGACGGCCTCGAGTTGTTCGCGGCAGTGCGGGAACGCGATTCGGCGGTTCCGTTTATTCTCTTTACCGGAAAGGGGTCCGAAGAGATCGCGGGCGAGGCGATTTCGGCCGGCGTTACGGACTACCTCCAGAAGGGATCCGGAACCGACCAGTACACCGTGCTGGCGAATCGAATCGAAAACGCCGTCGAGAAACACCGCGCCGACCGCGCCCGCCGGGAGAGCGAACGCGAACTCGAGCGGTACCGGGCCCTCGTCGAGACGGTCACCGATCCGATGTGCGTCCTCGATGACGAAGGGCGTTGTACCATCGCTAACGAAGCGTTTTGTGACCTTCTCGATACCGACCGTGATCGCGTCGTGGGCGAACACATCACGGAATTCATCAGCAGGGAGTCGTTCGAACGCGGCGTTGAGACGGTTCGCGGGCTGTATACGGGTGACCGCGAGTCGGGATACTTCGAATGTACCGTCGAGACCGATACCGGTGAGGAACGAATCTACGAGGCCAACGTGGCTGCCCTCACTGACGAGACCGGTGCATTTGCCGGCTCGACTGCGGTCATCCGTGATAGTACGTCGAGAACGCGACGGAAACACGAACTCACCCAATACGAGCGGATCATCGAACTTGCGCCGACTGCGCTCTTCGTGCTCGATGCAGACGGGACGATCACCTGGTGTAACGACGTGTTCGTCGACGCATTCGCGGAAGACAAGGCACAACTTATCGGGACGGCGTTTTCGGAACTCGTCGAGCGTGGATACTACGACGAACAGATGACGACCACGTACGCCAATGAGGTCCGCGAGCTGCTCTCCTCGACGGTCGACCGCGAACAGGCGAAGTATCAGGTTCAGTTTCACGCAGCGGACGGCGAGGAGCGAATCCACGACGTCCATACCAGACTCCTCCCACTCGAGGACGGGGCGTTTACGGGGACCATACACGCGACCCGCGATATCACCCGCCGGTGTCAGTACCGGCGCGAACTCGAACGCCAGAACGAGCGGTTAGAGGAATTCGCCAGCCTCGTGAGCCACGACCTGCGAAACCCGCTGAACGTCGGGCAAGGTCATCTCGACTCGCTCGACGAGCAATACGACAGCCAGCACGTCGACGAGCTACAGTGGTCGCTGTCACGGATGGCAGAACTCGTCGATGGGCTCCTCCAGTTGGCCCGCCAGGGGAAGTCGATCGGGGAGCAGGCGCGGTTCCCACTCGAGAACGCCGCAGAGAGGGCGTGGTCAACGGTCGACACCGGTCAGGCCCGCCTCGAGATCAACACCGACATCGAGATCTACGGTGACGAAGGTCGTGTCCGAGAACTACTCGAGAACCTGTTCCGAAACGCCGTGGAGCACGGCTCCACGAGCCCTCGATCGGATACTCACGAGGACGCCGTGGAGCACGGCTCCACGAGCCCTAACTCGCAGACTCAGCGGGAGACGGTCGAACAGAGTACCAACAGGGATGAACACGACGGGACCGATCCCCTAGTCGTCACCGTCGGTTCGCTCGAGGGAGGTCGTCAAGCGGCGGGAACAGATGCGAGTTCGAACGGGTTCTACGTCGAGGACACAGGCCGTGGGCTGTCAGCCGATCGCGACTCGTTGTTCGAGTTCGGATACACGACCGAGACGGACGGAACTGGATTCGGGCTGGCGATCGTCGAGGAGATCGTGACGGCCCACGGCTGGTCGATTTCGGCTCGAAACGGCTCGGCCGGTGGTGCCCGGTTCGAGATTTCCGATATCAGAACGACGGACGCCGACATCGAGGCCGGACCCGACGAATCCGATCTCGAGACGAACGGGCCCGGCTGAATCCATCGCGACCGCGCTCGCGCCACTATCGATTTCGTCGTCCAGAAGAGAGAAATACCGCGGCGTACAACCACGACGCGATGCTGTTGGTCCTCTGTGTCGATCTCGACGACGATCTCGGCCGCAAGACCGGCTTTTCGACGCCGGTCATCGGTCGCGACCCCGTCGAGGAGGCGGCCGTCGCCCTCGCGACGGCCGACCCGGAGGACTCGGACGTCAACGTCATCTTTCAGGGGTTGCACGTCTACGACGACCTCACGGAGCGCGACGAAAGCGTCGAGGTTGCCGTCGTCACCGGCAACGACCAGGGCGACGTCAGCGCCAACCGTGAAGTCGGCGACGAGGTCGACACCGTCCTCGCCAGTCTCTCGACCGCAGAAGACGTTACCGCCCTCGTCGTCACAGACGGCGCACAGGACGAATCCGTCATCCCGATCATCCGCTCGCGCGTCCCCATCGACGGTGTCCGGCGGGTCGTCGTCCGACAGGCACAGAATCTCGAGTCGATGTACTACACGATCAAGCAGGTGTTAGACGACCCCGAAACGCGCGGGACGGTGCTCATTCCGCTCGGTATCCTCCTGTTGATCTACCCGCTCGCACTGGTCGGCTCCGTACTGGAAATGCCCGGTTTCGTGCTGGGGACGACGTCGGCGCTGCTTGGCTTCTATCTCATCTCGCGGGGCCTGGGCCTCGGCGACCGGCTGGATGCGGCCGTCGAACGCGCCCGCCACTCGCTGTACGCCGGCCGAACGACGCTGCTGGCGTACGTCGTCGCCGCGGCACTGTTCGTCCTCGGCGGCGTCAGCGGAATGGAGACCCTCGAGTCAGTGCGTGCATCGACCGCCGGCACGCTCGAAGCGCCCGTTATGCTCGCGGCACTGGTCAACGGGGCAATCCTCTGGTTCGCGGCCGCGGGACTGACAACCAGTCTGGGACAGATCACTGACGAGTACATCGCCGGCTCGCTCGAGTGGCGCTATCTGAATGCGCCCTTCTACGTGCTCTCGATCGCGGTCGTTCTCCACGCAGTAAGCGCGTTCTTCCTCGAGGAAGTCGGGATCACGTATCTCGCGGCGGCGCTGACGGCGGGGACACTGCTCGGGATCTCGAGCACGCTCACCTTCGCCGTCGCGGAGTCACGGTTCTCGGACGCGGATCGGGATGAGGGACGGCGCGGGGCCGAACGGGTCTGATCGGCCACTCGGTTCGCGAGCGGTCGACCCGCTTTTCGGCGCTTTCGGGGCCAGTCACTCGCTCGAGTCCGAACTCGCTCTCGAGGACGATCGATCCCGCCGCCGGCCGATCGGCAGCGGCAAAATCACGCCGGCGATTTCGGCCGATCGTGTACTCGCGGCACTCTCTAAGTCGAAGACAGTAGCCATCGGTTCGCTGGCTATTGTTCTCGCTCGACGACGAATTCGGCGAGATCGAGGAGATACTGCCGCGCCTCGGGATCGGCGACCTCGACCCGATCTAAGGCGTCGATTGCCCGGTCGGCTTCCCGCCGGGCGTGGGTGTTTGCCTCGTCGGGCGTGAGATCGGTCACCTGAACGACCGACGGGCGCTCTAAGGCGGCGTCGTGGCCGGTCGGTTTGCCGAGTTCCTCGGGATCGGCGATGGCGTCTAACACGTCGTCCCTGATTTGGAAGGCGACACCGACCCGTTCGGCGTACTCGCCGAGTGCCTCGACGGTAACGGGATCGGAGTCAGCGGCGATCGCTCCGAGTTCGGCCGCAGCTCGGAACAGTGCACCCGTCTTGCGACGCGCCAGCGTCATATACTCCTCTTCGTTTGCGGGCTCGGCCGACAGCTCGGTCGCCTCGCCGATGCCGAGTTCGACCATCGCCTCGGCGACGACGCGCGTGGCGTCCGGATTCGCCGAAAAGAGCGCGAACGCCTCGCCCAACAGCCCGTCGCTGGTAATGATCGCCGGGCCGTGGCCGAACTCAGCCCAGGCGCTGGTCGTCCCGCGTCGCAGCTCCGAGCGATCAATGATGTCGTCGACGACGAGCGAGGCACTGTGGACGAGTTCGATACCGACGCCGAACTCGACCGCGTCCTCGGCCCGTCCGCCGACCGTCTCACAGGCAAGTAGCGTCACCATCGGTCGGACGCGCTTCCCGCCCGAGAGCGCGACATGGCGAACTTCCTCGCTGAGCGTCTCGGGTTCGACACCCTCGACTACCTCGATAAGACGCTCCTCGATCAGCGCCCGTCGGCGCTCCAGCAGTTCCATCACCCGCGCTTAGAACGGCGGTAAAAAGTACGTGACGGTTCGAAAGTCGCGTTTACCTTACTCGTCCCCGGACTGGGTGAACATGAACTCGTCTTCCGACGATCCGTCACCGTCTGTTTCGTCCGCGTTCGACTCCGAGCCGGATACCGTGTCGTCCGTCTCGCCTTCTTCGGCATCGCTTCCGTCTCCCACGCCAGTCACGTCCCTCGCGACTTCTGGCGGTGACCCGTCGTCCAATTTCGGTCCATCTGTAGTCTCGGCCCCTGTGTCGGATCTCCCATCACGGTGCTCGATTGCGTCGTCGCCGTCGATGTCCGTCTCTTCGAACTCGAAGGTCGTGTCGTGGTCGGATTCGTACTCATCGACGGTTACGTCCTCCACTTGCTCGGTTTCGAAGTGATCGAGCGTTTCGCTCAGGTGTGCCGCTTGGTCGGCAAGCGAACTTGCGCTTTCCGACACCTCGGAGAGGGCGGAAGTCTGTTCTTCCGCAGCCACCGCGACGCGCTGGGATTCGGCCGCGGTCGATTCGGAGATGGTCGTTGCCGACGAGACCATGGCGACGACCTCTTGGGTCGAGGCCGCCTGTTCCTCGGTCGCCGCGGAAATCTCTTGGACGCCGTCGTTGGTCCGGTCGGCGTAGTGAGCAATTTCGTCGAGCGCTTCTGCGGCGTTTTCCACGGAGCCGACGTGTTCCGAGATCCGATCCGCAGTCCGCTGGACTTCGGTCGCCGTCGAACTCGTCTGTTCGTCGATCCGCTCCAACCGCTGTTCGATGTCCTCGGCGGTCGATTTCGTGTCTGCGGCCAGCTCTTTGACCTGTGTCGCGACGGCACCGAACCCGGTGCCATCCTCGCCGCTGCCGCCCCGTGCGGCCTCGATGTTCGCGTTCAGGGCAAGCATGTTCGTCTCACGGGCGACGTCAGAGATGAACTCGACCAACTCGTCGACCTGTGCCATCTCCTCCTCGAGGTCCTGAATTGCGTCGACGGCCTCGGTCGACTCCGATTCGATCTCGTGCATTCCGTCGATTGCCTCCTGAGCCGCTTTGCGACCGAGTCGCCCCGTTTCGGCCGTCTGTTCGGCGAGGTCCGCGACGTTGTTCGAGGAGGCCGCGATCTCCTCTGTCGTCGTCGAGAGGCCACCCATCTCCTGATTGACCGACTGCAGGTTCTGATTCTGACGATCCGCACCGTCGGAGATCGACTGAATCGACTCTGAAACCTGCTGTGATACCGAGCGGACCTCCTCGGAACTGGCAGTCACCTGTTCGCTAGCCGCTGCGACCTCGCTGGCGAAGGCCTTGACGTCGGCGGTCGTCTCCTCGAGTTCCTCGACCATCTCGTTGAACGCGAACGCGATGTCGGTCATCGCCTCGCTCTCGCTTTCGGAGTCGAGCCGCTGAGTCAGATCACCATCGGCACACTCGTCCATCACACTGCTGAACTCCGCGGCCTTCGTCTCGAGGTGGCGGTTCATCGACTCGGTCTCGGCGCGGGCCGCTTCGGCCTCCTCGCGTGCAACCTCGGCGGCCTCGATCTGGTTTCGCAACGAGTTGCCCATGCTGTCGAAGCCGTCGTACAGCCGGCCGAGTGTCTCAGCCGCTGATGGCCACTGCTCGAGCGGTACTGACGAGAGTCGTCACCGTGCTCGAGCACTGTCGATGATCGGTGGCTGTCACCGACTGCTGTAGTGGTTTGTCCGCGGAAGCCGTGGCGTCCGCTGGCCATCTCCCAGGTTCGAAAAGAGGGGACCAGTCGTCCTCGGATGGAAGAACCGTCCGACCGATTATTCGAACTCGTCGATGAGTTCCGGCACGACGTCGAAGAGGTCGTCGACGATCGCGTAGTCGGCAATGTCCATGATCGGCGCGTTGGGGTCCGTGTTGATCGCAATGATCGTATCGGAGCCTTTCATCCCAGCGACGTGCTGTACCGCGCCGGAGATACCGATGGCGATGTAGACATCGGGGGTGACGACCTTCCCGGACTGGCCGACCTGTCGGTTCTTGGGCAGCCAGCCGTTGTCGACGATCGGGCGCGAGGACGACAGCGTCGCGCCCAGCGCGTCGGCAAGGTCGCGGATCAGGTCGAGGTTCTCCTCTTCCTCGATGCCGCGGCCGATCGAGACGAGGAGTTCGGCCTCGCTGATGTCGACGTCGCCGCCGCCGACTTCCTCGAATCCGTTGACGGTCGAGCCGATCGCGTCCTCGTCGATGTCCGCGTCGAAGGCCTCGATCGTGGCGTCGCCGGTACCTTCCGCAGCCGGCCACTCGGCACCGCGGATCGTGATGACCGCGTCGCCGGTGAGTTCATTCGTCGTCTCGACCTTGCCACCGTACATCTCGCGGGTCGCGACAAGCGTCTCGCCGTCGTTGTCGAGATCGATCGTGTCGGTGACGACCGGCAGGTCGAGCCGGTCGGCGATTGCAGGCGCGTAATCGAGTCCGTTGACGCTGTTGGGCGTCAGGACGTATTGGGGGGCGAGTTCGTCGTAGAGCTGCGTGATCGCCTGCGTGTAGACATCGTGGTTGAACTCCTCACCGTGGTCGACGGTGTGGATAGCGTCGACGCCCTCGCGGTTGCACTTCTCGGCGAAGTCGTCGACGGTGCCGCTGATGACTGTGAGGTGGAGGTCGCCGCCAGTTTCGTCGGCGAGTTGGCGGCCGGCCGTGATGAGCTCGTAGCTGACGTCGCGCAGTTCGCCGCGGCGGTGGTCTGCGACTGCGAGGACATCCGTCATTGTGCCACCCCCTTGTCGCGGAGCAGTTCACCGAGCTCCGAGGCGGTCTCGTCGGCGCTTCCCTCCCAGACGGTCGCGTCGCTCTCGCTTTCGGGCTCGTACATGTCCGTCAGCTCGAGTTCGGTTTCGATGGTGCTCTCGTCGACGCTGATGTCGGCCAGGTCCTTTACGTCGAGTTCCTTGCGCTGGGCCTGTCGGATGCCACGGAGGCTGGCGTAGCGCGGCTCGTTGATACCCGTCTGGATCGTCAGGACGGCCGGGAGCTCGACGTCAGTCAGCTCCTCGACGCCGCCCTCGAGTTCGCGTCGCACGGAGGCGATTTCGTCGTCGAGATCGTGCTCGAGGTGGTTGACGACGGCTCCCCACTGGAAGCCGAGGTTCTCGGCAACCGAGACGCCAGTCGCAGCGAAGCTGTCGTCGCCGGCCTGCACGCCCGAGAGCACGAGGTCGGGGTCTTCCGCCTCGATAACGGCGCTGAGGATCTCCGTCTTGGCGTTGACGTCGAGCAGGTCGACGTCCTCTAAGGCGTCGTCCCAGACGCGGACGGCACGGTCAGCACCCTTTGCGAGGGCCTGTCGGATGGTCTGTTCGCACTCTTCCGGACCAATGGTGACCGTCACGACTTCGTCGGCGATGCCGTCTTCCTGGAGCTGAACGGCCTCTTCGATCGCGTAATCGTCCCACTCGTTGAGGTCGGCACCGAGGTACTGGGCCGCGATTTCGGTTCCCTCGATTTCGAACTCGTCTTCGACGGTCGCCACCTCTTTGACCGTAACGAGAATTTTCATCATTTATCACTGCTACGTCCATACCGTAAACCTTTTCGAAACCGCCAGTCGTACGGAAGCCGTTCAGTTACCATGTTTTACAGATTCTGTCGGTGCCGTTATGGTTGCTGTCCACTCTCTCGCCGTTCGCTACCAGCGTTTTGTTCCGCGGCCCCGGTCCCCAAGACGGAAACGGTTTAACGCCACCACTGGTAGTGGCGATCATGGCAGACTGTCCACTCGCCGACGACTGCCCGGAATTCTCCGAACGGATTTCGGGAATGGGATGTCAACACTACGGTGACCGGGGTGGCAAGGAGTGGTGCAACCACTACGGCCAGCCGATCGAGGATCTCAAGACACAGCCGGTCAAGTCTGGCGAGGAAGTCGTCATCGACGTCGTCGACATGCACGAAAGCGGTGCCGGCGTCGGCCGAACCGAAGACGGGTTCATCGTGATGGTCGACGGCGTCCTGCCGGAAGCCCGTGCGCGAGTCGAGATCACGCGGGTTCACAGCAATCATGCACGCGCCGAGGAACTCGAGCTCCTGCCGATGGACCCCGACAGTGAGGACGTGGACGTGGACGGAGACGAGGCGGTCGACACGGATGTAGACGGGGATGTCGCAGCCGAAGACGAAACGGACGATGGCGATGACAGCCCCGACCGCGAGCGACTCGGCAGCCGCGATAACTTCTGGGGCTCGTAACGCGCCCTCGAGTGGACAGAGCAGGCGGAGCGTTTGCAGTCGGTTTCTACTGATTTCGATCCGGTACCAGCACCCGTTCCCGTGGTGGCGTCGTCCGTGATGGTCGGACGAGTTCGGGCCAATCGGGTCGTTCTCTGACTAGGACGTTTTCCAGGAAGGGCCAGTGACCATGCGGTAATGTCCCCTTCTCGCTTTGTGATGTGCCGCTTCACACAACGTTTTCTCGGCTCCCGTGAGATGTGGGTGCATGGAACGCATTTCGCTCTCGAACTCGGCGTTCGAAGGTGACAACAACGCCTACCTCTTTGCCGACGGCTCGGAGACGGTCCTGATCGATACCGGCGACTGGATGGCGACGACTCGCGAGCAACTCGAGGCGGCCCTGTCCGAGCGCGGGCTCGAATTCGCCGATATCGACCGAGTCTTTCTGACGCACTGGCACCACGATCACTGCGGGCTGGCTGGCGAGATTCAGGCCGAGAGCGGTGCCGCGGTGTACGTCCACGCCGACGACGCGGCGCTCGTCGAGGGCGACGAGGAGGCCTGGGACGCGATGTACGACCGTCAGAAGCAGTACTTCGCGGAGTGGGGGATGCCCGACGACCAGCAAGCAGTCCTGCTCGAGCGCATGAATCATGGCGAGACGTCGGTCGAGACGCCGACCGTAACGCCGTTCGCGGACGGTGACACCTTCTCGTTCGACGATACCGAACTCGAGGTTGTTCACACGTCCGGGCACGCCGCCGGCCTCAGCATGTTCGAGGCAGACCTCGACAGTGGTCGAGAGGTCTTCTCCGGTGACGCATTGTTGCCCGTCTACACGCCCAACGTCGGCGGTGCTGACGTCCGCGTTGAGCGCCCGCTCGCAAAGTACCTCCGCGCGCTCCAGGGGATCGTCGACGCCGATTACGCTCGGGCGTGGCCGGGGCATCGCGAGCCGATCGACAACCCCGCTGACCGCGCCCATCATATCATCGATCACCACGAGGAACGCTCTTGGCGAGTCCTCGACGCGCTGGACCGGCTCGGTCCCTGTGACACGTGGACCGTCAGCGCCGACCTGTTCGGCGACCTCGACGGGATCCACATCCTTCACGGCCCCGGCGAGTCCTACGCGCACCTAGAACACCTCGAGCGAGCGGGGACCGTCGTCCGCGAGGGCACCAAGTATCGACTTGCCGACGGCGTTTCGGATGCACTAGCCGCGACCGCCGGGGAGCGCTGGACCCTCGAGTACTGAGCCGCGACGCGTCGGTCCGTCGTAGCCGGCCGCTCCGGTCCGCTCCGGTCCGCTCCGGTCGTTCCGGTCCGCTCGAACTTGGCCGCGGCTCGGCCACTGCCGCGAGTCGATCTAATACCGAGAAGTATTTACTCATTCCTGAGTTAGAAATGAGTATGATGTGGCAAGACCTAATATTCCTCGCCGGAAGCGTCCTCTCGATCGTGTTCCTCGCGCCGACGGTCCGCGACGCGACGGCGAACATCCCCTCGGCTCGAGCGTCCCGTCGATGACGATCGGCGCGGTCTATGCGGCCACGTACGCGACGATGGGAATGCGATTCTCGGCGTTCGGCTCGCTCGGCGTCGCGACGATGTGGTCGCTGATCGTTTCCTACCGCTCGCCCGGCCCCCACGACGGCCCCGCGAACGTCGTTCACTTCGTCCGCTCGCTGGTCCGACAGGCACGACAGACCGTGACCGGGACGCCGACCGACGATGAGTACGTCGCGCCCAGCCAATCGGCAGACTGAAACTGACTCGAGCAGTCGAGCGCTCGATACCATCATTCTCTCGGTCCCTCTCCGTTCCATAGCCGATTGTTTTCGTACAGCCAGCCGTCTGGTTCCGACGCTCGCCACGGGTGGCGTCTCCGGGCTCGCAGCCGCTGGTTCCGTGATCGATCACCGGTATCGAAGGCGGAGACTGGGAGTGCCGAGACCGTGGAAGCTTTGATCCCGCCACAAGCTAGTTCTTAGCATGTATACGCGAGCCTGCGGATTCGGGGGAGGCGAGTCGCCGTGATCGACGACGTCGAAGAACTCCTCGAGGATATCGGGTTCGATCCGGAGACGAGCGTGTTGACCTACCGGCAGGCACAGGTGCTCTCCCTGCGCGAGCGCGGCATTTCCCAGGCTGACATCGCCGAAGCGCTCGGCACCTCGCGGGCGAACGTCTCTTCAATCGAGTCCAGCGCTCGCGAGAACGTCTCGAAGGCCCGCGAAACGGTTGCGTTCGCGGAGGCGCTTCGCGCGCCAGTCCGGGTTCGCGTGCCGTCCGGAACCGATCTTTACGACGTCCCGCAACTGGTCTACGACGCCTGTGACGAGGCCGGCGTCAAGGTCGACCACACCGCACCAGATCTGATGAAGGTCGTCAGCGATGCTGCGGGACCGGCGGTCACCGGCCGGCAGGTATCGACGCCGCTGATCGTCGGCGTGACGTCGGAGGGCATGGTTCGGGTTCGACATCAAGACTGACGGTGCACACGGCGGGACGAGCGATGTCGTCAGTGACCGCCTGAGACGAGATTGAGGCCGACGATTCCGACGACGATGAGTGACAGAAACGCGAGCCGAGCGAGGGTCGCGGGTTCGTCGAGCAGGACGATCCCAAGCGTCGCCGTTCCGACCGCGCCGATCCCGGTCCAGACTGCATATGCGGTTCCGATAGGGAGGTCCCGGACTGCCCGTGCGAGAAGGACCATGCTCAGAAGGAGCGCGACGGCCGTTCCGACCGTCGGTACCGGTTTCGAGAGTCCCTCCGAGTAGTGTAACCCGATTGCCCACGCGATTTCGAACAGTCCGGCGACGAACAGGAGCGGCCAGGACATCGTGTCTCTCCGTCCGGTCTCGCCCGTCTATAGTACAGCGATATTCGATCGGTGGTCCGGGTGTAATCGCTCTCCGATTCCCCGAGTGATTTGTAGCCCGCCGCCGTCGCTCCGGGTATGGACTTCGAACTCGACGGCAACAGCGCACTGGTGACCGCCTCTTCGAGCGGCCTCGGCTTCGCGAGTGCACAGGCACTCGCCGAGGAGGGTGCAAACGTCGCGATCTGTGGGCGCGACGCGGAGCGACTCGAGGACGCACGTCAGGACCTCGAGGAGACGGCGACGGGCGACGTGATCGCCGTCCAGACGGATCTCACGGATCCTGACGACGTCTCGCATCTCGTGAGCGAGACAGTCGACGCCTTCGGGGGGATCGATCACCTCGTTACCTCCTCGGGCGGCCCGCCGAGTACCACCTTCCTCGAGACCGACGAACAGGCCTGGTACCAGGCCTACGACCTGCTGGTGATGAGCGTTGTCTGGACAATCGAGGAAACCTACGACCACCTCCTCGAGTCCGACCACGGGACGATTACCTGCATCACCTCTCGCACCGTCCAGGAGG
Organism: Natrinema sp. SYSU A 869; assembly: GCF_019879105.1. Taxonomy (NCBI): domain Archaea; kingdom Methanobacteriati; phylum Methanobacteriota; class Halobacteria; order Halobacteriales; family Natrialbaceae; genus Natrinema; species Natrinema sp. SYSU A 869. The sequence continues at coordinate 2,694,755 of NZ_CP082249.1, read as the reverse complement.
TCGCGGACGGCTTGCTGCTCTCGAACTCGGTACGTCGGAGCGTGATCGGCCTCGTCAAAACGGTCTCCCGCGAGTTCGCGCCGGAGATCCGGGCCAACGCGGTCCTCCCGGGGACGATCGAGACGCCCCGAATCGAGGAACTCATCGAGGCCGGCGTCGAGCGCGGGACGTACGACGACTACGAGGCGGGGCTGACGGCGATGGCGGACGACATTCCGATGGACCGCATCGGCGAGCCCCGAGAGCTCGGGGACGTCGTCGCCTTCCTCTCGAGTCCGCACGCGAGTTTCGTCAACGGAGCCGAGATTCCGATCGACGGCGGGCTGTTACGGAGCTGAGACGACCGCATCGGTGGCCGTGTCGGGGCCCGTCGCGACCGCAATCATCACGGCCGCAACCGCTGTCTCATTCGCTACCGGAGCTGCTGTCACTGCCGCGACCTGACAGCCTGCTCTCGATTTTCGAACCGAAATCCTCTCGGTTTCCCTCGGAAGAGTGGGGATGTGTACGGTCCGGTTCAGCTGGCAGGGTACCTCGCGTTGCTGGTGACGCCAGCCATGTTGCTTTTCGGTGCTGTTCGCGCACCGACAGCCCTTCCGACCGGGATACTGAGCATCCAGTTCGGGGTCGTTCTCGCGGGGACCGTCGTCGCCGCGACGGAGCGCCGGCGTCTCTGGGAGTTCGATGCGGTCGGCTGGGAGTTCGATGCGACGGGATTCAATCGCATGGACGCCGTCGACGTGCTCGCAGTCGCGGCTGCTGCGGTCGGTACGTACTGGCTGAGCGTTTCGGTCGGCCTCGGTCCGGTTCTGGCCTCCGCGGTCGTCGGGCTGGTCGTCGGTCTCGCGCTTCGGCGAGTCGACGGCGCGGCCTACTGCGGTTCGTTCGTCGGGATGGCCTCACCGGCGCTGTTCCCGTCGCTCGAGTGGGTCGCGCTGGCGGGACTGCTCGCCGGCCTCGCGTTCGTCGCGACAGCGGAATCGTTCGGCGGCTTCGGCGGGAAGTACGGGACGATCGCGCTCTTCGGCTGCATTGCAACGGTGTTCCTGACGGACATCGACTACGCCAGCGGAGGGTCGCTCGCGTGGCGGCTCGCCCCGGCGATCGTCATCGTCGCCGTCGTCGCTGCAGTCGCGACCGTCGTGCTCCGCACTCGCGGTGGGCTGAGTTCGGTCGTCGCCTCTGCGGCGGTCGGGGTGGTCGCGGGCGTCGTATTCCCGCCGGTCCTCCCTGAACTGGGGGCGACGCTGGCCACAGTCGCCTTCTGTGCTTCGTTCGTCGGGATGTCGAGCGGCGAGCGATTGGAAAGCACGAGGCACGTCGCGGGTGCCGGGCTCCTCTGTGGCGTCGTTTTTCTCGCCGTCTCGCCTGCGCTCGCCGGCGCGGGTGGCAAACTTGGCACGACCGCGTTCGTCTCCTGTCTCGCCGTCGCCGGCGCGCAGGAACTGAACGCCGTCGTCCGCTCGAGAGTCCGCCGCTTCGCTCCGAGCCGTTGATCACCGGTATCCGGTCGCTATCGGGGTCGTTGGCACCTCGAGCGTGGGATATTCCTCGTTGCTCGTTGCACGATCGCGAGTGAACGACGTATCGGATCGCCCCGCTCGCTCGGTCGACGAGAGTCGGATCGGGAATACTTTCAATATCGAACGGATAGAGACAGTAAACAAACAACAATGCCGCCGCTTCGCAACACCCTCGCGGACCTGACCGACGAGCGGTTTCGAACGGCGCTCCTCCTCGGGCTCGCGTCGATCCCGTTTACCGTCGCCCTCTCGTGGGAGTCCGCGCCGACGTCGTTTTCGGTGACGGCCGTCGTCGCAGCCGGGCTGCTCGCCGGTCTTCACTACGCCGACCGATCGGCGGAGAACGGCGATGTCGGCCTGCTCGAGGGGTATCGCTACGGCAAGCGACCGGCTGCGAGCCACCGGGCCGGGATCGTCACCGGCGTCGTCGGGTCCGTGCCGGCGGTCGGCTGGGCCATCGTCTACATGTTCGAGCTCGCGTGGACCCTGCCGGGATGGCAGGGTGCGGTCGCCGCCGTCCTGCTTCCAGCCGCCGTCCCGTTCGTCGCTGCACTCTTCGCACTGTCGGGTGGGGTCGGCGCGGCCGTCGGGGACTGGCTGGCCGCGCGAATCGATCGGGATCGAGACAAGGCGTCGCGGGCAAATTCGGACTCGGACGGCGATGTCTCCGGCTGGTGGTGGTGGGTCGCAGCATACATCGTCTTCGCTCCGGCGGTGTTGCTCTACATCTTCGGCGTCGGGCCCGAGAGCGGTGCCGGACTCGCCCTCTCGGTGCTGGCGCTGGTCGTGCTGGTTCCGTTCTCCGTCTTCGTCGCCATCGCGCTCTTGAAGGACGCGATCACTCTTGGCGAAGTGGGACGAGACTGGGTGCCCAACTACTGGGTGTACGTCGGCGCGCCGCTTGGAGCCTACGCGGTCGCGTATCTGGCGGCGACGCTCGGCCAGTCGACGAACCCGTCCGGGGTCGGCGTCTACGTGTTCTTGATCGCGCTCTGGCTCTCGTCGATCGTCTATCTCGACCATCGGCGGCGGTACGCCGACACGCCGTAATCCGGTACCGTCGCGCCGTCGGTCGCCGCGGTGGCGCTCAGTCGGCCGAAATCCCGCAGGTCCCCTCGTAGGCCACATCCGAAACCGACTCGATTTCGGGGTCGTCGCCACAGACCGGACACGCCGGGTTCGGCCGGACGGGAACCTCCTCGAAGCTCATGTCCATCGCGTCGTACATGAGGAGTCGTCCCTCGAGTAGTTCGCCCTTCCCGAGGAGGTACTTGACCACCTCAGTGGCCTGGATGCAGCCGACGGTTCCGGGGAGGACGCCGAGCACGCCCGTCGTAGCGCAGTCGGGGACGGTGCCGGGCTCCGGGGCTTCGGGGAAGATACACCGGTAACACGGCGGCGAGTCGTCGCCGCCACGCTCGTTCGTAAAGGAGGTGATCTGTCCCTCGAATCGGTAGATCGCACCGTGGAACAGCGGCGTCTCAGTGAGGACACAATGGTCGTTAAGCAGGTAGCGAGTGGCGAAGTTGTCGCTGGCATCAAGGACGACGTCGTATTCGGTGACGAGGTCGTCGACGGTGTCGGCCGTGACGCGGACCTCATGGGTCTCGACGTCGATGTCGGGATTCAATGCCGCGACGTAATCGGCGGCGCTCTCGACTTTCGGCCGGCCGACGTCGGCGTCGCCGTGGACGATCTGTCGTTGCAGGTTCGACCGTTCGACGACATCGTCGTCGACGATCCCCAGCCGGCCGACACCGGCCGCGGCGAGGTACTGGATTGCCGGCGAACCCAGGCCGCCCGCGCCGACGACCAGGACGGAACCCTCGAGCAACCGTTGCTGGCCCTCGGGGCCGATTTCGTCCATGATGACGTGTCTCGAGTAGCGATCGAGTTGGGTCGCGTTCAGGCGCAGATCGCTCATACGGACTGATTAGTGCGAGAGCGAGAAAAATCCGCGGGTCGAATCACCTGCAGACGGGCCCTGAGCTGACACGGTGCAGGTTGATTCCGTGGCTACTGACGCGACGTGTGGCCGCGAAGAGGTGGCAGGATCTTCACTGACCCAACGATTTAATAGTGTGGTGTACGTTCACACACCCATGGCAACCTCACCCAATGATGCCGGTGACGACGTCATCGATCAATTCCTGTCCGATCGCGGTCACTCGGTCGAACGAGTAGGGTGGGAGCAGGAGTATAACAAGAAGCAGTGTCCTGAATGTGGTGGCCTCCACGATACGTCTGCGAGTTCCTGTACCGTCTGCGGGTGGCAACCGGCTCCCTGACGGTCTCGCCGCGGGAACGGGTCCAAACGACTTGCCCGTGAGCTACGGACATTTTTCAGTTCGTGTCCCAGAAAACTGATTGCCATCGAGTTGTTTTTATCACCACATATTCGATACAATTATAATGTATTACTGACCATATCCGATCAAGAAGAACGATGCCGGAATGTCAGAACTGCGGTGCGTTCGTCACGGACGCGTATGCCCGGGTCTTTACTCCCCGCGATGTCGACGAACCGCGCGTCTGTCCGGACTGTCAGGACAAGATTCGCGACGGTGCCGACGTCAGAGACGCCCGCTCTCCCCGTGATCCCTGACTGCCAGTTTCTGTCGACGAAAACCCACGTCACTTATGGGTGTCGCGCACTTGTTCAGCTACAATGACTACGACGGACACGACGGTTACCCGCCTGTTCGGTGGTCCGGGAAGCGGTAAGACGACCGCCCTTCTCGACCGCGTCGAAGCTATTCTCGAGCAGGACGGCGTCACCTTTCGCGACATTCTTGTCGTCTCGTATACACGAGCGGCGGCCCAGGAGATTCGGGAACGCCTCGCCGAGCGACTCGACGAAAGCCCACGTGCACTCCAAGGCAACGTCTGTACGATGCACGCAAAGGCCTACGAGCTGCTCGATCTCTCTCGAAGCGACGTCATCGGCGAATCCGACAAAGAGGAGTTCTGCGATGAGTACGGCATCGAGTACGAGGACGAGTATTCGGGTGCCGGCCGCCGTACTGCGCGGTCGACGACGATCGGCAACAAGATCATCGCGACGAGCCAGTGGCTCCAGCGGACCAGCCGTGAGGTAACCGACTGGTACGATGTCCCCTTCCAGTGGGACGAAGAAGAGATCCGTCTTCCGCCCGAAATCGATCCCAATGCCCAAGAAGGCAACAAGTACACGCCAACCTGGCCCAGCGACGACGACCGGATCGATGTTCCTGAAGCGATCCGCGCATGGCGCTCCTACAAGGGCGAACACGGCAAGATCGGCTTCGCCGACATGCTCGAGCGAGTCGAACAGCGCTCGCTGCTGCCAAGCGTCGACTATCTGGTCATCGACGAGTTCCAGGACATCACTACACTGCAGTACGACGTCTACGAGGAGTGGAAACCCCACATGGAGCAGGTCCTGATCGCCGGCGACGACGACCAGGTCGTCTACTCCTGGCAGGGTGCCGATCCCGCACTCCTCCTCGATGAAGAGGTCGACGAGGACGTCATTCTTCCGAACTCCTACCGACTGCCGTCGAACGTCCTCAACGCGGTCAACAAGGAAATCCGACACATCGACCAGCGCCAAGATAAGGACCTCAAGCCGCGCACCGAAGGCGGTTCCGTCGAGGCCCGCACGAACGGCTCGATGCTTGACGTGGTCCGGATGGTCCGACGAACGCTCGTCGAGGGCGACGATACCGTAATGGTGTTGTTCCGGGCGCGCTACCAGATGTTCCAGTTCATCGACGAGTTCATCACCGAGGGCGTTCCGTTCACATCGCTGACCGACCAGCGGATGTGGACCGACCGACTCACGCAGTACGTCCGGGCGGTTGAGGCAATCGACGCCGGCGAGGATGTCACCGGCCTTCAGGCTCGCCGACTCGCCGACATGCTCCAGGAGTCGGCCTTCGGTACCAAGGAACGCGACGATCTCTTCGACGACATCGACGATCGGCAGGAGGAAGCCGGTATCGAGGACTTAGAGGAGCTCATGATCCCCGCCGAGGTTATCGAGGACCACGCCCCGTTCATGCCCGGTCCCGGATCGGCTGCCGACATGCTCCGGAAAGTCACCAACTTCCAGAAGAAGAGCATCCGATCGTACTTCGCGATCGGCGAGTATCAGGGGATGGACACCGACCGCGTCCGCGTCGGCACAATCCACTCCGCAAAGGGTCGCGAGGCCGACCACGTCCTCGTCGGAACGGACCTCACGGAAAAGGTCGTCGAGCAGATGGTCGCTACCGTCGACGACCCCAAGGATATTCCCGCCTGCGAGGAATTCACTAAGACCACCTCGCCGGTACCGGTGCTGACCGATAACGAACGCCGGGTCTTCTACGTCGGCATGTCTCGGGCCCGCGAACGACTCGTCTTGCTCGAGAACCTCGTCGACGGCGCGCCGACGCTGCCGGTCGACGTCCTGCTCAAGAATCAGCTGACCGATTCGACACTCGAGGAACTGATCGAGCAGGCCCAGGAACCCGTCCCCGATGCGGATGCAGACGAGATCGAGCCCGAAGCTGAAGCGCCGTGACCGGTGGGACCGGCGGCGTTACGGACGGGGATGGGGATCGAGTCGACGACAACGCTGCGTTACGCCTCGAGCGACGCGACTACGCGGCCGGCGTCGTGTCGGCCGTCCTCGCGGAACGCGACGCGACCGCGTTCGGTCACGTCGGGACCGAACGCGATCCGGGGATCCGGTATGGCTGTCCGACACCGACGACTGGCCTCACCGCGATCGCGTACGACAGTACCGAAAGCGAGTGGCTCGTCCGGTCAGCAGGCGACGACACGAGCGGCCACCCCGCCCAGCGACTCGCGTCGGTGCTTGCCGACCGCAACCTCAAGGGCACGATTCTGACCCCGCCGCGAGTCCCACACGACGCCGCGCTCTACCTCGAGGGGGCGGGCTTTGACCTCGCATCGACGGATGCCCTCGAGCGGGCCCGAGCGACGAAGACGGACGGCGAGCGAGCGGCGATCGAAGACGCCCAGCGAGCGGCGAGTGCCGGGGTTCGGCGAGCGGCGTCGATCCTCGCCGACGCGACGGTCGTCGACGGGCAGCTCGCGGTCAACAGTGAAGACGAGACTGAGAGCGGGCCGCTGACGCCCGCCCGACTCCGGATCGCAATCGACGAGGCGATCGTCGGCGCGGGCGCGTTTCCAGCCGGCAACACTGCTATCAATCCTGACTCGAGCCGGGGCTCCGACACGGACGCTCCGCTCCGACCGGGCGAGCCGATCGTTATCGCGGTTGCGCCCCGCGGTCCGGCTGGCTATTACGGCGGCCTCGTTCGGACGCTCGTCGTCGACAGTGACGGCGGCCGGGAGCGGCGGGTCCACGTCGCTGTCACCCAGTCGTTCCGGTCCGCGCGGTCGATGCTGACCGCCGGGACGGAATCGGTGACCGCCGTCGAAGCCGACCTCGAGGCGGAGGTCCGCTCGTTCGGCTTCGCCGAGGGCGACGCGATCGAAACCGAGGTATCCGGTGTCGGGCTCGAGCCACACGAACGGCCCATCGATGGTGGCGATGACATCGCTCCCGGAACAGTGGTGCGACTCGACGTGGCCGGCCAGGTCGAGACTGGAACTCGGATTCGGATCGCCGACGTGCTGGCGGTGAACGGCGAGGGCGAGCGCCCCGACTGGCTCGCCGCGCCGTCACAATCGCTCGAGCCGACCGCACTACTCGAGTAATGGACGTGGTGTTTCTAGACGCTACTCGAGGTGTAATGCAGATGCTTGTTCGAATAGCTGTTGGCGGAGACGGGTTTCTGCTATCGTGGCGGTAGGGAATCGCCATGCCCTCCCAGCCGGATCGTGTATGCGAGACTGATCAATGACCGGCTTCTCGGCGGCGGTGAGCTACACCACTGGGTAGTGCTCGCCGCACTCGAGGTGGATGCGTTCGGACGCGCCTCGCTTGACGATCAGTCGCCGTGATACTGATCGATTCAGGACTGTGGGTTCCACTCACAGGCGGCACCGGCTGTCAGGTTCTCGTCGTTAATGTATCTGTGCAGACAGGCGTAGTTACAGAACTGTCCCGCTCGAGTGATGCCGTCGTTCTCGCCTTCGCTCACGTACACGGGATCGTGTCGTTCGATATCACTGCCGCAGTACGTGCATGCGGTTCCCATAGCAGCCCTTTCGTCCCGCGTCGGGAAGGGGCTGTGCCCGTGGTATCGCGCGTGCCGTCGATCGGCGTTCGTCGCGAGTCGATCGCGGGATCGAGAACGAGTCGGTACAGCGCTATCGATCGTCGTCCGACTCGGACTCTGGCTCTTTCGCGACCGTTCCGATGACCCGTTTTGCTAGTATTTCGGGGATATCAGTTGGCATCGTCAGCCAGTGCTGGACGACTACGAGCGCGATCGCGAGCCCGATGAGCACCGCACCGAACGCGGTCTGTCCCTCCGTGAGAAGCCCGATCCCGGCGATTGCGGCGGGAAGTGCGAAGACGAGTGTACCCGCGAGTTTGATCGTATCGATGATGCCGGCCATTGAGGTGGGATAGTAGGGGTACTGCCAAAAGCACGACGACAATTCACGCTCGGATCAACGCGTCCCGGTTCCATCACGGTCGGACCCGGAACGGCTTTGCCTCGTCGCCCGTCAGTTCCGGACATGTTCACGGGGATCGTCGAGGAGACCGGCGAAATCGTCACTCGAGAGCGAACCGATGACGGCCTCCGGCTGCGGATCGGAGCCAACGAGGTCGCGAGGGGGCTCGAGCACGGCCAGAGCATTAGCGTCAGCGGCGCGTGTCTCACGGTCGAGCAGTTCGTTGCGAGCGAGTGGTTTGAGGTCTTCCTCGCGACGGAAACCGTCGAGCGGACGTATCTGGGCGACCTCGCCGAGGGCGACGCGGTCAATCTCGAGCGGGCGATGCCCGCGGACGGCCGGTTCGACGGCCACGTCGTGCAGGGCCACGTCGACGCGGTCGCAACCGTTTCGAACGTCGAGTCGGTCGAGGAGGGCGAGGCGCTCCGCGCCTCGGAACGACCGACCGGTGACGAGCCGGGAGGTGACTGGTTCTTCGAGTTCGAACTCCCCGAGGGGTACGATCGCTACGTCGTCGAGAAGGGATCGATCACGCTCGACGGGATCAGCCTGACCGTCGCGGAGTTAGATGCGGAAAACGGGCGGGTCACCGTCGCGATCATCCCGACGACCTACGAACTGACGACGCTCGCCGATAAAGAGCCCGGCGATCCAGTCCACCTCGAGGTCGACGTACTCGCGAAGTACGTCGAACGGCTGCTCGAGGCGCAGTTCGACTGACGGCCTGCGGTTCTCTCTCCTGGCAACGTTCGCAGCCACGGTTTAGTGGGTCGCCGTTGGATGGCCGATATGACCGAATCACGGACGCCGGAGTTCGACTACGACGTAGACACCGCCATCGTCACGGGTGCGACCGGCGACGTCGGCTCGTGGGTCGTCGACCGACTGGCGGATCGGGGCGTCCACGTCGTGGGCCTCGATCTCGAGCGGCCCGACGGCGTACGTGCCAACGCCGACTTCCGAGCCGTCGACCTGACCGAACAGGGGCCGACCTGGGAGACGGTCGCCGAGGTCGACCCCGACGCGGTCGTCCACCTGGCGGCGATGTCGGATCCCAACTCTAATCCGGGGACGCAGCTCTTCGAGAACAACATCACGAGCGCGTACAACGTGCTGGTCGCGGCCGGCCGAGCGGAGACCGATGTTGTCTGGACCTCCTCGCAGGCGACCTACGGCGCGCTGTTTTCGGAGACCGAGTGGACGCCCGACTTCCTGCCGATCGACGAGACCCACGACCGCCGGCCCGAGGATCCCTACGGGTTATCGAAGCTTTGCGGGGAAGAGAGTGCTCGAGCAATCGCGCGCCGCTACGGGATCGCCGTCACGACGATCCGGCCAGCGACGGTCTTCTCCCCCGATAGGACTCGGGCGCGGCCGTCGGAGGACGGGTCGGACCTCTCGGACGAGGCGACGGGCGGGAACTTCGGCTCCTACGTCGACGTCCGCGACCTCGCACGCATGGTCGAGGCGGCGCTCGCGAGCGACCACGACGGCCACGAGACGGTGCTGGCGGTCGCCGACGAGAATTATCTCGGCCGTCCCACGAGAGAACTGGTCGAAGCGGTCTGTGGTGGCCTACCGGCCGACTGCGACCTCGAGGGGAGGGAGTCCGCCCTCTCGAACGCGAAGGCCGCTGCCCTCCTCGACTGGACGCCGATTCACTCGTGGCACGACGGCAACGGGGAAGACGTATCCGACCCGACGTGGCTGTAACGGAACTCGCCTCGAGCGGGCGGTGGTCGCGGCAGTGGAGCGGTCAGCGCTGTGGTGGCTCGAACTCGGTCAGTTCCGGTTGCGAGTCATCGTCGACGTCGCTCGTCACGGTCTGATAGGTTCGACGGTAGCGATCGATCTTGCGGTAGAGGTAGTACCCGATTGCGAGGTCGTAGAGCACCACGTAACTCACGAACGCCAGTCCGAAGCCGATCGGGAAAAACTCGGTGAGAATCCCGGGAACGATTCCGACCGTGACGTTGTACGTCCCGTGGACGAAGGCGGCGACGAGCAGCCCCTTCAGGACGATCGGACCGGCATAGTCGCGGTTGAACTTCGCCAGTCCGAGATAGTAGCCCGCGATCGCAGAGTAGATGACGTGGCCGGGACCGGCCAGCGCGCGGACCGTCGCGATTCCGCCCGCGGTGAAGAACACGCTGGCCTCGGGTTCGGCCTCACCGACGACGCGACCGATGTAGATCGCGTTCTCGATAGCCGCAAAGCCCAGTCCCGCGACGGCTCCGTAGACCGCCCCGTCGATGACTGCGTTGAAACTGGTACTTCGGTAGGCGAACACCTGAACGGCGAGCAACTTCACCGTCTCCTCGATCGGACCGACGATCAGGTAGAAAAAGAGGAGGCTGCCGACGAACCCGGCACCGAATATCGGTCGCGTCACGGAGTTGACGACCGCGGCGAACGTCGCGAACAGGATCGCCAGCAGGAAGGTCACGACGAGCAGGCGAAGCGGTTCGCTCGTCGTGATATCCGCATACCAGATATAGGCCGCGAGCAACCCGGCGGGGACGACCGAGAGCGCGAAGAAGATCGCGATGAACGGATCCTCGAGGACGAGTGCGGCCGGGGAGACGAGCAGGGAGAGCGTGATCGCAATCGCGACCAACAGGACGATCGCCCGAAACCCGTATCTGACCGCCTTGTAGAGCGTGTACGCGAACAGATCCGGAATCGATCGCGGTTCCCACGTCGAGACGTCATAGAGGTCCGTCGACCCGTCACCACTTCGCTCCTCGGCTCGTTCGACCGGGTCGCGCCTTCGCTGCATGGCTGTGTGTATAGCAGCCGGCCCAGTATAGGTTCGGCAACCGGCGACTCGCATGTCACGGTCCGTGTCGTTTGACGACGCCACGTCTTTCTTCCACGCTCGCGTCGTACTATTCGCATGGCCGGAATCGCGAAACGAGTATCCGACATCGCGGAGAACGGACGGGTGTAACATGGCGGAATCGGAATCCGAACCGGCGGCCGCCGGCGAGCAGACGCCGGCCCCGGATATCCTCGAGTCGCTCATCGAATCCGGGCAACACGAGATAGAGCGGGAATCGACCGGGATCTTACTGTCGGGATTTTCGGCCGGTCTCGATATCGGATTCGGACCGCTACTGATGGCAGTCCTGCTCACACTCACTGCGGGCGGCTACGGTGATCTCGGCACGGAGCTGCTGTTGGCGAGTGCCTACTCCGTTGGGTTCATCTTCGTCATTATTGCTCGCTCGGAGCTGTTCACTGAACACACGACCCTCGCAGTGATGCCGGTACTCGACGGCCGGGCATCGTTCGACGAGTTAGCCCGCGTCTGGGGATTGGTCTGGGTGAGTAATATCGTGGGTGGCGCGGTGTTCACCGCGTTCATCGTCACTCTGATGCCCAATCTCGGGGTCGCCTCACCCGAGGCGTTCGGAACGATCGCCCACAAGTTAGTCGATCATGATCTCAGGTGGCTGCTCGTCGCAGCCGTCCTCGCAGGCTGGCTTATGGGGTTGTTGGCGTGGCTGATCACCGCAGCACAGGAGACGACGAGTCGCCTGCTCATCATCTGGCTCGTGACCGCGTCGATCGGCATTCTCCACCTGCCACACTCGATCGCGGGGAACGTCGAGGTGCTGTTCGGCGTATTCGTCTCGCCAAATGTTTCGGTGCTCGATTACGTAATGTTCCTCGTGTTGGCGACTGTCGGAAACGCGGTCGGCGGTGTCGTCTTCGTGGGAATTCTGAAATACGGTCACGTGGTCCGCGGCGGTGGCTGATGACGGTTGTCGGTACGCTGCCCGATCAGACAGGTGGTCAATTCTGTGAGAAATGGAACGACTGAATACTAGTTAGAGAGGGAGCAGACAGTACGTTCTGCTATCGTGGTGGCAGGGAATCGCCACGCCCTCCCTAGCCAATTCGTTCGTTCCCGTCGTCTGATCACGGGCGTTTTGTGCCCATTCGAACAGTTCGCGTGACCGTTATCTCGCGCCAGTCACTCACTCATCCACTGTTAGAGCAAGCTCTGACACGCCTTCAGTCACGCAATTGCAAAAATCTCGTACGATTTCGGACTCGGGCTGCGATTCGCCGCTGGCTCACGGTTCCCGTCGGTTACTGTTCACACTCGAGGCGCTCGTTGCACTCGTACCTCGCACGGCTCACTGCAATATAGCGTGCGCTACCGCTGTCGGTTGGCCAGTCCGATATCCGCCGAAGACCACCCGAACCGAGCGACTTAGTGGCTGATGGCAACTCGGAATTATCAAAGGCCTCCCGGCCCAATCGGCGGATATGCACTTCGACCAGCGAACCCAGCAGGCGCTTCGCGACGTCGGCCTCGAGACCGACGACCTCCAGACCGCCTCGGAGGCCGTCGTCGACGCCGTCGCCGCAGACGCAGCGGCGCTCGAGGCCTTCTTCGACGAGCACGACACCGTCTACTCCGACATGGACATGGCCCACTCGAGTTCGGAGTATCCGGAACACGACGTCGACTACGCCGATATCACGACCCACGCCGACGAGATGCGGGGCTGGCTCCGATTCGAGACGTGGGGTGTGTACGTCGAGGGCGGCCGCATTCTGGACGAGGAGTACGTCGAACTCTCACTCGGGCCGACGATCGACGACCGGGTGTGGTTCGCAGCCGACCGCGAAACGCTACGGTGATCCTCGTGTTCGAGGGTAGGTTCGGATCGTGCTCGAGCGATCCACGACGGAACGTCGACGACCGACGGTCGACGGAGGCACAGCGATGACGACGGCTCGAGTCCGTGGTATCTACACGACGGCAGTCACCCAACTGCTGAGCGAGGCCGACTGCGAGGTCGTCCAGGCTTCCGAGCCGATTCGGGAGCGCTTCGAGCAGTCGTTCGACGCCGCACCGGCTGACGTCTCGATCGAGACGACCCGCGATCGATTGGGCGTCGAAGTCTCGGGCGATCCCGACGCGGTCGAGACGGTCGCGGGCAAACTCGAGGGGCTCGCTGTCGATACCTTCCGCTGGGACGACGACGCCTCCCGCGGCGCGGTCTTCGACGCGGAAGTGCTCGAGGCCGGCGGCGGCAGCGGGGCGGTCGTCGACCTCGGTGACGGTCGGCGCGGCTATCTCAAATACGACGATACCGACGGCTACGTCGACGCCGGCGACCGGTACCGCGTGCAGGTTCACGAGCCTGTACCGCCGTGGGACGACGACCGCCCGCTCGTGCGGCCGACCCTCGAGGTGGGAGGCGGGCTCTGTACGCTCTCCCGTGACCGGACTGGCGTTTCGGCGGCACTGCGCGGCGAGCGCGCGGAGGAACTCGTCGGCATGACCGATCTGCTCTCTGTCGACATCCCGGAGGAATGGGGTGTGCGCTGGCAACACGCCGCCGCCGACGCCGACCTCGAGGCGATGAGCACCGCCCTCGAGGACGCTGCGACCCGAGTGCGAGCGCTCGAGGACGCTCTCGCCAACGCATCGGACGAGCCGGGCGAGCCGGGACTGCTCGCTGCGCCCCGGACGACGGAGTGGTGCTGGTTCGGCCGCGGCTCTCGGTTTGCGCTGGACGGCGTTCGACGGCGGGTCGAGATGACGATGCCGGGCCACCACCGGACGAAGGCGGCCGATCGGGCCGCGAGCGCGGCGGTCGACTTCGCGGAGGCCGTCTGCGGTTCGATGGGGGACGACGCCGGCGTCGAAAGCGACGAGTTCCCCTTCGCCGCGGTCGCTCGCCAGTTCGGCCCGACCAAGGGCGACCGCCTCGAGATCGGCCACGGCAAGCCCGACGGCCGGCTCATCTCGTTGGGTCGCGGCGAGGTTACCGACTGGGATTCCGAGGGGAAGGTGACCCTCGAGCGCTCCATGAGCGGCGGCGGCAGCTACGACGCGCTTGGCATCCCAAAGGAATCCGGCGATGTCGCCGTGACAAAGTTCCGCGAGGGGCGCTGGTGGTATCCGACGACGTACAAGGCCGCCGACGGCACGTCGAAGGGGACCTACGTCAACGTCTGTACGCCGGTCGAGCTGTTTCCTGACACGGCTCGGTACGTCGACCTCTACGTCGACGTGATCCGGCAGGGCGACGGGACAGTCGAGATCGTCGACGCCGACGAACTCACGGATGCCGTCGACGACGGGGTAGTTTCGGAGGAACTGTCCGAAAAGGCGATGAACGTGGCGGAAGCCGTCCAGCGAGCGCTCTCGAAATAGGGTCGATCGCTGCTACGAGCGCTTGTCTTCGAGGGCGTCGACCCGTTACTCGAGTGCCGTAGTCCGCTCGTCGTAGTTGTACTTTCCGTCGAGGAAATTGAAGATCATGCTCACGGAGATCGTGTCTAATTACACATCAATTGTGGTTGGTAGAGACGGCCCACAGGCACTCACCGGATCCGCCCACTGTAACTGCATACCCTCCCGATAAACGAATCAACGAAGGCCGGCGACCGCTGTCTTATTCCGACCGCTCGTCGTCCGGCGTGTGAACCTCGTCATCGAGGACGACCTCGAGGCGGCCGTCCGCGAACAGCCGGTCGATCTGTCCGTCGGTGAACGTCCCGTCGCAGTCCTCGCCGACGAACGTGACGAGGCAGTCGGTTCGCTCGACGACGGTGGCCAGCGAGCTCCCGGTTCGATAGGAGTATCGAACGGTCGTTCCGGGATGAAGCGCCTCTGCGGTAACACTGCGGTACTTTCGGCGGTGGAGGGTCATACCCGGGAACGCGGCGAAATCTGTATAGCTCTTCTGGTCGGCGAGCGGATTTACGGCGTTCTCGGTCGGCTCCTGCTCGGACCCCATCTCTTCTTCCCGCTCGAGTCCCTACTCGGCGCATATCAATGGTCTCCACCGACGACGCGGCCGACGTGACCCACGCCGGCGGGATGCGGGCGACTCGTGCGTTCCCCACGCGGACGCACTCGCATCTGGACCCGTTCGTTCTCTTCGAGCGGTTCCACATCGCGGCCGATCAGGGGTTTCCCACTCACCGACACTCCGGGTTCGAGATCCTCACGTACATGCTTGAGGGCGGGATGGCTCACGACGACTCGCTTGACAATACGGAGACGGCTCAAGCGGGCGAGGCCATGCGAATCTCGGCCGGGAAGGGCATTGAACACTCGGAATTTCCGGCTGAGGGCCCCTGCAGCGGCCTCCAGTTGTGGGTCAACCTCCCGCGGGATCGCAGAGAGATCGATCCCTCGTACGCGGACGCGACGGCCGAGCAACTCCCGACCGCGGCGTCCGATGGCGCGACCGTCACGACCGTCGTCGGCGAGGGCTCGCCACTCGCCCTCGAGACGCCGATGACCTACCGCGACGTGCGACTCGCGCCGAGCGCATCGTGGTCGTGGGACCGACCCGACGACTGGACCCGCTTCTGTTTCGTCGTCTCAGGGTCGGGTGCGGTCGATGGAACGCCGCTCGAGACCGGCCAGTTCTGTACCGTCGGCGCGGGTGACGACACCGTCACGCTGTCCTCGGACGACGGGTGTCGCGGCGTCGCCGGCGCACCGCACGACGAGCCGATTCAGCAACGCGGACCGATCGTGGCGTAATCGGGGATCGATCGAACTCGAGCGCCTCGAGAGCCTCGAGCGACCGTGGAGCGCTCCGTTCAAGCGGTCCGTTCGAGCGGCTCAGTCCGAGGCGCTCGCGACCGCGTCGGTTTCGGGTTCGGTCGGGAGCAGGCCGACGTACTCATCGAGGTCGAGCGCGAACTTGCCGTCCCCGATGGTCGTCGGCTGGATCCAGCGGAACTCGAACTCGGCACCGTGTTCCTCGCCGCCGTCAGTGACAGTGTGGATCCACTGGTCGCGAGGTTCGTGCACCGTCGCGTGGAAGAAATGTCGCACGTAGCGCTTCGGAGGATCTTCGCGGCGCGTCCAGATATCGGTCGTCAGGTGTTGGGTCCCGTTCAATGTCACGAGGCCGCTCTCCTCGCGGACCTCCCTGAACAGCGCTTCTCGCGGTGATTCACCCGCCTCGAGCGTTCCCTTTGGGATCTGCAGTCCGTCGTGTCCGGGGCCCTCGAAGACCAAGAGCTCGCCAGTTCCGCGAGTGATGTACGCACACGCCTTCTGAACGTGCGTTACGTTTTTCATGATGCCAAGTAACACACTGTTCCGCCGTAAAAACCTATCATAGGTGTAATTAAATGACTATACGGAAATTGTGCGATCGGTTCGGCCCCCGATATCTCCGAGCGGGTCAGTCGGAGGCGACGGTCGGTTCCTCGTCCTCGACAGGCGCGCCACCGTCGAGTTGCGTGAACAGGGTCGCGAGCGCCGGTCCGGAGACGTTGTGCCAGACGCTAAAGAGCGCCGGAATCAGCGCGGCGCTCGGACTGAAATGTGCCGTCGCGAGCGCGACGGCGAGCCCGCTGTTCTGCAGGCCGACTTCGAACGCACACGCTCGCGCCCGGTCCTCGGCCATGTTCGCCGCGTGCCCGATGGCGTAGCCGGCACCCAATCCGAGGCCGTTGTGCAGAATGACCGCGAGGAAGATGAGGGCGCTCGCGCCAAGGATCGTCTCGACGCTAAGTCCGACGACGGCCGCGACGATGGCGACGATCGCGACCACGCTGATCGCGGGGAAGATCGACAGTCCCACCTGCGCGACCGCCGGTGCGTACTCGTCGAGCAGATAGCGCAACACGAGACCGCCGATGACCGGGAGTAAGACGACCTGAACGATTGATGTCGCCATCTCGGCGAACGTAACCGTAATCGACTCGCCCGCGAGCAGGACGATCCATGCCGGCATCACCAGCGGTGCGGCGATCGTTGTTACCGACGTGATCGACACCGACAGTGCGACGTCGCCGCGACCGAGATAGGTCATCACGTTCGACGCAGTGCCGCCCGGCGCTGCGCCGACAAGGATCAGTCCGATACCGATCTCTTCCGGCAACCCGAGCGTGACGACGAGGACGTAGGCGATCGTCGGCATCAGAATCCACTGGCCCAACGCGCCGATGAAGACGTCCCGCGGCCGCTCGAGGATGCGACGGAAGTCGTCGGGGGTCAGCGTCAGTCCCATCCCGAGCATGATGATGCCCAAAAGCGGCGTAATGTAGGGCGCAATCCAGGTGAATGCCTCGGGCGAGTACAGTGCCAGCGGAGAGACGACCAGCACCCAGACGACGAAGTATTTGCTCGTCAACGCGCCGATCCGTTCTAAAGAGCGCTGTAACGTCATTCGATCGTCACCGCACTGTGAAGCATGCTCACCCGTCTGTAAGTATGATATTTCAATACTACGGCTTCCGTGTGCGCTCGCGTCCGCTTCGCTCTACGCGGACGCCGCGATTGGCAACGGGGAGGAGAGTTACACGGCGCTCGAGCGACGAGTACGGGACCGCATGCGAGCGTTCGTCGATTGCGACGGGGTCAGGTCGCGAAGTTGTCTTCGACCACTGGCCACCCACAAACCGGGCAGCCGTTCGCCAGCGTCGCCTCGCGCATCGGGTCGGTCACCGAAATCTCTCGGCGACAGTCGGAACAGGTGAATTCGCACGGTTTCGTGGGTCTGGGTGGAGTGTTTGCCGACTAGCGGTTCGGTCCCGTTCCAGATAGGGAGATGACCCAGATATAGAGGGACGTATATAGGCAGGACGCGGGCGGGTCGTGTTACTCACTCACCGAGTACCGATTACAGGTGCTTGGGGTCGACCATACGCGGTTACTGACACCAAGTCGCATCAGATGTGGTTCGTCTCCCGCCCCCCGTTCTCACGAGTAACTACATTGGTCCTCCGGGACGAATCCGTAGCCAGGATGCCCACTCAAATCCTTCTCACGGGTGCGACCGGAACACTCGGGACGGCACTGCGCCCTCAACTGCAAAATGCGAACCGCGACGTTCGGGCGGCAAGTCGCTCGCCGCCGGCCGACGACGATGACGAAGCGTGGGTCGCGATGGACCTGGCCGGCGGAACGGGGATCCGGAGAGCCGTCGAAGATATCGACGTGGTCGTCCACGCAGCGACTGCGCCCCAGGGCGACACCGAAGCCGTCGACGTTCGCGGCACCGAACGGTTACTCCAGGCGGCGGCTGACGCGGGAGTCTCAAATTTCGTCTACGTCTCCATCGTCGGCGTCGACGAGATTTCCTTCTCGTACTACGAACACAAATTGGCGGCTGAGCGGGCCGTCGAAGCCAGCGCGGTCCCGTCGACCATCGTTCGGGCAACGCAGTTCCACTCCTTCATCGCCGACATCCTCGAGACGGTCTCGTGGCTGCCGGTCTGGCCGCTTCCGACGGGGATTCGGCTCCAGCCGATCGACGTGAGGGAAGCGGCGGACGCGATTGCCGACCACGCGACGCCCGACCCGGCCGGACGGGGTCCCGATATCGGCGGGCCCGAGGGACGAACCGTCAGGGACCTCGCGGCGACCTACTGCGACGTGCGTGGACTGCGACGCCCCATCGTCCGCCTTCCGTTCCCGGGCGAGACTGCGGCCGCGTTCAGAGCCGGCGACGGGCTCTGCCCGGATCGAACGGTCGGGACGGTAACGTGGGAAGAGTGGGTCACGGCCCGGTACGACTGATCGTCGCGAGCGCGCTCTGTCCCGCTCACCAGAGATTCGCCGCGATGACCGCGATCTGGACGATCACGAGCACCGCGAGGACCGCCAGCACGCACAGTTCGTAGTAGCCGCGGTGACGGTCGAACTCGGAGGTGCCCTCGAGGACGGTTGCGAGCGCTCGGAGCCCGAGGTAGGTCGCTGCCGCGATCGCCGGGAAGAGCGCCAGCACGATGGCCGTCGGCGCGTACTCTGGCCCGTAGTAGGTGCCGATGCTCCAGCGAATCCGGACGCTGTCCCCGAGCACCCGGACGGACGCGAGACTCACTGCGACGCTCGCGAGCACGAGTAGTACGCCGCCGGCCGCCGTCGGCCGAAGCCAGCCGCCAGCGGGACTGGCACACAGCGCGGCCAGCCCCGTCGCGACGCGGTGAAATCGTTCGGCGATCCGTCCAACCGTTCCTGAGCGACGAGTCGATGGCATCGTATACGTACGAATAGGACGCGGGACGAAAACCCGACCCGCACGACTGCAGCCGCTGCAGTTGTGAAAATCCCTTTATGTTCGTTCTCGGTACATGTCGGTACCGTGAGTGAGGAACCGGATGTCGAGACGATCGGGACCCTGCTAGAGAACCCGACAGTGCGAACGATCCTCACCAAGACGAGCAAGGAACCTATGTCAGCGAACACTCTGAGCGACCACTGCGACACGTCCCAACCCACGGTGTACCGGCGACTGGAAGACCTCCGCGAGTGTGATCTCCTCGTCGAACGGACGAAACCCGATCCGGACGGGGGCCACCACCGGACCGTCTACTCGACTAATCTCGAGCGAATCACGATCGAGCTAGGGGATGACGAATTGAGACTCCGTATCGACCGCCGCGAGGACATGGCGGACCGGTTCACGAACTTAATCGAGGGGATGTGACGTGCGCTCGATACCGATCCAGATCTGGGAGGCGTCGCCGGCCGAGTGGGTCACGACGTTCGTGCAGGCGACCGACGTTCTGAGTGCGCTCATCGGCCTATTCATCGCCTATCAGGCCTACCGCGGCTACCGGCGAAACGACAGTCGGCCGATGCTGGTTATCGCCGTCGGCTTCCTCTTTGCACTCGCAGTCCCCTTCCTTCTGGTAGTGCTCTACGTGCTGGTCCCGTTCCTTTCGGAGACGGTCGTCGCCGTCCTCAGTCAGCTCAGCCAGATCTCGGGACTGTTCGCGATTCTGTACGCGCTCAGAATGCCAGCGTGACCCGGTCTCTTCAACCGGATACCTCTGGCCGAGTACCTGAGCGGTTTAGGCGATACGAACAGACAGGGTGAACCGTTAAGTCTCGGTGGGTGTTAGCATGATTAATGAGCACGTTACACGACGAGATGTCCGACGTTCGGTCGGAGGTCGACGACGTGCGAACACACCTCAGGGATGAAATCCCGGACTTGTTCGACTTCGACGTCACGGTCGGCAACATCACGTACAATGCAAACAGCAACAGCGTCTCGGTCACCGTCGAACCGAGCTCTCAAGCAAGGGAGCAACTCTCGGATACATTCGGTGGCGTGAACGTGAAGACGGACGGGAGACTCGAACTCGAGTTCCGGTTTACCGAAGCCGCGTCGGAGTGAGCCGGACGGAAGATTCCGCCCCGCTTGAGTCGCTCGATTAGTCGGCTGCGAGCTTGTCTAGGCCGGCCGACTTGATGTCCGCGCCGTCGACCGACGAGCGCAGCGAGTCCATTCCGTCGTCGCGGTCGATGTCAAAATCGTTCTCGTACAGCTCCGCGACGCGGCCCATCTCCTCGTCGGTGAGCTTCGGCACGTCGCTGGCGGCCGCCCACTCGTCGATGTCGTCTTTGGTACGGAAGGTCGGCGTCACGGTCGCGACCGGCTCGTGACTGAGGAGCCACGCGATCGACGCCTGGCTCATCGTTCGTTCGCCGTCGTGCTCTCGCGAGCCCTGCTCGCTCGAGTTAGCCGCGGAGCCACGCTCCGCGCGCTCGAGGAATCGCAGTTTCTCGAGTTTCTCCCAGCCGGTCTCGTACCATTCCTCGGGGCGGAAGCCGCGGTGGTCGCCCTCACCGAGTTCGGTCTCGGGAGTGACCTGCTCGTTGAGGATCCCCGAGGAGTGAGGGACACGCGGGATCAGACTCGTCGATGAGCCCGTTCGCTCGATCGTCTCGAGGAAGTGGTCGCCGACCTCCTGCTCGAGCATGTTCCAGACGAGTTGGACGGAATCGAACTCCTCTTCGATCGCTAGATCGCCCTCCGCGAGCCAGCCGATCGAGGGACCGAGCGCGAGGCCGGTGGCCTCGATCAGGCCCTCCTCCTCGAGTTCGTCGAGCAGTTCGAGCACGTCGGGCGTGATCTCGTCGACGTCCGCGTTGTGGAGTTGGAGCACGTCGACGGAGTCGATGCCGAGGCGGTCGAGACTCTTGTGGACGGCGTCTCGAAGGTACTCCGGATCCATCTCCTTGGGGAGTTCGCCGTGGCCGGCCTGGGGATTGTCATAGAAGTCGTAGCCGACCTTCGTCGCGATGGTGACCTCGTCGCGGACCTCGGCGAGCGCCCGCCCGACCAGTTCCTCGCTGTTGCCGTGACCGTAGACGTCGCCCGTGTCGACGTAGGTGATCCCCTGCTCGACGGCGTACTGCAGCATCTCGATCGCGTCGTCGTCCGAGCGGTCGCCCCACCAGTCGGTGCCGACGGTCCACGCGCCGAAACCGACTTCGCTGACCTCGACTCCGGAGTCGCCGAGTTCGCTGTGTTGCATGTTCAACTCTTCGTAGCGGGGGAACTTATGGTGAACGGAACGCTCGAGCGGCTGATCCGAACGGATTCGGGACACCGGTCTCTCGAGTCGAACCCTTCTTGCCCCGCGGTTGACAAATGCGGATATGGACGACTCCCGCACTCGGACCCGGCGTTCCCGCTGGCTCCTACTGGCGATCCTCCTCGCTCTCGTCCCGCTCGGACTCTTCATCGCACGGTTTCTCGAGATTCCCGGGGACCGCGTCACGGTCGGCGCGGTCGTGGGCGGTGGGTTGCTGGTGGTCGGCGCGCTCGCATTGCCAGCGCTAATTCTCTCGAGTTGGGAGTCCGACCAGAAGTGACCCAGGAGGGCTGTGTTGAATCACTAGACAGCGGCGGAATGGTTCGCTAAATCGAAGGTCTTGAAGCGGGAGACTTCAGTTGTTCATGACCCAAATCTCCCGCTTCATTGGGGCAGTTGTGCCGATTGCTCAAAACGTTACTGGCGATGGAGACGAATCCGCCGCCCCGAAAGGTGGCGGCGGATTCACCGACTATGCCCTCGTTTCCCTGCATTGTCTGCGGATTTACCTCGATACGTCCTATCGAATGACGATCGATCTGCTGAAGGAAATGCCGCAAATAACAGGGGAGATCGGCCTTGATACGGCCGATCTCCCCGCACCATCTACGCTGTGTAAGGCGTTTGATCGGATCGAGATGAGCGTTTGTCGAGTGTTGCTGTGCCAGTCGGCGCAGCTACACGACCTCTCTGAGCACGCTGCGATCGACGCTACGTTCTATGAACGAGATCGTGCAAGCCGTCACTACTGTCAACGAACGAATTATCGCGTTCAGACGCTCAAAGTAACCAAACTCGTCGATACAGCAACGCAAGCTGTGCTTGATCTTCACTGCTCGACGACGTTAGAAGGCAGCGACGCAGATCTCTGTGAGCAGATCGCCCGCCGGAACGCGGGCGATCTGCGGTCTCTAGCCGCTGATAAGGGCTATGACAAGCAACAACTCCGCGAACGACTCCGTGAACTCGACATTCGCCCGCTGATCAAACACCGGATCTTCGCTCCGTACGATCACGCACACAACGCCCGCATTGATGAAGATCGGTACGCTCAGCGGTCAATGGCCGAAACCGTCAACTCAGCCGTCAAGCGCTCGCTCGGCTACGCCGTGCGAGCGCGTAGCTGGTATCGAGAGTTCCGTGAAATTTCTCTGATGTGTGTCGTCTACAACATCAAACGTGCCGTCAAACAGTGAAATCTACCGCCTTACAGCGATTCAACAGAGCCCCCAGGAGCAAGGGACAGCGCTGTATGCCCGGAATCGGTCGGCCGGACCGACCAGGTAACCCTCATGCCAGTGGGTCCGGCAACCGGGAACGCACAACCGAACCCCTATCAACTCGGCGGGCAATACCTCGGGGTATGACAAAGCGGTACGTGTCGCTCCCCGAGGAGGCGGAAGCGGGGATGCGCAAGTTCATCGACGAGGTCGATCGACGACTCTCGAGCGACGAGGACACCTGCTCGGTCGTCGAGGACGTCCTGATCGATCTCTCGGGTGACCGCGACGCCTATGAGCGCTGGCAGAACGGCGAGTCGGTCTCACCGGCCGAGCGCGTCCGCCTACAGAGCTACGATCCCTGTAACACGACCCTCGAGAGCGAGTACTACGCTGAGAAAGACGAGGAGCAGTTCCGTCGTTCGAAACACCTCCAGTGGCTCTGGCGACAGTTCGACAGCCTGCCGCTCGCGGACAACATCGAGTTCGCCCTGCGGTTCCGACGGATGCTCGCCGACCACCTCTTCGAGGAGTGTGGCGATAACTGTCGCTTCTTCAAGGGCATCTCGTTTACCTACGGCCACAACATCACGATCGGGGACAACACGGTCGTCCACGACGACGTCCACCTTGACGATCGCGGGAAACTCACGATCGGCGACCGCGTCTCGATCTCCGACGGCGTCCACGTCTACAGTCACGACCACGATGTCGTCGACCAGACCGAGGTCCGCAACTACCACACCATCGTTGAGGACGACGTCCGGCTCACCTACGACGCGATGGTCCGCGCCGGCTGCAAGGTCGGCGAAAACGCCATCGTCGGCGCGCGCGGCATCGTCCAAAACGACATCCCCGCCCACCACATCGCGATCGGGATGCCAGCGAAAAGCGTCAAGATCAAACCCGGCTGGGAAGACGTCGCCACACCGATCGACGACGCCGGTACCAACCGGCAGGAACAGCGTCACCTCGCATACGACCTCCCCGACGACCTCGAGGTCTTCGACGAGTTCCAGCGCGATCTGTAACAGCCCTGTCTCGCGTCGGTCATCGTCCCCTGTCGGACAGTTGTCGCGGCAGAGACCGCTATGTCCTTTGGTTCTGTCTTGACCCACGGGTCGACAGTGACGGTTCTGCGATCGTTCTCGAGCACGCGATAGCACCGCGTGTATTTGAAGCGAGTCGGTCCTCGAGCACCGGTTGCAATTGCAGGCTGGCGGTTATTGGCCGTCCTCCCAGTGCGTTACGATGGTGATTATATGCCGGTCTGTACGACCTGTGAAAACCCCGTTTCGTACGATTTCGCACGCGCTTACGGTGAAGACGGAACCGTCGACTGGTGTCCACGGTGTCGCAATACGCACTAACACGGCTCAGTCGGGTAGAAAGGTTCGGGCTGAAAGAGCGGATAAAGCGGGAATCGAGACGCGTTAGCGGTCGGTCAGCAGCCGTCGCAGGATGTCACCGTACGCGGGTCGGGTGATGAGCACTCCGATAAGCACGCCGAGGATGGTGATGATGGCGAAGCCCTTCAGATCCCCGAGGCTCAGGACCGCGAGCGGCGAGAGGGCGACGATTGTCGTCGCCGCGGCGGCACCGATGACCCAGAACGCCTTCCGGAACCGTGACTGGAAGACCCGTTCCGAACTGACATCGCCTTCGTCCAACACCTCGTCGGCGATTATCACGAGGTCGTCGACCCCGGTCCCGACGACGGCGATGAACCCGGCGACGTGGGAGAGATCCAACGGCATGCGTATCAGCGCCGCAAACCCGAGCAGGATCACGACCTCCGACAGCGCCGTGACGATCATCGGGAGGGCGATGCGCGTGTCCGTGTATCGGGCGTAGACGACGCCGCTGACGGTGACCACCGAGAGCAGTCCGATCAGCAGCGAGTACTGCTTGAACTGGTCGGCGTGGCTCGGCGTGATCGAGTAGACCTGGGCGCTCTCGGGGCTCAGGTCGAGCGGCGCACGCAGACTCCCGGCCCGGAGGTTGACCGAAAGCGACTGTGCCTCCTGTTGGCTCGGTGCACCCATCTGGAAGGTCGGATCGTTAACCCAGGTGCCGGCGATCATCCCGTCGGCGAGGCTCCCCATCGAGTGGGCGTCGACGACCTCACCGTCCGAGACCGTCAACAGGCAGTACTGTTGTCCCTCGTGGTCGAATCTGATGTTTCCGTTCTCTTCGGGGAGGTTACACGCGCCCTGTGACGTATACCCCTCATCGAGGAAGCCGTACTCTTCCATCTGTCGCTGGAACTCGGGTGCGGCCTCCTCGCTCACCTGTATGGGGACCATGTACCCCTGGGATCTCCCTTGTGGCCCCTGTGGCTGCCGGGGCGAGTCGACGTTGGCAAGTTGGTCTTGGGTCAACACCGTCTCGTTCGTCTGCGTCCCGTTTTCGTCCGGGTAGTAAGCGACGACTTCGACGACCCCGCGCTCGGAGAGCAGTGAACGAAGCTCCTCGGAGTCCATGTTGGGAACTTCGACGACGATGTAGTTGTTGCTTCGCGTCGTCTGCTCGTAGACCGAACCGCCGGAGAGACCGGCCTCGTTGATCTTCGTCTGGAGCGTCCCGATCATCTCGTTGCGAGTCTGCTCGGTGACGCCGTCGCGAATGTCGTCCTCGGACGCATCGACGTTCGCCGACTGCAACGCCGTGGCGAACTCCGCTTGCGTCACGTTGTCGGTGAAGACTTCGGCAGTGACGCTCCCGTCGTCGTGGACGGTGACTCTGGCGTCCGCCGTATCGAGATCGAGTTCCTCGTACAACGTCGACTCGATTTCTCCGATGCGGTCCCCGTCGACCTGTCCGCTGTCGCTGACCGCGCCGGTTTCGATGTCTTCGGCGGTCATCCCGACGACGGGGGCTCTGATCCGGGTACCGCCATCGAGGCTGAGACCGAACTCGAGGTTGGTCGGGCCGCTGTCGACGCTCTCGTTCGCGACACTGTCGTCGGCGACGATGCCACCGGGGACGAACAGCGCGATGACCGCGAAGAGGAGAAACGATACGAGCAGGAGGACCCGCCAGTTTTGCTTGACGCCGTCTATCGGGTTCATGATCGTACCCCCTTGAACTTGTACCAGCGAAGTAAGCTCAGATTCAACATGTAGGTATTCATCAGGTCGGCTGCGAGGCCCACGAACAGAATGATACCGATCGATGCCAGAAGGTCGATGCCGAGCACGAACGCTGCGACGCCCATAACGAACATCGCGGCCATCGACGTGACAGTCATCGTGACACCGGTCCGCATCGCTCGATGGGTACTCTCATAGAAGCCACCGCTTCGGCGCAGAATGTGATTGTTCAACAGGATGTCGGAGTCGACCGAATACCCGATGAGCATGAGCAGACCGGCGACCGTCCCCAACGAGAGCGGAATCCCGGTCAGTCGCATGAACGCGAGCGGGATCACGAGGTCGGAGAACGCGGAGATGACGATCGCGATTGACGGCACGAACGTCCGAAAGAGGATGAAAGCGATCGCGCTCATCCCGACGAACGCGACAACGAGGCCGAGCATGGCCGTCCACTGATTTTCTTGACTGAACGTCGCACCCGTCGCCGAGGCTGATTGGACGATATCTGCGTTGCCGTCCGGTTCTAGGTTCGATTCGGCCTGCGACCGGAGCGTGTCCAGATCGGACTCAGTGAACTGGACGATGTACTGGTTGTCGCCTCCTGTGCTTCTGACTTCCGCATTTTGGTCGAACGCCGCGTCGATATCGTCCTGGGGCGTCGACGTCTGTACAGTCAGTTCCGCCCCACCGGCGAAGTCCATTCCCATCGGGACCGGCGAGCCCAAGACGAGAAACGAACCGACGAGGACGAGCAGTGCCACTGCGAGGACTGCAAGCGGGACCGCCGCGAGCTGGCGGTTACTGTACCGGGTATACTCGATCTCCGGTACGTCGAAATACGCCATATATCCGACCACTGGTATCCCCCCGAAGTAAGCCTTCTCAATTCCGACAGTGGTTCGGCCCCCGTTGTGTCGTATAAATCGATCCTTATCACCGGTCGTCTGCCGCGGGCTCGAGGGGGACCGGTTCGTCACGGGCGAGGCAACGAAATCCTGCCCGTCGCGGGCCAATACCGCTAATTAGTCGGGGAGATATCGCACGCTCAACACGCCGTCGTCGGCCGATCGCCGCACTTCGACGCGGACTGCCTCGAGCCGAGCCGCCCGCGAAATCGTCTCCTCGTCCGCGAGGACATCCTGCGCTGCAGGTTCGACCTCGCCCTCGGGCACGCTGAAAACGTGTATCTCCCCCGTGCCGGCCCGTTCCTCCTGTATCAGGTCGCCGAGGTCAGCCTCGGCCGCGATCTTCTTTTCGTGTGTGGTCGGCTCGAGGTCGCTGTCGACCAGGTCGATCGTGCGTCTGTCGTCAACGTCGATCACCTCCCAGGTGACTTCCATCGGTGGCTCGGGCGCGACGGTCGCCTCGAGGACGTCGTGGATCTCGAGGCCGGGATTGGACGCGAGGGTGTGGACCTGTGCAGTCTCGACGTCGCGGACGACCGCAGATTCCGCTTCGGCGTGCGTAACGACGAACGTGCTCGTCTTCTCGGTCATGGGCGGTCGTAGGCGAAGGATCGGTTTCCGGGTTTCGGCTTTCGATAGATATCGAGGGTCGACTTCCGATGAGAATAGCTGCTCAGTAGTTGTGCGAATTGATTACTGGACGTCCAGTCTCACAAAATCTTCTGTTCCCATACACCATAGTTTCCTAACATGAGTGCGAAAAGTCGGCACATTATCAACGAGGAACTCTGGCGAAGCGTCGTCTGGGCAGGTCTCGGACTGGTTGGATGGGCAATCCTCATTTCCGAATTCGCGTGGTTAGACGGGACTTTGCTCACCGTATTTGGATTACCAATCCTACGTGGGCTATCCTAACTGGCGGTCTGATCGGAGTTCGCCTCGTAACGGAGGGCGAATTTCAGGTACAGTCTCAAACCGGTATTGTTCTGTCTGTGATCGTTGGGATAATCCTCGGCGGGGTGGCTGCCATCTTCTTGGTAACACGGGGCCATTCGGCTCTGACGGTGGGAGCGATCTATGTTGGTTCAGCGGTTACGACAGCTCTGTGGTCGTGGTATGCCGTATTACCGGAGTTTGAAGCGAGTACGACCGTCTGAGTTACGCCACTCGTATTCTACCTGTATCGAGCACGAGCAACATTCGAGCGCAGAAGAGCCCTCCAAACAACTTCGCGTTGCGATCCCGTCACGGAACGCCTTTATCGCAGGCGGTTGCGCCCTTGCGTATGAACGTCGATATCGGTAACGCGCTCGCGTCAGTCGCGTCGCCGGGCGTCTCGAGGGAGTCCCTCGAGCGGCTGGACGAGCAGGTAGCGACCGCTCACGAGCGCATCGAACGCGGCATGGAAAACGGAGAACACGGGTACGAAGCGCTGAATCTCCCTCAGCGAACCGATCCCGACGAGATCAGAGCAGCAGTCGAGCCGGTCGCCGACGCCGACGCCCTGATCACTGTCGGAATCGGCGGGAGTTCGCTGGGGGCAGCGACCATCGTGAACGCCCTCGAGTCGGACACTGAGACCGTCTTCCTCGACAACGTCGATCCCGAGTGGATCTCGAGCGAACTCGATCGATTGCCACTCGAGAGCACGGCGATCAACGTTGTGTCCCGATCGGGGACGACTGCGGAGACGCTGGCGAACTTCCTCGTCGTCCGCGAGGCCTTTGAGTCGGCCGGCGTCGACTGGACCGAGCGGACGATCGTCACGACCGGCGAGTCCGGCCCGCTCCGAGATCTCGCAAAGCGTCACGACCTGCCGTCGCTGAAAGTTCCCGACGGCGTCCCGGGTCGCTTCTCCGCGCTGTCGGCGGTCGGAATGGTCGCAGCCGCGGTCTGTGGCCACGACCTCGAAGCGCTGCTCGCCGGCGCGGCCGCTGAGCGCGAGACGCTGTCGGGGTCGCTGTTCGACTGTCCAGCCTATGCCTACGGTGCGACGACGTATGCGTTAGATCAGCGGGGTGCTGGGATCAATGCGATGATGCCCTACGCGGAGTCACTCGAGACGTCCGCGGAGTGGTTCGCCCAGCTGTGGGCCGAGAGTCTGGGAAAGGACGACCTCGGCCAGACGCCGGTGCGGGCGCTCGGCGTCACCGACCAGCACTCGCAACTGCAACTCTACCGCGCAGGCCCGCGGGACAAGCTCGTCACCTTCGTCACGACCGAGGAGAGCACGGACCGATCGATTCCTGACACCGATGTCGAGGACCTGGCGTACCTGGGCGACGCGACGCTCGGCGAACTACTCGAGGCCGAGTTCGAGGCCACGGAGGCCAGCCTCGCGGCCGCCGGCCGGCCGAACGTCCGCGTCGAACTCGAGCGCATCGACGAGTACGAACTCGGCGGGCTGCTCTACGGGATGGAGGCCGCTTGCGTGCTCGCGGGGGAACTCTACGGCGTGAACACGTTCGAACAGCCGGCTGTCGAGTGGGCGAAAAAGGCGACGCGCGGCCTGCTTGGTGGCGGCGACTTCGAAGAGGCCGAGGCCGTCGCCGAGAAGACCGAGCTTCGAGTCGAGCGGTAGTCGACGACTGAGCTCCGATCACCCGGCCCGAGTCGGCGCGGTTGGAACGGGTCCCCTCGTCCGGTTGCGGTGTGCCTATGAGTCCGCGCACGAATAGTAGAATATGAGCGAGACTGCACGGGCCGACGACGCCCGCCCGGTCGCGTCCGACGTGGTTCCCGGCATCGGAACCGTCCTCTCGGCAGTCACGATGGCTGCCATGCTCGCCCCCGTTCGCAGCGGCGTCGACAATCCGGTCGTCTGGGCCGGGGTCGGATTCGCCCTCGCCGCCGTCCTCGCGTTTCTGGCCCAGCGTCACGGCGGTCTCGAGGGTCGAATCGCTGGCTCGATCGCCGCCGCCTCGAGCATCGCCGTCGTCCTGCTCGCTGGCTACGCGTTGAATCAGGGGGTCACCGCACCGGCTACGCTGCCGACGAGTTCAGTGTCGATACCGATTGTTTTCGTCGCGTTCGTCACCGGTGGACTCACCGCCGCCGCCGGGGTCGCCGACTACTACGGGATCAGTGGCACAGGGCTCAAGCGACGGAGCCTGCAAGTGGTCGTGCTCTCCGGAGTCGGTCTCGCGGGACTCCTCGTCACGCCCTTCGTCGTCGCCATCCTCGCGATTCCGGTCCGCCCGCTGCTCGAGCCGCTCTCGCAGATCGAGAACACCGTTTTCACCCAGGTCTGCATGGCCATCGGGACGATGCTCGTCGCAGGGGGTATCTCGCGATGACCGACCGAGACCTGTCCTTTATCGATCTCCGATGGCCGACGCTACGAGACATCGGCTGGACCCTCGGGGGACTGCTCGTCCTCTTCGGGGCGCTCTTCGCGATCTCTGCGCTCATGCAGTCGACCGGCGTCGAGAGCGCCGAGCACTCGACGACCCAGCAGGCCCAAGAGAGTCCGCAACTCATGCTCATCTTGGTGCCACTCGCCATCCTGATTATCGGCCCATTCGAGGAACTGCTCTATCGGAACGTCATCCAGAAGTCGCTGTACGACACGTTCTCGCGGTTCGGTGCCGTCGCCGTGGCCAGCGTCATCTTCGCGCTGGTACACGCGCTCGCGTACGCGACTGCGGGTCTGGGCGAAGTGATTGCCAGTCTCGGAACCATCTTCGGACTCGCACTCGTCCTCGGGACGATCTACGAGCGAACCGACAACCTCCTCGTGCCGGCGCTGATCCACGGGCTGTACAATGCGCTCCTCTTCGCGAATCTCTATTACGTCTACGGCTAATCGAGTAATCGACCTCGCCGACGGCTACCGAATCGAACGATCCAACGGAAACAGAACGTGATCGCGAGCTACGAGGGGTTCTTCCGTGCCAGCTCCGACCCGCAGATCGGACACCGGTCTTTCTCCTCGTCGAACTCGCGGCCACAGCCCTGACACTGATACTTCCAGTGGCGCTGTTCGTCGATTCCCTCCCGGGCGATCACCTCAACCGCGACGTTGAGCTTCTCCGCGACGTTTTGCATCGCGTAGTCGTCGGTCACCAAGGTGGCGTCGAGTTCGAAACTCGCCGCGACGAGGCGAACGTCGGTGTCCGAGAGGACCTCGAGGTCGCCGGATTCCCGGGCCGCGCGCTCGACCTTCTCAGTGGTATCGTCGTTGGGAATGTGAATGTGCATCCCGGAGCCTTCCATCGCGTCGTAGCGATAGGCGCTCTCGTCCTTGAGTTCCTCGCGGACGAGTGGGATGGTTGCAGTCTGTTCTGTTGTATGGAAGTCGTGGATAAAAGCGGAGGAGTCGAGAACGTACATACCGTTAGCGCTGGACGACGATGTAGTCTTTCACCGCTTGGACGCGGTTAACGGGAACGAGAAAGTGGCCGGCGTCGTCGAGTTCGAAGTCGACTGCACGCCGCGACAGTTCCTCGTCGGGCTCGATAACGAGATCGTGAAGTTTGCCGGATTTCAGATCCATCGTGATGTTATAGAGCAGTCCGAGCTCGGTGCCGTCAGACCCCATGACGGACTTCCCCGAGAGGTTTTCAGCGAGTATATCGCTCATACATGCCCGTACTTACTAATCGGTATTAAACAATGGGGACCGGGACCGAGCGCGAGGGTAACCGGACCCGGTCGCGACCGCCGAGGCCGGCCGTGGTGGAGGATCGCTACATGAGTCAGAGGAGGACACCGGTATAGTAGCCACTGAAACGAGTAACACGCTGCTCCCACAGCGATCATGCGAGCAGGTGTGCATCAACTGTCACTGGCTACTATCGGAAGGGCAATCCGCCTCGAGTCGGCGATTCAGACCATAGTGACGGTGGCTCTCGCTGTGGCATTCGGAGCGCGGATGACGATGGGTTTAACTACGGTGCTACGGACGAATTAGGTAAGACCTTCTCGGGTGGTTCATCATGTCGGACACGGATACACGCGACCCCACATCTCTCAGAACGCCGATCGTCGCCGTCCTCGGACACGTCGATCACGGCAAGACAAGTCTCCTCGATAAAATCCGCGGCTCCGCGGTCATCGAGGGCGAAGCAGGCGCGATTACCCAGCACATCGGCGCGACCGCCGTCCCGCTGGACATCATCTCCACGATCGCGGGCGAACTCGTCGACCCGGACGACTTCGACCTCCCTGGCCTCCTCTTCATCGACACGCCGGGTCATCACTCCTTTACCACGCTGCGCTCCCGCGGGGGCGCGCTGGCCGACATCGCTATCCTCGTCGTCGACGTCAACGACGGCTTCCAGCCCCAGACGCTCGAGGCCCTGGACATCCTCCGGCGCTCTGAAACCCCGTTCATCGTCGCGGCGAACAAGATTGACACCGTTCCCGGCTGGAACCCCAACGAGGACTCGCCGATCAACGATACGTACGAGTCCCAATCCGAGCGCGTGCGCGAGCGACTCGACGAGAGCCTCTACGAGATCATTGGCAACCTCTCCGATGAGGGCTTCTCCGCCGACCTCTACTGGCGGGTTCAGAACTTCCAGCGCAACGTCGGCGTCGTCCCCGTTTCGGCGATGACTGGCGAGGGGGTCCCTGACCTCCTGACCGTCATGATGGGCCTCTCCCAGCGCTATATGAAAGAGGAGATGGAGATCGACGTCGCCGGCCCCGGCGTCGGCACCGTCCTCGAGGTCAAAGAGGAGAAAGGGTTCGGGACGACGATCGACATGGTCCTCTACGACGGGACGATCCAGTCGGACGATCAGATCGTCGTCGGCGGACAGAACGAGCCCATCGTTACCGACGTGCGCGCGCTGCTCCAGCCGCGTCCGCTGGCCGAAATCCGAACCGAGAGCCGGTTCGAGAAAGTCGACGAAGTATCGGCGGCAACCGGGATCAAGGTCGCCGCGCCCGAGCTCGCCGACGCGATGGCCGGTGCGCCGGTCCGGGTCGTCCGTGACCGCGACGTCGACGAGGTCGTCGAGGAAGTCCAGGCCGAACTCGCAGACATCGCCGTCGACACTGCCGAAGAGGGCGTCGTCGTCAAGGCAGATACGCTGGGCAGTCTTGAGGCGATGGCTGACGCCCTTGGCGACGCCGAGGTGCCGATCGTCCGCGCGGAGGTCGGCGACATTGCACCGCGGGACGTCTCGGTCGCCTCGACAGCCGAGGACGGGAAACAGAAGGCCATTCTCGGATTCAATGTCGACATCCTCGACGACGCCGAGCAGCGCGCGGAGATGGAGGACGTGACGATCTTCGCGGACGAGGTCATCTACCAGCTCATCGAGGAGTACGAGGAGTACGTCGAGGGGATCGAACGGGCCCAGCAGGACACCATCCTCGAGAACATCACGCGACCCGCTCGGTTCCGGATCCTGCCGGATCACACCTTCCGACAGAACGACCCCGCAGTCGTCGGTGTCGAGGTGAACTCAGGGACGATCCAGAACAACGCGAACGTGGTCTCGTTCGAGGGCAACAAGCCCGACCGCGTCGGCCAGGTGAAGGGGATCCAGGAGCAGGGCGAGGACGTCGATGAGGCCCGCGCGGGCAATCGCGTCTCGGTCGCCATCGACGGTCCCACCGTCGGCCGCCAGATCGAGGAGGACGACGAACTCTGGATCGAGATTCCCGAGAAACACGCGAAGATTCTCGAGCAGGAACTGGCGAGCGAGATTCCCGGCGACGAACTCGAGGCGCTAAACATGTACCTCGACAAGCAACGCAGTCGGGACCCCTTCTGGGGCAAGTAGTCGCTACGTCGACTCTGTTTTCTTCTCGATTTCGAGTCGCTTCACTCACCGCTCCGCTCGAGGCGAACCCGTCCCCCGCTCTCGAGATTCTCGAGCGGTTCTCTCTCGGTAACGCGCGCGACGACGGTCACAGGTGCGGCGGCGCGTGGCTCGTCGCCCTCACTGGCCGGCGTCTCGCCCCAGAACAGACACAGTTTCTCTCCGACCGGCCAGTAGGCGATCGCGCCCTCGGGGACGACTTCGCAGGCGTTCTCGGGCGGTGCGTCGAGCGAGAGATCGAAGTAGAGTTCGTCGCCCCAGCGCGTCGACTCTCCCGAGGCGGACAATGCGTCCTCGAGTGCGGCCCTTGTTTCGGGCGCGTTATCGGTCCAGACGGCCTCGAGGTCGCGGTCGTCGACGGTCACGCGTAGCTCGGTCATAGCTGGTGCCACGAACAGGGGACATTTCTCGGTGACGGCCGTGTCGATATCGGCTCGCGCCTCAGTCCGCGGTATCGGCGGACGCCGTCGGATAGGTACCGGCTCGGTTTCGGAGTTGCTCGAGCGTCTCGCGGACGTCCTCGGGGTCCTCGATTCCCGATCGGCTACAACGGATATCGGACCAGCCGCGGACGAGGCCGGACCGGCGGCGCTCGAGGACGAGCGCTTCGTCGGTCACCTGGACGGCTTCGATTTCGTCCCAGGGGATGAACGTTTTCGCGACCGACTTGTCGATGACGAGGCCGGCTTCGTGTGCGTGGATCTGCGGTGGGTTCCACGGGTCGTTCGGGTCGAACGACCAGTCTTCGTCTATGTCGAGATACGTCGAGGCGAGCATGATGATCCCGTACAGCGCCCAGAACACACCGTATATACTTCCCATCCACGCGACCACGAGCCCGGTTACGACTACCAGCCCCATCATCGCGTTCATAACGTGTTCGCTGTTCCGAAGCCCAATCCTGTGCCACGTCCAGATCGCGGCCGGCTCGTCGGCGGTGATCGCATCGACATACCGGTTTTTCGCCATCCGCTCGAGGCCGAACCCTGATACGCCGGCCAGTGCGGCTAGGACGATCGTGACGATGACGAAGCGGCCGGTTACGTCGATCGGAGCGAGTGTGGGGAGGGACAGCGCCGCCGCGAACGCCGCCGCTGGGACGTAACAGGCGAGGCGTCGCCACCGGCTCCGGCCGATTCGCTCGGGGAGTCCCTGCACCCGCTTCGCGAGGATATGGCCGACAATCGCAACGGCCGTCACCATACTCGGAAGGACGCCGAGCAGCGTCGCGGTGGCCACGTCGCCGAGCAGCCCCGCGATCGCCACGATTCCGGTGACGACAATTCCGAGGTAGAACCCGAAGCCGGCCTGAAAGCCGATGTCAGGCTCACTCACCTCGAGGGCCACCTGCCGTTCGTGAGATACCACAGTGTTCCGCTCTTTGGCTTCGGAGTATAAAATAAATGCGGTGATATTACTCCGCTGACACTCGCCGGCGGCTCGAGACGAGGGCCCCAGCGACTTCCGGTGTGAGAGTTAACATGCTGCACGTGGTGATGCCGGTATGCTGGTACAGCTCCGTCAGTATAAACACGAGGAGGTACAGTTCGACGACAACAGAACGACCGGCGAGTCCCAGACCGAAGACACGGTCAACCCGGATTCAGAGGACTACTTCGGCAAAGACATGGACGAACTCGACGTCGAAACATGGGAGACGATCAAGCATGAGGGCGATCCGATCCAGCGCCGCTCCGTCACGATCGGCGGAGTGACTGCCGTGTCCGTCCCAAAGGAACCGACCGAGGAGGACGACCCGGACCTGCCCGGGCAGACGATCCAGTTGCGGATGGGTGGGGGCATCGAGAACCTCGCGCAGGCCGAGATCGTCGAAGTCCAAGACTTGGAAGTCGAGGACCCGGCCGAGGGGAAGGTATCCAAGGAGGACGAACCCCACGGCAAGGCTTCCATGGACGAGGAACCCTAGTCAGCACATTCGCTTCCTGGGACTCCTTTTTTGGCCGAATGTGGACTCGAATCACGTATCCTCGAGCGGGGGCCGCACTGACGAGGGTGACAACCTCTGTCGGAGGCAATGCAGTCCCGAAATCGTTTTCAAGCGGTCGCGCGCACACTCGGTATGCCGACGGAATCGGACACTCATTATGACCCCTCGCTGGGGAACAAGTTCATCTTCGTCACCGGCGGCGTCATGTCGGGGCTCGGCAAGGGGATTACGGCCGCGAGCACCGGCCGTCTCCTGAAAAACGCCGGGTTCGACGTCACCGCGGTGAAGATCGATCCATACCTGAACGTCGACGCAGGAACGATGAACCCCTACCAGCACGGGGAGGTCTACGTCCTCGAGGACGGCGGCGAGGTCGACCTCGATCTCGGGAACTATGAACGGTTCCTCGACATCGATATGACCTCGGATCACAATATTACCACGGGGAAGACCTACCAGCACGTCATCGAGAAGGAACGGGCCGGCGACTATCTGGGCAAGACGGTCCAGATCATCCCGCATATTACTGACGACATCAAGCGCCGCATTCGCGAGGCCGCCGAGGGCACCGACGTCTGTATCATCGAAGTCGGTGGCACCGTGGGGGACATCGAGGGGATGCCCTACCTCGAGGCGCTGCGCCAGTTCGCCCACGAGGAACCCGAAGAGAACGTCCTCTTCACCCACGTCACGCTCGTTCCGTACTCGAAAAACGGCGAGCAGAAGACGAAGCCGACCCAGCACTCGGTCAAGGAGGTCCGTTCGATCGGCCTCCAGCCCGATGTGATCGTCGGCCGCTGCGAGGACCGCCTCGACCCCGAGACCAAGGAGAAGATCGCGCTGTTCTGTGACATTCCCACGGACGCGGTGTTCTCCAATCCCGACGTCGAGGACGTCTATCACGTCCCGCTGATGGTCGAAGACGAAGGACTCGACCAGTACGTTCTCGAGCGCTTCGGGCTGGCCGACGAGGCCCTGCCGGAGGGCGAGCGCGCCAACGAGTGGCGCGAGATCGTCACGACCGAGAAAAACGGCGATATCGACATCGCGCTGGTCGGCAAGTACGACCTCGAGGACGCGTACATGTCGATTCACGAGTCGCTCAAACACGCCGGCTTCGAGGTCGGCAGCGACGTCACCGTCCACTGGGTCGCGGCCGACGAATTGAGCGAGGGCCACGACGGCCAACTCGAGGGAATGGACGGTGTCATCGTCCCCGGTGGCTTCGGGATGCGCGGCTCTGAAGGCAAGATCCAGGCGGTCCGGTACGCCCGCGAGAACGACGTTCCCTTCCTGGGCCTGTGTTTGGGCTTCCAGATGGCCGTCGTCGAGTATGCCCGGAACGTGCTCGATTTCGAGGACGCCCACTCCGCGGAGATGGAAGCGGACACGCCGCATCCGGTCATCGACATCCTGCCCGAACAGTACGAGGTCGAAGACATGGGTGGGACAATGCGATTGGGCGAGCACACGACCGTAATCGAACCCGAGACGTTGGCCTACGAGCTTTACGGTGACACGTCCTGTTCCGAGCGTCACCGCCACCGCTACGAGGTCAACCCCGAGTACTTTGACGAGTTCGCGGACGAACCGCTCGTCTTCTCCGGCACCGCGGGCAACCGGATGGAAATCCTCGAACTCGAGGACCACCCGTTCTTCTTCGGGACGCAGTTCCACCCCGAGTACACGTCCCGACCCGGACAGCCGAGTCCGCCCTTCCTCGGGCTGGTCGAGGCCGTCCTCGAGCGGACCGACGGCGAGGCCGAGAGCGAACCCGACGACGCGGACACCGACACCGAAACGGAGGTAACCCACTGATGGTAGAAACCGAGACGTTTGTCCCCGACGCAGTCGCAGAGATTAACGAGGAAATCGACGATGCGAACGCCGTCATCGCCCTCTCGGGCGGCGTCGACTCCTCGGTCGCCGCCGCCCTGGCCTACGAGGCCATCGGCGACCGACTTACGCCCGTCTACGTCGACACCGGCCTGATGCGGAAAGGCGAGACCGACCAGATCCGCGAGACCTTCGACTACATGGAGTCGCTCCGGATCGTCGACGCGAAGGATCGGTTCCTCGACGCGCTCGAGGGAACCACCGATCCCGAAGAGAAGCGCGAAATTATTGGTGAGCAGTTCATCCGGGAGTTCGAGCGCGAAGCGACGGACGCCGATGCGGACTACCTCGTTCAGGGAACGATCTACCCCGACCGCATCGAGAGCGAGGGCGGGATCAAGTCCCACCACAACGTCGGCGGCCTCCCCGAAGTCGTCGACTTCGAGGGGATCGTCGAACCAGTCCGCGACCTCTACAAGGACGAGGTCCGCGAGGTCGCCCACCACCTCGGCCTCGACGAACTCGTCGCCGAGCGGATGCCGTTCCCCGGCCCGGGCCTCGCCGTGCGGATCATCGGCGAGATCACCGAGGAGAAACTCGAGGTGGCCCGCGAGGCCAACCACGTCGTCGAGGAGGAACTCGAGGAGTACGAGCCCTGGCAGGCGCTCGCGGCCGTCATCGGGAAGGCGACGGGCGT
The DNA here is from genome assembly GCF_019879105.1 of Natrinema sp. SYSU A 869. Taxonomy (NCBI): domain Archaea; kingdom Methanobacteriati; phylum Methanobacteriota; class Halobacteria; order Halobacteriales; family Natrialbaceae; genus Natrinema; species Natrinema sp. SYSU A 869. The sequence continues at coordinate 2,656,847 of NZ_CP082249.1, read as the reverse complement.
CAAGGGTGATAACCGCGTCCACGGCTGGGTTGTCTCCGTCCGCTCGGTCGAATCGCGCGACGGGATGACCGCTCGCGCCCAGGAGATCGATTGGGAGACGCTCCAGCGCATTCAGTCCCGGATTACGGGCTCTCATGAGAACGTCGCCCGCGTCGTCTATGACGTGACCCACAAACCGCCCGCGACCATCGAGTACGAATGAGTTCCAGCACGACCGCCGTCGTCGCCGGTTCCGACGAGGACGGCATCGCGGCGGCACTCGAGAGTGAAGGCGTCGATGTGACTCGAATCGACGGCGTCATCTCCCGCCCGCAACTCGAGGAGGCGGGTGTCGTTTCGGCCGATCTGTACGTCTTGACGGACGTCGGCCAAGCGACGACGATTCCGATCGTCTGCGATCTGAACGACGACATTCGGACCGTCGTCTACGCCCGCCGAACCGTCCCCGAGTTCGTCAAGGGACAACTCGACATCGCGATCGATCCGCAGTTAATGGACGCGAGCGTCGTCGCTGACGAACTCGTCGACTGATACCCACGGGGCCGCCGCTGGCCGCTCCGAACCGGCGCTTACAGGACCGGTTCGGCCGCCGAAATCGTCTATTCATTCCGTACAGTGACCCAGACGGCTATGGCCGTCGTATGAACTTTCTCGAGGAGATTTCGGCCGAATAAAATCGGATTGAATTCGATGGAATTCGGCGTAAGATCGGTATACCATCACCTCCGTTCAAGTGGCATCGGCCGCTACGTCTCGATGGAGGTCGACGGGCAGACTCCACCGATGGCACCCACCACCTGCTCCCGCGACTTCCAGCAACCCCACCACAGCACCCTTCCCCCACCACTGCCAACCGATTCTCGCTGACGCGGGCCCATCCCACCGGCTCGCGTCACACCCTGCGATTCTGGCATCGGGACGCGGCGTTTTCGCCGCGTTCCGGGGATGGATCCCCTTCTGTCGACGCGTTCCGCTCCCGATAGATCAATCACCAGCGACTGCACCTCGAGCCACAGAGCCCGCGCTATGAATTTCGAAGCCGTTCCAAGACCGGAATCTCTGCGAGCCGCTCGTCCGTGAGCAGGTCCCAGTCGATACCGGTCGGCTGTGCGCTCCTGTCCGGTCGAAACACCCGCTCGGGTGTGACGACGAGCGTCATCGCGACGTCGTGGGCTCCGACGGCGACTGACTCCTCGATCAGCTGTCGCTCGTGGACCGTCGTCGCGACGGGCGTCGCGTCGTCGACGAGGCCGAGATCGCGGAGCACGGCGTACTCGAGGTCGCTGTAGCCCTCTCCCTTTCCGATTCGACCGCCATCCTCGGTGATCCCAACGCTCCCGGAGACGATCAGGTCGATGCGGTCGACCGCTTCCGGGCCGACCCGTTCGCCGTGGTCCGACGAGCCGGAGACGGTGGTCGCCGCGTCGTAGTCCTCGAGCTCGTCCGGATCGAGTTTCAGGAAACACCGCTCATCGGCGAGCCGCGGCACGGCCATGTAGACCGTCTTTCCCTCGCGCAGCGCCCGCCGCCGGACGGGCAGTTGCGGCGCGTCGGGGTTGGCTTTGATCGTCGTCGCCTCCTTCCATTCCGGTTGCTCGGCCAGCCGGTCGGCGGCCTCGCTCGCCCCGGCGAAATTCGGAATCCGCCCGTGTGGCGGGAACGGAAACCGGGCCTCGCCGCTCTCCTCTAAGTCGTCCCAGACGCGCTCGCGGACGGATTCCTTGTCGATGCCGTTGGTATCGTCACCGTCGCCGTCGACGGATCCCACGTCAGGCACCTCCGTCGACCACGTCGGCGCCGGTCGGTTCGCCGTCATCGTCCGGCTCTTCCTCCCGTGCGAGTTCGATGATTTCGGGCGTTTCCGACAGGACGATCTCCGTAAGCGCGAGGCGGACCGCGTCGGCGTTGCCGGGCAAGCAGAAGACCGGCGTTCCGTCGGCGACGCCGGCGAGTGTTCGCGCCGCGACGATTTTCGTCCCGACACGTTCGTACGCCAAGAGGGTGAACAGCTCGCTGAACGCGGTCAGTTCCTTCTCGAGCAATGGCTCGACGGCGTCGATAGTGATGTCGGTCGGTTCGACGCTGGTCGCACCGGCGGTGATCACGACGTCGACGTCGTCGCGGTCGATCAGTCGCGAGACGATCGACTGGACCTTGTCGTGGTCCGCGCCGACGTGTTCTCGCACCGTGATCTCGTTGCCGCCGTCCTCGAGCGCCACGGTGATCGCCTCGCCGGCCTCGTCGGTATTGAGGCTCTGACTCGAGGAGATCGTGACGACGCCGGTACAGAGCGTTCCGTCACCGGACTCGGCGGCGTTCGTATCCGTCTCGTTCATACGTCGCCTTCGAAAGCCGGCGGGTAAAACTACGCACACGCGCTATGCACTGGGGTCCGGCCCCGGACCGAGATCCGAATCAGTGTCGCGGCTCGGGCCCGATCCGGGGTCGTACGCCGGGTCCAGGTCCGACTCCGACGACGAGTCGGTATCGAGGTCGTCGATGAGCGACTCGAGCGTCTCGATGTGATCTTCGAACAGTTCCTCGCCGTGCTCGGTGAGTCGGTACGTCGTCCGGGGCGTTCCGTCTACGAACGCCTTGTCGACGGCGACGCAGTCCGCCGCTTCCATGCGATCGATGTGGCTGGCGAGGTTCCCCTCGGTGACCTCGAGCGTCGACGTGAGTTCGGTAAACCCCGTCGCGCCGTTGGCGTAGAGGTGGGCGAAGATACGAAGTCGCGTGGGCTGGTGAACGAGTTTGTCGAATTCCATCTTAGTAGCGTGAGAGGATAGCGTAGGTTCCAACGTGGTGCAGTGCGATTCCGGCTCCGAGGGCGGCGTACTCCCAGCCCTCGAGGAGGGGGACGTACGGAATCGCCGCGGAGAGGGCCATGATCCATACGCCGCCGCCGATGAACGCGTACTGATCGACGGCCCTGATATCGTAGGCTGCAAGCAACTGGCCCATGAGGACGTAGCCGACGCCGACGACGGCCCCCGCAGAGACGAGCGCCAGGCGAACCGAGTTCGTCGCGTCGAGCGCGTCGAACACTGGCCGGAGTCCGACGATCAGGACGCCGAGACCGGCTAGCACGGCGAGGAACCAGCGCTGCTGGCTCGGCAGCCCCGTGGTCGGCGGCTCGTCGCTCGACTTGAGGCGTCGCTTCGCGAGTTCACCGCAGCCGATCACGCCGGCGAACGCGACGGCGATCCACGGCCGGAACCCCTCGCGGAGCCAGAACTGGACGACGGCGAAGAGGAGCCCGGTACAGATCCCCTCAACGATCCAGAACCGCCACCAGTAGGGATGCTCCGACGCGAGCCCCATCGCTCCCTTGATCGCCGTGAGTTCGGTCTGAAGCGCGTCCGCGTCGACGTCCTCGGATAGTTCTCGACTCATCGTGGATCGGCGGCAGTCGTTGTCGACACACCGTTCGTGTAGTACGTAAGAGGTCGGTGTAGGTCGGTTCGACGATCGAGAGCGCCGTCCGATCGATCCCTGCCGCGTCCGCGAGCGCCTCGAGCGACGGTTCTAGGTCCGTGGCCTCCTCGAGCAATGGGGCCGCGTCTGTGGGAGTCGCGACCGACGGCTCCGTGTCAGCGTCGTCCCCGGTCGCATCCCCGTCTCGCGGCGGGACGAAGCCGCGGACGTTCCCGGCTACTGCGAACGGCTCCCCGGCAACGATGTCGGCGAGCGCGCTCGCGTTCGATGCGCCCGTCTCGAGGACGGGTGGAACCGATGCGAGCAGTTCGTCGGGCGGTCCGGTCGCGACGATCCGGCCGTCCGCGAGGAAGGCGATCCGGTCCGCGATGTCGGCGTTCATCGGTCGGTGGCTGGCGACGACGATCGTCTTCCCTTCCGCCCGTTTCTCGCGGAACAGTTCGTGGACCGTCGGGATCGTTCCGAGATCCAGCGCCGCGGTCGGCTCGTCGAACAGGTACAGCGGAGCGTCGATGCTGGCGGCGATGGCGAGCTCGAGTTTCCGAACCATGCCGCCGGAGTAGTCGGCGACGGATTTCTCGAGGTCGTCAGCGATTCCGAGCCGCTCGACGTGTGCTCGCCAGTCGTCGGTAAACGCCGGATGGAGCCGGCGGTAGAAATCGACGTTCTCGCGGCCAGTGAGGGACTCGAGTGCGAGCGCGTCCTGTAAGAGGAAACTCGTCGTATCGGCGCGGGCCGTCGCCGGCTCGCCGAAGACGTCGACGCTGCCCGCGGAGGGACGCTCGCTGCCGGCGAAACAGGAGAGCAGGACCGACTTCCCGACCCCGTTCGGTCCCATGAGAACCAGCAGTTCACCCTCCTCGACCGTGAGGTCGACACTCTCGAGGACGCCCTCCTCGCCGAAGGACTTGCAGACCCCATCGGCAATCGCGACCGGATCGCTCACGGCGACCACCCCTGATCGTAGAGCGTCCGATTTACGAGTATCGTCCCAGCGAGGACCGCGAGGGCGGCGTAGCCGGCAAGCAATGCGAGGAACGTCGGGTCTGTCGGCATCGCGGGCGGCGCGACGCCGAGTTCGGTCCAGCTCTCGGCCGGAACGAGGTGAGACACGAGCAGCCGCGTCGGGAGCGTGTTCGGGAGGTAGTTCAGCACCGGGCCATCGATCGCCGACTGCGCCGGGACGGCCCCGTTGAGCCCGGTGAGGACGAACGTCATGACGGCGACGAGCGTGGTCGCCAGCGACGCGATCCGTTTGTTCCCGGCGGCAACCACGAACGGGATCGCCACGACCATCCAGAAGAGGCAGGTCAGCACGCCGGCGGCCAGAACGATCGGTACCGATTCGGGACCGCGGAGGCCGTAGGACGCGCCGGTAGCCAGGCCAGCGACGATCGTCACGGCGAACGCGCCCGCCGCGAGGACCAGTCCGGCGGCCATTCGGCCGATCAGATCGGCCGACGACGAGATTGGCATCGAGCGATAGGCTTCGTAGCGTCTGTCCTCGAGATCGGTCGCGAGCTGATTCCCGAAGACGAAGAGACAGACGAGCATCGATCCGAAGATCCCGATTCCGATGGAGACGGTTGCGTCGGACACGGCTGACCCACTGGCCCCCTGTGTCGTCTGGAGCAGGTACATGATCGCCGGGAACGCGATCACCCACGCCAGCATGAGCCGACTGTTTCGAACCTCCTGTAGACTCCGCCGAGTGAACGCACCGGCCTGCTCGAGCCACACCCGCCGCCCGTCACTCGACTCGCGTTCCGCCCCGTACCCCTCCTGTATCTCGGCTGACATCGTCTCGGTCGTCCCGACGAGACGCTAACACATAATAGTTTGTGCTACAAAGTCACTTTCCGTCACAAACCGCTCGCCTCTCGAACGTCGAATGCTGGTAGCCCAACTGTTATGGACGGCGTTTCCGTTGGCCTGCGTATATGCAGGCAGTCCAATTCGCGGAACACGGCGACACGGACGTCATCGAATACGGCGAGTATCCCGATCCCGAGATCGACCGGGACGAGGTACTGGTCGACATCAAGGCGGCCGCGCTCAACCACCTGGACATCTGGACGCGACGGGGAATGCCGGGGATCGACCTCGACATGCCACACATTCCGGGGAGCGACGGTGCCGGTGTCGTCGAAGATGTCGGCGAGGACGTGACTCGCTTCGAGGAAGGCGACCACGTTGCGCTCTCAGCCGGCGTCGGCGACCTGCGGATGGACGACCCGACACTCGACCCGCGCTTCCACATCATCGGCGAGCACGTCACCGGCGTCCACTCCGAGTACGCCGCGATCCCCGAGGACAACCTGATCCCCGTCCCCGAGCACGTCGACTGGGAGGTCGCCGGCTCGAGCTGTCTGGTCTTCCAGACCGCCTGGCGGATGCTCATCGAGCGCGCCGACCTCGAGGCCGGCGAAACGGTGCTCGTGTTGGGCGCAAGCGGTGGGGTCGGCCACGCCGCCCTCCAGATCGCCGACTACGCGGGCGCAGAGGTATACGCGACCGGCAGCACCGAGGAGAAGCTCGACTACGCCGAGGAACACGGCGCGGACCACGTCTGTAACTACGAGGAAGAGGACTTCGCGGACTGGGTCCTCGAGGAGACGGGCGGCCGCGGCGTCGATGTCGTCGTCGAACACGTCGGCGCGCCAACCTGGCAGAACTCCCTGAAGAGTCTGACCAAGGGCGGGCGGCTCGTCACCTGCGGCGGCACCGGCGGCGGCAACCCCGAAACGGACATTCCGCGCATCTTCTGGAACCAGCTCCAGATCATCGGCTCGACGATGGCCACGCCCGGCCAGATCGACGACGTGATGGAACTCGTCTGGGACGGCACCTTCCAGCCCGCGATCCGCGAGGAACTGCCAATGAGTGAGACCGCACGCGCCCACGAAATCATCCAGAACCGGGAAGGATTCGGCAAGGTCGTCGTCCGGCCTGATAGCAAGCTCTGACCGACGGCGAACTCCGAGCGGGCGCGATCGCTCCCGATTGATCGGCCGATCACGGTCGAACCTGTCAGGTCGGCCAACCGTGAGGGCTTTTACGATGCGGGCGAACGATCTGATAGTGAGCTCGAGCGACGACAACGGCTACGTCCACGATCCAGCGGCGTTCGATGCCGATGCGGACAGCGAACAGGGTGGCGAGCCGGTCGTTGAGGGGGACGAACCGCCCCATCCCGCGACGGTCGACCGCGAATTTGACTGGCGCGGCTGGATCCTCATCGGTGTCCTGTGCTTCGCCTTCCTCGTCGCTCCGACCGCGATCTACCTCGTCCCGCCGGGTGCGGAGGGTATCGCTTCGCGCTGTTGATTCTCCCGCTTGCACCCGCACTCTTGCTCGCGATCACCGCCGTCTGGGCGACGACGCGGCCCTGAACGCGGTCGACGGCGAGCCTGATTGGCTGATTGACTGGGCGACGAGAATATCCGGCGAAAACGAAACGGAGAGCGATGCGTAGGCTACGCCTGAGCGTCTTGGACACTCTCAAGTCGCTCGAGGACGACCATGCCGTGGTCGATGTCCCGGTCAGGCGTCTCCTCGTGATCGACGTACGCGGCGAGCGCGTCATAGATACGATTGGCCTGGGAGGCAGTGAATCGATCCGTGTCGCCGTCGGTCTCGAGCGTCTCGACTGCCTTGAGTACCCATTCGGGTGGCCGTTCGTCCGCGTCGAGTGCCTCGTCGAGGCGGTTCGCGAGGACGTGATGGACGACCCATTGTTCGTCTCTAGAGAGCGTGACTTCGTACGTCTCGGTTTCCGGTGGTGAGGAGCTCATTTCGTCAGACGGGACCGGATTTGTCGGTCCTCAGTCAACGCTACGAACACCTGCATAATAAGCCTTGTTACCGCATGGCATAGTTGCTGCCTTCAGTCGATACGTGCCGAGGGTGGGAAACTCGAGTGCTCAATCCGACTCTCCTGTGTCGCTGTTACTGACAGTCCGTTCGGCGATCAAAAGCTACTAACAGAATCGCGACCAGAGAACAGACAGGAGCCGACGCTGATGGACCTCGCGACGTTATCCGGGAAGATCGCGACTGGACGCATCGGATACACGCTCTCACGGCTCGTCCCCGCCACGCCGATCTGGGAGCGCGAGTGGGACGTCTGTTGTATCCTCGACGGCTGCCGGCTCGATCTCATGCGCGAGACGGCCGCGACCGGTCACGAGACGCTTCCCGACCCCGATTCGGTTGGTTCGCTGTGGTCGGTTGGGTCCCAATCCGCCGAGTGGATGGACCGGACCTTCGCCCCCGAGTACCGCGAGGAGATGGCCCGCACCGCCTACGTGACCGGCAACCCCTTCTCTTCGCAGTCCTGCGAACACATCCTTGTCACCTCCGACGAGGTTCTGCCGCTCGAGACCGACGATTTCGGCGTCTTTCACGAAGCCTGGCGGGACGGCTGGGTCGACGACGACATCTCGACGATCCCGCCCGATCCCCTGACCGACGCCGCGATCGCGATCTGGCGCAACCGCCAGGAGTTAGAGATCGACCGCATCGTGGTCCACTACATGCAACCCCACGCCCCGTTCCGGTCGCAGCCCGGCTGGTTCTTCGGCTCGGCAGATATCAAACACTGGGGGCAGTTCACCGACGGAGAGGACGACGACGATGTCGACCTTGAGGACCTCACTCCCGCGGAGCGCGAGGCGCTCGAGGTGTTGGCCGAGGCCGAGGCCGAAGCCGAGAACGACGACGAGACGGACTCAATGAACGATCCCTGGATGCGCCTGCGCGACGGCGACCTCTCCTACGAGGCAGTCTGGACGGCCTACCAGGATAACCTTGAGTGGGTCCTCGACGACGTCGCGCGACTGCTCGCGAACTGCGACGGACGGGTCGCGATGACCAGCGATCACGGCAACGCAATCGGCGAGTTCGGCGTCTGGTCGCACCCGCCCGGAACGCCGGTTCCCGCGCTCCGCCGGGTCCCTGGGCGGTCCGCGAGGGGCGAGACCGAGGGAGCTTCGATCCCGCCCTTCCCGAGGGAATTCGTGAGGATGGGGCGAACGGTGCGGACGACGCGGACAGCGGCGAAATCGAATCGCGCCTCGAGGCGCTGGGCTACCGGTGACGGTGGTCGATTGATGCCGTCCGCGACCCTGCGGGACGCGGTCTACGCTCTACGGAAGGCCCGATTGGGGCTCGAGCGCCGCCGACTCGATTACGGCGCGGAGACCCGCGAGCGGGCCGACCGGCTGGCCGCGGTGCTTCCGGCGTCGGCCGCCGAACTTCGCGAGTACGAGCGGGAGTACGACGACCTCGAGTGGTTTCACGACAGCTACGCCGATCGTGTCGCCGAGATTCACGACGCCGGCGTCGCCACCGACACCACCCACTGGCGCGACGGGGTGACGATCTACGTGGTCTGTCGCGCACTGGGGGTTGAGACGGTTGTGGAGACCGGCGTACTGTTCGGCTCGTTCGACGCGCACATTTTGGCAGCGATGGAGGAGAACGGCGGCGGAACGCTGCACGCGGTAGATCTCCTCGGCGGGCCGCCCGGTCCCTTCGAGTACGGCCACCTGATTCCGGATCGCTGTCGGGACCGCTGGCGGCTTCATCAGGGGGACGCACGGGAGGTGCTTCCGGCCCTGCTCGAGTGCGTCGGTCCGCTCGATCTGTTCTTACACGACTCGGACCACCGGCTGCCCCACATGCGATTCGAGTACGAGACGGCGCTTCCGCGGATCGCGTCGGGTGGTGTCTTGGCGAGTCACGACGTGCGACTCTCGAGGCTATTCGATCAGTTTGCGGAAACCAACGGGCTTCAGTCGTGCGTGGTCTGCGACACGGGGATCGGTCGACTCCCGTCCTCGAGCGCCCGGCGGGACTCGAGACGGTCGTGAGGGCTGGTTGGTCCGAACAGCCACACCCCTACTCGACGACGACCGCGCCTTTCATCCCCTAGCGATGGGGCTCGCAGACGTAGAGGTACGTCCCAGTATCCTCGAACCGGTGTTCGAAGGTAAATCCCTCCTCGCCGTCGAATTGGGTTACTCCGTGCGAGACTCAGGAAATAGATTGCCCTCGCCTCAAACGGCCGTATCGCTCCTTATCGGCCGTGTCGGAGGTCACAGAGGACTGCCAGTCGTTCGGCCCGCTGGATGAGCAGCGCGCGCCCGGCACCTGTGAGACGGTAGGTGGGGACGTGGCCGGCGGGTTCGTCGCGTGTCGTGACGAGACCGCGTCCGACGAGCGCGCGCAGGTTCGGCTCGAGTCGGACCCGGCTGACGCGGGGATAGCGGCGCTCGAGGGTCCACGTGATCCCCGACGGGGAGCAGGGCTTGCCATCGTGCTCGCGCCGGGTGATGGCCTCGAGACAGTCCCGTTGGAATCCGGTGAGTTCGACCCACGCGCGCCGGCCATCTGTTATTGGTTTATTTGGGGGTGATGCATCTGCTCGAGCGGGAGGTTCAAGGTCCCGCGAATCGTCGTCGTGCATGGCTTTCAGTGGATGACGGAAGCCACGCGGGCCGGTGGTTGGGTCACCGGGTCCGCGTTCTCTCGAGGACCAATTCGGGTAGCTATGGGTCCGTCTAGCTTCCGTGCGATGAACTGATGATTGGCTCTGACTTAAAATTTGATCCTATATAGCATCATAAGTTCACTGTTGGAGATCATCATCCAAGAGAGCACCCCCAGTTATAGCGGCACATGGAGATTCGCTACTGAATGCGCCCGCTGGTTTCGTGGATGACGAAATCCGATCCTGCGCTGCTTGAGTTCTTTGAGGAAACGGGGATAGCGATGCCACCAGCGGTGGTCTCGTACAACATCGACGGCGTCTCTCATCCGACAGTGAAACGCCGTCTTCCGATCTTGGAAGAACACGGACTCCTTCGAAAAGTCGACGACGATCGTGGCTATTACCGAATTACGGATTGGGGTCGTGCCTATCTTGAGGGAGAATTAGAGAGCGAAGATCTTGAACCATGATAGCGAGATGAACCGCGCGAGCGACCACTCGTTGCTCCACATACTCCTACTCACGACCACGGAAAATTCTATTTTTCTACATACTGAATCGCCTCTTTCGCGCCATAACCGGCGGAACGTGCCGCCCTTCAGAGAAGAGAGGCGGATCAACCGATAGATAGACTCGCGAGATGTACACGACGAGTCACAGCTTGTGTGCACATACGGGAATCTGATTCCGTTCACGTGCAACCCTATGGGATCTTAGAAAGTCAGAAAGATATAAATAAGGTTGGACATATAATCAATTGTTTAACTATATTCAGGACGATGTCGGGTAACATTTAACAGTGTGGGGGAGTTATTTCTCTTAATGGCTATTACCGAAGTCGTTCTGGGTTCACTTATTGCGATAGTTGTGACGCTAATATTCGATTATAAGAGATTAAGAGATCAACGAAATCGTCTTCGCGAAGCGCTTTTGACCGAAATAGATATAATCGATTCTGATCTCAATTGGATCTGGGACAATGTTCAAATATATAATGATTTTGAGGGATTTATTGAAGGAGATAGAGAGCTAACTTATGAATATTATCCGGAGGGAAAAGAAGACTATATTCAATATTTCTCGGATAATCCTGACCGTATCGAAACCATCCCAGATTTGACTAGGAAGCGCATTGAATCGGTGATGGAAAGTCACCCAATATTCGATAATAATCTATCAGTTATAATATATTAAATAAAGAAGAAATGTCTGTAATTGTCAGGTTTTATCGAACTCTAACCAGATTCAGCGATTCTTCAGATTTTTCAGACATGAGAAATCACCGGGGTTGGATATTAGTGGCTCAAGATCGCTCCAAGGATGCTCAAACAGTATTGTCTTAACTTGAGCCGCCTTTTAGCATATCTGGGCACTCTCACCTAAATCAGTTCATTCGAATAGCGGATCAGTAAACAGATCCGCGGCCCCCGACACCCCTGACAGCGCATCCGCGGCCAGCACCGCCGCACCCGCAGTCCACGTCGGCCGGTCACCCGGCCAGAACGCCTCGTCCTCGAACTGATAGCCCGTCCAGAAGACGCCCTCGTCGTCGGTCCACTGAAAGAGCCACTCGAGGACCTCGCGGGCGCGTTCCGTCCGACCGACCGCGGCCAGCGAGACGACGAGTTCGCATGACTCGGCGACGGTCACCCAGGGTTCGTCCGCGACGCAGCGACAGCCCAGTCCTTCTTCGAGAAAGCGATCCATGCCGGCCTCGAGGCGCTCCCGTGCCGGCCCGCCGGTCACCACGCCACAGAGGACGGGATAGAACCAGTCCATTGCGTACCGAGACTTGCTCTCCCAGGTGCGGTCGAAGCGGTCGGGGCGAGTCCGGATCGCCTCGCCGAGGTGGGTGCGGGCTGCGAGCCAGCGGTCATGCGCGTCGGTATGACCGAGTTCGCCTGCAATCGCTGCGCCACAGGCCAGACTCTTGTAGATTGAGGCACAGCCAGAGATCAGTGCGTCCTCGTAGACCTCGCCGTCCGCGCCGACGGTCCAGTAGATTTCGCCGGACGGAGCCTGCTGGTCGCACGCGAACGCGACGGCGTCCCGGACGGTCGGCCAGAGCTCCTCAAGGAACTCCCGATCGCCGGTACAGAGGTAGTGGTGCCAGGTACCGACGGCAACGTAGGCGCTACGGTGGGTTTCCTTGCGCGGCTCGTCGCCAGCGTGGGCCCCGTCGTTGCCGTCACTGTCGGTCTCGCCGTAGGTCGCCCACAGTGCGCCGTCGTCGTGTTGTGCGTCGGCCACCCAGCGGTACGCGCGGCGAGCGGCCCCGTAGCGGCCGGCGACCGACAACCCCATCGCGCTCTCGACGTGGTCCCAAGGGTCGGCCGGCCCGTCGGGATACCACAGGATGAGCCCGTCCGACCGCTGCACGCGCTCGATATAGTCGACCGCGGGCTCGAGCCCCCAATCCTCCAGTGACTTCCCCGATGAAACGTTACTCACGCTCTTGCCTCCAGCTCGAAGTAGTAGACGACGCTCTTGCCGACGATGGGATCGAGCGCCTCCTCGAGCAGCCGCACTGGCCGGGGCGACTCGAGGACGTCCCACTCGAGGAAGCGGTCGTAGGCCCGCAGCGGAAGCGGCGGCTCGCCCTGCTCGTCGCGGTCCCACCAGAGACACTTGAGCCACCAGTAGGGCGCGTGCAGGGCGTGAGCGAAGTGGCCGTCGACCCGTTCGAATCCGCGTCGTTCGATGGCTGCCTGTAACTCCTCGCGGTCGAAGATACGGACGTGTCCGCCCTCGACGTTGTGATAGTCATCTGACAGCGCCCAGCAGACCCGTTCGGGCCCCGCTCTGGGAACGCTCACCGCGAGCGTGCCGTCGGGCGCACAGACGCGTCGAAGCTCGTCGATGGCCGACTCGTAGTCGGGCAGGTGCTCTAAGACCTCGGTACAGCAGACGACGTCGAACGCGCCGTCCCCGAAGGGAAGCCTGAGCGCGTCCCCCGAGAGAAAGGTGACCGGCACGTCCGACTCCGGGGCGATGTACTCCGCGTGATCATCGCGGGCCGCTTTCAGGTTCTCCCGCTCGAGGTCCAAACCGACGACTTCGGCGACGTTCTCGAGGGCAGCGGCGTGGACGTGACGGCCCTCGCCGCAGCCGACGTCGAGGACGCGCATTCCCGGGGTCAGTGTCAGCCGGTCGAAATCGATCGTCTCCATATCAGGCACCCTGTGACCGCGTTTCGATGGCGTTGCGATACGTGTGCACCGTCTCGCGGGCGGCCCGCTTCCAATCGAACTCCTCGACGATACGCTCCCGTCCCCGCTCGCCGAGTCGACGGCGGCGCTGGTCGTCCGCAAGCAGGTCCCGGACGGCGTCGGCCAGCGCGTTGGCGTCGCCCGGGTCAACGAGGACGCCGGCGTCGCCAACCACTTCGGGGAGCCCCCCGCCGGTTGTGGCCACGACCGGAACGCCACAGGCCAGCGCCTCACCCGCCGGGAGCCCGAATCCCTCGTAGATCGAGGGGACGACCGCGACGTCGGCGGTCCCGTAGAGTTCGACCATTCGCTCGTAGCTGATCTCGCTGTGGGTCTCGATCGCGTCCCCGATTCCCAATGTCGAGATCAATTGATCGCAGTCACCGCCCTCGTCGAACTCGCCGACAACGACGAGTTCGGCGTCGATCTCCTCGCGGACGGCCGCGAACGCCTCGAGCAGATATCGGGTTCCCTTGAGAGGAACATCGGCGCTAACGGTCGTCATCACGCGCGGACGATTGGCGCTCCGATTGACAGGTTCGAACAGGTCCGTGTCGATGCCGTTGTGGACGACGCGGATCGACTCGGGGTCGGCTCCGAAGTCGGTGACAGTGCGGTGTTTGGCCGACTCGGAAACGGTCAGAATGTGGGGAGTTCCTGAACGACCTCGCGTTGCATCCGGAGGAATCGATACCAGCGCCGGATCAACAGCCGCTCCCCCCAGTCGTCGGCCGCCTTGAGCGCGGCGTCGCGGTCGACGGTGATCGGATGGTGAACGGTCGCCACGACCGGGTGGCCCCGCTTGCGGAGGGCACGAAGTCCGTGACAGAGCGACTGGTTGTCGTGGACGACATCATATGCGGGCTGGTGCTCCTCGAAGTAGTCGACGACCTGCCGGCCGAAGACGTAGGGATCCGGAAACCCGCCGGTGAGTGCACTCAGCCATTCGTACAGGGCCAGTGGATCGCGGAGATAGGACGAGTCGAACTGTCCCAGCCGGTCGAGTTCATCGACGATGTTCTCGCCGGGCAGTTTCACGAGCCCGACATCATCGTCGAGTTCGGGATACGGTTTCCCCGAAATGACGTCGACAGAGTGACCGAGGTCGGTCAACGCACGGCTCAGATATTTGACGTAGACGCCCTGTCCCCCAGAATACGGGTTCGATCGATAACTCAATAGACAGATATCGAGCGGCTCGTCGGCAAGCCGCTCCACGCCGGCCGACGGCTCCGACTCCGCCGTCGCTTCCGCGGCGGTCGACCCCCTTACCGACGCGGACGACGTAATCACACTCCCCCGAAGAAGACGTCTGAGCGTACCAATGACCATCGCAGTCTATCCTGCATGTGTGGGCACTCCCCCATAAACCTCCCGCTCGTGTACTGTTTCCGGACAGTGTTCGGTCGCGAGAAGTAGCTCCGTTCGGCGTCGTCTTTCGATCACGAAACCACCGTTCGTACGCTCGAGTGGCCAGCTTCGCCTGGACTCATCTCCGACGAACGCCGTTCTCGAGTCGGGTAGTTTGACCTCGTGTCGAGCGTATTACTGGTTCGGTGTGAGTCGATCTGTCGCCGTCTTACCGGACATCCCGGCGCATGGCGATCTCGAACCACGGGCAGAGTCGCAGCTGTCGGTACCACTCCGGGTTCGAGTGGAGTCGCTCGTAGGGAACCCACAGCAGGCCGGCGACCTCCTCCTCGTCGGGGTCGAGGCTGCGATCGGACAGCGTCACCTGCAGGACGGCACAGACCTCGTGCTCGACGCCCGCGTTCTCGAAGTAGCGCTTGTACTCGAAGCGGTCGGTCACCTCCAGGTCGTCGTATTGGTCGGGCGTGATCCCCAACTCCTCCTCGAGTCGCTGGCGGGTCGCCTCCTTCTGACTCTGGCCCTCGACGGGGTGGGAGGCGACGGTGCCGTCCCAGTGGGTGCCCCACAGGCGCTTATCCGGCGCTCGCTGGGCGAGCAGGACGTTCCCCTCGCCGTCGAAGACGAGCGAGGTGAACGCCCGGTGGCGAATGCCATCGCCCGTGTGAGCGTCGAGACGGTTGACTAACTCGAGTTCGTTGTCGTCAGCGTCGACAGCGATCACGTCCTGTCCTGCGTTCTCGTGTTGCAGGTCCTCTTCCGGCGTGCTCATACCCGCACAATTACGGCGGCTCTTGAAACCAGTATCGTCTCGCCTCGGCTGTTTCGAATCGATAGCGTCGGTGAACTACTGATTCGCAGGCGTCCCGATGGGCCACCGCTCCTCCTCGTCGGGATTCGGCCGATAGCCGTCGCCGACGGGGAGCGTGAGCGCGCCAGGGTCCGTCTCGAGCCGGACAGTTTCGGTCTCGAGCATCTCGCCGTCGAGGCTGTACTCGATCGAGTCCTTGCGGCTCTCGATCACCAGCGACGGCGTTCGGCGGCGGACGATGTGGGTGCTTTCCTGCCCGAACAACCCTTCGAGGGCCGCGCCGCCGAGCAGATCGGTCGCCGCGGCGTCCTCGACGATCGTGACCTCGAGCAGGCCATCCTCAACGTTCGCCTGTGCCGTTCGCACGCCGGTGAACCGTCGGCAGTTCCCGATGAGGACGAATAGGGCCTCGCCCTCCCAGGCCTGGGCCGTCTCGCCGTTCGGACCCGTAGCCGTCTCCACCCGCAGGGGGAGCGAGTCGAACTTGCCGACCGTCTCGACGGTGTTCTTCACGTACGCGAGCACGCCGAGATCCGCCTTGCTCTCCGGAGTCGTCTCGCTGCTCGCCTCGGCGGTGATCCCGCCGACACAGGAGTTGACGAAGATTCGATCGTTCGCTGTCGCGATATCGATCGACCGCCGTCGGCCGTTTTCGATCACCGTAAACGCGTGCTCGAGCCCCTGAATCCCGATGTTGGTCGCGAAGTTGTTCCCCGTTCCCGCGGGGACGACGGCGACGGTCGTCGTCTCGAGGGCGTCCGCGGCGGCGACGCCGTTGACGACGGCGTTGAGGGTGCCGTCGCCGCCGGCCGCGGCGACGAGATCGGCATCGGGTGCAACGTCGTGGGCGAACCGCTTCGCGTCGCCGCCCTCCTCGGTCTTTCGAATCTCGAAGCCGTGGTCGTCCGCGAGTTCGACGACGTCGTCGACGTGATCCCCGCTCCCGCTCACGGGGTTGAGGACGAGAACACGCTCGCTCGCCTCCGCAGGTGTCATACTGCAGTGCATGCCGGCCGCATGCAAAAGGGTCTGCCCGGCGTTTGCTCTCCTATGTACGCGGTCGATCTCCATACGCACACGCGATTCTTCCACGGTCGGCGGTCGCTCGGCGACCGATACGACCCGCTCGGCGTTCGACTGCTCACCGAGATGGCCGAGCGACGTGGTCTCGACGGCGTCGCGACAACTAACCACGATTACTACACGGCGTTCGATCCGTCGCCGGACGTCGAAACGTTGCCGGGGATCGAGATCACGACCGACCGCGGTCACGTCCTCGTCGTCGGGCCCGACCCGCCGGTGGCAACGAAACCCGGCGCACTCTCCCCCAAGGAGGCGGTCGCGCTGGCACACGACCGCGACTGTGCTGCGATCGTCGCCCATCCATTCCGGAACAGTACAGTCCGGGAACTCGAGGACGTCCCCTTCGATGCGATCGAAGTCAACGGCAAACACCCGCGCTCGCAGCCGCTCGTCGAGGAGTTAGCGAACGGGCGTGACCTCCCGCTAGTCGGCGGGAGCGACGCTCACTACCCCTTCGAGGTTGGGCGGGCGTACACGGTCGTCGAGGCTGATCGGCTCACGCCTGCGTCGATCGTCGACGCAATCCGCGATGGCGACGTCAGCGCGCGCGTCTCCCGCACCGGATTCGATCGCTTGCTTCGGCGCGGCTATCGGGCGATCCACAACCGGAAACAGGTGATCGACGCGATCGAACGGCCGACGCCCGGCGTGGGGAGGCCGCCCGGTGAGGAGGAAGCACCGCCCGGTGAGGAGGAAGCACCGCCCGGTGAGAAGGAAGCTGACTGAGAGACCGACGCGTTACAGCCGCCTGATAAACCCCTCTGCGGTGGCGCGCGGCAGTACGCGGGGATTGATGGAGCAACGACGCCGTCACCCGCTGGGTCGCCTGAACGTGTAGACTACGTCGTCAGCGTCGATCGTGAGGGATCCCGCGCCGTGATCCACAACGAGATCGACCTCTCCTTGTTGCTCGAAGTCGTGGAGCGGCATCCCCGTGCTGACGCGTCCGGTCCGCGAGACCTCGAGGTGTGCGGAGCCGAAGTCGATCCGTATCCGATCGTCGCCGGTGGTCACGTCTCCGGTCTCGCCGAACCGGTGCAGTTCGTCGATCACCGTGTCCCAGTCACTGAGCTGGATCCGGTTTGCCATCGGTTTGTAGACGACGACTGCGAACTAATACCGCCGGGCGACAGATTCAGGTCCCTGGTTCGGGACTACCCTGTACGGATTCGAACCATCTCATGTCCACATCGCCTACTGACTCGTTCGATCTCGTCGAGGCGACCATCGCCGACATTCACGCGGCCATGGCAGACGAACGCGTCACCGCCGAAGCGCTCGTCGACCGCTATCTGGCGCGTATCGACGCCTACGACGGCGATCTGAACGCGATTCTGACGATAAACGACGACGCTCGCCGGCGTGCTCGTCGGCTCGATGCGCGGTTCGAGAGCGACGGGTTCGTCGGCCCCCTCCACGGCGTTCCGGTCGTCCTCAAAGACAACCAGAACACCCACGACATGCCGACTACGGCGGGGTCGGCAGCGCTCGCAGAGTCCACGCCGTCACGCGACGCGTTCGCCGTCAAGTGGCTCCGTGACGCCGGCGTCGTCATCATCGCGAAGGCGAACCTGCAGGAGCTGTCGTTCGGCGTCGACACGATCAGCTCGCTCGGCGGTGCGACGCGGAACGCCTACGACCTCGATCGACGGCCGGCGGGGTCCAGCGGCGGCACTGCGGCGGCTATCGCCGCGAATCTCGGCGCTATCGGAACGGGGACCGACACCTGCTCGTCCGTCCGGTCACCGCCCGCATTCAACGATGTCGTCGGTGTCCGCCCGACCAGAGGGTTGGTTAGCCGGACGGGCATCGTCCCGCTGAGCGAGACGCAGGACACGCTGGGTCCCATCACCCGGACCGTCGCGGACGCTGCGCGGCTGCTCGAGGTCGTGGCCGGCTACGACCCCGAAGACCCGGTCACGGCCAGGGGCGCGGGACAGGTTCCGGCGGACGGCTACGTCTCCCACCTCGACGATGGCGGTCTCGACGGTGCACGCATCGGCATCGCCCGGCAGTTCTTCGGTCTCCAGAACGAGGAGAACGCGTCCGCGGCCGACGCCGAGGCGGTCACTACCGTCGTTGAGGATGCTATCGAGGCGATGGAAGCGGCCGGTGCGACGATCGTCGACCCCGTTGAGGTTGTCGACGTCGACCGCCTCGCGAGCGCTCGAGTGCTTCAGTACGAGTTCGCGCGTGACTTCGACGAGTACCTGTCGGAACTCGGGGACGCGACGCCCCACGACTCGTTGACCGAGGTCGTCGACACGGGAACGGTCGCCCCATCGATCGAATCCCGGTTGGGGGAGGCCGGTATCCTCGACGTGGACACCGAGTCGCTGGACAAGAACGTCGGGTACCTCCGGCGACTCCGGCGGCGACGGCGACTCGCGGAGACGACGCTCTCGAGGCTGGTTGAGCACGACCTCGACGCCATCCTGTATCCGCCATCGACGATTCCTCCCGTCGAGATTCCCGAACACCAGCCGTTCGAAGAGATGAACTGCGAGCTGTCCGCGCATACGGGACTGCCCGCTATTGTCGTGCCGGCCGGCTTCACGGACGACGGGCTCCCGGTCGGTATCGAACTGCTCGGCAGGGCGTTCACTGAATCCCGCCTGTTCGAACTGGCGTACGCCTTCGAGCAAGCGACCGACAACCGGCGGCCACCCGATCGGTTCGGGGAACTCGACTAACACGTTTGACCGCTCGTCCTAGCCGAGCTCTTCGTCCAGAATCAGACGCGTTTTCGTGCTCACGACCTCCTCTTGATCGCGCGCTTTCGTGATGAGATCGTTGACCCCGCGTGTGTCCGCGGCGTCGACCACGAGCACGACGTCCTGCTCGCCCGAGACCATCCAGACGAAGTCGACCTCATCCCATTCAGCCATCCGCTCGGAGACACCCTTGGTGTCGACGTCGACTGCGACGCTGATCTCGAGCATCGCCTGGACGTTGCCGGTCCGGGTCGAAATGGTGAAGCGTTCGATGACGTCGTCGTCCATCATCCGCTCGACGCGGTTGCGGACGGTCCCCTCGCTCGTTCCGACCTCGTCGGCGATCTCGGTGTACGGCGTTCGGCTGTCCCGCCGGAGGATATCGAGGATCTGTCGGTCCAGGTCGTCCATGAAGATGCGTACCTACGTGTGACTTGCACTTACCGATTACGAAAATCGTAACTGAGCTTCGAAGACAACACTTATGACGGTCCATCCGATACGTAGATCGTAATGACGGAAGCCTACGTCGCACTGGAAGGCGGCCACGTACTCGAGGGGCGTGGTCGTGCGTCAGGAACGGCTCGCGGTGAAATTGTTTTCACGACAGCATACACCGGCTACGAGGAGAGTCTGACCGACCCCTCCTACGAGGAGCAGATTCTCACGTTCTCGTATCCGCTGATCGGTAACTACGGCGTCCGCGAGGAGCGTTTCGAGGACGAGCGCGTCCACCCCCGCGGCGTCGTCGCGAAGGAACTCACCGAGGACGTCGTCGACTGGCTCGAGAGTGAGGGCGTTCCTGCGGTTGACCACCTTGATACCCGCAACATCGTCACCGATATCCGCGACGGCGGTGCGATGAAGTGCGGCATCGCCGTCGGCGAGGACGTCACCGAGGACGACGCCTTAGAGCAACTCGAGCAGTGCAAGGCCATGAGCGACCACACCGACATCGGCGCGCAGGTCAGCGTCGACGAACCCACGGTCTACGGCGAGGACAACGACGGCGAGACCGTCGCCCTGATCGACTGCGGCGCGAAGGGTTCGATCGTCGACTCACTGGTCGCACGCGACGCGACCGTCCACGTGCTACCCTACGACACGAGCGTCGCCGATGTCGAGGCCGTCGACCCCGACCTCCTGTTCGTCTCGAACGGCCCCGGCGACCCGGTCAACTTCGAGCAGGCAATCACCCTCGTCGAGGAATTCGTTGAGGACACCCCCGTCGCCGGCATCTGTCTCGGCCAGCAGATCGTCGCCGAAGCGCTTGGCGGCACCACCGAGAAGATGACCTTCGGTCACCGCGGTGTCAACCAGCCCGTCCTCGATCTCGAATCCGGGCAGGTCGTCATGACCACCCAGAACCACGGCTATACCGTCGCCGACCCCGGTGAGCACCTCGAGATCACCCAGATCAACGTCAACGACGACACGCCGGAGGGGATCGACGGCATCGAGTACGACGTCATCACCCGCCAGTACCACCCCGAAGCGAACCCCGGTCCCGAAGACACCCTCGACTTCTTCGACGACGTGCTCGCGATGGCCGAATCCCAGACCGAGCAGGCCGTTCCCGCCGACGACTGATCGCCGCACGCGAGTTTCGTCTTCTCTCGTTCCAACCGTCCTCCCGTAGCGACTGCACCGACGCGACCGTGACTCGAGCCGGAACCGTATCGGTCGGTCGCCCGCGGGATAGTAGCACTCGTGTCGCTACACAATAGTTATATTTCCACCAACACTATCGGCACGTATGGCTCGTGATCGCAGTCTCCGATCCCCTTAGCGGACGATAGCTGGCGGTACGCGATCGTCGGCGGTCTCGTTGCGTTCCCGTTTACGACGGTTGCCTACTGGCAGACCGGGAGCGAAATCGGCCTCTGGCCGGTGGTGTTCGGCGGACTCCTCGCCGGCTATCTCTACGAAGGACCGTCGGCCGTCCGCTCTCGAGTCGGTTTTCGGGCCGGGCTCATCGGTGCGCTACCGATGCTGTGGTTCCTGGGTGACGCGCTGTGGCTCGTCCACGTCGAAATCGGCGGGTCGATAGCGTTGCGGTCGTTCCAGACCGCCATCGCGGTCGTGATCGTCGCAGCGATGTTCGCATTCACCGGTCTGGCGGCGATGGTCGGGTCGCGAGTCGGGGACTAGCTGAGCGGGAAAGTCGGGCGCTACCGACCCCCCGTCGTCGCCCGGTAACGACTTGCTGTGAAGAGTCAACCGGCGCACCAGCGCGACCGCTGTGGTCCGCGACGACTCAGAACTCGCCGGTAACGATCTCCGTGACACGCTCGCGGTCGAACAGGGTCGCATCATCGAACGCGTCGGGGAAATCAACTGAAAAGACACGGACTCCGTTGGTAGATCCATCGCAGGCGAGATGGAACCGAAGCCGACGAACTCGGAGCGAAGATTCGCTATTCGGATCGCTCGAGCGCCGCCGCCCGCTCGAGGATCGCCGCGTCGTCGACGGCCTCGAGTAGCACCTCGTCGTCGAGGATGTCCGCGAGCCGCCGCTGGCCGCGCTCGGCTCGCCGCGACGCGGTCTCGGTGTCGATGTAGGTCTCGTCGCGATCGGCGACGTAGGATTCGGCGAGCCGTCTGATCTCGTCGGCGTCGCGGTCATCGGGTGCGGTCGCCGCGAGCCGGTCGACCCACCGCTCGGGATCGGCCCACTCCTCCTGTCGGTCCTCACGGTCCCGACGCCAGTCGTACTGCGTTGCGAACGTCCCCCAGTACCCCTCTCTCTGGCGCAGGTCCCGGAGCAGCGCCCGAGCGACCGTTGCGCCGTGGCCCGCCGTGATGATCGCCTGATCGCCGCACCCGGCCAGCGGGCCGGCGACGTAGAGCCCGTCGACCGGCGTCCGTCCCTCGTCATCGGGATACGCGCGGTCGAACCGCTCGATGCTCCCGTCGGCGCCGTCCTCGGTGACGAACAGCGCCCCGTCGTCGTCCAGTCCGCGAAGGTACTCGCCGTCGTACTTCGTCGCGGCGACGACGAATCGGGCCGTGAGGGGGTCGCCCTCTTGGGGCTCGAGTCGGAACCCCTCGCGCTCCGCCGCGCCCTCGGGTTCGCCGTCGTCCTCTTCGAACTCGTCGTCCGTGAGCGCAGCGACCGATTCCACGAGGTCCTCGCGGAGGCGACACCCTGCCTCTACGGCGTGGGTCTGCGCTAACTCGAGGAATGTCTCGACGTCGATTCCGCAGGGGAAGCCGAGGTAGTTCTCGAGGCAGGCACACCGGCGCAGCGAAGAGGAGCCGCGATCGAAGACGACCGTCTCGAGGCCGTACCGCGCGGTGAAGACGCCGGCCGAGCAGCCCGCCGGGCCGCCGCCAACGATGGCGACATCGGCGTCAAACGCGCGGTCCGCGTCACCGTCGCCGCTGGGGGTCTCGCCCGTCATCTTACGCTCCGTCGGTGACGATCTCTGCGACTCGGTCGCGATCGAACAGTTGCTCGTCGGCCGGAATCTCCGGATACGGGTCGCCCGACGCGTAGCCGGGCCACTCACCGAACTGCTCGGGATAGAGCTGTTTGGCCGTCATCTCGAGCTGGAACAGGTTCATGATCGGCCCTTGGTACCGCATACCGCTGGCGAGGACTCGATCGTTCTGTACCGCGGTCAGTTCGCTGCCGGCAGCGTCGTTTTTCAACCGCTCACGGACGTTCTCGATGGCATACCGCGGCGTGATACCCCAGAGGTGGAGGACGACATCCGGGTCGGCCTCGAGCATCGTTTCGTAGTCGACTTCGCCCCAGTCGCCCGACCACTCGACGTCGGCGAGGGCGTCGTGAGCGCCGAGCGGTCGCGTTTCGGCCTGCCAGAAGCCGGGCGTGTTGAGGTGATACGCATAGAACACGCCGTCTCCCAGCGTGACTCTGGCGACAGTCGGTCGCTCGCTCTCGGGCGGGAGGTTTGACTCGATGTGCGACCGTGTCTCCGCGTAGAGATCGGCGAGCGCCTCGTACCGTTCGCGTTCCTGAAAGACGGCCGCCACTTTTTCGAAGAGTTCCCAGAGGGTGTAGTATTCGTAGCTGTCGGCGTAGGCCGGTGCCGGCTCGCTGTGGACCCCGCTGTGAAAGTTCCCGATCCACGGGCCGATCGTCTCGGCAATATCCGCGATATCGGACGCGGTCCAGTTGTCGTCGGTCTTTACCACGTACGACGGATCGAGAAAGTGGACGTCGCTGTCGAGGGCGTACAACTGCTCCTCACTGAGCCCGTCTTTGAGGGGGTTCTGTAAGCCCTCCCACTCGAAGGAGACGCCCTCGAGTCGCTCATAGAACGCGTTCATCGTTGTCCCGGACATCTCGGGGGCGAAGAGCGTCTCCACCGCGTCACCGTGGCCGAGCGCGACCGCCATGTCCGCGTACTGGGGGAAGGTGACGAACGCCGTCTCGGGGACGTCGTCGAACCCGACTTCGCCCATCGGGGCCATCGTTACGGTATACGAGCCGGTTCCGTTCTCCGAGCCACCGCTGCTCTCGCTGATACAGCCGGCAAACGCCGCGCTCCCGGCCGCGATCCCCGTCGCGACGAACGATCGGCGACTTCGATCAGACTGCCGTGTCGAGCCCATACGGTTTAGGCTCGCCTAATAATTCAAAAGCCGTTCGGTTTTGGGGCAGCCAACGTATTCCGACGGTGAGACGGTCGCCACTTCAGCGCCGGTCGAGACTGGTCGATTCGGTTCAGGCGACACTCGGTCCGGCGGAGTCACTCGGGGAACGAATACGTCACCGTCGCGCTGGCGCTGACGGTGACGGGATCCGCATCGATCTCCGTCGGCGGCGCTGCGCCGCTCGCCGCGTCGTCGGCGGCCATGGTCTCGCGTCGAACCGAATGCACCTGCACGTCACCGGTCGTGACGGCCGTCGTCCCCTCGAGTTCGACCTCGCGGTTGTCGGCGATATGGCTCGCCTCCTCGTCGGCGTTCGCCAGTGCAGCATCGATCGCGTCCTTTCGGAGTTCGGACCGGGTCTCCTCTTGAAGCGTGAAGTTCACCCGGCCGACGGTGTCGGCACCGGCGTCGACCGATGCGTCGATGACCTCGCCGACACGGTCGGTGTCGGTAAGCGTCACTTCGAACGAGTGAACGCCCCGGAATCCCTCGCTTTCGCCGTCGCGTCCGCGTCTCGGGTAGACCCGGTACTGTCCTTCTTCGACGTTCTCATCGGGAATGCCGAGGTCATCGAACGCGGTGCGAAGCTGCTCGGCACCGGTCGAGAGCGCTTCGGTCACTTCGTCGGCGGTCTCGCCGGACGCTTCGACGCCGACGTCGGCGATTGCCTTGTCCGGGGCCGTCTCGACCTCGCCGCTGGCGCTGACCGTGATCTCGCCGTCATTGCTGGCCTCATCAGCTGCCGATCCGGGGTCCGTCGAGTCGGTCTCGTCGCTACTGAGTGGGCTTCCGGTACAGCCCGCGGCCGCTGCCGCGAGTCCGACGCTTGATGCCGCAAGGAACTGTCTTCGATCCATAGGTGATCGATGGGACGGGGGTGAAAAGAACCTACCCCAAGCTCAAATGGGCCTTTGAGTCTCGAGGATCACCGAGTGCCGAAGACGTTCGGGGAACTGGTAGTGCAGTCGTCGCGCATGGCCGAACTAATGGACGGAACTGTCGAATCAGTGGCCGACGGCGACGAACGTTCCCGTCATCCTGACACTCTCCGTCCCAAAAATCAGGGAATACCCAAGTGCCTCGAGAACGTACCACACAGTGATGGAGCTCTGGGGCTGGCTCATCGGCTATATCATGTTGTTCGCCCTGTTACATCTGCTACTGTATTACCTGTATGCCCGCCGTGACGACGGAGACGGTGAGCGCGCGCCGTCGCTCGCCGATCCCAATCGCGCGAGCATGCGGTCCTCACCCGGCCCGGATCGCTACCCTCGTGCGTCCGAGGATATCGGTGATCCTGACCACGTTGACGACGACCGCGAACCCGATTTCGACGGGGAGACGATCCGGTGTCCCCACTGCGGGGCACGAAATGAGGCCGACCAGACGTTTACGTACTGCTGGAACTGTATTTCTGGACTGCGACAGTGACGAGCACTCGAGCGAACGCAGTCGACGACGGAACCGAGCACTCTTGAGTTCCCATCGACTGCGATCGGACTGTTGTTGCCCGCTTCGTCCGACCTGTCTCATACTCAACGAAATTCTCCGAAAATGACCAGTGTCTCTGTTTGATTCGACGGGTTCGCCCAGTAATGAACGATTACGCTTTTGGTCTCCAAACAGAGAGTGGGAAGGGACGAACAGTTATGAACGGATATGCACCCTCCACCTCGCAGTCTCGCTCTCCATCCCTGTATCGCGCCACGCACGACCCGAACGGGCCGGCGGCGCTCAGTACGACCGTCATCCACGCGTTGGCCGACTGCATGGGCGTCGACGTGACTGACAGCCGCATCTCGCTGTACGATACCGTTGATCCGGACGCTCTGAACGAACTCTTTCGACCGCGCCACGACGGCACGCCACGAACCGGCGGCACGCTCACCTTCGTTGTCGACGGCCACCACGTCACGGTCAGAGGCGACGGCGAAATCCAGATCGAACCACCTGCGCGACGCTAACACCGGTCGTTTTCTGTTGGCGCAAGACCGCATCGATCACTACTGAGAACGCATCGATCCTATGCCGAGAGTGCCGTCGCGAGTTGCTCGAGGTGATCGACGCCCACGACGGCGACGACGTCACCCGGCTCTGATCGGATTTTCTCGAGGCGCTCGATCATGCAGTGTTCGCGCGTGTCGTCTCGGTAGTCTAACGCGGAGCCGTCCGTCTCGACGCTGCCGAGCAGCGCCTGCACGCTGGCGACGTGCGAGCGCTCGTGGGCGGCCTGCTGGTCCGGCGCATCGTCCGGCTCGCAGTCGTACTCGACTCGATCGCCGGGGACGACGGTCATCGAGGTCGCGTGGTTCAGCGTCGCGGCGACTCGACACGCCAGTGCCTCACGGGTCGCACCGCCGACACTCGAGAGGACGCGTCGAGCTGTCCCGGGGGAGACGCGGTCGGAGACCAATCGGCGCACGAGTCGCCGGAGAAAGGAGACGTTCGGTGCATCGATGCCGACGGGATCGGCGTCGGGGGTAGCGCGGATCGCCGCGCTCATTTCGCCACCGAACCGCGGCGATGCCGGGCCGTCCGCGTCGCTCTTGTGAGCGTACGCGCGATACAGCGGTAACGCGACGGGCGGTAATTCGAGTGCGAGCGTCTCCGGCTCGACACGCTCGAGGACGCGTTTGACGCGCGCGATACTCGCGGGATGGTCGTGGACGACGCCGAGGAGAACGAGATCGCCAGCAGTGCCGGAGAGCCGATGACAGAACTTGGCGGTGATCCGCGGGTCATCAAACGATTCGGGAAAGGACGGGGACTCGTCCATTGCTCGAATGGTAATACGGGACTACCGGGATAACCCTTCTGTTGTGTTGACTCGGATTCAAGTTATGATTTCTACTACCGCTCAATGCATGACTGAGAACCGTTACAGCCGAGCAAATCGCTCGTTATTGTGCTGTCGGGAGCAGCGCTTCCGCCAACGAGCGCAGCAATGGAGTGCAGCGATGGAGTACTGGCAGAAACTGCCACAACATCCTCATATATAAAAACACCGTCCCGGCGTTCGGCTGACAACGACTGCCGGACGAATTCTGACGGCAGAAACTGCGGTGATGGTCCCGCACTACGGTGGTTTTTGTCCCCAAACCGGACCGAGTACCGCTGCTGCTGTTCGGCCTTATTAGAAAGATTTATGTAGAATCACAATCAATCATCCGCTCGACTATGAGTCAGCGAATGCAGCAGGGGCAGCCGATGATCGTAATGAGCGAGGACTCCCAGCGCGTCAAGGACAAGGACGCCCAGGATTACAACATCAGCGCCGCCCGTGCGGTCGCTGAAGCCGTCCAGTCGACGCTCGGCCCGAAGGGGATGGACAAGATGCTCGTCGACTCCATGGGATCGGTGACGATCACTAACGACGGCGTCACCATCCTCAAGGAGATGGACATCGACAACCCGACGGCCGAGATGATCATCGAGGTCGCCGAAACGCAGGAAGACGAAGCTGGCGACGGCACCACGACGGCCGTCGCGATCGCCGGCGAACTCCTCAAGAACGCCGAGGATCTCCTCGAGCAGGACATCCACCCGACGGCGATCATCAAGGGCTTCCACCTCGCCAGCGAGCAGGCCCGCGAGGAGATCGATGACATCGCAACCGACATCGACACCGACGACGAGGAACTCCTCCGGAAGACCGCCGAGACCTCGATGACCGGCAAGGGCACCGAGGTCAACAAAGAGCACCTCGCCCAGCTGATCGTCGAAGCCATCCGTCAGGTCACCGTCGAGGACGAGAACGGCAACAACGTTGTCGACCTCGAGTTCCTCAACATCGAGACCCAGACCGGTCGCAGTGCCGGCGAATCCGACCTCCTCGAAGGCGGCATCATCGACAAGGACCCCGCCCACGACAACATGCCCCGCTCGGCGGAAGACGCCGACATTCTGCTCCTGAACGAGGCCATCGAGGTCGAGGAGACCGACGTCGACACCGAAGTCTCCGTCACGGATCCGGACCAGCTCCAGAAGTTCCTCGACCGCGAGGAGAAACAGCTCCGCGAGAAGGTCGACAAAATCGCCGACCTCGGTGCTGACGTCGTCTTCTGTCAGAAGGGCATCGACGACCTCGCCCAGCACTACCTCGCCAAGGAAGGCATCCTCGCCGTGCGCCGCGCCAAGAAGTCCGACCTCGAGTTCCTCCAGGAGGTCGTCGGCGCATCGACCGTCTCCGACCTCGAGAACGCGACCGAGGCTAACCTCGGCTTCGGCGACGTGACTCGCGACGAGGAAGACGAGCTGTTCTACGTCGAGGGCGAGGACGCCCACGGCGTTACCCTCCTGCTTCGCGGCTCGACCGACCACGTCGTTGACGAACTCGAACGCGGCGTCAACGATGCGCTCGATGTCGTCGCACAGACCGTTTCCGACGGCCGCGTCCTCGCGGGTGGCGGTGCAATCGAAGTCGAACTCGCCTCCCGACTGCGTGACTTCGCTGACTCCGTCTCCGGCCGCGAGCAACTGGCCGTCGAGGCCTTCGCCGACTCGCTCGAGCTCGTTCCGCGCGTCCTCGCCGGGAACGCGGGTCTCGACTCGATCGACACGCTGGTCGACCTGCGTGCGGCCCACGACGACGGCGACGTCACGGCCGGCCTGAACGTCTTCTCGGGCGACGTCGAGGACACCTTCGAGGCCGGCGTCGTCGAACCGGCCCACGCCAAGGAACAGGCCGTCACCTCCGCTGCCGAAGCGGCCAACCTCGTGCTCAAAATCGACGACATCATCTCCGCCGGCGATCTGTCGACCGACAAGGGCGACGACGAGGCTGGTGGCCCCGGCGGTGCCCCTGGCGGCATGGGCGGCATGGGCGGTGGCATGGGCGGCATGATGTAGGAACGAAGTTTTGCTCTGCGGGTGCGCCGTAGGCGCACCCTCGGCAAAAATTCGATTAAAAGCACTCCTCCCTCCGTTCGGGGGCGCGTTGCGCCCCCTCACATCAGTCGTCGGCCCGAGCGCTGCACGCTCACGGGCTTCGCCCGTTCACGTTCCGCGGTTCGGAGCCCGAAGGGCGAGAACCGCGTTTCGCTCGGTGAACGGCGTCGCTCGGGTTCTTCGAACCACTCGCTCGCCGACATCCGGTCGAGAGGATAATCATCATTCGTTAGCTACTCTTTTTGTTCGCTCCAGTGGTTTGATTGGCGTCGCCACTGCTCGCAATGTATCGTATCCGAAAAGGATCGACCAATTATTCGTTCTCGTCGACCTCGAGCTCGAACTGTTCGTTCTCGCTGACGGCGTTAAGAACGACGCTGGTATTCGAGGCCTTGATATCGGGATCGGTCAGCAGCTGTTTGATCTGGTCGTTCATCCCATCAGTATCTTCGAACTTGCCGATGGCAATCACGTCATAGTCGCCGGTGACCTCGTAGACGCTGGTCATCTGGCGGTGCTCGCGCAGCGTGTCGGTGACATCGGGTAAGGCGTTCCCCTCGACTTGCAGTTGAATCACGGCGGTCACGTCGTAGCCGACCGCATCGTAATCGACTTTTGGCGTATAGCCGTCGATTACGCCCTGCTCCTCGAGATTGGAGAGGTGATTCGAGACGGTCGTGACGGAGACGTCCAGTTCCTCGGCAAGGCTCCGCAGGCTCGCTCGGCCGTCGCCGAGAAGTGAATTCACTAATTTTGCATCGAGATTTCGTACGTCATCACATCTACCCTCGCACTGGGGCCTTTAGAAATTTACGAATATGCAGTTTACCGGTGGAGAGAGAAGATTTGCACGGAACAGTAGGGTTTTAGTAGCAGAGTTACGAGGATAGCACGACGAGAAAAATGACAAGCGGCAACCTTACTGACACTGAACGGGCGGTATTGGACGAAATCGAGGAGCAAGACGTTGACTTCCTCCGACTGCAGTTCACTGACATTCTGGGGACGGTCAAGAACGTTTCCGTGCCGGCCCGGCAGGCTGAGAAGGCATTTACTGAAGGTATCTACTTCGACGGTTCTTCTATCGAAGGTTTCGTTCGCATTCAGGAATCGGACATGCGACTCAAGCCCGACCCGGACACCTTCGCGATTCTCCCGTGGCGCCAGAAGGAGGAGAGCGCCGCCGCCCGAATGATTTGTGACGTCTATGATACCTACACGGGCGAACCCTTCGAGGGCGACCCGCGCCGCGTTCTCAAGAACGCGCTCGAGCGCGCTGACGAGATGGGCTACACCGTCAACGCCGCGCCCGAACCGGAGTTCTTCCTCTTCGAAGAGGACGAGGACGGCCGCGCAACGACCAAGACCAACGACGCCGGTGGCTACTTCGACCTCGCGCCGAAAGACCTCGCGAGTGATGTTCGTCGTGACATCATCTACGGTCTCGAGAACATGGGCTTCGAGGTCGAGGCGAGCCACCACGAGGTCGCCGAAGGCCAACACGAGATCAACTTCACCTATGACGACGCCCTGACGACGGCTGACAACGTCGGCACCTTCCGCACCGTCGTCCGCGCGATCGCCGCACAGCACGACCTCCACGCGACGTTCATGCCGAAACCGATCCCGCGAATCAACGGCTCGGGGATGCACACCCACCTCTCGCTGTTCACCGAAGACGGCGAGAACGCCTTCCACGACGAGGACGACGAGTTCAACCTGAGCGACGAGGCCCACGCCTTTACTGCCGGCATCCTCAAGCACGCGCCGGCAATTACGGCAATCGCGAACCCGACGGTCAACAGCTACAAGCGACTGGTGCCGGGCTACGAGGCGCCGGTCTACGTCGCCTGGTCTGACCGCAACCGCTCGTCACTGATCCGCAAGCCGGCGGCACGCACGCCTGCGGCCTCGCGCGTCGAACTACGCTCGCCGGATCCGTCCTGTAACGCCTACCTCGCACTCGCCGTCATGATCCACGCCGGACTCAACGGCATCGAGAAGGATCTCGACTGTCCCGACCCGGTTCGCGAGAACATCTATGACTTCGACGAGGCAAAGCGCGAGGAGTACGGCATCGACACGCTGCCGTCGAACCTCGGCGAAGCCGTTGACGCGCTCGAGGAAGACGAAGCGATCTACAACGCGCTCGGCGACCACGTCAGCTCCAAGTTCGTCGAGGCCAAGCGCCAGGAGTTCGAGGACTACCTCGTTGACGTCTCCGACTGGGAGCTCGACCGCTACCTCGAGACGTTCTAACGCGGATCCACCGCCGTCTGCGTCAGTTCTTTCTCTCTGCGCCGCTTTTCAGTCGCTCCCCGAGAGGTCGTGTTCGTGACTCTCGAGTGCGAGTGTCTCCGGCTCGAGCGTGTAGTAGCGCTCCCACGCGGGCGCGAGACTGACGACCCTGGTGCCTGCGATCTCGGCCTCGCGGTGGCGATGGTGGTGGCCGACCAGACAGAGCTCGGGCGAGATCGTCTCGAGCAGATCGTCGACGTACTCGCAGCCGGGGTCGTAGCCATAGGATAGCAGACCGTTCGGCGCTTCGTGCGTGAGAAGGACGTCGATGTCCTCGAGTTCGGCGGCCCGCTCGATGTCCTCGCGGGTAAAGTGGCGGCGGCGCTCGCCGACAAGGTCGTCTCGCGATCGATCGTACCGCGTGGGTGCGAAGTTGCCCGAGAGACCGGCCACGCGGAGGCCGTCGACCGTCGCCGCTGTGCTCGCGAGAAGGTGGACGTTGTTCGTTTCTGCGGGGTCGTTGCCCGCCCGCAGCGCCTCGATCACGTCGAAATCCTCGTTGTTGCCCGCGATGAACCACGTCGGTGCCGGGAGGTCGTACCGCTCGAGATCACCGAGTTGGAGCACGCGATCGGGATCGAGGGTTCGATAGAGTTCAAGCAGGGTCGCACACCGGTCGGGGTCTGACGCGTGGGCGTCGCCGAGGACGAGCATGGGAGCACGTAGGAACCCGATTCGGATAGTGTCCGCGCCGAATCCTGCCGGTTCGTGCGGTGTCGATCGCAAGAGGGTATCGCCACTGTATCGGCCGAGACGCGACCGAGGCACATTCAGGGT
The DNA here is from genome assembly GCF_019879105.1 of Natrinema sp. SYSU A 869. Classification (NCBI taxonomy): domain Archaea; kingdom Methanobacteriati; phylum Methanobacteriota; class Halobacteria; order Halobacteriales; family Natrialbaceae; genus Natrinema; species Natrinema sp. SYSU A 869. The sequence continues at coordinate 2,625,146 of NZ_CP082249.1, read as the reverse complement.
CGTGATTTAGAGGTACTGCCGTCGAAAATCCCCTATGGCCGACACGCCAGATATCAATAAAGTCGAAACAGAGGACGACTACATTCACGTTCGGTTTCGCGATCCCGATCAGTACGACGAGATACGGACCCCGGACTGGGCGGAGCAGCCGGCAGAGTCGGTTTCCGAAGGCAGCGAGGTCCGGACCGGCAAGGTCGAAGGGGAGGACGACTGGGAGGTCACCAGCGTTCTGATCGACAAGCACGTCGGCGAGGACAAAGCGAAAGAGCAGGCTCGCGAAATCGTCGACAAGATCGAGTCCTGAGCGGCTGTCGGTCGTTTCGATCCCTCGAAATGAACAAAGAAGCGTCGAGCTCCGTGCTCTCGTCCCTCTGATACCGGGAGGGCGACAGTTGCGACTCGCTGTGAGCCGGCTTACGCTTCGGCCTGCTCGATCCAGTCTTCGGCCTGGTCCTCCGAGATATCGGCGGCCTCGGCGACGGCCTCGGGACCGGCGCGCGTGAGGTCGTCGATAGTCGTGATGCCGGCTTCCGAGAGCTGTTCGCGGGTATCCGTGTCGATTCCCTCGACGGACTCGAGGGTATGCTCCGGATCGGTTTCGATCTTCGTGTGGGGCTCGTCAGTCCCCTGTACCGGGATCTCCTGGGTGACCGCCTCGGTCTGCTCCTCGAGTTGCTGCTGGAACTGCTCGACCTGTTCGGCCTGCCGTTCGAGGAGTGCCTCGACATCACCGGTCTGGCGCTCGAGTTGGTCCTCGAGCCGATCCTGAAGCTCCTGGGTCTGGTCGAGTTGCTCGCGGAGCTGTCCCGAGAGTTCGTCGACGTTCTGGACCGTCTGGTCCTCGACGGCCTCCGTGATTTCGAGGAGCTGGTCGGTCTGCTCATCGAGGGCATCGACGAACTCTCCGGAGAGTTCGTCAGCGGAGTCGACGCCTCGTTCGAGTTCGCGCTCGAGCGCCTCGTAAACCTCCGCGTGAGTCGTTTTGAGCTGGTCGAAGGTCTCGTCGATGGTCCGATGGGCCTCAGGGTCGTCGTCGCTCGGTAGCATCGCCGCCGTTGCGCTGAGGTAGCCGTGTGTCGCCGCCTGCGCGAGCTCGAGTTGCTGGCGCTGGAGGGACTCCTGACCTTTGATCCCGGTCAGGGCCATTGTGTCGACGTTTCGTTGGGTGGCCACGCTGTGCTTGAACAGCTGCTGACTTTGTTTGACTGCGGTTCGCTGTGCATCGAACATCGCTCGAATGGGGGAATTTGACTGGGGCATGTGTTCGACTAGTAATCCGACTCGATACGGGATAAGTAGTGGGCTTGCAAACCATTAGATGGTATCTGATGGTTTCAATCGGTCTCGAAATCTGAATGATGCTGACTCCGATTCGGGCCGGCCGACTTCCGCTCGAGCGTGACTGTCACGAGTATCGTGATTCGGTATTATGCACGCATTCGTGGTCCGTTCATGCATGGTCGACAGCAGACGCTACGAGTTCGAGGGGGACCGACCGATGGTTGACGACACGGCACGGGTAAGCCGAGAGGCGATCCTCGTCGGCGACGTCGAGATCGGCGCGGACGCAAGTATCTGGCCCGGCGTCGTCTGCCGCGGTGACATCGGTCCCGTCCACATCGGTCGAGAGACACACGTCGGAGACAACGCTACGATTCATGCGTCGCGACTCGCCGACGAAGTAATGGTCGGCCACGGGGCCGTCCTCAACGAGACGACCGTCGAGGAGCGGGCGCTGATCGGATTCAACGCGACGATCAACACTGACGTAACGATCGGCAGCGGGAGCATCGTTGCCGCCGGGACCGTCGTCCCCGACGAGTACGCTATCCCGCCGGAGTCGTTCGTCCGCGGCGTTCCCGCCGAGATCACGCCGCTCGAGGAGACGGGGATCGATGCGGGGGAAATCCTTGCGGAGTTCTCCGCAGGCGAATATACGAATCTGGCACAGCGCCACGAGGAGTTATTCGAGTGATGGTCCAGGTAGTCACGGGTGGTAGGTAGCGAGACCGGCGGAACGGACTCACGGGGCGTCTCCGCCGTCGGTGAACCTCCCGCCGTCCCATTCCCGGAGTCGGGAGTGGACCAGTGACTCGAGTGGCCACGCGATCGCACGGATGACGGTGAAAGGGAGGAGCCGGTGGGGTGGTGTGGGGTGGGGCTTCGTCGTGGGTGGCCGACGTGAGGGCGGAGTGCGTGACGCCGACCAACAGCGCAACGACGCCGACTGCGGTGGAGACCGGTCGGACGTGAGCGTGAGCGGCGGTCGCTAGCGGGACGAGTCCGAACCCAAACGCGACGACCATGAGTGTGGCGGCTTCGAGAGTCGAGTCGACCACCGGATAGCCGGCAGAGACGAATTGTCGAGCGTTCGCGGCGATTGAGCGCGGAGACGCTGAACTGATTACCACGACCGAACACACTGTCGAACAAAATACCGGTCAGGAGACGACGGCTTACCGATTCGAATCGAACTCGAAGATTTCCCGGTAGAGGCTCTCGGCGAGCCGGTCAATGTTCGCCGCCGCCTCGCTGGCGGCCATCGTATCGCCGATACCCCGCCACTCGACGGATAATTGAGTGATCGGGACCAGCGCGATACCGCCGATGACGATCTCGCCTTCGGGGTGTGGACGCGCCACTCCGTCTGCATCCCGTTCGACGATCGGGTGACGGCCTCGATCTCCCCGCCGGCCGTGCTCCACCGCTCGACGAGGTCGTCGGTGAGTCGCCGGAGTTTCCGTTCGCCGAGCAGGTGGCAGGCGACGCCGCCGCCCGCCAGCAGCGCGAATGCGGCGGCCGCCATCGGGAGGCCACCGTAGGGACGTTTATCGACGCGGCGAGACCGGCCGTCACGACGACCAGCCCGAGGACGCGTGCGTCGACTGCGTTCGGCACCGTGCCGTTCCAGGCTGTCGATGCGCTCTGGGACGGCTGCTCGAGTTGCATATCGACTACACGTCGCGGTGACGACCGGGTAGCCGCTGGCCTGTCCCACTGTCGGCATTATATACTCGTCTCGACGTTTACTCGTCCTCGAGTAACGCGTCGTCGCCGTGGCGCTCCCGCAACTCGGCGAGGGACTCGCGCTGATCCTCGAGTCGCGGAGTCGGCTCGGCATATAGTACCAACTGAACCGATTTACACGCCGATCGCACGACGGTAGCGCGGTTCGGAGCGAGCGACGTGAGCGGGAACCGCGGACTATGCGATCGGCGTGTAAATCGGTTCAGTTGTTACTATAACGGTAGCTCCGGCTGTCGATTCGCAGGCTCAGAGGTGAGCCGACGATGTCTACTACCGTCCACCAGAGCTAACCTCATTCACTCACTTAATCAAAAATTACCTCAGCGTGAAAATGTCTCGACTTCAAGAAGACTGCCGCCCGATTCTACCAGATAAATGTCGAAAGGACAAAATCTCTTATTCGAAGTGTTAGAAGTTGAACAACGGCGGCACATTCTGTTCGCGCTCGTCGACCAAAGTCCACAGAATGAGTCATCAGCCTCCATCGATGTGTCACCGGCTGCGACCGACGGCGATACTGCGGCTCTCATCGAACGGTACCACGTTACCCTCCCCAAATTAGATGATTACGGCTTTATCGACTGGGATCGGCGCACGAATACTGTGAGGCCGGGGGACCGTTTCGCGGAAGTCAGACCGGTCCTGGAACTGCTTCGCGAGCGAGAAGACGATTCCACGGTCGAGTGAGTAGAAGCGACTGCCGTCGCTCGTCGATCGTATTCGCTTGGCGGCGAACCGGGATCGATCGTATCGAAAACAGCGAGCCCCATTGTGGTTGGGCCAAACAGGACTCGCCACTCACTTATACCGAGCCGATACCCAAGTAGCTTGTGTGATAATCTGAGTGAAAAACTCTCCGATAGAGAGGGTCCCGAACGGCTATTTGTGAAAGGGAACGAATACGCGAATCCTTTTCCATCCGCATACCCTATTCTGGATGTTCGGACACCCGAATTCGTGGTTGGGCCATGACAAAGGACGACACTACCAGAGAGGCGATCAGCCTGTTGCAAGACCTCGGGCTACAGGAGTACGAAGCGCGCTGCTTTATGGCGTTGAATAAACTTCCCAGTGGAACGGCAAAGGAGATACACGAAATCTCCGACGTGCCCCGGACGAGAGTATACGATGCCATTCGCGTCCTCGAGTCCCAGGGACTGGTCGAAGTTCAACACACGAGTCCGCAGGTGTATCGCGCCGTCGACATCGACGAGGCGACACAGACCCTTCGACAGAAGTACGACAACCGGATCGAAACGCTCGAGACACATCTCAAGAACACGGAGGTTCAGGACATCGAGGAGAACGAACACGTCCAGGAAGTCTGGTCGCTCACCGGTCACGAAGCGATCGAGTCGCGAACAATCGAACTCATCGACGAGGCGGAGTCCGAGATCGCGTTCCTCGTCGTCGATGAGGACATTCTGTCCGAGACGCTGTTCGACGGCCTGCAGGAGGCGGTCGATCGAGAGCTCTCGATGATTCTGGGCGGGCAGACGGACGCGATCACGGCGGCGCTCGGGACGGAACTGCCTAACACCCGCGTGTTCGAGACCGGCCTCGACTGGCTCACCGGAATCGAGAGCGACGACGAAGTCGCGATCAGTCGGATCCTGCTCGTCGACCGGGAGACGCTGCTGATCGGGTCGTACTATCCGAACGCCGCCGGGGAAAACGCGAACGAGCAAGCGATCTTCGCCCGCGGCCTCGAGAACGGGATCGTCGTGTTGCTCCGTCGATTAGTAACAGCGGGATTACCCGCTATAAAGGATCCCGGGAGCTGACGACGTTTTTCGAGAATCGACTGCAGGAATTGACGACCAATTAATACGTACCCTACTGATATTCCGGAAGTCGATCGGATCGATCCGAACCCTCGACGAAGGGCAGTTCGGTTCGAGTTGCAGCCACCTCCTCGCCACCGACTCGGATCGTTACCTCGTCGCTCTCGAGGTCGTAATCGACGATCGCGAGCGCAATGACGTCTCCGAGCATCGGGCTCTCGCCAGCGCGGGCCACCTCGCCGACCGACGCGTCACCATCGAAGACCGCCGCGCCGGACTCGGGCACGGCCTCGCCCTCGAGCGTGAAGCCGACGAGTCGCCGGCTGGGTTGGCCGCGATTCTCGACGCGGGAGACGACCTCCTGGCCGACGTAACAGCCCTTCTCGAAGTCCAGTGCGTTCCGCAGGCCGAGCACGTTCGGGAGCGTCCCCTTGAGCTCGGTGTGAAAGAGCGGCGATCCGGCCTCGAGTGCGAGGCTCTCGACGGTCTGATAGCCGAAGGGAGCTGCGTTGAGCCCCTGATTGAGCAGCGTGTCGTGGACGGCAGCGGCGTCGTCCGCGGCACAGATCACTTCGTAGCTCTCCTCGCCGGTGAGTGCGTCGGTCCGGATGACGGAGACGCCTTCGTCGCCCATCGTCCCACGAACGAAGGTGTAGCGTTCGTCGGGCGAGCCGGCACCGTTGAGGACGCTCGCGATCTTCTCGGTCGCCTGCGGTCCGTGAATGCCAAAGACGGCGTAGTCATCGGTCGCGACGCGGATGTCGACGTCCTGGATGAATACCTTCTCGGACCATTCCTCGGCGAGCGGCTCAGCGGTCTCGGGTTGGGTAAAGAGTAGCAGCCGCTCGCCCGCGTTGTAAATGTAGAGTTCTACGTCGATCCCGCCCTGCGGATCGAGGACGAGCGCGTAACACCCTTTCCCGTCTTCCGCCGGAACCCGGTTCGAGACGACGTTGTCGACGTACTCGACGCGATCGTCGCCCTCTACGACGATCACACCATAGGCCTGTTCGAGCAGGCCGACGCCGTTGCGAACCGCTCGATGGGTGCGCTCCGGCCGTCCATAGTGTTCGACGATCCGTCGATCGGCGCGCTCGCCGAACGTGGCACCGTGATCCTCGTGGATAGACTCGATGACGGTCATGCGTATCCCCTGGGGCCTGAGCGTATCAGGCGTTTCGATTCAAAAAGGTAGTCGCTCGCGAAGCCAGTCCCCGATCGATTGCTCCTCGTCTTCCTCGGTCGGTTCGTCGGGGACCACGCGCTCGGCGGGCTTGATCACCGTCTCCGAGCCCGAGTCGACGACGATCAGGTTGTCCTCCTTCAGCGTCGAGAGGGCATCCTCGAGTTCGTCGATGTCGACCTCGACGGCCGCGCGGAGCTCGAAGACGGTCATCCCGTCGTCGGCGCGATCGACCAGCGCGTCGAGTACCGCCACCTCCGTCCCCTCACGGTTCCGGTACTCCCGCTTTGCTCTCATCTGTCTATCCATTCGACCACCCGGGATTTGACGTTTGCCGTTCCGTCCACGCTATGCGATCACTGTTCGCTCGAGTACGGCCTCGATATCGACTGGACGGGCTGTCAGCGATTCCTGTTACGACGTCGCCGATCGAACCGCTCGCGTGACTGTCACTAATACGCGACTATCAGGCAGTACGTTTTTGTGTGCTGGGTCGGTACGGTGGGACAATGGCCCTGCGATGTTCGCTGCTCGGACACGACTTCGACGAGTCCGAAGTCGAACGCGAGCGCGAAGAACGGGGGAGCGAAGTCGTCGTTACCGTCCAGGAGTACGAGGAGTGTCTCCGCTGTGGCGAGCGATCCGTCATCAGCGAGAACACCGAAGTAACCAGCCTCACCGCTGGGACGGCCGCCGACTCGGTCCCCGACGAGCCCGATGCCGAACCGCCCGAACCACCACTCGAGTCCGATGCGACCGAGACAGCATCCGCCTCGGATTCCGAATTCGTCGACGCGGACGACATCGTCGAGACGGCCGGCGACGACGACGCCGAACTCATCGATGCCGACGACACCGCGTCGGACGCGCTCGAGACGGAGACGCCGGAGCCGTCCGCGAATCCGACGGCGAGCCCGGCCGGTCCGGAACCGGAGGCGGCGGCCACTGAGACGCCGGCCGGTGTCGACGTCGACGCCACCGGCGACGCGGACGATATTGATCTCCCGACCGACGAGAACGGTGAGCCCGTTACCGACGACGGCGAGATTCTCGACGACGAGCCCTCGAACGACCGAGACCAGGACCGCGACCGCGGCGAATGGCCCGATTCGGACGATGTCGGCCCGCCGGTCGACGCCGAATCCGACCCGAGCGGCTGGCCGGACGACTCAGACGACGGCGAGACCGGCGGCGACCGCAGTGCCGATGGCCCCGATCCGAGCGCGATCGACGACGACGCCGTCCTCCTCGAGAGTGACGGGTCGTCCGACGTCGAGACCGGCGGCGACCACAGTACCGACGGCACGACTACGGCCGCGGCCGACGCCCGCTCGGTGACTGCAGACCCCCCGACCGATGCACGGGGTGAGTCCGAGTCCGACCCCGGTCCGGAGACCGGGATCGAGCGCGCCGCGTCCGCGCCGACGCCCGCCGAGAGCGCCAGCACGTCCGACGACGACGTTCCGACCGAGTTCTACTGTCCACGGTGTGACTACGTCGCCGCCGGCGATCGAGGGTCGCTTCGAACCGGCGACATCTGCCCCGACTGCCGGAAGGGGTATCTCAGCGAGCGCGAGCAACAATAGGAACACCGGTCGGGACGCGATCGACCGATTCTCTGCGTTCATTCTTCGGATTCGCCCGGTCGGCTCGAACGCTCTCCGATAGTCCCACTCCGTTCCGATCGACTCCCGACCGACAGCGGACGATATCGGCGGTCTCCGCGTTCAAGGACGCATCAGACACCCGAAACGTCGGCTATGAAAAGAGGTAAACACTCCGCCGTGTTTTTTCGATCCATGAAGGAGTACAAGATGCGTCGCGGCGAATATCTCGAGGAACGAATCCCGGATATGGAGTCCACCGTCGAGGACTACTTCGGCCCCATCACCACCACACAGGAATACAAGGGAAGTGACCTCTACGTCATCGGCGAGCCCGACAACCCTGTCTTCGAGAAGATCGTCGCTGGAACCATCGAATACTCCGGCAAGAAGGATAAGCTCGGCGTCGAGTTCCACGAGCGCGACCCCACCGAACTCGGTCCCGACGAACTCGAGGCCGCCGGCGACGCCGTCGACGCGAAAAACGACTTCCTGCTCGAGGCGACCGGCCGTGACGCCAAGTCCCGTCGCGAGTCGATGAAGCGCACAGTCGAAGACGATCCGGATCACGACTTCTAGAACCGACCGTTTGCTCTGCAGTCTATCGCGCTGTCGGTAGCATTGCCGCCAGCGCGATGCCCCTCGGCAAACGGTCGATCAAAAGCACCGGAAAACGGTCCTGCTCGCTCTCGCTCGCGGTGTGTCGGGTAACCGTCTGCCCTCCCCCGTTGAGCGGACGCTTTGCGTCCGCGAGGTCGTCGGCGCGAAGTCGTTCGAAACGGCTTCGCCGTTTCGTGATGCCACAAATCTTCGATTTGTGAGCACGCCGACTGCTTGAGGGACCAGAGGTCCCTCGCCGCTCGGAAGTGCTTGCTCTTCTGTCGGGTCAGGCGGCTCACCGCATTCGCTGGGAGCCGCCTTCTCGGCCACGCACTGATGAGGCCGACGAGTAGCTTCGTAACGGCTTTTATCTGGACGCGGAATCACTCGAGTAATGGAAGCACAGGCGTTTCTCGCCGCGACGTTCGTCGCCCACGTCGGCTTCGCAATCTTCGTGACCGTCCACGCGTTCGCGACGGGTCGTGATGCCGGCAAGTGGCCGTTCGTGACGCTCGCGTTCGGACTGGCTGGGATCGTTGCCTATTTCTTCTACGACGAATCGCAATAGCGACTCGCGGCAGTCGCTGGACGTGTTCCTCGAGAGTGTCAGCCGGTAGAAATATCAATGCCGTCTACTCGCTGTATCAAGCGGAGGCTGTATCTCCGCCTTACTCGCTCCCTTCAGTCGCGCCGTGAGGACGGGGACTTAGCCTGCAAGCGTTACAATCGGTGAGCGGATATTCTATCTCAGATATCGCTACGAATGATAATTACATCACAGAACGATACGTCAGCGTATGGCCAACGATACTGACTGTCGGCGGAGATTCCTGTATGAGAGCGGAGCCGCGCTCGCCGTCGGACTGGCCGGCTGTTCGAGCCGTATTCGGAACACGAGCGACGACGCCGCTAAACTCGTCCCTCGCTATGATCCGGACGACGAACATCAACTGATTCGGGTCGCCGTGTCGGAGGAGACCGTCGTCGCGAGTACGATCCCGGAGCCGGAATCGTCCCCGACGGTCCGGGGTCGGCGTACGTCTTCGAGCGGTCGAGCGAAACGTGGGGTCAGGAGGCAGAACTCTCCCTTCCCGAGAACACACCGGAAGACGAGTTCGGGGATCCAGTAGCGATAGACGGCGATACCGTGCTCATCGGAGCGTGGTACGAGGACACGTCGGAAGAATGGCTCTCCGGAACGGCGTACGTCTTCGATCGGTCAGACGACGGAGGGTGGAACCAACGGGCACGACTCGTTCCCGATGTCGACGACTCGGAAGAGAATCCGTCTAGACACGTACACGCAATCGCTATCGACGGTGACACTGCGATTCTGGGGTGTCCAGCCACTTCCGCCAACAGCGGCGAGTGGCAGGGATCGGCGTTCGCGTACCGGCGGACGGACGAGGGCTGGCACCAACAGGCCAAACTCGTCCCCGACGACAGTGACGGCGGGAACGAGTACGGCCACTCGGTGGCACTGGCCGGCGATATCGCGTTGATCGGGGCGCCGACGAGCGACACGGCGGCCGGTGCGAACGCGGGGGCGGTGTCCGCGTTCGAGCGGTCGAACGGCGAGTGGATTCGCCGGGAGAGACTCGTCGCGGACGACGGTACCGCCGGCGACAAGTTCGGCTCCACCGTCGCGCTCTCGGAACGGACTGCTCTCGTCGCCGGTAATGACGATACCGATACCGCGGGATCAGTGTCCGTCTTCGAGCGAGACGGGGACGCGGGCTGGAGCCAGCGGACGACGCTCCTCACCGGCGATGAATTCAGCTGTATCGGGGCGGTCGCCCTAGAGGGAGAGACGGCACTCGTCGGCGATGCCTGTCAGTCTTCGACTGCCGTCTTCGTCCGCTCGGACGACGGTTGGGACCGGCGGGATACGCTCGTCGCACCCAATGGTTCGGGGCAGACCTTCGGAAACGCCGTCTCGTTGTCCGGCGATACCGCCGTCGTGGCGGACTGGCGGCAAGACGTCGATGGTGGTCACGGCGCAGCGTACGTGTTCTCAGTGTAGCGATCGGTCGATTCCGAAGGACAGTTCGCTCGAGTCCCCGTTCTGAACGCAGATGGCCGTCTCAAAAACGGATCCGGACGAAAAAAGACGCGGCGAATCGGACGATCAGGCCAGGAAGACGTGTCGCGGTCGGTCCGCGAGGACGTCCCGACCGAACTCAACGGTCTCCGAGAAGGCGTCACTCCGGAAGAACTGCATGGCGTCCTCACGGGAGTCCCAGCGACTGGCGATGAACATGTCGTTCTCGTCCTCGCGGTTGACTAGGAGGTCGGTCTTGCGGTGGCCGTCCATGTCGGCGAGTATCCCGGCGACGTCCTCGAAGGTCCCGACGAAGTCCCCGCGGCGGTCGGGCTCGACGGTGTAGAACATCCCCATCGTCCCCCAGGAATCGCCGTCGCCGCTCGCGGGGCTGTCGCCCCGCTTCCCATCGGCGTCTGTCGACGCCCGGTCCCCCGCCTGCCGGACGATTTCGGGGAGATCGGCGAGGAATCCGGCGGCCGTGCTCGCGGCGCGCTCGGTGTCCCAGAGGCTGACGACCGCGGTCTCCGCGTCGTCGCCCTCGTGCTCACGGGTTCCCTGCTCGCGCGGCTCGTAGACAGCTGTCTTCACGTGCGTATCGTAGTGGTCGAAGTTGCCTCGCAGCCCATCGACCTCCTCAAACAGCTCGTCGGGGTCGGCCGCGGAGTAGAGGACGACCGCGTGGACGTCCTCGCCGTGGGGCTGACCGGCATAAACGCCGATATCCTCGAGTTCACTTCGCAGGTCCTCGTCGTCATCGTCGTGCGGGCCGCCGGAACCACCCTCGTCGTCGTGGCCGCCCGACTCCGCGTCACCGCCGTGATGATGATCGCCGGAGTCACCGTGATGGTGTCCGTCGGCGTCGCCACCCGCGTGAGCGTGGCCGTGACCGCCGTGTGCCTCGCTCTCTTGGGGAATCGTCTCGCCGGCGAGGAAGGCTCCGAGGTTCTCAGGCGGGAACCGGCGGCCCGAGAGGAACCGGCCGAACTCGGCGAAACGGGAGCTCGAGGGATCGAAGCGCATCTCGTAGAGCAGTTCCTTCACGTCGGTGGGGTCGTCGCCGAACAGCGTTACGCCCCACTCGAAGTCGTCGAGACCGATGCTGCCGGAGATGATCTGGGTGACGCGGCCGGCGTAGTCCCGCCCGATGTCGCCGTGGGAGGACAAGTGCTCTGCGCGCTCGTCGAAGGGTAGGTCGTACCAGTTGTCCTCCGGTCCGCGGCGCTTGTCCATTGGATAGAACGTCACGAACTCGCTGTCCGGAATCTCGGGTTCGAGCCGGGATTCGATGTAACGCGCGAGGCCGGTGTCCTCAACCTCGCTATCCTCGTCGAAGTAGTCCTCAGACATGTAGCCCGAGACCTCCGTCACCGAGAGATAGGAGTCGGCCCGTTCAGTGAACTCGGCGAGCGCGGTGTGCTCGAACTGCCGCTCGAGCGTGTCGATGTCGGCGAGCGTCGGCCGGAGGTGGAGAACGAGCAGGTCGGCCTTGTGGCCCAGTACTGAGAACGTGGCCGACTCGCCCGCGTCGGCGTCGTCGACGGCCTCGGCGGACGCGAGGTAGTCGATACCCTCGTCGATCGCCTGTGAACGGCGTCGCTCGGGTGCGCGTCGCCAGGCGTCCCAGTCGATCGATCGGAAATCGTGCAGGACGTACCAGCCCTCGTCGGTCTGTGGCGGTCGCCGTCGTTCCATAGTTGCGGGTTGGGACGGGGACGCTAAGAAGGGCCGGGTTTCGCCCCGATCCCGGCCACACTGACGGGGTCGACTCGTTGCACGGGGAGTCACCGAACCCGTCTCGTTCGGTTACCAATTCGCCGTTTCGGACGTGACCGAAACCCTTTACCTCTATCCGTTTAACTCACCAGCCGTATGCGGAAAAGTGGGCCGCCGAAAGGACTCATCGCCTACCTCGTCCTCGAACTCCTCGAGGAGAAGCCCCGATACGGCTACGAGATTCTCAAGGAAATCCGCGAGATCAGCGGCGGGCACTGGGAGCCGTCCTACGGTTCGGTCTATCCGATCCTCTACAAGTTCGAGGAGAAGGGATGGGCCGAGCGCATCGAACGGAAGGACGAACCCGACCGGAAGTATTTCGAGCTCACGGACGACGGTCGCGCGGAACTCGAGGAGCGCCGCGAGAGCGGCTCGGAGAAGGCTCGGGACTTCGCGGACGTCATCCTCGGCTTCTTCCACGTCTACGCGGCCTTTTCAACGGACGATCGGTTCGAAATCCCGGAAATGGAGGGGGAGTGGTGTTTCGACGAGGAGTTCAGCCGGTGGGTCGTCGAACAGGTCGTGCGCCACTACGAACACTACTTCGAGACTGAGTTCGAGCGCATCGAGGAGACGCCCGAAGAGTTCGCCGACCGCCACGGGATCGATCCCGACGACTCGTAAGCCGCTGCCGAGGCCAATTCTCAGCCCAGCAGTTGCGGTCCGAACAGCAGGAGGACGAAGCTCACGAGCATCGTCACCCCAATCGCCGTCGTCACCATGCGGACCATTCCGCGGGTCGCGTCGACCGGTAACCGAGAGACGATCGCTTCAGTGCTCGTCCGGAGAATGTGCCCGCCATCGAGTGGGAACGCCGGGATGCAGTTGAAAAAGCCGAGCTGGATGTTGATCCAGCCGGTCCAGAACAACAGGTTCGCGAGGAGGAAGACAGTCCCGTCCCCGAACGCACTGAGCGCCCCCTGAACTTCGTAGAAGTTCTGAACCCCGCCGGTGAAGCCGGCGAAATTGAACGGCATCGCGCCGCTGACACCGATGACCGGCAACATGAGCGCGATCCCGATCTTTCCGAGGAAGCTCTCAGTAATGGAACCGAACCGCGTCTCGCCGTCGCCGCCGAGCAGTCCTAGATACTCGCTCGCGGGATAGAGCTGAACGCCGATATCGTTCACCGCGACGCCAGACATCCCCTGATTGCCCTGAATCCCGAGGAACCCGCTATCAGATCGCGGATGCTCGTCAAGGGTTACGGTGTATGTCTCGCGTTCGTTGCCGAAGTAGCCCACCACATCGACCTGCTGGTCGGGCTCGCTGTTCTCGAGCAGGTCAGCGAGGTCCCCGTAGTTCTGTACCCGTTCGCCGTCGAAGCGGGTGATAACGAAGGTCTCGTCGGTCGGGCCGGTTTCGCTCTCGAGGGCCCGTCAGCGGCGACCGAGACCGCTGCGCCGACCGCCACATCGCGCTCGATCCGGTCGTTGCCGTCTGCGGGCTCGATCGCCAGCGTGACCTGCTCACTGTCGCCGACGGCATTGTAGAAGCCGCGTTCGGTCGCGACGGTCTGGCCGTCGACCGCGCGGATCTTGTCACCGACGTCGAGCCCTGTCGGCCCGTTTTCCAGCGCCGTCGTCACGAGCAGCGACCGATCGACGGGTACCGTCCGCTCGCCGTTGAGTTCGACAGCCACCTGCTCGCCGTCGACGGCCTCGAGCCGGTCCGCGAGGTCGTCATTGCCATCGACTGCAGTGCCGTTGATCGCCGTAATACGATCATTCGGTTCGATCCCGGCGTCGGCGGCGGGGGAATCGGGTGCAACGCCGCCGACGGCTGCTCCAGGCGCGACGCCGATTGCACCGACGACCGGGCCGAACAGGAGGGCGAAGGCTAACAGAGTGATCGCGAAGTTGTTCGTAACGCCGGCGGCGAACATCCGCGTTTGGCCGCCCCGCGAGGCTGACTTGCTGCTCTCCTGGTCGGGTTCGACGAACGCGCCGATGGGAAGGAACGCGAGCATCGCGACACCCATCGAGTCGATATCGATGTCCTCGACGCGACAGAGCAGCCCGTGGCCCCCCTCGTGGACGACGAGTCCGACGAGCAACCCGAAGATGATGCCGGGCGTCGCCGACAGCGGCAGAAAGTCATTGACACCAGGAATGACGAGGACGTTGTGGGGCTGTCTGGCGGGTGAACTCGCCGGTTGCGGTGAGGTAAGCGCGACCATCGCTACGCGAATCAGGACAGCAAACATGCTGACCATCACGACGAGTGCGATCCCGACGCCGAAGTTCGACCACGCCCGCCAGAAGCGCTTCGGTCGTGCGAGTCGATCGAGAAGCACCCGCCCGCGTTTCGTGTGGAACGTGAGAATCGGTCCTTGCGTGCCGATATAGTCGGGGAGATACCCCCCGTTTCGGAGACCGACGACCGCGATCCAGTAGAGAAGAAGGCCAATCAGAACCCACGTGAGGAGTTCCGATCCGTAGATTGCGGGTGGCGAGACGACAGCGAAGGAGCCGTGATCCATCGATACTATCTCCGGGCGGCGTTCTCAAATGACTTTTGTCTATTCGGCCGGCCGTTCGATTCCGCTCAGCGCTCCCGGCGCAGTCGTCCGACAACGAACTCCCGGTCGACCTTCGCGAGGAACGGACCGAGCTTCGGCCCCTGCTCCTCGTCGAAGAACAGCCGGTAGCCCGCCGCGAAGAAGTCGCCGACATCGACGTCATTTCGCTTCGCGGTCTCGTAGATCTCGCCCTGAATCGCCTCGGGGTCGTGACCGTCCTCGATGAAGTCGGCCAGTTCCGCGAGCGCGGCCTCGGTGTCGGCATCGAAGTCGTGATCCGGAATCTCACTGCGTTTGAGTTCGTAATCGAACTCGTTGCCTGTCCGGCGCGCCCAGTTGCGGGCCTGTTCGACCCGCTCTAAGGCACCCTCGACGGCCCACTTGGGCGCATCGTCGGGAATATGTCCCTCGCGGCGCGCGATCTCTTCGCGCAGGTCGGGATCGTCGGTCATCCCGAGCACCGCGGCGAACGTGTAGGGAAGCCGGATCCGATCCGCTCGCGGTTCATCGACGATGAACGGATAGACCCGATCTGCGAACGCCTGCTCGTCCTCGCTTGCCTCGATCTCGCCGAAGTAGGTCGCCTCGAGCCGGTCGAACTCGTCGACCAGTTGATCGAGCCGTTCGATGCTGAAGTCCCGGGCCTTCACAGGGTCCTTCGCGAAGAAGTACCGCAGGACCTCGGGCTCGAGCAGTTCGAGGACATCCGAGACCAGAATCACGTTTCCTTCGGAGGAGGAGAACGGCTCACCCTCGAGGGTGAACCACTCGTAGACCATCGGGACCGGTGGCTCAATCTCGAGGACGTTGCGGGCGACGTCCTGGCCGCTGGGCCAGGAACCCTCGGCGTGGTCCTTCCCGAAGGGTTCGAAGTCGACGCCCAGCAGCTGCCACTGAGCGGGCCACTCGAAGCGCCAGGGGAGTTTCCCCTCGCGCAGCGTCGCGGTGCCCTCGTGACCGCAGCCGTCGATCGTCTGATCGCCGGCATCCATGTCGGTGCACTCGTAGTCGACGGTCGCCGCATCGCCAGCGTCTAAGTCGACGCTCGTCACCGTCTCGGTGATCTTGCCACACTCCTCGCAGATTGGGTTGAACGGCACGTAATCGCCGTTCTTGTCGACCTTGTCCTGATACTGCGAGAGGACCTCGCGTGCGCGCTCTCGGTGCTTGAGGACGAAGCGGGTCACATCCTCGAACTCACCGGACTCGTACAGTTCGGTGTTCGAGACCATGTCGATCGGGACGTCGACCGCGTCGGCGCTGTCCTGGATGATGGTCGAGAAGTGGTCGCCATAGGAGTCACAGCAGCCGAAGGGGTCCGGAATGTCGGTATAGGGCGCGCCGAGGTTGCGACCGAGCGCGCCGGCATCGACCTCGCCGAGATCGACGAGGTTCCCCTCGAGATCACAGAGAGTCCGCGGCAGTTTTCGAAGGGGATCGCGATCGTCGGCGGTGAAGACCTGCCGGACCTCGTATCCGCGGTCGCGAAGGACTTCGGCGACGAAGTAGCCGCGCATGATCTCGTTGACGTTGCCCAGATGGGGGACGCCCGACGGCGAGATGCCGCCCTTGACGACGATTGGCTCCTCGGGATTTCGCTCTGTGACGCGATCTGCGACCGTATCCGCCCAGAACGCGTGTCGCGTTTCGCTCGCTTCCTCGCGCTGGAGGGTGTAAGGGCTGATCGCATCCGACTCCGAGACGTCTTTCGTCTCTTCGTTTGCGTCGCCGTCGGCGCTCATTGCTCGTCGCTCGCCCAGTAGGTCGGTTCTTCGCCGGCACCCTCCGGAACGATGTCCGTCCCTTCGTGATCGCCGAATCGGACCGCTCGCGCGATTCGGTCGGGATCGGTGCCGTCGAGGACGATGGTGCGCATCCCCGAGCGCTCGATGATCTTGGCCGCCAGCAGGTCGACGGGTGCCGAGGCCCCCGCGTTCATTTCGAGGCCGGCGATGGCGTCGACCAGGTCCGCGGCAGAGAGGTGGTCATACTTGGTCGCATCGTCGTCCTTGTTCGGATCAGCGCTGTAGACGCCGGGGACGCTCGTTGCGTAGACAAGCAAGTCGGCGTCGATGTACTCCGCGAGGGCAGCCCCGACTGCGTCGGTCGTCTGCGCCGGCGCGACCCCACCCATGATGCAGATATCGTCCCGGCGGAGCGCCTCGCTGGCCTCCTCGTAATCCAGCGCCGGCGCGGTCACGGACTCCTCGCTCAGCGCGGCGATGAGCAGGCGGGCGTTGAGTCGCGTGACGTCGATGCCCAACTGATCGAGTTCAATTTCGTTCGCCCCGAGATCTCGAGCGGCCCCGATATACTCGCGAGCGACGCCGCCGCCCCCGACGACGGCACCGATCCGACACCCCTCCGCGATGAGGTCTTCAATGACGGCCGCGTGCTCGGCCACCCGATCCGCGCCGGGCTCGGGCACGAGGACGCTTCCGCCGATAGAGACGACCACTTTCATACTACACCGGTGTAGCGGAGTTGCTATCTTAAGGGTTGTCAACTGCCCGGACGGCATGGTGACACACCTCTCGAGCCACTGTCGAGAGCTCGATCCTGCCTCCGCGAAACAGCATCTTCTCTCACTCCTCAAGCGAGAAGACGAGCGCGTCACCGTCACGGTCGAACTCGGTGCCGAACGGCTCGGAGAGATCGCGCATTCGCTTGCGGGACCACGCGGCGGCCTCCGGGTCCGCCCCGTGGACCGCACAGCCGTCGATCTCGGTCGGCTGCAATCGGAGTTCGGTCGGCCGGCCGTCGGGCGTCACTGCAAGGACGAACAGGAAGCTCCGATCGTTGTGCAACTGCTTGTCGACCCGGTAGTCGTCGACGAAGTCACCCGCATCGTAGATAATCGGACTCCCTTTGTGAACCTCGATCCCCTGGAAGACGTGGGCGCTGTGTCCGTGAATCACGTCGACGCCGTCCTCGACCAGCCAGCGGCCAAATTCCTGGAACGACTCTGGCGGCTCGGTGACCATGTTCGGTCCCCAGTGCAGCGAGGCGACCAGCAGATCCGGGTTCGTCTCGCGTGCGTGCTCGAGCGCCTCCCGAACGCGCCGTCTCGTTTCCAAGTCGTCGGTATCGATCTCGATTCGTGCCGTGCCCGGAGAGTCATTATCAGCCGCATACTCCGGCGTGTTGTCCGTCAGCGAGACGACTGCCACGTCGAGTTCGCCGTCGTCGCCCGCGTTCGACCCATCGGCGTCCGCGTCCAAGTCACCGATCGTCCGCACTGCCGGCTCGAGCGCTTCGCCGATCGTCGCTCCCGCACCCGCGTGAGCGATTCCGGCGCCGTCGAGCGCATCGATCGTGTCCCGCAGCGCCACTTCCTCGTAGTCGAGTACGTGGTTGTTCGCCAGCGCACAGACGTCGACGCCGGCTTCCTCGAGGGCGGGTATCGCCCAGTCGGGATCCGCTCGGAAGTGAAACGGCCGGCGGGTGCGCTGCCACTCTCGCCCGCGGGTCGAGAGCACGCACTCGAGGTTGATCACCAGCCCGTCGAGTGCCTGCAGTCGCTCGAGCACGTTCCCCCAGACGGCGTCGACCGACCGGCTGCGCTGGCGGTCGTCGACGAGCCGCCCGAGCATCACATCGCCCGTGAAGCCGATTCGGAGGGACATATGCGAGCGTTCGTGGTGCAACTGCAAAACTCCGGTTCATGGTTTCCGAGCCGCTGCTCCGACAGCGATGGCCGGCCGCCGGCGGAACCGCTTAACAGGACGGATGCACGCAATGCCAGTTGAGATTGGAGGCGCGCGGTGCCGATGAGACTGGAAACATGCGGTGCCAGATGGGGTGGGAAATGTGCGGTGCCAGATGGGGCGGGAGATGTGCGGTGTCGGGTAGGACTGGAGGCGTGCGGTGCCGGGTGGGACTGAAAGGGGCGCGGCCGAGCGGGAGCATCGCGACCGCTCGGTCGCGGGGCTTTCCTGGCGACAGCTACAAAGTCCGACCCGACCATAGCTCGCACATGCACGTACTCGGTGTTCGCGAAGCCGGAGCCGACGACGGCGCGCTCGAGTCGGTCGTCGACCGAGTCGTCGATCAGCTCGCCGAACGGGGACGCGTCGGCGTCGTCAGATACGATGCGACGATCGCAGACGGGACGCACGCGCGCGAATCGATGACGCTCGGGGGCGACGTCACCTACGACCTCGGCGTCGACGGCGACTGGACCGCGTCCGGAACGGGGATGACCGTCGGAAACGCGCTCGATAGTCTGGCGACCGACTGCGAGTACGCGGTCGTTGTCGGCGTACCGTCGCTCCAGTACCCCTCAATCGCCGTCGGATCGGCCGCCGAGGACGAGGCAGGGGAGACGGTCATCGCTGCCGTCGACGGCCCCGGCGACCTCGAGTTCGACGACCTCGTGACGGCCCTCGAGGCGGCCGAGCCCCACCAGAGCCTCGAATCACTGGTGGCTCGCGTCAAACAATCGCCGCGCGCCGACCGGGCCGGCGCGATCGCGACCTTCACCGGCCGGGTGCGCGCGAAGGACAGCGCGGACGACGCGCCCACCCAGCACCTCGAATTCGAGAAGTACGAGGGCGTCGCCGACGAGCGAATGGCGGCCCTGAAAACCGACCTCGAGGCTCGAGACGGCGTATTCGAGGTCGAACTCTACCACCGGACGGGGATCGTCGAAGACGGCGAGGACATCGTCTTCGTCGTCGTGCTCGCGGGCCACCGCGAGGAGGCGTTTCGAACCGTCGAAGACGGGATCAACCGGCTGAAAGATGAGGTCCCGTTATTCAAAAAGGAAGTGACAGTCGATGATGAGTTCTGGGTCCACGAACGATACTGACTGTTACATTCAATTCCACTATTGTCGAAAATATCGAAACAGTCGAGAATGGCAATAGTGTATATACCCTAACTATTTCACCGACAATAATGAATTAGATGGTATTTTAAAACGTCTACGCCCCTCTCAGAGATTTATAAATTATTTTTAATAGAGTATAAAAGATCTATTACCCCCAAATAGCTGAAGACAATCGAAACGCCGCTAATCATCCTCTCTTTATAACAGATAGCCCCTCCAAGGGGTTGATGTCGATGAGCACGACAGCCCAATCCTCCACCGAAAGCAAGGAACGCCGCCTAAAATGCTATCTGCGCGAACGTGCCGAAGACGGTGAGATGTACTTCAAAGGCAAGTTCATCGCGGACGATGTCGGGATGTCTCCCAAAGAGATCGGCGCGATGATGGTCAAACTCTCGGATTCGGTCAGCGACCTCGAGATCGAGAAGTGGTCGTACACAAGCGCGACTACGTGGCGTGTCGCACCCGCCTGATCGCCGTTCGCGGTCACGCGTTGATTCACTCGGACGACAGTCCCCGCTCCCTCCTCGTGCCGGTGCGTCACTGACGCTATCCGGCACGACCGCCCATGGGACGTATCCACACTGACGCTGTTCCGGTTTCAGTTCTTCACTGACAGAGATCGTACCAATTGAACGTCACTGCACATCCGATCGCGGGAGCACGGCGATCGGTGTGTGAATCATTCGGTGTAGGAATCGTTTCAAGTGGTCCGATAGTTCGTCGCTTCCTGGCCGTGAGTTCGTACCGCTGCGTCGCAGTCGCTCGTTCTCGAGAAACGGCCGGCCCTGCCGACGGCAGTCGATTTATACCCGGTGACGGTGAACCTCCGGTGATGGAGGATATCGATCGGTCCGGATTCGGCACGGCGGGACGCGACGGGCCCTTGCTCGAAGACGGGCCGCCGATCGATCGCATCGAATCGGTGTTTGCGGTCTATGAGGTAGAGCGAAAAGACGGCCAGCTGGTGTACTACGGCGACCCGTTGGCCCGCCCGGAGCGGGTGATGCGAGAGCTCTGGTCGACGTTCCACGAGCACGGATACGACGTCGAACTCGAGACGCGCCACGGCGAGTACGTGCTCGTCGCTGAACCGACCAGCATCGGGATCAATAGGATTCCGTGGACGAATCTCGTACTCTTGCTCGCAACGGTGTGTTCGACGCTGTTCGCCGGCGCGTTCTGGTATCAGATCGATCCGTTCGCGGATCCGGCCACGATCTGGCAGGCCTGGCCGTTCACGGCAGCAATTCTGGGCGTCCTCGGCGTCCACGAGATGGGTCACTACGTCATGAGTCGGTATCATCAGGTCGACGCCTCGTTACCCTATTTCATTCCGGTCCCGACGCTCATCGGGACCATGGGTGCTGTTATCAAGATGAAAGGCCGGATGCCCGACCGAAAGGCGCTGTTCGACATCGGCGTCTCCGGGCCGCTAGCCGGCCTCGTCGCGACAGTCGTCGTGACGGTCATCGGGCTCCACCTGCCGCCCGTGACCGTCCCCGAGGCAGTGGTTCAGGATCCCGATGCCATCCGGATCGAGTTGGGATACCCGCTGTTGCTCGAGTTGCTCGCAGCGGGGTTCGATCAGCCGCTGTACCGGAACGATCCAGCCACCGGGGTGAACCCGGTCGTTATCGGGGCCTGGGTCGGCATGTTCGTCACCTTTCTCAACCTGATTCCGGTAGGCCAACTTGACGGGGGTCACATCCTCCGTGCGATGGTCGGCGAGTTTCAGGAGACCATCGCGGCGCTCGTGCCGGGCGCACTGTTCGCGCTGGCCGGCTATCTCTATTACTTTCAGGACTACAGCATCAATACCGTCTTCGTCTGGATTCTCTGGGGGCTGTTGACGACGCTGTTTGCGTCGATGGGAGCGGCGACCCCGGTTCAAGACGACCAGCTGGGTGCCGGCCGGATCCTCCTCGGAATCGTCACGTTCGGGTTCGGCCTGCTCTGTTTCATGCCGGTCCCAGTCATGGTCACCGGCTGACCGCTCGGAATTCGGCTCACGTCGTGCCGTGGCCGTAGCCGTGCGTGTAGCCGCGATCCGCGAGCGCCTCGCCGTCCATCGTTATCCCGTCGTCGGCGTCGCAGACGGACCCGATCACCGCCAGCGACGCGTTGGTCGCGTCTCGAACCGCCGGGAGCGCGTCTTCGGGAAGCGTCGCGACGAGTTCGAAGTCCTCGCCGAAGGTCGTCGCGAGTTCGAGGGCTTCCTCGTCGCTGTCAGCAACGTCACAAACGGCGTCGGCGATCGGGATCCGATTGGATTCGATCGCGAAGCCGCAGTCGCTGGCTTCGGCGAGCTGATGGAGCGAGCGGGCGAGTCCGTCGCTCGAGTCCATCATCGCGCTCGCGCCCTGCGCGAGCGTCCGGCCGGTCGCGATTCGAGGGTCGAATTGAAAGAGATCGTTCGCTCGGTCCGTGTGGCCGTGCTCGAACAGACGGAGCGCGGCTGCGCTCCGCCCAAGCGTCCCGGTCACGCAGACGACATCGCCGGGGCTGGCCCCGCTCCGGCGGACGGGGTCGTCGGTCCGGCCGATCGCGGTCGTCGATACGGTGAACTCGTCGTGCCCGTCGAGGTCGCCGCCGACGTACTCGGTGTCGACGCGGTCACAGACGTCGCTTGCGCCGCGAACGAAGGCGAGCAGTTCGTCGCGGTCGAACGTTGGTGCGGCGTAGGCGGCGACTGCGGCCGTGGCGTCGGCACCCATCGCTGCGACGTCGGAGAGGGACGCACCGACGGCGCGCCAGCCGGCCGTATAGCGGGTCGTTCCATCCGGAAAATCGGTTCGATCGTGGAGCATGTCCGTCGTCACGACCAGTCCGTCGACGACCGCCGCGTCGTCGCCGGCCGCCTCGAGTTCGTCCGACAGGAGCCGCAGGGCGGCGCGTTCGTCCATACCCCCCGTTTCGACTCGAGGGCGAAAAACGGTCCGGGCCGCGGGCGGCTGCCCAGATACGATGGTCTTAAATGCCGCGGACGGAAATCACACGCCAATGGCTACGATGTATGACGTTCCGGCGGACGACCTCATCGAGGCGCTCGCCGACGATCTCGCGGATCGACTCGAGGAACCGGAGTGGGGCGCATTCGCCAAGAGCGGTGTCGCCAACGAACTGCCACCCGAACAGGAGGACTTCTGGGCGACTCGCGCGGCGAGTCTCCTGCGGAAGGTCTCCGACCGCGGCCCCGTCGGCGTCGAGCGACTCTCGACGGAGTACGGCGGCGCGAAGGGCGGCTCCAACCGCTATCAGGTCGCGCCCGACAAACGCGCCGACGGCTCGAAGAACCTGATCCGAACCATCCTCCAGCAACTCGAGGAGGAGGACCTCGTCGAGACCGCCGAGGGTGAAGGTCGTCGGATCACCCCTGAGGGACAGAGCCTGCTCGACGACACTGCCGGCCAGGTGCTCGAAGAGCTCGACCGTCCGGAACTCGAGCGATACGCGTAATTGGGAATCCGTTTTCGTTCCGATTTTACCGCCCAGAGCTATTGCTCTCGTCGTCCGTAATCATTTCCCGCCTGACGGACAAGTATGGGACAACTATGAGTGGCTCACCGGACGAGGAAAAACTCGAGGAGCTCCGACAGCAGAAAATGGAGCAGCTACAGGATCGCGCCGAGTCTCAGGGCGAGGGCGGACAGGAAGCGGCCCAGCAGGCCGAGGCCCAAAAGAAGGCCGTGTTGCGCCAGCACCTGACCGACGACGCCCGCAAGCGACTCAACACGGTCAAGATGAGCAAGCCCCAGTTCGGCGAGCAGGTCGAGCGGCAGGTCGTCAGTCTCGCCCGCAGCGGCCGCATTCAGGGCAAAATCGACGACGACAAGATGAAACAGCTTCTCAAGGAGCTGAAACCCGACTCCCAGAGCTTCGATATCCAGCGCCGGTAATGGAGCTCGGACTGCTCTATAGCGGTGGCAAGGACTCGACGCTCGCCGCGCTCTTGCTCGAGGAGTTTTACGATGTGACGCTGCTGACGGCCCACTTCGGCGTCAGTGACGACTGGAAACACGCCCGCGAGACCGCAGAAGCGGCCGGCTTCGCGTTCGAACGCCTCGAGTGTGATCTCGACGTCGCCCGCGAGGCTGTCGACCGGATTCGCGAGGACGGCTACCCGCGAAACGGTATTCAGCTGGTCCACCAGCACGCTCTCGAACGGCTCGCGGCCGGAGAGTTCGATGCCATCGCCGACGGTACGCGGCGCGGCGACCGCGTGCCGACGGTCTCACGGGCGCAAGCGCAGAGTCTCGAGGATCGCCACAACGTG